>CAZPLU010000006.1:0-67472 GCA_964587625.1 uncultured Eubacteriales bacterium
TCATCAGCCGCCCGAACATCCGCCAAAGCGTAAACGCGCTCGAAAACCCGAGCATCCGCTGCACCGCCACCCGTTTCTTGCGCCGTTCGGCCCAAAACAGTGTCAGCGGCACGGTCGAAAGCACCACGCAGAAGCAGGCGAAAATCAGCATGATCAGGTTCAGCAGTTCCATGTTAAAAAACCCCGACACCGTGAACACCGATTCCGGAACCTCCAGCTCGACGACGTTCACGCCGTGCGCGGTCACAATCGCACTGAATTTTTCTTTCAGTTCTTCTTTACGCCCGTTGCCGTTTTGCACTTCCTCGGAAAAGTCGATGATAAACGGCTCCCACTGGCTGATGTACGCGCCGTACCCGTCCATATTGTAAAGCACCGTTCTGTTGATATCACTCACCACCGGATAACCGATGGCCCCGACGACTTCCCACTTTTGTTTGGAGGTGCCGCCGACATAATAATCCACGCCGTCTTGCCGCGTGATGTTTAGAAGCATCCCCTGTCCCATCATGCAGCGGTGATATCCTTGGTTAAAATCGGATTCCTCGAAATACCGCCCGTAGGTCACGCGCATCGACGTCGGCAGCCGCCCGCTGAAAGCGATTGTATACCAAGGCATCGTGCCGCTGATCAGGCGCTGGTAGACCGCCACGTCGCCCTCGGTCTCGATAAAATCCATCACCTGCTGTGTGATGTCGATTTTCTTTGAAAAGTCGAGGTTTTCATCCGTCCCGCGCATGGCAAGCACAAACACATTCGGACTGAACAACCCCTGCTCCGCCTTGTTCATCTCATATTTCTCGACCGCGTAACTTCCGAAAAAGATCGTGCCGACCCCGATCGCCGCAAAAATCACGACCAGCGCGAATTCCTCAATCTTAATCCGCGGTCTCGCGCGCTTCTTTTTCGGCTTTTTCATTGCCTTTTCTTTTTCCTTGAGCGGATGTTTCCATGCTGTCTGTTTAGCCATAACCTTTTCCTTTCGCATATATTAAAATTTTGACTGAAACATAATTTTTCGGTTTTTTATTCCTTCCCACGCAGCAGCGTGTCGTATTCCACGACCGAGATTTTAATCAGCGGGAACGCCAGCGCGATCAGCGAGACGACGATGCTCACGCCGATTGCGCAGGCGGCGGCGAACGGGCTGATTCGGGAGACCTGCACGCCGAAGATGCCCATTTGATTGTATGTAAACACTCCGCCGCCGAACAACAGCGCGCACAAAAACGCCCCGATGTTCGAAATCAACAGGATGACGAACACCTCGAACGCCATAAACCATTTGATGTGCGCCACCGTGCCGCCCGAAATCAAATGAACGGCATAGGTCTTGAACGAAGCCATCAGCTTGTTCGCCAGATTCAGCGACAAGCACAGCGTCGAGCTGGCTAAAATCAACACCGACGCCAGCAGCAGCAAATCAAAATAATCGTCTGCGCTCTGCTTGAAGCTGTCGCTGATCATCATCACCCGGCGCTTGGATGACGATAACATCGAAAACCCATTCCGCTTAACGTATTGATCAATCGGATAAAATACATCTTTTGTGAAAATAACGCCTTCGCATTGATGTTCCAATTCCATAACACAGATCGTTTTCCCATACTTTTCATAATGTGATAAACTCGAATAACCCGGATCATTTTTATCCGCATTCACCGGTGTCGGCATACTTGTATAGTCCAAATAGGGAACCAAAACATAAGTATCCAGCGATACGATCGTCTCAAGATCCTGCGCTTCCGGCGGCAAAATCGAAATCCCCGGTTCTAAAAAGCCGACGATTTGATAATCTTGCAAATAATCAAGTGACAAATAGCCCGCGCCGCGTAAAATATCGCCGACCTTGTAAAACTCGTGCCATTCCCAGCCGCACACAATCGGAATCACCTCTGCGTTATAATCGCTGTGGTCGAAATCGGAAAAGTCCGTCCCGACCGCGATTTTAAGGTGAAAACGGTCAAATACCCGCTTATCGATCGAATAGGCCAGCGCACCGGACAAATATTCCCCGGTGCTCTCGACGTATGAATACTCTCGCGCGGCGTTAAAATCCTGATAACCGGCAAGACAATTATCTCCGACTTCTAGATCATATAGCAGCAGTGTTTTATCCGTAAAATGTAAAAATTTAAATTCCGGCGCCGCATTGATTTGCCGAAAATAATTACGAAGTCCATCAATCAGTTCTTCCGCATAAGCTTTGTCCCCGCCCAAATCGTTGACAGGCGCACCGATATAAAATCGGTATTCATCCTCGGGATACGCCGAATAAAAGTCGTCCACGCGCTCCTCGTTGTGCTCGGCGTATCCCGCCGCGCCGATGATCAGAAACAGGCCGACCACCATCATCACGATGATCAGCGCGGAGAGGAGCTTACGGCGCGCCAACCCGTGAAACGCCTGCTCCAAGACAATTTTCATTTAAAAATAACCCCTTCTTTATTCGACTTTTTCCTTATCAGTGTCAGCACTTTTCCGTCTTCACTCAGTGCGTAGGCATATTTTTTGCTCTCCGCGGATTATGCTGAACTTATCGTTAATATTTTGTATTTGTCCTCGGACTTTTTTACGCTGTTTCCGCCTCCTGACATTTATATGCACTTCATCAATTTTCCTTGCGCGTCGCGATATACTCCAGCGCGGTCTGAAAATAGGTCTCAAAATCAAATTCGATCGGCTCGGGAATGATATAATATTTTTGAAAAGAATTATAGTTGTTCGTATCCCAATCCTCGTTATCTTCGACGGCGATGCTGTCACGCCCCCAATACCAAATGCTCCCGTCCCGTTTTTCCGCAAAAACCGGGCCAAATCCGCATTTGAACACGCGTTTTACGTCGTCAAGAATTTGAGTGGGTTTCACATAAGTCGCGCCGATGTTCACCAGACGCGCGATTGATCCGTAATCGTTTTTATCATATGCTTGGAAATAATCGCCCACGCCAAGCATTCCGCCGTCCCGCGCACCCCAGACCCACAACGTGTAATCGGTTTTGATTGCGTAAGCCGTACTGTATGCCGGTATAAATTCCAACACGTTTTCCATAACTTTAACCGGTGCCGTCCGATACGAGGTCTTAACTCCGTTGTTTCTCGTTGAGACGGGATCTCCGGTCAACATGAGATCGTGATCGTTCAAGCCCCATCCGTATAACACGCCGTCTTCGGTTACGGCATACGCGCAATACATATTTATCCACGCGTTCGCTACATTCTCCAACACTTTATTCGGTTCGGAAATATAAGCATCCCCGTTTGACTTCGTGTTCATATCGCCGGTCTTACCGTTTCCGCAAGCGCCGAACTCATTATCTCCCATCATATACAAATCACCCGTGCCCGTCAAAAACCCGATGGTATAATTGATGTTGTTTCTATCCTTGATTAACCGCACCACGTTTTTGAGGATCAGCTTCGGTTTTTGCGTGACGTTCATTTCGGAATAATCAAAGCCAAAAGACCAAACGGTTCCGTCCTTTTTTAAAACGATCCATTCTCTGTAATTTTGGATCGTATCCGCCGCCGATTCCATCACCAACACGCCGTTTTCTTTTAAGGACAAATCCGGATTATAACGTGTTTTTTCGGGGATCGCGTATAATCCGCCCATCCGGTCAATGAAAAATAAACCGTCATATAAAACCCCGTCGCCGACCTCATGCGGGACTAAAAAGCTCTCCCCGTTGCGGAGTGTGCCGATTTCAAAAAGCCGTTGATCCTCCGTCACGATATATTTCCCGACTTTCTCTTCCGCCACAGATGTTAAAATCTTTTTCGGATGATTGTTTATCGTCACGTTTTCGCCCTGCCCGAGCGAATATTTTGAAAGTGTATAAAGTGATTCATCGTTTTTTTCGTTTTGTTTATTTGTCTCCGAACATCGGCTGATGTTACATTGATCCACGCCCCAAGTATATAGATCCCCGTCGGCATCAATGAAAATATTGGCTCCGCATTGGTAATCGTAAACAGGTAAAACAGATTCCGGATTCAATGCCGCGATTTGATTACCCGAACAACCGCAAGCCAATAAAATGATTGATATTATTAAAAATGTCCTTTTCATAATCCGATCATCCTTTATATATTTGTTTTGTTATTATAATCTAAAATGGCAACGAACAATTTTTTTAAATTTTTTCATCATTTGTCATTCCTCCTTGAAATGGCTCCCGATCGTGTTATTGAAAATGATATGCGGATCGGATTTTACTTATATTTTACCGCCTGATACTGTGAAACATCCGCGCCCGACTGCGCCGCGATATAGTCCAGCGCGGTCTGGAAGTATGTATCCACCGAAAACTCGATCGGCGTTGGGATGATGTAATGTTTTTGATATGCCTTGATATTATTAGGTTTTTGCACCTCCGTATCCCAATCGTCGTCTTCGTCGACATAGATTTCCCCATACCCCCAATACCAAACGCTTCCATCGATCTTTTGCGCAAAATGCAGCCCGGCCGTCTCGGTGAACAACCGATTGACATTTTCCATAATCCGCGTCGGCTGGCTGTAAAACGCTTCTCCGGTTCGCAACATACGTTCTGAAAAGTGATTTCTGCCCAAATCATCGCCTTCGTAACAAATCCCGTTGCCCAAAGTCCCTTTATCCGCATATCCCCAGGACCAAACGGTGTGATCGGTCTTTAATACAATCATTCCGTTGTCTCCGCATTGTATCTGCCTGACATTTTCCATGACCAAAACCGGAGTCGTCACAAAATCCGGATAATTATAACGATCCATCTGTCCTTTTCCGCCGATCAACAATAGATCATTGTCATTTCGTCCGCAGGCGTATAGTTTATAATCTTCTGTCAAATAAAACATCGTCGGCCCTGTCACCCACGCGTCAATGACGTTTTCCGCCAGTTTGTATGGCTCGGCGACCACGCAGTCCTGCGTTTTATTGTCCAGATCGCCGTGTTCTCCATTGCCGCACTGTCCGTATTCGTTATCGCCGTAACTCCATATGGAGCCGTCATCTTTGAGAAAAAGTGCCGACCCGTAAAATAACGTATAAATTTTTTCCACATGTTCGATCAGTTTTTTCGGATTTTCTTTCGTTTCGCCCGTCATGCTGTTGCCGATTTTAACAGCCCATACGCTTCCGTCCTTTTTCAATGCGAAATATTGAATATATCCCTGTTTCACATCCATTACTTCTGTCATGATTAAATTCGTGTTGTTTTCATACGGAGTCGTCAGTTGTGTATTGTCCCCTTCCGGATATGAATGCAACTCCCCGTTTGTTGTTAAATAAAAAACGGTTTCAACTTTCGCCACATTTTCCTTAAAAACACGCGGCACACAGGGGTCATTTTCCATGTATTTTCCCCACATGATCATCTCGCCGTTTTGCGTCAGTCCCTTGTTGTCCAAGATCCTGCAAGCGACGCCGGAAGCGATTTTTGTTGGGTTATTATTATAAATAATCTCCGTTCCCTGCCCGATCGAGTCCGCAAAGCATCCGAAATCGTATCCCGCGCCGGCGTTGCGCGCATCGAATCCCCAGGTATACAATTCTCCGCCAACGTCGATAAACGATCCGTAGCTTGTTCCGATCTTCGATATTTCCGGCAATTCCGGCTGATCAATATCGACTGAGGTTGTTTTGTGATCGAAACATCCCGTCAATAAAAAAAGCATCGTGATAAAGACGCAAAATATCTTTTTCATATAACCGTTCTCCTATCGTTGTTCAATAAAAGGGACGCCCCCTCACGCCGGACAAAAGTCCGGCGTGAGGGGGATAAAATTCTATTTCGACTGGCCGCCGTAATCCCCGAAACCGGGGTATTGAGCAGCCGCCTGCATATTGGGCAAATGAGGTCCGGATGCCGTCGCAACCGCCTTCATCGTCATCTGAGAGTCGAAGTAGTAGTCGTAAATGCGTCCGTCCGGATAATCCACTTCCGCCCAGCACCAGTGAGGATCGCTGCTTTCGCACCACGCCTCTACATGCGTCCAATACATACCGCCATATTGTTCAATGTAGGAATCAACATAGCCGATGTACGCCGCGCTCACCGGGACAACGGCAAGCGACGGCACGATGGCGACCGCGAACAGGACAACGAACAATTTTTGCAATTTTTTCTTCATTTGTTATTCCTCCTTCGAATAACTCCCAGCGGTACAATTTGCGAGAAGGAAAGTGCGCCTGCACCGCACTTGTTCCGGCAGGTGAATTTTTTTCCGGGGACGCTTGATGACCCTGTTGTCAAAGCGAATATTTTGCGAAAAACATTCGCCGCGCCCCGGGTCAATTTTCCAAGATCAACACTTCCCTCACCGGTTTGTTGGACCGATGAAGCCGACAGGCGGTATGCCGCTTGTTCTTCTCCGATAAATCATAGATTTGATCGGTGGTTCCGGTTTGGCCAAAACCGTTTCCGGCGAAAACCAAACGCATCCGAAAAAGGATTCGTTTCCATGCCCCATCGTGTTTTCACCTCTTGTCATTTTTATTCTATTCAAGCAAATTTGCCATATGGGTCTTTTGATTTTTGTTCCTGATTTTTGAATTTCTATGCTTTTCCGTTGCCGCAGTTCAACTTCAAACCCCGAATCCTTTCGGATTGGTTGTGTTCAATTCACTTGTTCTGCCCGTTCATCGTCTTCTATAATTATATTTTACACTGTTTCGCTTCAAATGTAAAGTGTTTCCATATCATAATATCCCACAATAAAATCGACATTTGTTTGTCACATTTTTCCGTTCAACATTTTTTCGTGATCGAATCCTCACAAAAAACACAAACTCCCGACGCGATTCATTTTACTCATTTGTGTACCGCGCCGCCTGATACTGCGAGATATCCGCGCCCGACTGCGCCGCGATATACTCCAGAGCGTTTTGGAAGTATGTATCCACCGAGAACTCAATCGGCGTCGGGATGATGTAGTTTTTCAAATAAGCCGTCACATCGTTGGATCTCATCATTTCCGTATCCCAATCGTCATCTTCATCTGCATAAATTCCGTCATATCCCCAGTACCAAATAGTTCCGTCCGTCTTCTGTGCGAAACGCAATCCGCCCGTTTCGTTGAACAACCGTTTGACGTTGTCCATAATCTGTGTCGGCTGGCTGAACAACGCCTCTCCGGTCTGCATCAAACGCATTGTGAAATGATTGTTACCCAGATCATCGCCCTCATAATAAACCCCGTTTCCCAATTCCCCCCTGTCCGCGTATCCCCACGACCATACGGTATTGTCGGTCTTGAGTACAAACATCCCCATCCCGTGGTATTCCATTTGTTTTACATCCTCCATGATCAACACCGGTGTCGCCGTAAAATCGGGATAATTGCCGCGGTCCATCTGCCCGTTTCCGCCGATCAACAGTATATCGTTGTAATTGCGTCCGCAAGCGTACAGTTTTTTATCTTTGGTTAAATAAAATGTTGTGGAACCTGCCGCCCACACATCAATGACGTCCTCCGCCATCTTGTGCGGCTCCGTAACCACGCAGTCGTCCGTGTGATTATTTAAATCTCCGTGCTCTCCGTTGCCGCATTGTCCGTACTCGTTGTTTCCGCAGCTCCATAACGACCCGTCGTTTTTAAGAAACAATACCGATTGGAAGTTCGAAATAATTCTTTTTACATTATCCAGCAACTTTTCAGGCCTTTCAACAATTTTCAAGGTCTTGCTGCTGAAAAGAAAAGTCCACACGCTGCCGTCGTCTTTCAACGCGAAATAGGCGTAACCGTCGTTGAAATCCCTGACATTTGTCAAAATCAACTCTCTGCTGTCGTGATAGGGTTTATCAAGATGAATATTTTCCTGTTCGGGCGTCATATACAACTCACCGTTCCTTGTCAAGTACAGGGTTACATCAGCTTTAGCGACATTCTCTTCAAAAACCTGCGGCACACACGGGTCGTTTTCTATACGTTTGCACCACTCGATGATCTCACCGTTTTTTGTGAGGCCCCGATTCCCCAAGATCATATAAGCGATGTCGGAGTGAATTTTAGTCGGTACATTGTTGTACAGCGTTTCGGCGCCCTGTCCGAGTGAAGTATCGAAAATAAACGGCGTTTCCTTAGCGGCATTATAGGAGTCAAATCCCCAGGTATACAGATTGCCATCCTCATCGATAAATGACCACATAGCCGACCCGATCCCGGTTATCTCGGGCAGCTCCGGTTGATAAACATCAACCTGTATGGCCTTCCCTCCGTTTGAACAACCGCTGAGCAGTAACACCCCCGCTAAAAGATGCAATACTATTTTTTTCATCGTAAAACCCTCCAACAAATCAATTTGAGTATATTGAATACGAATCATCGATATGCTTCGCCGCCTGATACTGCGCCGTATCAATCCCCTCCCGCGCGGCGATATAATCCAGCGCGGTTTGGAAATAGGTCTCGACCGAAAACTCAATCGGCGTCGGGATGATATAGTTCTTTTGGTAAGCCGTAATCACATTGCCGAACATATCTGCCCATGGGATATCCTTATCCCAATCGTCGTCTTCGTCGACACAAATAAAGCCAAATCCCCAGTACCAAATTGTCCCGTCGAGTTTTTGAACAAAGTGCAGTCCGGTCGTCCCGGTCAATATCCGCCGGACATTTTCCATAATCATAGTCGGTTGGCTGAAAATTGCCTCTTTCGCCATATATTCACGCTTGTTAAAATTACTGGAGCTCAAATCGCCGCCCTCATAACAGATACCGTTGCCCAGTATTCCTTTATCTCCATATCCCCACGACCACAGGGTATTGTCTGTCTTTAAAACAAACATTCCCATGTCGCTGTCTTCCATCTGTATAACATTCTCCATGACCAATGTCGGAGTTGCTGTAAATTGCGGGTACTCTGCAAGATTCATCAGCGCGTTTCCGCCCGATAAGAGAAGATCATAGATGTTTTGACCGCACGCGTACAGCTTATTGTCTCCGGTCAAGTAATATGTCGTCAAGGTTCTCACCCATGCGTCGGTGACATTATCCGCCAATTTATATGGTGTTGTGATCACGCAGTCCCGCGTTTTATAATCGAGATCGCCGTGTTCTCCGTTACCGCATTGGCCGTATTCGTTCCCGCCATAACTCCATAATGTACCATCGCTTTTTAAAAACAGCACCGCTGCATCAAACGATGATTCGGCAATGATTCTCTCCACCCCATCCATAAATTTTTTCGGTTTTTCAACGACTTCCGCGGTCAAACTATTAACCGAAAAAGTCCAAACACTGCCGTCATTTTTCAAAGCGAAATAGGAATAGCCGAGCGCAAAATCCTTGACACCCGTCAACACGAGTTCATTACGGCTTCTATATGAACCCGACAATTGAAAATTATCGCTTTCGGGAATCGTACACAACTCCCCCTTCTTCGTTAAGTATAAGGATAAATGCGTTTTGGCGACATTTTCTTTTACGGTTTGCGGCACGCATGAGTCCTCTTCCAAACGCTTGCCCCATTCGATGATTTCACCGTTTTGGGTGAGCCCTCTGTTTCCCCGGAGAACATATGCAACATTGGAATATGTTTTCGTCGGGACATTATTATAGACAATTGCATTTCCCTGCCCGAGACAATCCCCGGGGTAATCGTTCAAACTCATACCGGCGTTGCGCCCGTCATACCCCCAAGTATACAGGTCGCCGTTATTATCGATATAAGACCAGTAACCGATATTTAATGATATGGCAGGAAGTTCGGGCTGATACAGGTCAACTTGCATCATTTTCCCGACCTTGGAACACCCGGTAAAGAAAAATAATCCGATCAAAACAGCAACTAATGTTCTTTTCATAAACAATTCTCCTGAAATTAAATCTGCGATTCGATTCATGGGACTGCCGTGGGTCGGACAACAGTCCGACCCACGGCAACACTTATTGATTAAAGATAATCCCAATCGCCACTCCAGGAACAAGCGGTGGCATCTATCTTTAAAGGATAACTCGGACCATTCAGTTCCACATAAAGTGGTCCTCCGACAGCAGAAGTGGCTATGTCATAAGCGTAACGTTTGCCGTAACAATCGCTCACCTCTGCCCAACAGTACTGACCTTGCCCTTGAGTCGACTCGCTCCAAACAAATACATGTCGGTAAAAGAGCACGGAACCGTCCACAGTTGACCATTTGCCTCCTGTGATCGCCGCGCTTGTCGGGATGACGGTAAGTGACGCCAGCATGAGAACTGCCAGCAGGACAACCAGATACTTTTTGATCTTGAATTTCATTTTTGCTACCTCCGTAACTGCCCCGTGCGGCGCAAGTTGCTTGCCCCACACATTTTCCGGCAGGCCTGATTTTTCCCGGAGCGCTGAATGACCCTGGTGCCAAAGCGGGTTTTTGTTCCGCCGCGCCCCGGGTCAACTGTCCAAGAGCAGCACTTCCCGCCTTGACTTTTTTACCCAAAATCGACAAACCGAAGCAATAAGGTTTATCTCTCCCGATGGTTCAATATGAGCAAAACCGGCGACGCAAACCGAAGCGATGAAAAATAAAATTCCGCTCATTGTTTCCATCCCGTTTTCACCTCCTTAATTTTGTTTACGAATCAAAAATTCGTCTTACTTCATCTATAAAACAATCGAGACCCCCGTTTTTGGTCATCGCTTTAAAAAATATTCTGAAAATCTTTTTATTCGATATTCAATGTTATTTTGGAACCGCCCGAAATCATTTTTCAATATACCGCGCCGCCTGATACTGCGAGATATCCGCGCCGGACTGCGCCGCTATATACTCCAGCGCGGTTTGAAAATAGGTCTCGACCGAAAAATCAATCGGCGTCGGGATGATGTAGTGCTTTTGGAACAGTTGATCGCTCCAGCTGCTGATTTTTGTGTCCCAATCGTCGTCTTCATCCGCCAAAATATAGTCCAACCCCCAATACATCACCCGTCCGTCTAACATCTCTATGAATTGCAAATATTCGTGAGAACCGACATACCGCTTGACCCCGTCGAGGATTTTTACCGGCTTAAAAAACTCGGCGTTTCCACTTCTTAATTTCTCAGTCAGCGCGACAAGTCCCAAGTCCTCGGTTTTTGGCAGCGTTCCGTTTCCGAGTTCGCCGCATATATTTGTCCCCCAGGCCCACAGCGAATCATCCTCCTTGATCACCAAGCATACCGTGTTGAAATTGCCGCTGTAAACCACCTCTTTCACACCGCTCATGATAAAAACCGGTGTTGTATGCACGGAATGTGTTTGATCTGAATAAATGGTCTTTTCCCCGCCTTGCAAGAACAGATCGCTGTCGTTGCACCCCCAGCCGTAGAGGTCGCCGTTTTCCGTCACTGCATATACGGCTTGCCATTGGCTGTAATACACGTTTCTTACATGATCCAACACCTTAAACGGCTCCGAGACCACGCAATCCACCGAGCCTTTATCCAAATCCCCGTGCTCTCCGTTTCCGCACTGTCCGAATTCGTTGTTGCCGAAACTCCACAGCGAACCGTCTTCTTTCAGAAGAAAAACCGTGCCGCTGCTTTTTGTTCCTTTAAAAATGCGTGTGACGTTTTTTGTTACCTGTCGTTTCTTTTTTAGATGAAGGTTAGAATCGAGTTGATAAGACCAAATCGTCGCGTCCTTTTTTAATGCGATCGTTCCGCCATTTCCGATACCTGTTCCCAAGAACGAACCGGCTATATCAACCACATCGGTATCTATCGAGACATCTCCTGTTCGATAATTTTTATCGGATGAATCCATCTCATCAATCAACCGATATGTAAACAGCTCCCCTGAAGAAGTTAAATAAAATGTTCCGTTCATCATCGATATTCCTTGCCGAACAACTTCCGGAACCGTTGCTTTTTTATCCGCTCGAAATCCCCATTGAAGCATTTCCCCGTTTTTTGTAACGCCACTGGTCATGATGACATATTCCATGTTCGAATAAATTTTCGTGGGAATATTATTATAGATCATTGCATCTCCCTGTCCTAAGGACGAATAATTTGCAATGGAATCGGTCCCGTTTAAATAGACATCGAATCCCCAAGTAAATAATTCTCCGTTTTGGTCGATATAACATTTTACCGGGCCGCTATTTCTTGCATATGGCAGTTCAAAAGTTTGTTCTTGTGCAACATTTCCCCCTGTTTTCCCGCAACCGGAAAAAATAAGTAACATTACTGATATTATACAAAATATTTTTTTCATATCCTATTACACTCCCTCTATGCGTTTTTAAGATGGAAGCCGGCGCGGGTTCTCCGCGCCGGCTTTTTCAGATTCCTTTCGGTTTTATTCCTTTCCGCGCAGCAGCGTGTCGTATTCCACGACCGAAATTTTAATCAGCGGGAACGCCAGCGCGATCAGCGAGACCACGGCGCTCACCCCGATTGCGCAGGCGGCGGCGAACGGGCTGATTCGGGAGACCTGCACGCCGAAGATGCCCATTTGATTGTATGTAAACACTCCGCCGCCGAACAACAGCGCGCACAAAAACGCCCCGATGTTCGAAATCAACAGGATGACGAACACCTCGAACGCCATAAACCATTTGATGTGCGCCACCGTGCCGCCCGAAATCAAATGAACGGCATAGGTCTTGAACGAAGCCATCAGCTTGTTCGCCAGATTCAGCGACAAGCACAGCGTCGAGCTGGCTAAAATCAACACCGACGCCAGCAGCAGCAAATCAAAATAATCGTCTGCGCTCTGCCTAAAAGTGTCGCTGATCATCATGACGCGGCGGGGAAAGAGCGTTGAAAATCCGTTTTGCCTGACGTATTGATCAATCGGGTATGATACTTCATTTGTAAAAATGATCCCATCGCATAAATCGCCCAACCGCATGATATACAATACTCTTCCGTATTTTTCATAATATGATAAACTCGAATATGCGGGGTCATTCCGGTCCGGTTCCGCCGGCATTTCCATGTGCGTGTAGTCCAGGTAGGGTATCAATAAAAAGGTGTCCAAGGTCACTATCGTTTCAAAATCCTGCGCTTCCGGCGGTAAAATAGAAGTCCCCGGTTCCAAAAACCCGGCGATGATATAGTCCTGCTCGATTCCGCTGTGCAGATACGACGCGCCGTTCAGAATATCGCCTACTTTGTAAAATTCATTCCACGCCCAGCCGCAGACAACCGGAATGACCTCGATATCATAGTCGGAATGGTCGAAACCGGAAAAGTCCGCCCCGACCGCGATTTTCAACTTGAAGCGATCGAAAACACGGGCGTCAATCGAATAAGCCGCCGCGTTTGACAGATATTTACCGGTCTCCGCAACATACAACCTGTCTCGGAACGCATCGAAATCCTGATAGCCAACCAGACAGTTATCGCCGACTTTGAGGTCATATAGCTGCAGACCACCGTCCGTGAAATGCAAGAATTCGAACTCCGTCGCGGCGTTGATCTGTCGGAAATAATTGCGCAACCCCTCAACCTGTTCGTCGGTGTAATTGAAAGTATTTTCACCGGTATTCATCGGTTGCTGCACAAAAAACCGGTATTCATCCTCGGGGTACGCCGAATAAAAGTCGTCCACGCGCTCCTCGTTGTGCTCGGCGTATCCCATCGCGCCGATAATCAGGAACAAGCCGACCACCATCATCGCAATGATCAGCGCGGATAGGAGCTTACGGCGCGCCAGCCCGTGAAACGCCTGCTCCAATATGATTTTCATTCAATGACACCCTCTTTTATTCGACTTTCGTCAAAACCATATCCACGTCGTCCCTTGTCAGCGTCAGCGTTTTTCCGTCCTCGCTCAGCGCATAAGTATATTCCTTGCTCTTCACGTCGAGATAAATCCCGCTCATAATCAGCTTGTCGTCCTTTGTTTTACACATACCCTCTGACTTTTTGCTGCTGCTTCCGCTTCCCTCCAGGGCCCTTGTCACGATGCTTTCCATTGTGCCGTTTTGATTGAAAATATAGGTCGCTGTCGTAATTTCTTCCCGATAATACCACTCCCCGACCAGTTCCTTTTTGATCGGCGAACACCCCGCCGATAAAATTGCGACAATCGCCAACACGACTGCCGCCAGCGCCGTCACGCTGCGTGTCTTCATGTGAAATCGCTCCTTTCAAATCGTAACTCCGATAAACTCTTGCCTATCTATAAAACAATTGAAACCCCTGTTTTTGGTCATGGCTTGAAAATTTATTTTTGTTTGTCCTGCATTTTACTTTTCAATATACCGCGCCGCCTGATACTGCGAGATATCCGCGCCCGGCTGCGCCGCGATATAGTCCAGCGCGGTTTGAAAGTATGTATCCACCGAAAACTCAATCGGCGTCGGGATGTTGTATCGTTTGATGTAGAAAATTCCTTTGCCTTCTTGGTTTTTTATAACATTGTCCCATTCGTTTCCGACGTTTGAGCAAACATCGTCGTTACCCCAATAAAACACCTTCCCATCCGTTTTTTGGGCGAAAATAAGCGCCCCGCCCGTTCCGAAGATCCGTTCGATTCCTTCGAGAATTTTTACCGGCATGCTGACAGCATACGAGTCGCTTTTTTCAACTTCCGTCATTTCGTGACCGAGTACCCCGCTGTTTGCCAACCCCCAACTCCAAACTGACCCGTCTGTTTTAATGACAAACAACGCTGTTGCATTGCCGCAAAACGTTTCCCTGACATTATCCATGATGTGTTTCGGTTCCGTGACGAAACTGCGGTCGGTATCATTCGGCAAGCTGTATTTTTCTCCGGTCAATATCAAATCGTAATCATTCAGTCCCCAGCCGTAAAGACCGCCGTCTTCCGTAACGGCATATGCTGCCGAAGCGGATAGCCATGCGTCTTTGACGTGTTCCATAATTTTATAAGGGACCGTGACCACACTGTCCTCGGTGTTATATGAAAGATCGCCGTGTTCTCCGTTTCCGCACTGACCGAATTCGTTGTTGCCGTAAAACCAAAGCGAACCGTCTTTTTTTAACAGCAAAGCGGCATTTGCGTTATGAATGATTTTTTTCACCCCCTTCAAAATTTTTTTCGGACTCTCCACGAATTCAAAAGTTGAATGATCAATTCGAAACGCCCATAATTCGCCGTTTTCTTTTAAAACCAATTGTCTGTAGGTTGTCGCGCTGTCCACGACATTTTCCATAATCAGCGTATCTTCGTTGTTATATGATTTGCTCTGTCCAACATGTTCAATATCATATCGTGCGTAAAGCTTTTTATCTGCGGTTATATAAAAACTGTTCTTCATAACTTCAATATTTCCGTTCCGCACGATTTCGATTTCTGTTAACGCCGCTTTTTCAATGAACGGATCGCCCCACATAATCATATCTCCATCCGCGGTCAGTCCCTGATAACTGCCCCATGAGATATATTTCACATCTTCATAAACTTTTGTGGGAATGTTATTATAAAGGACGCCGCTCCCTTGCCCTAAGGAGGTTTTATAAAATTTTGATTCCGCCATGCCGGCATTGCAACCGTCGTATCCCCATGTGAAAAGCGTACCTTTTTGATCGAGATACCACTTTACTCCGAACCTGAACCCACTTTGCGGTTTTATGTTTTCATCCGAATTGATCGGCAGGGACAATACGGCACACCCGCTTGCATAAAAGAACATAATTAAAAGAATAATCATGGTTTTTTTCATTTTTATGGACATCCTCTCGTAAGATTTTAAGGTTTGAAAAATTGTTTTTAACTTATTGCAAACCACTTTTATTTCAAGACAAATGAAAGTAGTTTTACCCAATGCGGAGCCATTTACCGTTTTATCCACACCTTGTTTTTTAATGGCTTCACTATAATTTATTATGGATGATGAATCCCCCGCGCCCCCTAAGGGGGCGCGGGGTCTCAATCCTCAGCAATGGCAATCCCAACTATAGGATCCTCCATATGTCGTGGGATCGGTTAGCAGATAAAACGGGGATGAGGCCAGAGCATGCGCGGTATCATCGCCGCACCCAGGATCTCCGCTGTCATAACTGAAATCCGAATATCCGTTACTGCCGTGTACTTCGCTTTGACAATGATAGGGCGAAAGCGGACAATAAACAGTGGCATAAGCGATCGTTTTATACATGCCGTGATCAACATAATAATATTCGTCAACACCGCCGTTGCCGATATCACTATGATGACTTGCATGAACAGGAACAACAAATACTGTTATCGAGATGATCATCATCAGGACGACAAGCAGTTTTTTAAATTTCTTCAACATTTTTCGTTCCTCCTTCATGGGACGCCATGCGATACAATTGGTTTGTATCACACATTTTCCGGCAGGCAGATTTTCCTCGGGGACGCCTGATGACCCTGTTGCCAAAGCGACGTTTTAAAAAGAAACATTCGCCGCGCCCCGGGTCAACTGTCCAAGAGCAGCACTTCCCGCCTTGACTTTTTTACCCAAAATCGACAAACCGAAGCAATAAGGTTTATCTCTCCCGATGGTTCAATATGAGCAAAACCGGCGACGCAAACCGAAGCGATGAAAAATAAAATTCCGCTCATTGTTTCCATCCCGTTTTCACCTCTTTAATTTTGTTTGCGAATCAAACGAATTCGTTTGTCTTCATTTATAAAACAATCGAGACCCCCGTTTTTAGTCATCGTTTTAAAAATATTTTGAAAATCTTTTTATTCGATATGCAATGTTGCTTTTATGTTGTTGCAAATCATTTTTCAATATACCGCGCCGCTTGATACTGCGAAATATCCGCGCCCGACTGCGCCGCGATGTAGTCCAACGCGGTTTGAAAATAGGTCTCGGTTGAAAACTCAATCGGCGTCGGGATGATGTAGTGTTTTTCATATAACAAATCGTTCCAGCTGCTTTGAAAATCCCAGTCGTCATCCTCGTCAACCACAAGATAATCCAAGCCCCAATACATAACTTTTCCATCCAGCATTTCCGCAAATTGAAAGGATCCCTGACAACCGACATACCGTTTGACCCCGTCCAGGATTTTTACCGGTTCAAAAAACTCCGCCGCGTTTTTCATCAATAATTGGCTTAAAGCCGCAAGCCCGAAGTTATCCGCGTTCGGCAATGTCCCGTTTCCGAGTTCGCCGTAAGCGTTTGTCCCCCAAGCCCACAGCGAATCATCCTCTTTGATTGCCAAACAAGCCGTATTGAAATTCCCGCTGTAAACCACTTCTTTCACGCCGCTCATAATGAAAACCGGCGTTGTATGCGCCGAATGGGATTTATCGGAAAACATGGTCTTCTCTCCGCCCTGTAAAAACAAATCGCAGTCGTTGCAACCCCACCCGTAAAGGTCGCCGCTTTCGGTGACCGCGTAAACCGCGCGCCAACGGCTGTAATAAACATTTTTCACGTGATCCATTACCTTGTACGGCTCCGAGACCAAGCAATCGTTCGTGCCGATATTCAAATCCCCATGCTCTCCGTTGCCGCACTGTCCGAATTCGTTGTTGCCCAAACTCCAGAGCGACCCGTCTCCTTTCAAAAGAAAAACCGTCCCGCTCGCCAAATATCCCGTAAACATCCGTGTCACGCCCTCGGCGATTTTATTTTTTTTTGTAAGCTCTCCGTAATAAAATGTGTAAACCCACACGGTTCCGTCTTCTTTTAAACCGATAAACCCGCCGCTGTCAGATAAAACTGCCGATTCTAAATCCGTTATACCCGTATCTAGTAATGTGTCTCCCGTCTCATAATCTTTTGCGTTCGCGGGATTGTCTAATAATTGATAGGAATAAAGATCACCCGTGGATGTGATATAAAGATGCTCAAATATATAGGAAACATCCTCCCGCACAACCTTTGGCGTCGTCGCCTTTTTGTCCGCGCGGAAACCCCATTCCACCATCTTATGATCCCATGTGACCGCCCTCGTCATATAAAGAGTTTTAATATTCGAATAAATTTCCGTCGGGACATTGTTATATAATACGTCGCCCTGCCCCAACGAAGAAATATTCGCCAAAGAACCGGAGGTGCTATTGGAACTCTCGCCACCCAAATAATTGTCAAATCCCCAGGTGTATAAACGGCCGTTTTGATCGACAAAGCTTTTAACTGAACGGGTATTTCCTGTGATCGGTATTTTAAATTCTTTGCCCTTTGCAATTTTATCCTGGCTTTGACATCCCATTGAAAATATTATAAATGCGAACAACAGTAATGACATCTTCCTTTTTAACATTATAACCAATCCTTTCTTACTTTAAAAATAGCGCTTGGATTTTTTCATTTTTTATATCCGAGGATTCGGTGCAGGTTTCCCCGCACCGGATCCCCGACTTTTTGCAATGACGATTTTTAAATGAATAGGTCTTCAACAATGGCAATAAATATCGAAACTGGTTACGTCGTGATCAAAAGCTTGCTGTTCGGTTAAGCCGCTGACATAAATGAAAGCACGCGCTAAGGTGCCGCCGGGATCGCCGTAACCCCAACTTTTTCCGGCGGTAGTTTCCAAACGGCATGAGAATGGCGAATCGTCGCAGTATGACCATTCGTCAGCGGCATACACCCATTTTCCGTCGGGTTGTTGGTATTCGTCCTGATTGTAATCTCCGTCAAGCGTACATGCGCTTACGGGAATGACCGCGAATGACGCCACCAGGACAACCGCGAACAGGACGACAAGCAGTTTTTGAAATTTCTTCACCATTTGTCATTCCTCCTTGAAATGGCTGCGTGCGGCACAATCCGCTTGCACCGCACTTGTTCCGGCAGGTGGATTTTTCCCGAGCGCCTGATGACCCTGTTGCCAAAACGAATGTTTAGCGAAAAACACCGTTTCGCAATTAAACCGTCACAAAAATTCAAACAAACCGTTTATTCATTGATATACCGCGCCGCCTGATACTGCGAGATATCCGCGCCCGATTGCGCCGCGATATACTCCAGCGCGGTCTGAAAGTATGTATCCACCGAAAACTCAATCGGCGTCGGGATGATGTAGTGTTTTTCATATAATAAATCGTTCCAGCTGCTTTGAAAATCCCAGTCGTCTGCCTCGTCCGTTACAATGTAATCCAACCCCCAATACATGATTCTGCCGTCCGACATCTCCGCGAATTGGAGATAATCTTGACAACCTGCATACCGTTTGACCCCGTCCAGGATTTTTACCGGTTCAAAAAACTCCGCCGCGTTTTTCATCAATAATTGGCTTAAAGCCGCAAGCCCGAAGTTATCCGCGTTCGGCAATGTCCCGTTTCCGAGTTCGCCGTAAGCGTTTGTCCCCCAAGCCCACAGCGAATCATCCTCTTTGATTGCCAAACAAGCCGTATTGAAATTCCCGCTGTAAACCACTTCTTTCACGCCGCTCATGATAAAAACCGGCGTTGTATGAACCGAATGCTCCGGCCCCGAATACATCGTCTTTTCCCCGTCTTGCAAAAACAGATCGCAGTCGTTGCAGCCCCAGCCGTAAAGATCGCCGTTTTCGGTGACCGCGTAAACCGCGCGCCAACGGCTGTAATACACGTGTTTCACATTATCCATTACCTTGTATGGCTCCGAAACTACGCAATCAATCGTGCTGAGGTTCAAATCCCCGTGTTCTCCGTTTCCGCACTGTCCGAATTCGTTGTTGCCGAAGCTCCACAACGAACCGTCTTCTTTTAAGAAAAAATCCGTTCCGCTCGCTAGATATCCCTTGAACATCCGGGTCGCGCCCGTAAAGATTTTAAACTTTCTTGTTAAATTGAGGGCATTATCGAATAGATATCCCCAAATGGTACCGTCCTTTTTTAAACCGATGGTGCAACTACTGTTATTTCCGGTTCCGTATGCCGTTATTGCCAAATCAACCAAACCGGCATCAATCAGGGTGTCCCCGGTTTCATAATCTTTTTCGATCACAGGTTCGTCTAATATTTTAAATGAATAAAGCTCGCCGGACGACGTGATATAGCAAGAATTAAAAATAAATGAAACATCCTCCCTCACCATTTTTGGCGTCGTCGCCTTTTTGTCCGCCCGGAACCCCCATTCCACCATTTTATGATCCCAAGTAATTGCCCTGGTTCCTTCTAACATTTTAACATTGGGATAAATCGATTTCGGAATGTTGTTATATAAAATATTACTTCCCTGTCCTAGAGAAGAGGTGTCTTTTATGAAACCCGACTGATTGGCGGAACTCTCTTCGTTTAAGTATAAATCAAGTCCCCAAGTATAAAGTTTTCCGTTTTTATCAACAAAACATTTTACCGACCGACTGTGATAAACAATCGGCAATTGAAATTTTTTTTCTTCCGCAACAACGGCTTTCGATTTCCCGCAGCCGATTGTTAAGGCAAGTAGTAGCAACAAAGAAATTTCAAATATTCGTTTCATTTTTTCCCCTCTCGCAAATTTCCGAAAAGCCGGCGCGGAGAACCCGCGCCGGCTTGATTTCGGTTAGCAGTGACAGCCGTATCCTGCGTCGATTATGTCATGCGCTACTGCTTCCCAATAATCCAGACCGCTCACATAAACAGACGCGCGCGCCGTACCGCCGCCCATTCCGGGATCTCCCCCGGCCCAATCGTAACCCGCGGTGGTGTTCAAATAACACCAATAAGGTGAATCTGAGCAATATGCCCACGCTTCTGCGCCATATGCCCATATATCATTACCTTGGTAAAATTCATCATCGGAATAATCGCCCTCAAGCGGACACGCACTCGTCGGAATGACGGCGATTGATGCCACGATGGCGACCGCGAACAGGATGACCAAAAATTTTCGAATCCTTTTAAACAACATTTTAATACCTCCTGTATCGGCGCTATGCGGTATGGTTGATACCGCATATTAATGGACAGGTGGATTTGTCCCCGGAGCGCTTGATGACCCTGATGTCAAAGCAAGTGTTTAGCGAAAGACACCCGCCGCGCCCCGGGTCAATTTTCCAAGATCAACACTTCCCTCACCGGTTTGTTGGATCGATGAAGCCGACGGGCGGTATGCCGCTTGTTCTTCTCCGATACATCATTGAATCTATCGGCGGTTCCGGTTTGGCCAAAACCGTTTCCGGCGAAAACCAAACGCATCCGGAAAAACATCCGTTCCCATGTTTTATTTTCAAGCGATCGCTTTGATTTTTCCTTTCTTTTCGGAAATTTTCTCCGGCATCCGTAGATTCTCTCTGTTGGTATTATTTTACACCGTCCCATATCCCATGTCAAGCGTCCAGATAGCAAAATATTCCACAATAAAATCGACATCTGTTTGTCACATTTTTCCGTTCAACATTTTTTCGTGACCGAATCCTCACAAAAAACACAAAACCGCCGATTTATATCGTTTGCAGTGCTTTATTTTTCAAATTCCTTTCGGTTTTATTCCTTCCCGCGCAGCAGCATGTCGTATTCCACGACCGAAATTTTAATCAGCGGGAACGCCAGCGCGATCAGCGAGACCACGGCGCTCACCCCGATTGCGCAGGCGGCGGCGAACGGGCTGATTCGGGAGACCTGCACGCCGAAGATGCCCATTTGATTGTATGTAAACACTCCGCCGCCGAACAACAGCGCGCACAAAAACGCCCCGATGTTCGAAATCAACAGGATGACGAACACCTCGAACGCCATAAACCATTTGATGTGCGCCACCGTGCCGCCCGAAATCAAATGAACGGCATAGGTCTTGAACGAAGCCATCAGCTTGTTCGCCAGATTCAGCGACAAGCACAGCGTCGAGCTGGCTAAAATCAACACCGACGCCAGCAGCAGCAAATCAAAATAATCGTCTGCGCTCTGCCTAAAAGTGTCGCTGATCATCATGACGCGGCGCGGCGTCGAAGCGAAAGTTGAAAATCCGGTTTGCCGCAGATATTTTTCAATCGGATTTGGCACTTCCTTGGTAAAGACAACCCCCTCGCAGTTAAATTCCAATTGCAGGATGTGTGCCGATCTCGCTCTTTTTTCAGATAGCGTTAACGAGGAATACTCCGGCGAGTTCGGGTCGGCATCCTGCGGTATCTCCATACCGGTACAATCCAAAAAGGGAACCAATACATAGGTGTCGAGCGAGACAATGATTTCTAAATCCTTGGCGTCGGGCGGTAAAATCGAGAGACCCGGTTCCAAAAAGCCCACGATTTGATAATCCTGCGCATAATCGCGGGCTATATATTCCGCGCCGTGTAAAATATCGCCTACTTTATAAAACTCATGCCATGCCCACCCGCAGACGATCGGAATGACCTCGACATCATAATCGGAATGGTCGAAATCGGAAAAGTCCGTCCCGACCGCGACCTTGAGCTTGAACCGGTCAAAAACCCGCCCGTCAATCGAATAGGCCTGCGCTCTGGACAAGAATTTCCCGTTGCTCTCAATATATAAATAATCGCGCGCGGCGTTAAAATCCCGATACTCGTCAAGGCAGTTGTCCCCCGCTTTTACATCATAAAGGTGCAAGCCGTTATTCCCCATGTTCGAAAAATGTAAAAAACCGAATTCCGGCGCGTTGTTAATCGCCCGAAAATAGTTACGGAGTTCCTCAATCTGCTCATTTGTAAAGTCGAACGGATTCCCCTCAAGATTGACCGGTCCTCTGACAAAAAACCGGTATTCGTCCTCGGGATACGCCGAATAAAAGTCGTCCACGCGCTCCTCGTTGTGCTCGGCGTATCCCATTACGCCGATGATCAAAAACAGGCCGACCACCATCATCGCGATGATCAGCGCGGAGAGGAGCTTTCGGCGCGCCAGCCCGTGAAACGCCTGCTCCAAAATGATTTTCATGTTCTTGTTTTCCTTTCTTGATATACCGGTCACCCTGAGCGAAACGGAAATCTCGGGCTAACGGAACTTGGAAAATGGTAGACGAGGAGCGGGATTGTAGGGAAGGGTCTTGACCCTTCCGAGCGGGCAAACCGCCCGCGCAAGGTGAGAATCGGAAATCGGCAGATATGGGAACGGAAAATCTTCCTCGTAGGGGCGGCACTCCGTGGCCGTCCGCGCGAATGGCGGTTTGAAAAAATAATTGGAAATTAAGTAGGGAACGGTCTCGAATCGCCTCTTACTGATCTTTATACCTCGCCGCTTCATACTGCGCAACATCGATCCCCTCCCGCGCCGCGATATAGTCCAGCGCGGTTTGAAAGTATGTGTCAATCGAAAACTCGATCGGCGTCGGGATGATATAGTGCTTTTGATATATAAAAATGGTGTTCCCTTCAAGATCGCTTTTTTCGAGTTTCGTATCCCAATCATCATCCTCGTCTGCATGAATTTCCCCGTAACCCCAATACCAGACGCTTCCGTCTGTTTTCTGCGCAAAATGCAGTCCGGTGGTTCCGGTCAATATACGCCTGACATCCTCCATAATCTGCGACGGCTGGCTGAAAAGCGCTTCATCGGTTTGATATAACCGCAACATAAAATTTTCCGAACTCAGGTCGCCCCCGTAATGAACGCCGTTTCCCAAAGCCCCCTTATCCGAATACCCCCATGTCCAAAGCGTATCGTCGGTTTTCAATACAAAAATTCCGCCGTCACCGTAGTTTATCTGTTTAACATCCTCCATCACCAAAACAGGAGTTGTAAAATATTCGGGATAATCTTTTTTGATCATCTGACTGTTCCCGCCGCTGAGAAACATATCATAGAGATTTCGTCCGCACGCATACAGTTTATTGTCCCCGGTTAAATAATATGTGGTCAAAGTACTCGCCCATGCGTCGATGACATTCTCCGCCAGTTTATACGGCTGCGTCACCACGCAATCTTGCGTCGATGTATCAAGGTCACCGTGTTCCCCGTTGCCGCATTGCCCGAACTCGTTGCCGCCGAATGTCCATAAAGTACCATCGTCTTTTAAAAACAACACCGCAGCATCACTCGCTAGACTAACGAACATTTTTTGAACACCGTCGATCAGTTTTTTGGGTTTTTCCACGATTTTTGTCGTCATGCTGCTGGCCTGAAAAGCCCATACGCTGCCGTCGTTTTTTAACGCGAGCCATTTATATCCTATCGCGAAATCCCTAACATCGGTCATGACAAGCTCGCCGCTGTTTTCATATGTAGTTGACAACATGGTATTTTCGCTTTCCGGGATCGTATATAATTCCCCTTTTTGCGTCAGATATAACGCGATACCCGCCTTTGCCACGCCTTGTTTCGTGACCTGCGGCACGCACGGATCATTTTCCATCCGTTTACCCCATTCGATAATTTCACCGTTTCGGGTAAATCCCCTGTTTCCCGAAAGAACATATGCCGTACCGGAATAAATTTTCGTCGGGACATTGTTATATAATACATTCACGCTCTGGCCGAGGGAACTCCCCGCATAAAACGCCGTTCTTTCCCCGGCGTTGTGCGAATCATATCCCCAGGTATATAAATCGCCGTTTCCGTTGATATATGCCCAGTAATTCGAGGTCTTGCATACTTCCGGCAGCTCCGGCTCATAAATTTCAATCTGTTGCTCATTGAAATGCGCACACCCCGTGAGTAAAAACAAACCAACCATTATGGCGATCAATGCTTTTTTCACTGTAAAGCCCTCCAATAATAAATTCGGTTAACCGGTTTCTAACTATAACACAGTCGAGACCGTCATTCTTGGTCATCGACATTCCTCGCCGCCTGATACTGCGCCGTATTGATCCCCTCCCGCGCCGCGATATAGTCCAACGCGGTCTGAAAATAGGTTTCGACCGAGAACTCGATCGGCGTCGGAATAATATAGTGTTTTTGATAGGCATAAACCGAATTTTCATCTTCATCTTTTCCAATCATAACTTCCGTATCCCAGTTGCTGTCCTCATCCACATAAATCAATCCCCATCCCCAATACCATACGCTTCCGTCTGTTTTTTGCGCAAAATACAAATCGGTTGTTTCGGTAAACAACCGCTCGACATCTTCCATAATCTTTGTCGGCGGGCTGACGAGCATCTCCCCCGCTTTGGTGCGCTCCATAAAACTTTGGAGCCCTACATGAACACCCTCGTAACAGACGCCGCTACCCATGATGCCTCCGTCCGCATATCCCCATGACCATAACGTTTGATCGGTTTTAAGGACAAAAAACCCCGCGCCGATGTATTCTGCTTGTCGGACATCCTCCATCACCAAAACCGGTACAGCGGTAAATACGGGATGGTTTTCAGGGTTCATCTGTCCGTTTCCGCCCAGCATTAAAACATCGTTTGAATTTTCTCCGCATGCATACAGCTTATGATCCGCGGTTAAATAAAACGTTGTGGCGGACGCCTCCCACATGTCGATCACATTTTCGGCAAGTTTATACGGCTCCTTGACAACGCAATCTTGCGTCGATGTATCAAGATCTCCATGCTCGCCGTTTCCGCACTGCCCGTACTCGTTTCCCCCGCAGGCCCACAGGGTTCTGTCGTCTTTTAAAAATAGCGCAGCGGCATGAAGCATCGGATATGAGACCATCTTCTTGACGCCATCCATCAGCTTTTTCGGTTTTTCAACAATTTTTGTGGTCATGCTGCTGACCAAAAATGTCCAAACACTGCCGTCCTCTTTCAAAGCGAAATTTTGATAACTGTATGTAAAATCCCTTACCCCTGTCAAAATGAATTGCTCGCTCAATGCATAAGAATCTTTTAACGCGATGTTTTCGCTTTCAGGCACCGCGTACAATTCTCCGTCCTGTGAAATATATAAGCTGATACCAACTTTCGCAATGTTTTCTTTAACGACACGCGGAACACAGGGATCTTTGCTCATGAGTTTGCTCCATTCGATCATTTCCCCGTTTCGTGTGAGCCCTCTGTTCCCCAACACAATCGTAGCGACATCGGAATAAATTTTCGTCGGGATGTTGTTATAGAGAACCTCTGTGCCTTG
Organism: uncultured Eubacteriales bacterium; assembly: GCA_964587625.1. Taxonomy (GTDB): domain Bacteria; phylum Bacillota; class Clostridia; order Oscillospirales; family JAKOTC01; genus DAOPZJ01. Next base: position 25,734 of record CAZPLU010000006.1, read on the forward strand.
ACCGATGGAATTCCCCAAATATCCTAACGCGCCCGCATTGCGTCCGTCATATCCCCAAGTGTACAGATCGCCGTTATTGTCGATAAATGCTCCGTATCGATTTGTTATAAGAACCTCCGGCAACTCCGGTTGATGCGCGTCCAGTTGAACCGCCTTCGCCTTTGCACAGCCGCCGAGCAAAAGAAGTCCCGCCAACATGGCAAGAAATATTTTCTTCATAATGGTTCCCCCTGCGATAAATATCGTTTTTCGGTTGCGAAACCAAAACCCGCATATAAGTCCGGTCCGTCTCGGTCTTTACCCCGTCGTTCACTTTTCGCCTGCCTTTTTCCGTCCTGTGTATTTATAGTTTACTCCATCCCGATGCTCCTGTCAAGATTTAACAGCCGCTTTCCCCAAATATTTTCCCAATCACTCCGAATCGCTTCTCTCATATTTACTCATTGCCCTCATTCTTCGGTGGTTCATGATGCAAAAAGACCGGCGGTTTCCCGCCGGCCATCATTATCCTGTCATTTTTCGTGGATTGATATTGTTTTTCGTTTGTTGAACGAAGAATCCTGTGCGAATAGCCGTTTCCGGCGATCAATACTCCACAACGCCCTCGTAGACCAGCTTGGTGTCGCCGGTCAGCGTGACGCCCTCGTCGGTGTAGTTGACCGTCAGGTCTCCGCCGCGCAGCTTGACCGTAATATCCTCGCCCTTCGCGCAAAAGCCGTTTTCGACCGCCGCGACGACCGCCGCGCAAGCGCCCGTGCCGCACGCCATGGTCTCGCCGTTGCCGCGCTCGTAGACCCGCATCTTAATGGTGCTCCTGTTGACCACGCGGATGAATTCGGTGTTGACGCGCTCGGGGAAAATCGGGGCGTTTTCAAACTGCGGTCCGACGGTCTCGATGTCAACACCGTCCACCCGTTCGCAAAACACCACGCAGTGCGGATTCCCGACGTTTACGCAGGTGATCCGATAGTCCTTCCCGCCGATCAGAACCGGATAATCGATCACCTTTTCGGCATTGATCGTCGTCGGGATACGCTTTGCGGCCAGCTCGGCCTTGCCCATTCCGACGCTGACGGAGGTCACTTTATTGTTGCGAACATAAAGTTTTAAGTTGCGGATTCCGCTCGCCGTCTCAATCGTCAATTTGTCGCGTCCGACGAAGCCGTTGTCGTATAAATATTTTCCGACCGAGCGGATGCTGTTTCCGGCCATTTTACCCTCGGAGCCGTCGCGGTTGAAAATGCGCATTTTCGCGTCGGCGATTTCGGATTTTTCGATCAGCACCAACCCGTCGCCGCCGACCCCGTAATGCCGGTCGCACAGGTCGATGCACAGCGATTCGGGACAGGTGATACGCCCGTCGAAGTTATCGATAAAGATATAGTCGTCGCCCGTGCCCTGCATCTTCATAAACTCGGTCTTTTGTTTTTCTTTGCGCATATGGTTGATGTCCACCAGTTCGGTGTTGCCGAGATTGAAGCGGCTGCGCACAATATCGGCGGCGGCGTTCGCCGTGTCGAGCGACGTAAAACACGGGATCGAAAGCAGCAGCGATTTGCGGCTGAGCGCGATAAAGTCCTCCACCGTCTCGTCCATCAGCGCGCCGGTGTAGACCGCAAAGCTGATCCTGCCGCTCTCGAGCAAATCGAACGCGTCTTTTTTGACGTCGTTCACCACAATTACATCGATGCCGAGGTTGCGGATGGCCTCCGCGGTGTCCGGCGTGGCGTAGAGTTCGAACTTGAGGTCGTCGAGCTTTTTGGCCAGCGAAACGATCTCGAACCGGTCATGGACGTCAACGCTGATGAACACGCCCGCCGGTTTTCCGGGCGAAGGCGCCTTCAGGCGCTTGCCCGAGGCCGCGATGCCTTTGAACAGCGCCTCGTTCAGCGTCTTTCCGATGCCCAATACTTCTCCGGTACTCTTCATCTCCGGGCCGAGATAGGCGTTCGCATCAGCCAGTTTTTCAAATGAAAACACCGGCGCCTTGACCGCGAAATAGGGCGGGATGCGGTAAAGCCCGATGCCGTAGCCGAGCGAAGCCAGTTCTTTCCCGACCATGACTTTGGCGGCTAAATCCGTCATCGGAACGCCGGTGACCTTGCTGATGTACGGCACGGTGCGCGAGGCGCGCGGGTTGACCTCGATCACATACAGCCCGCCCTCGCTGATCAGGTATTGGATGTTGACAAGTCCCTTCGTTCCGAGCGCCAGCGCCAATTTGGCGGAACAATCGGTGATGGCCGTCATCATCTTGTCGTTGATGTTATACGGTGGGTAGACCGCGATCGAGTCGCCGCTGTGCACGCCCGCCCGCTCAATATGCTCCATGATGCCCGGGATCAGCACGTCGCGCCCGTCGGAGATCACGTCGACCTCGAGTTCCGTGCCCGGCATGTATTTATCGACAAGCACGGGGTTTTCGATGCCCCGCGCCAAAATCCGCTCCATATAGACGCGGACCTCGCTTGCGTCATGCACGATCTTCATATTTTGCCCGCCGATCACATAAGACGGGCGCAGCAAGACCGGATAACCGAGCTCGTCCGCCGCTTTCAGCGCCTCTTCGAGCGTGTTCACGCCGAAGCCCTTGGGGCGGCGGATATTAAATTGTTCCAGCAGCGCGTCAAACCGCTCACGGTCCTCGGCGATGTCGATGCCTTCCGCCGAGGTGCCCAAAATATTCACGCCGTTTTGGTCTAAAAACTTGGTCAGCTTGATAGCCGTCTGCCCGCCGAACGCCACGACGACGCCCTTGGGTTGTTCGACCCGGATGACGTTCATCACGTCCTCGGGGCAGAGCGGCTCGAAATACAGCCGGTCGGCGGTGTCGTAGTCGGTCGAGACGGTCTCGGGATTGTTGTTGATGATCACGACGTCGTAGCCCATCTCCTTGAGGGCCCAAACGCAATGCACCGAGGAATAGTCGAATTCAATCCCCTGCCCGATGCGGATCGGCCCGGAGCCCAGGACGATGACGACGGGTTTGCCCGAGCGCTTGAACGTCCGCGCCTCGCAGACGGTCTCGCAGGTCGAATAAAAATATGGCGTCTCGGCGTCGAATTCCGCGCCGCAGGTGTCGACCATCTTGTAGGCGAACTCGCGGCGCCACGGCAGCGTTTTCAGACCCGCGAGCCGCGCGAGCGCCCCGTCGGTGTAGCCGAATTTTTTGCCGGCCAAATATAGCCCGTCATTCAGGCCGTTTCGGGCGAGCTGCGTTTCATAGTCGGCCAGCTTCGCCATTTTACAGATAAACCACTTGTCGATTTTGGTAACTTGGTTTATTTCCTGAACCGGAATCCCCGCTTTCAACGCCTCGAACACCGTGAATAAACGGCGGTCGTCAACGCGCTTCAGCCGCTCTTGAACCGGCTCATCGTCAAGCGGCGTCGCGTTCAGGGTGTCCAGCGAGATCTCCGCGCCCCGCACGGCCTTCATCAGCGCCATCTCGAAGGTCGGCGCAATCGACATGACCTCGCCGGTGGCCTTCATCTGGGTGCCGAGTTTTCTCGACGCGCCGAAAAATTTATCGAACGGCCACTTCGGCAGCTTGACGACGACGTAGTCGATCGTCGGCTCGAAGCAGGCGCAGGTCTTGCCGGTGATGTCGTTTTTGATCTCGTCGAGGGTATAGCCGAGCGCGATCTTGGTCGTGATTTTGGCGATCGGGTAGCCGGTCGCCTTGGAGGCCAGCGCGGAAGAGCGCGACACGCGGGGGTTGACCTCGATGACGGCGTAGTCGAAGCTGTCGGGGTCGAGGGCGAACTGGCAGTTGCAGCCGCCGACGATGCCGAGTGCCGAGATGATGTGCAGCGACGCCGAGCGCAGCATCTGGTATTCCTTGTTGGAAAGCGTCAGCGCCGGGGCGACGACGATGCTGTCGCCGGTGTGAACGCCGACCGGGTCGACGTTCTCCATGCTGCACACCGCGATCACGTTGCCGGCCGCGTCGCGCATGGTCTCGAACTCGATCTCCTTCCAGCCGTAGATATACCGCTCGACCAGAATCTGACCGATCGGCGAGGCGTCGATGCCGGCCGCCGCCGCCGTTTCCAGTTCTTTTGGCGTATCGGCGACGCCGCCGCCGGTCCCGCCGAGGGTATAGGCGGGGCGCACGATGACCGGATAGCCGATCTTTTCCGCGATTTTTAACGCGCCGGGAACCGTGTGCGTGATGTCGGACGGGATCACCGGCTCGCCGATGGCCTCCATGGTCTGTTTAAACAATTCCCGGTCCTCGGCCTTTTTGATGGCCTCGACGTTGGTGCCGATCAGCCGCACGTTGTGCTTTGCCAAAAAGCCGTCGCTCTCCAACTGCATCGAGAGCGTCAGCCCGGTCTGCCCGCCGAGCCCGGCCAGCAGCGCGTCGGGTTTTTCTTTTTCGATGATCCGCTTCAGCGTCTCGACGGTCAGCGGTTCCAAATAAATTTCGTCGGCCAGCGCGTTGTCGGTCATAATCGTCGCGGGGTTGGAATTGACCAGCACCACGTTGACGCCCGCGTCCTTCAGCACGCGGCACGCCTGCGCGCCCGCGTAGTCGAATTCGGCCGCCTGCCCGATCACGATCGGGCCGGAGCCGATCATCAAGACCTTTTGAATCGTCTTATCCAACGGCATGAAATGAAAATCCTGCCTTTCTTTAAAATGGCTTTCATCAATCAGAGATTCTTCAGACTTCAGGGAACAAACTGCGGTTTGTTCCCCGGAAGAATTGCGCGTGAGAGCAATTCTTCATAAGAACTGCGTCCGCAGTTCTTTGCTGCGCTCAGAATGACAATTATTATCCATCAGTTCGCAGAACCGATCGAACAAAAACGCCGTGTCGTTCGGTCCCGAGGCCGCCTCGGGGTGAAACTGCACCGAAAAAGCCCGCATGTCGGGGTAATCCACGCCCTCGCAGGTGCCGTCGTTGACGTTCACAAAGCGAACCGCGCCGTTTTTAACCGAATCGGAGACGACCGCGTAGCCGTGATTTTGGCTCGTGATAAAAGTTCTCGTTCCCAGCAAGTCGCGCACGGGTTGATTACAACCGCGGTGGCCGTATTTGAGTTTTACGGTCTCGCCGCCTTGGCTGAGCGCGAGTAACTGATGGCCGAGGCAGATGCCGAACATCGGCACTTTTCCGACCAGTTTGCCCAATTCTTGAATGGCCTCCGTGTTTTCGGCGGGGTCTCCGGGGCCGTTTGACAGCATCACGCCGTCCGGCTTCAACGCCAAGACCTGTTCGGCGGTCATATCGGACGGCACAGCGGTCACCGCGCAGCCGCGCCTGTTCAATTCACGGATGATGTTGTGTTTCGCGCCGTAATCGATTAAAACCACCTGATACCGGGTCTCACCCCGCGCCGGAAATTCCTCGGTCTTGCCGCAGGTGACGCTTTTCACCGCGTCGATAATCCGATAATTTTGAATCCCGCTGAAATCTTTCGGAACCGCATCGCAGAGCATGGCGTTCATCACACCGCGCTCGCGGATCAGCTTGGTGATCTCTCGGGTATCCAGACCGCAGATCCCCGGGACGCCGTTCTTTTTTAAAAAGGCGTCCAGATCATACTGGGCGCGAAAATTAGAGGGCGTGTCGCACCACTCATGGACGACATAGCCGTTCACGCGGCATTCCCCCTCGAAGTCGGCCTCGATGACGCCGTAGTTGCCGATCAGCGGAAAGGTTTGCAATACAATTTGCCCGTAGTAACTCGGGTCGGTCAGCGTCTCGATATAGCCGCACATGCCGGTCGTGAAGACCAGCTCTCCGACGCGGTCCGCGTCCGCGCCGAAAGCGGCGCCCTCAAAAACCGTCCCGTCCTCCAGCGCCAAAAATCTTTTTTTCATATGGTTTCCTTTTCGTTTTTATCCCAGCGTGGCCGCCATCACGGCTTTGATCGTGTGCATGCGGTTCTCGGCCTCGGCGAACACGACCGACTGTTTCCCCTCGAACACGGCATCGGTGACCTCCATGCAGTCCCGGGAGAATTGCTCGCCCATTTCGCGGCCGATCTCGGTTTTCAGGTCGTGGTAGGCCGGCAGGCAGTGCATGAAAATCGCGTTTTCCCCCGCGTTCGCCATCATTTTTTCGTTGACCTGATAGGGCGCGAGATCGTTGACGCGCTCCTGCCAGACCGCAATTGGTTCGCCCATCGAGACCCATACATCGGTGTAAATCACGTCCGCGCCTTTTGTCGCCTTGATCGGGTCGGTCTCGAACGCGATCCTCGCGCCGCTCTCTTTGGCGATTTCTTCGCAGGTTTTGATCAGCGCCGGGTCGGGAAAATATTTTTCGGGCGCGCAGAGGGTGCAGCATAGCCCCATTTTGGCACAGCCGACCAGCAGCGAGTTGCCCATATTATACCGCGCGTCGCCCAGATAGACAAGGTGAATTCCCCTCAGATGTCCGAACTGTTCTTGGATTGTCAAAAAGTCCGCCAGAATCTGCGTCGGGTGGAATTCGTTGGTCAGCCCGTTCCAAACCGGCACGTCGGCGTATTTTGCCAATTCCTCGACAATCTCCTGCCCGAAGCCCCGGTATTCGATGCCGTCGAACATGCCCGAAAGCACCCGCGCGGTGTCGGCGATGCTCTCCTTTTTGCCAATCTGCGAACCCGACGGGTCGAGGTAGGTCGCGCCCATGCCGAGGTCGCGCGCGGCCACCTCAAAGGCGCAGCGCGTGCGGGTGCTGGTCTTTTCAAAGATCAGCGCGATCTGCTTTCCCTCGCAGAGCTTGTGAGAAATACCGGCTTTTTTTTGCGCTTTCAGTTGCGCAGCCAATTCAAGCAATCCGCCGATCTCCTCCGCCGAGAAGTCCAGCAGCTTTAAAAAATCCCTGCCTTTTAAATTCATATCGCATTCTCCTTTTTATGATTGTCATTCCGAGCGCAAGCCGAGGAATCTCGGTACCATAAAGTTTTCGGGTGTTTTTCCATCGGCTTCTATGTGCCGAGATCCTTCGACTTTGCGCCGCAAACGGCGCTCCGCTCAGGATGACAAGGTTCTGTCATTCCGAGCGCAAGCCGAGGAATCTCGGTACCATGAGGTTTTCGGGGATCGTCTCCATCGACTTCTATGTGCCGAGATCCTTCGACCAGAGCGTCACGAAGGGACGCTTTTCGCTCAGGATGACAAAACGCCTACCCCGCGCAGACCTCCTTGATCATTGTAACCGCTTTTTCTAACATTGTCATCGGGATATTCAACGCCGGCAACAGGCGCACCTTCTTTTTGGCCGTCAGCGGCAGCACCCCGCGCGCAATGCACTCGTTGACCACGGTTTTTGCGTCCTTTTCGGTGACCAGTCCCAAAATCAAGCCCATGCCGTCCACGCGGTCGATCCCCTTTGCGTCGGAGAACGCTTTTTTGATATAATCGCCTTTTTCACGCACCTCGGCCAGCAGCGCTTCGTCGATCCGGTTTAAAATATTGAGCGCGCCCGCGCAGCAGACCGGGTTTCCCCCGAAGGTCGAACCGTGGCTGCCGGGTGTGAAAACATCCTGCACTTTTTCGCCCAAAATCGCCGCCCCGATCGGCAGCCCGCCGCCGAGGCCTTTCGCGGTCGTGACGATGTCCGGTAAAATGCCGTAATTCATATACCCGAACAACTGCCCCGTACGGCCGTTGCCGGTCTGCACCTCGTCAACGATCAATAAAATATCGTTTTTTTGCGCGAGTTCCGCCACGCCCCTGACATATTCCGGCGCAAGAACAACCACGCCGCCCTCGCCCTGGATGACCTCGAGCATGATCGCCGCGACCTTGTTTTCGGCGATCTTTTGCTCCATATCGGCCAAATCGTCCGGTTCCGCATGGATAAATCCCGGGGTCAGCGGCTGATAAAGCCCATGAAAGGCGTCCTGTCCGGTCGCGGCCAGCGTGGTCAGCGTCCGCCCGTGGAAGCTGTTTTTGAGCGTGACGATCGTATAACAATCCGCGCCCTTTTTTTCGGCGGCGTATTTGCGCACGGCTTTGATGGCGCACTCGTTGGCCTCCGCGCCCGAATTGCCGAAAAACGCCTTCCGCATCCCGGTGCGTTCGCAGAGGGCCTTCGCCAATTCCACATACGGCGCGGCGTAATACAGGTTAGAGGTGTGCTGGAACGCGTTGAGCTGCGCGGTCACGGCCTTAATCCAAGCGTCGTCGGAAAACCCGAACGAGTTGACCGCGATCCCGCCGCCCATGTCGATATATTCCCTGCCGTTTTGGTCCCAAACTAGCGACCCCTTGCCCTTCACGATCTGAATGGGATACCGGTCGTAGGTATCTGCCAAATATTGATGATCCAATGTAAAAATGTCACTCATAAAAAATTTTCCTCTCTTGCCTCCCTTGTCAAAGGGAGGTGTCAGCGCTCTGCAGAGCGCTGACGGAGGGATTCAAAATCAAAAGAACCCCCTGTATTCCGCGAATGAATCCCCCCTGCGCGGATTTTATCCGCGCTTTCCCCCCTTTAACAAGGGGGGTATACGTTAAAACTTCACCTTGAACATCGTCCCGATGCCCTCGTCGGTGAGCGTCTCGATCAAAATCGCGTGCGGAATCCGCCCGTCGATGATGAAAACCTTTTTCACGCCCCACCGGATCGCGTCGACGCAGCACTCGACTTTCGGAATCATACCGCCGTTAATGGTGCCGTCTGCGACCAATTTTTCGGCATCGTCGAGCGTGATTTTGCGGATCAGCGTCGACGGGTCGTCTTTATTTTTCAAGATGCCGCTGGTGTCGGTCATCGAGATCAGCGCCTCGGCCTCGAGCGCGCCGGCGATTTTGGCGGCGGCGGTATCGGCGTTGATGTTGTAGACATTGCCGATTTTGTCACACCCGATGGTTGAAATCACCGGGATATACCCCTTTTCAAGCACGTCGAGAATCGGCTTGACATTGATGCTCGTGATCGTACCGACGAATCCGAGCCGCTCATCCTTCATCTCCGCCTCGATCATATGCCCGTCCATACCCGAGAGCCCGATCGCCTTGCCGTTTTTATTTTCGATCAGGTTGACGAGGTTTTTGTTGATTTTCCCCGCGAGTACCATCTGAACCACCTCGACGGTCTCTTTGTCGGTGACGCGCAGCCCGTCGACAAATTCGCTTTTTTTGCCCATTTTCGCAAGCAGCTCCGTGATCTCGGGGCCGCCGCCGTGCACCAGCACGACCTTGACGCCGATCAGCGACAGCAGCACGATGTCGCGCATCACCGAGTCCTTGAGTTCCTCGTTGACCATCGCGTTTCCGCCGTATTTGACCACGATGATCTTGTTGTTGTAATCCTGAATATACGGCAGCGCGTGTACCAAAATGCTGGCCCTCTCCGCGTTTGAAATATCCATCATATCCACTTCTCTCACCTCTCAAGTCCGGTAGTCGCCGTTGATTTTGACGTAATCGTAGGTCAGGTCGCAGCCCCACGCGGTCGCCGCGCCCTGCCCGTCGTGCAGATCGACTTCGATGGTAATTTCGTTTTCAAGCAAAATCTTTTTCGCCTCGTCCTCCGAAAACGCCGCGCCCGCGCCGTTCCGGCAGACCGTGACTTTTCCGGCTTTTGAGCAAAACGCCGCCTCGACTTTGCTCACGTCGAGGTCGGCCTTGCTGTACCCGAGCGCGCAAAGCACTCGGCCCCAGTTGGCGTCGGCTCCGAACATCGCCGCTTTGGTAAGCGACGAGCAGATCACCGCTTTGGCCGCGAGTTTCGCGTTTTTTTCATCTTTTGCGCCCTTGACCGAACACTCGAGCAGTTTTGTCGCGCCCTCGCCGTCGCCCGCGATTTTTTTGCACAGATACACCGTCACGGTGTTCAGCGCTTTCATAAAAATCTCAAAATCCGCGCCCGCCTCGGCGATTTCGGAGTTTCCCGCCATGCCGTTGGCCAAAACCGTGACCATGTCGTTGGTCGAGGTGTCGCCGTCGACGCTGACCATGTTGAACGTGCTCTGAATATCGGTCGAAAGCGCCTTTTGCAGCATCGCGCTTGAAATCGCGCAGTCGGTCGTAATAAATACGAGCATCGTCGCCATGTCGGGATGGATCATGCCCGAGCCCTTTGCGATGCCGCCGATTTTGCACTCCTTGCCGCCGACCGTGAAACTGACCGCGATCTGTTTCAACTTGGTGTCGGTGGTCATAATGCCCTCGGCGGCCTGCTCGCTGTTGTCGCCGAGCGATTGCACCAACGCCGGGATGCCGTTTTTGATCGGCTCGATCGGCAGCGGCTGCCCGATGACGCCGGTCGAAGCCACCACCACATCCGACGGGTTGATTTTCAACGCATCCGCGAGCAAATCGCTCATTTTTTCGGCAATCTCAATACCGTCGGCATTACAGGTGTTGGCGTTGCCGCTGTTACAGATAATCGCCTGCGCTTTCCCGTCCGAAAGGTGGTTTTTGGTCACGATCAGCGGCGCGCCCTTGACCAGATTTGTGGTATAAACCGAGGCCGCGCTCGCTTGGACCTCGCTGTAAATCAGCGCCAAATCCCGCTTGCTCTTGTTTTTCCGAATCCCGCAATGTACGCCGCCCGCGGTAAAGCCCTTCGCGGCACAGACCCCGCCGTCGACGATCTTTATTTCATTCATAACTCTAACCCTTCCGTCTCATCAATTCCGAGTAGAATATTCAAACATTGAATCGCCGCGCCCGATGCGCCTTTGCCGAGATTGTCATAGCGCGCGGCCAAAAAAATCCGCTCGCCGTTCCCGAACGCCGAAATTTCCATGCCGTCCTTGTCCGAGAGCCCCGCCGCCGATAAAAATCCGTCCTCATTGTTTTCCGTGTATCGCACCACCGGCCCGGAATAGGTTTCGGCAAACAACGTCTTGACCGTCCCGGCCGTCGCGCCTTTTTGCAAATCGGCGGCGAACAACGGCACCGTGACCAGCATCCCGCTGTAAAAATCGGAGACGATCGGGCAAAACACCGGGGCATTTGAAAGTCCCGCAACGGTTGTCATCTCCGGCAAATGCTTGTGGTTTTGCGATAACCCGTATGCGCGCGGCGCGCGCAACAGAGCATCGTTTTCGGTTTGGCTTTCGTACTGCGCGATCATCTTTTTGCCACCGCCGCTGTATCCGGTCAGCGAATGGCAGTAAAGCCGCGCGTCCTTTGATAAAATCCCCGCATCGACCAGCGGCTTGGCCAGCGCCAAAAACCCGCTCGCGTGGCAGCCCGGGACCGCAACCCGCTTGGCCGTTTTCAATTCGTTTTTCAACGCTTCCGACAGCTCGGGGAACCCGTAGGTCCACCCGGCTGCGGTGCGGTGCGCGGTCGAGGTATCGAGAATAACCGTGTCGGGGTTTTCGATCATACCGACCGCTTCAATCGCCGCGTCGTCGGGCAGGCATAAAAAGGCCGCGTCGGCGTTGTTTAAGGCCTTTTTCCGGCTCGCCGCGTCCTTACGCTCGGTCTCCGACAATATAATCAACTCGAAATCGGCTCTCTGCGAAAGCCGCTCCATAATTTTCAGCCCGGTCGTCCCGGCGCTCCCGTCGATAAAAATTTTCGTGCTTTTCATTGTTGCGCCTCGCCGTCTGTCGTCAGCCGGTTTTTGATAACCGGTTATATTGTATAATTATACACCCATATATGTATATGTCAAGTGTTTATGCAATATTATTTTAAATACTTGTATAATTTATAATTTACACAAAAAGTACGGGCGGATATGATCCGCCCGTTAAAATTGCAAAACATCTTGTAAAGGACAAAATGATATATCAAACATTCCCAATCCGAAAAACAGGTCGTTAGCGGACGGATCATATCCGCCCCTGCATTTCGAAATTTTCACCTTTCATATTGCATTTCTTTATAAATCATCATTTAACGTCAGCCGCCCATACAGGTCATTCCACTCCCGATATTTCGCGGGCGATAACCCCAATACCTGATCGCGGGTGAAGCGGCATTCCCAGTTCTCGCCGCCCTCGACGCCCGGCACGTTGACGCGGGTGTCGGCTCCGTAATGCAATAAATCCTGAATCGGGAAAATCACAACTCCGGCACAGGATTGGCACATCTGGCGCAAAATGTCGTCGTAGTGATTGTCCCAATCGTCTTTCGGGAATCCGAAATAACCCGTGATGCGGTCTCTCGTCTGCGGCTCCTGCTCCCATAAAAACCCGAGCAGCGTGTTGTTGTCGTGCGTGCCGGTGTAGGCGACGCAGTTTTGGATATAGTTGTGCGGCAGGTGCGGCGATTGCTTGTCGCCCAAAAAGGCGAATTGCAGCACCCGCATGCCCGGGAAGCCCGACGCTTCGAGCAACGCTTCCACGTCCTCGGTCAATTCGCCCAAATCCTCAGCGATCAACAGACAATTTCCCGCCGCCTGTTCCATTTTTCGAACGAATTCCAGCCCCGGCCCTTTTTTCCACTCGCCCTCGCGGGCGGTCCCGGCTTCGGCGGGGATGTTCCAATACGACGCAAAGCCCCGGAAATGGTCGAACCGCAGCCCGTCGAACAGCTCCGCCGAATGGATGATGCGTTCGCTCCACCAGGCAAAGCCGTCTTCTTTCATACTGTCCCAGTCATAGATCGGGTTTTTCCAAAGCTGCCCATCCTCGGCAAAATAATCCGGCGGAACCCCCGCGACGCATGCCGGTGTGCCGTCTTTTTTCAATAAAAATTGCTTTTGATTCGCCCAGACGTCGCAGCTGTCGTAATCGACATAGATCGGTAGGTCGCCCAAAATTTTCACACCGCGTTTGTTGGCATAGGCCTTCAGGTCGGCCCACTGCATAAAAAATTCGCTCTGGGCAAACCGCCAAAATTTCAGGTCGTTCTCGCGCGGTTTGCTCACCGTCCACTTGTTCCAGACCGGATAACTGCCGTCGGCAAGGCTGTTCGCGTCGCGCAGCGCCATAAATTCGGCGACCTTGGCCACCTGCGGGTTCGCTTTTAAAAACGCATCGCGCGCTTTTTCGTCCTGCGGTAAAATACGCGAAGCCGCCAACCGCAAAAGTGAAAGTCGTTCTTTTTCAAGCCGTTCATATTCGCAGCGCCACGGGCTGTTTTGCCGCGCAAATTCGACCTCCTCCGAAGTCAGAAGCCCTTTCAGGCACAGGATATCCAAACTGATAAAGAAAGGATTTCCACCGAACGCCGCCGGGGACTTATAGGGCGAAAAAAAGCGGTCGGTCATGCAAAACGGCAGCACCTGCCACCACGAAAATCCGCCGGCCTGTAAAAAGTCGACGAATTCCCGGGCCGCCGGCCCGAAATCCCCGCAGCCGTATTCGCCCCACAGGGAAAACACCGGCAAAAGGACACCGCTGCTGCGTTCCAACATGACAAACCTCTCCTTCTTTTGCGTCTTTGCGAGGAAAAGGGCGGGGCGCGCTTTGACGAAGCGATCCGGGGGTTCAGCGTCCGGCTTACCATCCGGTTGAATGATTCCCGTTTTTTATCGCATGGATTGCCGCGGGGCTGAAGCCCCCCGCGATGACAGGGTTAAATCCCGTACTCAAATTCCCTCGACAATCGCAATGCCCGCCGAAGCGCCGATCCGGTCGGCTCCGGCCTCGATCAGCGCAACCGCATCGGCCTTGGTGCGGATGCCGCCCGACGCCTTGATTTTTACATTGCCCGTGAGATTTTGTTTGATCAGTTTCACGTCCTCAACCGTGGCAGCACCTTGAGTCATGCCGGTGCAGGTTTTAACGAAAGTCGCGCCCGCCTCGCAGCAGAGTTTAGTCGCGCGGACTTTTTGCTCGTCGTTGAGCAGGCCGGTCTCGATGATGACCTTGACGACCCTGCCGCCTGCGCAACCGACGATGGCCTTGATTTCGTTTCGGACATAGTCGTTATTGCCGTCAATCAGTGCCGCCGAATTGATAACCATATCCAGCTCATCGGCGCCGTCCTCAATGGCCTTTTTCGCTTCGGCGGCCTTGATGTCGGTGGTGTTCGCGCCGAGCGGAAAGCCGATCACGGTGCAGACGGCGACGCCGCTGCCGGAAAGCAGCCGTCTGCACAGCGGGACATAGCAGGGATTGACGCAGACCGAGGCGAAGCGGTATTGTTTGGCTTCGGCGCAGAGTTTTTCGATGGCCGCCCGCGTCGCGGTCGGCTTGAGATTGGTGTGGTCGATGTAGGTGTTCAGCGGACGCATTTTTAAGCTCCTTTCATAGCCACCCTTGTCAAAGGGGGAAGCGTTTATCAGCAAACACAGGGGGGATTCTTCTTGAGATTTTCGAGCACGAATCCCTCCGTCCCTTTGACAAGGGAGGTAAATATTATACTTTCCCCTCGTGCCTCAGATAATTGAACGCGCCGATGTTTTGGGTCAGGTCGTTGTTCGAAAATCCCGTTTTCGGCGACTCGAACAGCGTCTTGCCCTTGTAATCGAACCGCGACAGCATCAGCGCGCTGTATTCGTTCCCCGCGATCACCGTCAACAGCGCGTCGGTCGTGAAATCGGTGTAACCGATCTTACCCGCTTCGAAGCTGTAGGTCGGGCGGTGCCTGTGGTCGTTGTAGCCGTATTTTTCATCCAGCTTCATGCCGACGGTGTATTTTTTGCCGCCGACCGCGACCTTGAATTCCACCGCGTTGCCGTTCACCAGTTTGCAAGAGGCCGACTTGATGATCTTGTCGTTGCGTTTTTCGTCCTCCGCGCCGTCCTCGGGCAGCAGCAGCGTCACGAAATGCAGATATTCGCCCTCGCCGAGGTATTCGCTGTAATACTGCGTCAGCGCAAATTGATCGTCGTTATAATTGCGGCGCAGCTTTTCCAAAGAGACCTTTAGGTCCTTGCGCGCGAACGCCAGCCGCAGCTTCAGGTTTTCGGTACCCTTGGGCCCCTCGGAGTCCTTGAAGGTCTGTCTGATCGTCCAGTCGCTCTCACCGCATTTCAAGATCTCGCCGCCGAACCACATCTGCCCGAGCGTGTATTCGTAGGTCTGCTTGGCCCTGACCGAGTCGATGACCGCGAAGCCGCCCGTCGGGAAGCGGATGATCGTGCGGTCGTAGACCGTGCGGTGATGCGGGTCGTCCACGCGGGTGCGCCCGATCTCGAGCCCCAGCATCTCCTGATAAAAGACCTTTTCGGTCACGACCTTCAAATATGCGCCGAGGTCCTCGGCATATTCCAAAAAGCCCTTCTCACGGAACATGCGCCCGTTGCGCATGACGATTTTGTTGTGATAAAAATCCGCGCGGAACGCGCCGTGGTCGACGATCGCGTCGCGGTAGCCGCCGTCGCACAGCAGCGGCTTGTCACGGTAAAAATAGCTCGTAATCGCGTTTTCGTCGGCATGCCCATGGTGGACTTTTTCGGCGGGCGCGGGGATGGTGCAAAACATATTTTGCCGCGCCAGCAGCGCGTAATTGCCCTCGTCACGGTAATTGAGCATCAGATATTCTCTGTTTTCGTCGTTCTCTTTACCGCGCCAGACCAGCTTTTTACCCACGAGATCGTCTATGACCTCGCCCGACAGATATTCCGGCTTAACCGGTTTGACCTTGGCGTCCGCCATGTCGGCGGCAAGCGCATAAGAGCGCGCCATCCACCCGCCGATTAAGCCCTTTCCGAAATACTTTCTGCCCCAGTCGAGCAGCTTCATCACGGAATATTTTACGCAGCCGTCATTGAAATTTGCCGCCGCCCACTCCAAGAAGCCGATGGAAAGCGCCGGGCAACCCCAGTCGCGGAGGCGGGCGTCGCCGTAGTCGGGAATGCTGCCCTCGGGCGTTTGGGTATGCACGAAATAGGTGGCGTAATAATGAAAAATCGTATCGGTGCGGAAGTTTCGGATGTTGTTTTCGTTCAGATATTCGGCCATGCAAATGTACCACACGCCGTTATAAAGCGTCGTGTCCTCCATCGTCCAGCGGCCGATCGAGTCCTCGGCGCAAAACCGCGCCAGATCGCCCGCTTCCTTGGCCAGGTAACTGTCCGGGTACAGCCGCGCGAACCGCGACAGCGTGATCACGCGCAGCACGCAGCGGTTGAACGGACCCCATTCGGGCAGGCGCATCGCAAACCGCGCGGTCGACTCCCAAACCGGCTGCATTCGCAGGTAAAGCGCATCGTCCAGCAGTCCCGCTTTGCGCAAAATCAGACATCCCTTTGAAAACGGGCCGCCCGCGAACGCCCCCTCGATGAATTGGAGCGCGTCCAAATCGTCGACCGAGAGCTTGAATTTGCCCGTGACATATTCATAGATATCCGCAATCCGCCCGACCAGCGCAAGCGCGATCTCGGCATATTCGGTTTTTTTAGTGTGCTTATAGACCTCGGCCGCCGATTGAATCGCATAACCGTATTGCACTTTTCCGAACACCTGCGTCAGCGTCGTGGTCGCGCTGTTGCCCGAAGCGTCGGTGTTAATGCCCTCGACGACCGACAGATGGTCGAAGTCCTTCTGTTCGGCCCAAAACGTGTCGACGAACTTTTTCATCAGATCGACATAGGTTTTTGCGGTGGTGATGTTCATTCCCTCGAATTTCATGAAAACGGTCTTCCTTCCTTATCGGGGCGGGATTTGAGCATTGACAGGCAACCCATTAAAACCCAAAACCCCTCATTTGAAACGGTATTTTTCAAATTCCCCTCCATCGTTGATGGTGATTTAGGCGCTTGTTTTTCGCCGGAATCATTATACCATACCCCGCCGGGATGCACAATTGAATTCCGGGGAACATTTGCGTTTTTATCAATTGATTTACAATATGTCGCCACGCTGTCGATGATGTAAGGGTTAGACAAAAGAATGAATGCGATTCTCCTTGCAAATCCTGATTGCCGCAACAACTGCCTCATCAATGAATACAGCATCAACAGGAGTGTGCAGAGATACAGGGATAGATGAGAAAACTGTGAGATCGGCGATATCGTTTGCCTTTTTCCGCTGACAAGCCCTTTTACGGATGCGTTAAAAATGTCCCATCAGTTATGGCATAATCATTGCGCACGAAAGGAGGCGCGCCATTATGTTGCTTTACATGATTGGGGTCGAATTGACGGGACAAAAAGTAGAAAAGCGCGGTGAGAGAATCGGCAGGGCCATGGCGATACGGTCATACAGGTCAAAGAAAAACATAATAAACTTCTTGACGGTCAAAAAAAAGAATATATTGAAAAATGGATTGCCGATAAAGGATTGACAGTCGGGACGAATGATTTACAAAATACTGAAATTGCCGAACACAAAAAGCGACCTGCCGAAAAGGTTTGTTGCGACAAAAAAGCGACGATCGACTATAATGCTCTTAGAATGATTCCTGCGCCGTTTTAAAACGCGAGGTGTTTTATGAATATAACAATGAACAAAATAAGCGCAACGGAATACAGCGTAACCCTGCCGACACTATTCTATCCTCATATCCTTGAAGTGACGTTTTACGCTTACTCCGCCGCGGCCTTCTCCCACGATATCGCTTTTGTGATCCCATACAGGCGTGTCGTTAACTTGGGGAACGATATGATCGAAAAAATCGAATTGCGGGACACAAAAATTGTGAGTCAAAAAACGCTGTACATCAAAACCAAGAAGCCGGTGATATTTTCGCGTCATCACTTTGCTGTAAGCGTTTATAAACTGGTTCAGGAAGAAAACAAGAAGAGTGAAAACGATTAGGACCGGATTTTCCAAAATTTGATGAAGCTTAGGCGGCGTCATGCCGTCGGGAGAAGCAGTCCCGGTGACAATCCGCACATGGAAATCAAAGAAAACCAATTATGCCGTTTTTGCCGCATGGCTTATTGCATTTTTATGTCGAACGGTGTATCATATTGAAGTAAATGGGAAGTTGTCTTTGTGAGAATAATCAATAAGACTACAAATGAAATCGTTGATTTAAAAATTGGCCGCGCCCTAAAAGTCCCGAAAAACACTGGAAAGACGGACGCAACGCGAAAGAATTTACGCGACACCGCAACCGGATGTGGGCATGCGCGCCAACGAACAGGCAATGTTTTATTAGTCATGTCGGGCATATCGAAGTATTGGAACCGCCACAACTGCGCGGGCGTATCGGCGCGGCGGCGAAATCCATTTTTGAAAAAATACAAAAAGCGAGGGTTTGCGATGTATCTTTCAAAAACAAAATATTCGACCGGGATGCAATGCCCGAAAATCCTCTGGCTTGACAGAAATATGCCGGAGCAAAAAGCGGAACAGGACGATACCCGGATGCTCATCGGCAATATGGTCGGCGATCTCGCGATGGGTTATTTCGGGGATTATACCGAAGTGCCATTTAACCGTAAAAATATGCGCAGTATGCTCAACGAAACCCGGCGGCTGATCAACACAGGCACAGAGGTCATCGCCGAAGCGTCTTTTACGTACAACGGCAATTTTTGCAGCGTGGATATTTTGCGGAAGGTTGACGGCGGCTGCGAGATCGTCGAAGTCAAAAGCACTTCCGGCACGGCTTACACTACTCCGGAGAATATCATGAATACATACGGCCCGGATTTGGCGTATCAATATTATGTTCTTACGAACTGCGGTCTGAATGTCATAAAAGTCAATCTGATGCAGCTGAACAAAAAATACATCCGGCACGGCGAGCTGGACTTACAGCGGCTTTTTGTCATGACCGATTGCACGGACTTGGTTTTGGCGTCGCAGGACGTCATCGAAAAAAACATCGCCGCCATAAAATCGATCGCCGCGCTTAAAGACGAACCGGAAATGCAAATACGCAGTGGTTGCAAGAACTGTGCTTACGGGGGTTGGTGCTTGCGCGACCTCCCGGAAAACAATGTATTTGATATCGGTTGGGGCATGAGGGGCGACAAAAAAAACAAGATTTATCAACGCGGATTGGTCAGCTTCCAAGATGTTTTAGATAGCACGGCCGGGTTAAGTGAAAAACAGCTATTGCAAGTGGAAACCGTAGTAAACAACCTGCCGCCGCACATTAAACCGCACAGCATCCGACAATTTTTGAACGGCTTGACCTATCCGCTCTATCATTTGGATTTTGAAACCTATCAGCAGGTAGTTCCGTTATGGGACGGCGTGAAACCCTATCAGCATATACCGTTTCAATATTCGCTGCACATTCAAAACACTCCCGGTGCCGAGCCGACGCACAAGGAATTCTTGGGCAAGGAAGGGACAGACCCGCGCCGTGAGCTTGCCGAGCGGCTGTGTACCGATATTCCGCAGCATGCCTGCGTTATGGCTTATAACAAAAGTTTTGAGCAAACCTGTATGAAAGCACTGGCACAGCTTTACCCCGATTTAGCCGGGCATTTGATCGATATTGGCGACAATATGATTGATTTGATGGAACCGTTCCAAAAGGGATATTATTATCGCCGCGAGATGGGCAGAGGTTATTCGATCAAAGTCGTGCTGCCCGCTCTTTGCGGCGACGACCCGGCGCTGGATCATCATACACTGGAATTGATCCACGACGGCACAGAGGCGATGAAAACGTTCGCCAATCTGCATGAGAAATCACCGGCAGAAATCGCCGAAACACGCGCCGCGTTGTTGGCGTATTGCAAACTCGACACGCTGGCAATGGTGAAGATACTGGAGAAACTGTATGGGGCGGCGGGAGAGGTTATGTAGTGTTACCGGAGCAATATCAAAATAAAAATCAATTTATGGAGGAACAGAAAATGAACAACGATTTCATCGAAAAAATCAAAAACGCATCAAACATTGATACCGCTACGCACAGTGGTTCGTATGAGTTGGTATCAGAAGGCGTGGCAAGGTTGTCAAAAATACCGATTGCCGATATTGATGTTAATGACCTTGTAATGCTTTTCGAATTTGGAAACTTAGGGTTTGGCAAGATCGCCCGTGATAACAAAATCAAAGAAAGTAGTTTGCCTGACGAAGACAAGCAATACATGCTTGCATTAAACGAGCGGATAAATGATGGGGAATACAGCAATTCCAACTATGAAAAACACCATAAATCCAACGGTAACTGCGGATTGTTTTCAAGAGCTAACCGCACTCTTCATCAATATGCCGACAAATCAACTGCTCAAAATTTTATTAGAATGTTAATCGAAATATCGAAATTAGAGGATACCGACGAGATATATCGGGTAGCAGAGGAAGGCTTGGCAAAAAACCTGAAAGGTATAAAAGCCGCAATTGCCTCGCAAATTTTGCACTTGCTCAAACCGAATGTGTTTCCTATCTTGAACAAAGTTGGGCAAGGTTATAAAAATATAGTTGGACTACCTATTACGAAGGAAGACGACATACATCAATATATTCGCAACGCAAAAATCATTAAGAAATTCAGGGATAGTGAATTGCCTGGTTTGAATTTTAGAACAATTGACATTATGCTTTGTGAAAATACTCAAGATGATCTTGACGAATATTCCAAATTCAAAAAGCTGTTGGAATGGTTTGTGAACCAGCTTGATATCAACAACAAGGTGAAAGAAGGAAAGCGGATTTTTGGTGAAGGATATAAAGAAAAGCATTCGATAAGACAATTTTACAAAAATTTTAATGATTACGATGATTTTATTTTGCAATGCACCCTCGCAAAGGGCTTTCAATCGGCAAATAGATCAAATTATATTAATTATGAGTCGTTTAATGTTATCCCTGAGTTTAACAGACCCGAAAACTCCGTTAAAAGTTTATACCTTGGTATTCATCGAAACAAAGAGAAAAAGTGGGAGGAAAAATCAGATTTTTACGAAATTGCAGATTTAGGACTATTTGACGAAAAAGAACCAAATCAGCAGTTGGTCGAATTCTTCGATTTGTTTAAAAAAGAATTGAAAATATACAAAGCCGAAATAAAAACTAAATCTGAAGCGGAAGAACCAGAAAACGGCGTGGGGAGGGTGTCGGGCGGAAAAAACATTATATTTTACGGCGTTCCGGGTTGCGGAAAGAGCTTCGCTATAAAAAGCAAGGTTGCTGATGAAGTTGGCAATGCAGGTGATGTTGAAGAATGTTATGAAACTCTCGGCAAAAACGGTCAAATCTGCCGTGTTGTATTTCATCCGGACTATACATATTCCGATTTCACCGGGCAAATTTTGCCCAAAACAAACGATGGTAAAGTGGAATACGAATTCACACCCGGTCCATTCACGCTTATTTTAGAAAAAGCCATTAATAATCCGGACAAACACTATTTCTTGGTCATTGAAGAAATGAATCGCGGCAATGCGGCAGCTATATTCGGGGATTTATTTCAACTGCTCGATAGAAAAGATTGTGAGAGCGAATATCGAATTGACAGTGTCGAAATCGGAAAGCACATAGACGGTATTCAAGATGATGACGATAGAATGCCCGACCAAATATTTATCCCCGAAAATCTGTGGATACTTGCCACTATGAACACATCCGATCAAAATGTGTTTACGCTTGATACGGCATTTCAACGCAGGTGGGATATGGAGTTAATACCCAATCAATTTTCAAAAGAGCACGATTTCATTATACAAGGCACAGATGTAACATGGAGAACGTTTGCTGAAGGAATTAATAATCTCCTAAAAGAAGCCGGGGCAATGACAAGCGAAGACAAACGTCTCGGCGCGTGGTTCGTTAAAGCTGATGGGGACAATGAGATTTCAAAAAAGCATTTCGCAAATAAAGTGCTGAAATACCTTTGGGATGATGCATTCAAATTCAACAGAGATGAGCTGTTCCGAACTGATGAGTATTACACATTGGAAGATGTTATAGCGAGTTTTTGTGACAAGGGAAAGAGTTTCGATGAATTGTTTGATTCTCGTGTCTCCTTTGCGACGAGAAATGATCGGGAAGTAGCGGAGGATTAAAATGCCTGAGATTATGGTCAAGCCGCGCAATCATACGGGCGGCAGCAACGATGATTTTGTAGGAATGCGTTTTGTTTCAGACAGCAAAAAACCGTTTGTAGAGGCGATTTTTCCTCTTGGTTATCATTACAAAACCGTCGGCGCAAACAGCAAGTCCGAAAATTTTAAATCTAAAGAAAATCAAGATGCCTTAAAAAAGGAACTGTACTCATTACTTGGAATCATTAAAAAGTATAGCCGAAATGATGATGGTGCCTTAGAAGGAACATCCTCACAAACAGATGAATTTCCGTTTGATGCCTATATAACCATCATTAAAGCTTTCATGCAATATGGCTATTACATAGAAAGCGATATTCGGTATAAAAATGCTATGATGGGTAAGATAAACTGGAAGCGCACGATAAATCGAATCAAGCCCCAAATCCAAGATGATAGCTCTATATACACAGAATTTATTGTGCGGCACAATGAAAAGAAAACCGATGGGCTGATTACTTTGATACACGAGTGGTGTGTAGATGAAGCGTTTTCTAAATTGGGTTGGCTCTTTACGCCTTTCAATCCGCACAAACCTCGCTTTTCCATCAGCGATGATAAAAAGGAACGAGCGTATTTTATCCGGGTTATCCAAGAATCTCTGAGAGCGACATTCAATGATAGATACAAGCTTTTGTTTAACGCTATGATACAAATGCTGAAAAGCACGCACGCGACGAAAAAGAATGCATTTTTTTATGGAACTACGCATTTTCATACTGTGTGGGAAAACTTGATTGACTGGTCGTTCGGAATCGGCAATAAGAAAAAACGGAATTACCTTCCACCTGCTGAATGGCATTTTATAGAAAGCATCGGGCAAAACAAGCGAAACAAATTGTTACCTGATACGATTATGCTTGACGGTTACGATGTTTTTGTGTTGGATGCGAAGTATTATTCATTTATTGAAAATTACAATGTCCCGTCGGCGGCAGATATTAATAAACAAATCGCATACGGTAAATACGCATATGAGGATAAGGCGACAAAAAACGATCCAAACGCAACAGTATACAACGCTTTCATTATTCCGTATGACTTTGAACGTAATCCTCATAACTTGCCGATACAAGATGACGCCAACTATTTTTATATAGGTTGCGCGGCATTGACAGACGAGGACGGAAACCCTAAAGGAAAAGAAACATATGATAGGATACTTGGAATTTTATTGGACACAAAATGGTTGATGCAAAACGCAAACAAAGTTGAAACTGTTGAATTGGTTGAATTTATAAGAGACATTAAAGCGATAACAAAACAATATAGCGAATAAAGATCCTTTGGTACATCGGAGTAAAGGGCAATTGAATTTTACAAAAATAAAACGCGAAGCATATCCCCTTTTCGCCGCATATGCGGTGTTATAATTTTCGTAAACGCTTATAAATTGACGGGGGCAAAATAAAGACGGCGCTGTCCGCTCCGTCAAATGAAGCCGAAAGTGGGGACGATGATGATTGAAATAAGAGGAATCAATAGTACCGCAAAGATATTTACAGACACGATCGAACCCTCCGCCGAGGGGCAGATCAAAGCCCTGTGCGATCAGATTTATACGCAGGGCAGCAAAATCCGCATTATGCCCGACGTTCACGCCGGAAAGGGTTGCACAATCGGCACGACAATGACCATCAAGGACAGCGTTGTCCCGAATATGGTGGGTGTTGACATCGGATGCGGCATGGAAACAGTCAAACTGAAAGAAAAACGGTTGAATCTGCCGGCGCTTGACAGCTTTATCCGCCGGAATATCCCTTCCGGTCACGCCGTAAGAGAGCGTCCGCATAAAAGCCACGGGCAGATTGATGTGGGGGAACTTCGCTGCGCCGGTAAACTTAAAAACACCGAGCGCATTGAATGCAGCCTCGGAACACTCGGCGGCGGCAACCATTTTATTGAGGTTGACAAGGATGAAGACGGCGGATTTTATCTTGTCATTCACTCCGGCAGCAGAAACGTGGGACTTCAGGTGGCGAGTTTTTATCAGGATATCGCTTATCAATCCGCCGGAGGACGGGCGCAAAAGGAAATCCCATACGAGCTTGCCAACTTGTCGGGCGCCGATATGGAGGACTATCTGCACGATATGACGATCATGCAAAACTTCGCCGCGCTAAACCGTCAGATTATAAAAGAAGTCATATTGGACGGCTTAAAGCTAAAGGACGACGGCTCCTTTGCCACCGTTCATAATTACATCGACACGGAGGGCATGATCCTCAGAAAAGGCGCGGTATCGGCGAGGAAAGACGAGACCTTGCTGATTCCCATCAATATGCGCGACGGCAGCTTGATCTGTACCGGGCTTGGTAATGCGGACTGGAACTGCTCCGCCCCCCACGGCGCAGGCCGCCTGATGAGCCGGACGGAAGCCGAAAATTCATTCACGCTCTCAGCTTATAAAAAGGCAATGGAAGGTATCTTTACAACCTCGGTGAATCATGAAACGCTGGACGAATGCCCGATGGCATATAAGCCGATGGAGGATATTATCTCGAAAATTACCGAGACGGCAACCGTCGATAAAATTATTCGTCCGATTTACAACTTTAAAGCAAGTGAGCATTTTGTGCGGGGAAAAGGCAAAAAATGAAAAAGGAAAAGTCGCCGCTCTTAAAATTGACAAAAGAAACGCCGGAGGCCCGTAAAAAGCGGGTTTCCTCGGGCGTGAAATTTCGTGCGGCTGTTATAGAGGACAAACGGCGCAAACTGTGGGATAAATCCGCGGCGGCACTTGAAAAGTCCGCCGATATTACTCCGGTTCAAAAAGATGAAGATATTCGCCGAAAAGATTAGTCCAAAGCCGCGTAAGCTTTTATCGAAATAAAAAACATCCCTCCGCCGCCGAGGCAGCCGTATTCACGTCAAACGGAGACCTCCGTTTGCGCCTTTGATTTGTTGCGTTTTTATGATCATTTTATAAATAAGAAATCCTAAATGTGTCCGTATTGTTACGGTATTTTCTGTTATTCCGATATTATTGGTGATTTATGTGATATTTTAGAATACGATCGTAATATTATAGTAACATTTAATTGTTACGATTAAATCGGTTTATTGGAATAGGAGGTCTGCGTAATGAGTGTAAAAGCATCCAAAAGCGACTGCTGTCGATGCTTACAGCAAAAATACGGCGAAATCGCAAATGTCATAGACCTTTACAAGAATAAGGAGGGATGCCTTATTCAAATTTTGCATCTCGCGCAGGAAATCAACGGGTGTCTGCCGCTGGATCTGCAGGAATTTATCGCAACTTCGTTAGACAAACCCCTCTCGGAGGTCTCGGGCGTTGTGACGTTCTACTCCTTTTTCTCGACAAAACCCCGAGGTGAACATACCATCCGAGTATGCTTGGGAACCGCCTGCTATGTCAGAGGCGGCAAAAAAATCGTGGAGCGTCTGAAGACCCTGCTCGATGTCGATATCGGTCAAACGACGGAGGACGGCAGATTCACATTGGAGATCGCCCGCTGTATCGGCGCCTGCGGCCTCGCGCCCGCCATGATGATCGATGATGTCGTCTATAAACAAGTCAACGTCAATAAACTCGACGGCATCCTTGCCCAATACCAACCGGGAGGTGAACAAAAATGACCCGAGGTTTCATCAACGGCATCGCAGACCTCGAAAAATGCAAAACAGATTACGTTGAATTTACGGCAAAACACAGCCATCAGGTTTTGATCTGCAGCGGAGCCGGCTGCGTGTCGTCGAACTGCGGCGCCGTAAAAACCGCCGTGACCGAAGAAGTCGCCAAGCTCGGCTTGCAAAAACAGGTATTGGTTCGTGAAACCGGGTGTATGGGCACCTGCGCCGTCGGCCCGGTCATGCTCATATTGCCCGAGCGGATTTTTTATACGGAACTCACGCCCGATACCGCGCGCAATATCATCAAAAGCCATATCGTTCACGGAAAAATCCTGAGCGGACACACCTTTTTCGACAACACCCTGAAAAAGCACATTCCGAAAATCGACGACATCGGATTTTTCAGGGAACAGGTGAAAATCGCACTCCGGAACTGCGGCATCATCGAATACGCAAACGCGGATGCCTACATAGCGCGCGGCGGTTATTTTTCCGCGATGAAGGTCATCGGCGAAAAGGATCGAAAAAAAATCATCGACGAAGTGAAAAAATCCGGACTCAGAGGCCGCGGGGGCGCGGGTTTTCCGGCGGGGGTCAAATGGGAGGCCGGTTACAATGCGCCGGGCGACGAAAAGTATATCATCTGCAACGCCGACGAGGGCGACCCGGGCGCTTTTATGGACAGGAGCATTTTGGAAGGCGATCCCCACAGCGTGATCGAGGGTATGATCATCGGCGGGTATGCGATCGGCGCCAATATGGGCTATGTCTATGTCCGGGCTGAATATCCCATCGCGGTGGAACGGCTGGAAAACGCGCTCAAAGAAGCGCGCAGCCGCGGAATCTTAGGGGAAAAATGCCTTGGGAGCGATTTCAAATTCGACATTGAAATCCGCATCGGCGCGGGCGCGTTTGTATGCGGCGAGGAGACCGCTCTGTTGTCTTCGGTAGAGGGGAAAAGAGGGGAACCCCGGCAAAAACCGCCGTTCCCGTTCCAGGAAGGTCTGTTCCGAAAACCGACCATCATCAACAATGTCGAGACCCTCGCCAATATTCCGGCGATCATCCAAAACGGCGGGGAGTGGTATACCCAATACGGCACGCCGAAAAGCAAAGGCACAAAGGTCTTCGCGCTGGCCGGTGACATCACGAACACGGGCATCATCGAAGTGCCCGTCGGCAAACCCCTCGGCGATATCCTGTTCAACATCGGCGGGGGAATGCTCCACAGCAAAAAATTCAAAGCGGCTCAGATCGGCGGGCCGTCGGGCGGCTGCATCACGCAGGCAAACCTGAATACCCCCACCGATTACGAATCGATTTCAAATCTCGGCGCGATCATGGGCTCGGGCGGTCTGATCGTGATGAACGAGGATACCTGCATGGTCGATACCGCCAGGTTTTTCATGGATTTTATCCGCGACGAGTCCTGCGGAAAATGCACCGCTTGCCGTGTCGGGACCAAGAGAATGCTCGAAATATTAGAGCGCGTCACAAAAGGCGAGGGCCGGGAGGGCGACATCGAGCTCTTGGTGGAGCTGGGTGAGGCCGTCAAAGACACCGCGATGTGCAACCTCGGGCAAACCGCTCCGAACCCCGTTTTGAGTACGATCAAAAACTTCCGCGAAGAATATGAGGAGCACATCAAAAAGGGCTATTGCAGGGCCGGCGTCTGTTCCGACCTGTTCCTCTCGCCGTGCGAAAACACCTGCCCCGCAAACATCAATATCCCGGGTTACCTCTCCCTTGTCGCGTCCGGACGATTCATCGACGCCTACAATCTCATCCGCCGCGAAAACCCGTTCCCGGCTGTTTGCGGCAGGATCTGCACACACCCGTGCGAGAGCAAATGCCGGCGCGGCACAGTCGACGAGGCGGTTGCCATCTGTGATTTAAAGCGCTATGTCGCCGATTTTGCGTACAAGAACGAGAAATCAGCCGCCAACGACATCGTGATCCCCAAAAACGGAAAAAAGATCGCGATTGTCGGCGCGGGCGCCTCGGGTCTCACCTGCGGATACTACCTCGTGCGCCTGGGCTATGACGTCGATGTCTATGAGCAGCAGCCGATCGCCGGAGGCATTCTCGCATACGGCATTCCCGAATACCGGCTGCCCAAACAAGTGCTCGCCCACGAGATCGATTTGATCGTGCAGGCCGGCGTAAAAATCTATCTGAACACGGAAATCGGCAAGAATGTCTCCTTCCGCGAGCTTCAGCACAGGTATGACGCCGTCTATGTCGCGACCGGCACGCAAATCCCCCAAAAAGCCGACATCCCGGGCGAAAACCTCACGGGCGTAATCCACGGAATCAATTTTTTGAAAGACGTCAACCTGTGCAAGCCGCTGGCCATCGGCGATACCGTGGCGGTCATCGGCGGCGGCAACACCGCGATTGACGCGGCTCGGACGGCGCTGCGGCTCGGCGCGCAAAAGGTCATGATCCTCTACAGGCGAACCGTCGACGCCATGCCCGCCTCCCAAACCGAGATTGACGAGGCCTTGGAAGAAGGCGTCGAGCTCATCGAAATGGTCACACCGGTGAAATTCATCGGGGGCAAGAACGGCGCCGTGACGAAAGTGGAATGCGTCAAAATGAAATCCGGTGAATTCGACAGCCGCGGCAGGAGAAAATCCGTGCCGGTCGAGGGTTCCAATTTCTCCATCGACGTCGACACGGTCATCCCGGCGATCAGCCAATATTCCGATCTCCCCTTTATCAAGAAAACCGAGATCAGCACGACCAAATGGGGCAGTTTTGTCATCGATACCGAGACAATGATGACCACGATGGACGGCGTGTTTGCCGGGGGAGACGTCGCAAGAGGCCCCGATACGGTGATACAGGCCATCGCGGACGGCAAAAAAGCGGCCCAATCCATCGACCGATTCCTCGGCGGCGACGGCGTGCTCAACAAGGGACTTCCGATCGAATTCGACAGCGCCGGCGATCAGGATGAAGTCAGCGAGCTGGAGCGGTTCCCGATCCGGACATTGGCGCTGGAAAAACGCAGGGGCTCCTTCGAGGAGGTCAACCTCGGATATCACAAACTGAGGGCGATAGCGGAGGCGATGCGCTGTCTGCACTGTGAAAGAAGACAGGGGTGAATGATATGGTAAATTTGACGATTAACGACATTCCGTTATCGGTACCCGAGGACACGACGATCATCGAAGCGGCAAAGACCGTCGGCATCGCCATTCCGAATTTGTGTTATCTTGAAAAAGCCCATGCGTTCGGGGCGTGCAGAATCTGCGTCGTCGAGGTGCGGGGCGCCAAAACCCTGATCCCGTCGTGCATCACAAAGGTCTGTGAG
Source organism: uncultured Eubacteriales bacterium (assembly GCA_964587625.1). Lineage (GTDB taxonomy): Bacteria > Bacillota > Clostridia > Oscillospirales > JAKOTC01 > DAOPZJ01. Next base: position 54,401 of record CAZPLU010000006.1, read on the forward strand.
GGCATGGCGGTGCAGACGAATTCCCAGCGTGTCCGCAGCGCCCGGAAAGTGCTTTATGAATTGCTCCTCTCCGACCATTCACAGGACTGCCTGAGCTGCAAGCGCAACCAGGACTGTCATCTCCAAAAACTCGGAAAGACCCTCGGCGTCGAAGCCACCCGCTTCGGGGGGGAGCGATCCGAATGTAAAATCGACATATCCGTGGCGATCACCAGGGACACGTCCAAATGCGTTTTATGCAGACGGTGCGTCACGGCCTGCAACGAGGTACAGGGCGTCGGCATCCTCAATGCCCAAAACCGGGGCTTCAAGACGACCGTCGGCCCCGCGATGGAGCTTGCGCTCGGCAGCGTGAACTGCGCGTTCTGCGGCCAATGCACCGTCGTATGCCCCGTCGGCGCACTGAAAGAGACCGACGCCGTGCAGCGGGTCTGGGACGCGATCAACGACAAAACCAAACGCGTGGTCGTGCAAACCGCTCCGGCGGTCAGAGTCGCCATCGGCGAGGAGTTCGGCTATGAACCGGGCGCCCGCGTCACGGGCAAGCTTGCCGCCGCGCTGCACGCGCTCGGCTTTGACGATGTGTTCGACACCAACTTCACGGCCGACCTGACCATTTTGGAGGAGGGCACCGAATTCCTGACAAGGGTCAAAAATGCCCTGACCGGAGAAGGCGCGACGCTCCCGATGATCACAAGCTGCAGCCCGGGCTGGATCAAATTCATCGAACACTCCTACCCCGACCGACTCAATCATCTGTCGACATGCAAATCGCCGCATACGATGCTCGGCGCGCTGGTCAAATCCTATTACGCGGAAAAGATCCGCGTCCATCCCGAAGATATCTTCGTGGTCTCCGTGATGCCCTGCACCGCCAAAAAATTCGAAATTGCCCGCGCGGAGATGAAAAACAACGGCTTGGCAAATGTGGACGCCGTGTTGACAACCCGGGAATTGGCAACGATGATCAAAGAGATGGGACTGGATTTCGCCAACCTCAAGGATCGCGAATATGACAACCCGCTCGGCGTGTCCACCGGCGCCGCGGATATTTTCGGCCTCACGGGCGGCGTCATGGAAGCCGCGCTGCGCACGGTTTATGAAGTCGTGACGGGACGTGAATTGCCTTTTGAGGATCTGCACGTCGCGCCCTTGGTCGGATTCGACCGCGTCAAGGAGGCCTCAATCACCATCACCGATCCCAAAGAGGCGTACCAATTCCTCAAAGACGTCACGGTGAAAGTTGCGGTGACAAGCGGATTGAAAGGCGCGAATCAATTGATGGCGCAAATCGCGAAGGGCGAATCCCCGTACCATTTCATCGAAGTGATGGGCTGCCCCGGCGGCTGTATCATGGGCGGCGGACAGCCGCGCTCCGAAGATCCCGATATCAAAAACAAGCGGCTCGGCGGATTATACGATGAAGATGAGGACAAAACGCTCCGGAAATCCCATGAAAACCCCTTCATCATATCGTTGTATAAGGACTATTTGGGTCAACCGAACGGTCACAAGTCCCATGAGCTGCTGCATACGAGTTATGTCCGGCGCGGAACCCGCAACGAACTCACCGCCGAAAGATTCGAGATCCGGCAAAAAGAACCGAAACCGGCCCGCAAAGCCGTTGTCCGCGCCCCGGGAAAAACCGCCCCGGACGCAGTGCAATCCGAGCGGATCGGCAAAGAGGCGACGGATTCACTCAAGCTGATCGCCGTTTCATCCGAAAACGCGCGGTTGAAGAACGAGCTTGCCGACACGCTTGAAACCGTATCGATCCTCAAGCAGGTCATCGCCGACTACGCCAAGAAAAAATAGCCGCGCCGACGGGAACCGTATCAAAAACAACACGAACCCGGATTGCGCCCATACCCGCTTCGTATTCCACCCCCGCCTCCCGCGGGGGTGGAATACGCCTATGATGCCGCTTTGCATCGCGGTTGCAAACACCCGGCGGTTTGTGTATAATTATGTATGCCGCTATCATTCCAACGATGGCAATTTGCCGTTAAACCGTTGTTCGCGTTCAAATTCCGTCATGTGCGCCGCCGGAGAACCCGGCGCGCCGCCGTATTCTGGGAGGTATTGTTCATGAGTGAAACCAGGTTGCTTGTTGCGGATGACAACCCCGAAATAAGGCGCATTGTCAAAACGCACGCGGAGAACCGGGGATATACCTGTGATGAGGCGGCGGACGGAATCGCCGCGTTCAAACTGTTTAAACGCATCGACTACCAACTGATCCTCCTTGACACGGATTTGCCCGAACTCGACGGAATCAACGTCTGCCGCCAAATTCGCAAATCATCCGGCATTCCGTTGATTTTCTTCTCCGAAAAAAACGAGGAGAAGATCAAGTTGACGGCTTTCGAGGCCGGCGGAGACGATTACGTCATCAAGCCGTTTTCGCCGCTCGAATTGATGGCGCGCATCAAGGTGTTCTTATACCGCAACAGCGGGCAGCGCAACCATAAACTCAACTTCGGCGGTCTTTTTATCGACACCGTCTCCCGCGCGGTTTATGTGGATGACAGGGCCGTGCAGTTCACCCCCAAGGAATATGATCTGCTGGTGTTTTTGACCCAAAACCCGAATAAGGCCTTCCCGAGGGACACATTGCTCAATGAGGTCTGGGGAGTCGATTTCATCGGATTCGACAGGACGGTGGACACGCACATCAAAAAGCTCCGCGACTTGATTCACCCGTACCACGACTATATCGAAACCGTCTGGGGCTTTGGATATAAATTCGTCATTAAATGACACGCGGTGTTTTTTGCATAATAATATGGTATAATGTTTGCGGCGGGATGAAAAACTCCCCCGCCTGTTCGTAAAATAGAAACCTGTCTGAAAAGGATGGTTGTTACGATGTTTGATTTTTTCCGAGCCGCATGCGCCGTCCCGCTTGTCGGCGTGGGCGATGTCGATGCCAACCTGAATCAAATTTTATCGAAAGCGCAGCAGGCAAAAGAGGCAAAGGCCGACTTGCTGGTGTTTCCCGAATTGAATTTAACCGGCTACTCCTGTGCCGATCTGTTTTTTCAAAAGGCGCTGCTTGCCGAGGCCAATCAAGCGCTCGTACAGATTTTAAAACAATCTCTCTCATGGGATTTCACAACGGTGCTCGGCCTGCCCGTCGCCATACAAAACCAGCTCTATAACTGCGCGGTCGTCATCACAAACGGCAGGATCGACGGCGTCGTGCCCAAGACCTTTTTGCCCAACTACAACGAATTTTACGAGCGCAGATGGTTTTCGACTTCGTGTGATTTCAAAGAAAAAACCCTGCCCTCCGCGCTGCTCGACCTTCCCGAGCAATATGACGTCCCCGTCGGAAGAGACCTCGTTTTCAACTTGAACAATCGCCTGCGGTTCGGCGTCGAAATCTGCGAAGACGTCTGGACGCCGATCCCTCCGAGTACGTTTTTGGCGTTGGGCGGCGCGGAATTGATCGTCAACCTCTCCGCCAGCAACGAGGTCATCGCCAAGCATGAATACCGCCGCGACCTGGTCAAACAGCAGTCGGCGCGCACTTTTACGGCTTATGTCTATTGTTCGGCCGGCGGCACCGAATCGACCACAGACCTCGTTTATTCCGGACATTCGATGATCGCCGAAAACGGCTTGTTGTTAAAGGAAAACGAACAGTTGATCGACACCGATTACCTGCTCTGCTCGGACATTGACCTCGGCAAAATCCGCGCCAACCGCATGAGAAACAAGAATTTCAAAGACAGCGCCGCTCTTTACGGCATCCATGAACCCGTCCGCACCGTCAACTGCGCCGCCGCCAAAAGCGATTTCCACGGCGACGGAACGCTGTATCCCATGCGCAATCTGCCGTTCGTCCCCGCTTCGCGGCAGGACTGCCTTGAGCGCTGCCTGAGCATCTTCCGGATGCAGGTCGCGGGCTTGAAAAAACGCCTCGACCACACCAAGTGCAAAGCCGTCGTCGGCGTCTCCGGCGGTCTCGATTCCACGCTTGCCCTGCTGGTCAGCGTCGAGGCCATGCGGGAGTTGAAACGGCCGCTCTCCGACGTGGTCGGCATCACAATGCCCGGCTTCGGCACCTCCGACCGCACCTATCGCAACGCGCTCGAACTGATGAAGACGCTCGGCGTCACCTGTAAGGAGATCGACATTCGGCAGGCCTGCGAACTGCATTATCAAGATATCGGCCACGATATCGAGAAGCGTGACCTGACCTATGAAAACGCCCAGGCCCGCGAACGCACGCAGGTGCTGATGGATGTCGCCGGCCAAATCGGCGGGCTCGTCGTCGGCACCGGCGACCTCAGCGAGCTCGCGCTCGGCTGGTGCACCTACAACGCCGACCATATGAGCATGTACAATGTCAACGCGGGTCTCCCCAAGACCCTGATCCGCTGGATGATTGACGGCGTCATTCAATACAATATTTTCGAATCGAGCACCGCGGTGCTCAGGGACATCCTCGACACCCCGATCAGCCCCGAGCTGCTGCCGCCCGACGAAAACGGACAAATCGCGCAGCAGACCGAGGACATCGTCGGCCCCTACGCGCTGCACGACTTTTTCCTCTACCATATGTTGCGCTTCGGCTTCGAGCCCGAAAAAATCTTTTATCTGGCCGCTTTGGCGTTCAAGGACGATTTTGACCGAAAGACGATTTTGAAATGGCTGAGGGTCTTTTATACGCGGTTTTTCTCGCAGCAGTACAAGCGCAGCTGTCTGCCCGACGGCGTCAAGGTGGGCAGCGTCTCCCTGTCCCCGCGCGGCGACTGGAGAATGCCCTCCGACGCCTCCGCCGAATTGTGGCTCAGGCGAATCACGGCGCTCGAAGCGCAGATTCAATAATTCCCTTTATTCCCCTCCTTGGAGGGGTGGCACGAAGTGCCGGGGTGGTTTCATTTCTCGTAGGGCGGGACGACCCGGCCCGCCGAGCGGGCGAACAATGTTCGCCCGCGCTGAGCATCCGCATTAATGCTGTGTCAATAATCCATCATTATAAAAAACTTCAGCCCCGCGGCAAGGACGCTTGTCCTCTGGATTGCTTCGTCTGCGTGAGGTGAACCCCCGCACTTTCCCCGCAAAGACGATTTTTATCTCTGCGGGGAAACGAACTGCGGCATTCCGCCCTACATTGAATACAAGAGCCGGTTTCCGCATGGAAACCGGCTCTCTTTTTATAAAGAATGTTTTATTGTTTTTTCCCCAACGAATCCCCTCTCGCCTTGATCGACCTTGCGAAATAGTCGTCGAGCGGCTCGATTTCAAATTCGGCCGTCATGTCGGCGGCACAAACGCCGTCGGTCTCGCTCGTGACCAGCACGCTGCCCATGTACCCCGGGTCGAAGATTTTGACCTTTGCGCCGTATTTTTGTTTAAGCGCCCGCAGCTTTTCGAAATTGTAATCCATGTGCGCCACTGCATAATCCAAATTGATTGTCGCGATGACGTGCTTGGTATAATTGGTCGAGGCGGCGAGCAAAACGCCCTGCGGTGAAATAATCTGGCACGGCGGCCCCGCGACGGCGCTGACCAGATACGACCGGCAGGAATACGCCCAGACGTTTTGCATCATCCCGCCGTGGTACATCGAAGAAAACACCAGCAGGTCGGGCGGCGTCTTTTGGTAACGCGCGCGCAACTCGTCGAAATTCAAATCGAAGCAGATGATCCCGCCGACCGTGCCGAAATCGGTCTTGACGAGCGCGATCTCGCGCCCGTATTCGACTTTTCCCTCCGAATGCTCGGTGACCATCAAATAATTTTTGTCGTAAATACCGTCAATGCCGCCTTTACGGTTGATGAACTGAATCGAGTTGCGCAGCGTCCCGTCTGGCAGCGCGCGGGTGGCCGAATAGGCGATGTTGCAACGGTTTTCGCGCGCAACGTCCATGAAATGATCGCGGAAACGGTCGCCGCGCGCCTCGTAATAAGCCGTGCGCCGCTCCGGCGTCAGGTATCCGGGCTGGTCGCAGGCCTCGGGCAGCACGATCAAATCGGGCTTGTCGGTTAAAACGTCCGAGAGCAGCCCGTCCCAGTAGTCCATCATGTCTTGAACACAGCGGTTTATTTCCATGTTCGGGTCGACTTCGCGCCGCGCGGGGCCGACCGCGCTGATTTTTACATACCTCGCCATTCCGTACCCCCTATTTTACAAGGTTTTCGTAGTGTTCGCTCCTTAAAAAGATGCCGCCGCTGCGGTGATAAAAATCTTCGTCCAGCGCAAAAACGCCGTCCTTGACCTCGGTCCACGGCGCGCCGAAGCACGGGTGAAACGACTTCAGCGTCTCCCAGCGGGTATAATTTTGATGCCCGTTGGTCTCGAGCACGCCGATGTTCATGCCGGGCAGCGGGGCGAGGCGCGCCGCGACGTTCTTGTTCCAGTCGATCATTACGGGGCTCACGGTCAGATCGGCGCAAAAACACGGAATTTGATGCTCGTGCGCGAGCTTTAAAATTTTGAAGCTCATGCTCAGGGTTTTGGCGATCGGCTTTAAAGCGATGGCTTTATATCCGAGTTCGATGCGCTCCAGCGCGTCAATGTCTGAATGCGCGCTCTCGTCCGCCGCAAGCCGCGCCGGGATGTCGCCCACGTCGGCTTTGTATTCCTCGGGGAACGGCTCCTCAAGCAATATGATCCGCTCCAGAGCGCCGATTTTGTCGGCGTGGTCGAGCAGCCGCAGCAGCCGGTCCTTGCCGTCATACCGCCCGTTGGCGTCGAGGTAATAGGGGATTTTGCCGTCGGCTGTATAGGGCGTCGTTCGGCTTTTGGCCGCCTCGTGGATGCCCGAAAGGCGTTTTTTGTCCCATTCGAGCATCTTGTCGAGGTCGCCGTCTTTTTCCGGGTCGGAACCGATCTTTACCTTGAGAAAGAAACACCCCTCGTCGAGCGTTTTAACCACGTCGGGCATCGAAATACCATAAGTAATTAACGGAATGGCCGAGAGCTTTTTATGCCTTGTCGAAAGCGCCGGTCTGACGTCCTCCGGAATAAGGTCATCGAAATTTTCAATTCCCTTTTCGCGGGCGTACAGCAGCCAAGCGGCGCTGTCCACCGCGACCAGCGCGTTTAACGCAAAAGTCGGGCGCAGGTTCGGGGTGTTTGTGATTTTTTTACCGTATTCAAGCGTCAGGGGATAGAGGGCTTCAAGCAAATCCGTCGGGGTCTCGAACGGAATTTCTTTGGCTTTTTGCAACGCGAACGCGGTCATCAGGTACATCAGCGCGTTACCCGCGGTCGGCGGGTTGGCGGCGAACACCACCGCGTCCGACCACAAAACGCTCTGGATCGCGAGCCCGACGGCGCTTTGGCCCGACTCGCTTTCGAGCCGTGCCGCGGTCTGCCGAATCTCGTCGACAAAACCGCCCTTGAACCCGAACGGCGCGACTAACGGCTCCCGCTCGAAATTGCAATCGGCGCGTTTGATTTTGATCATAAATTATAAATAAATCTTGCCCGCGGCCTTGGCGTAACCGCGCGCGAACGCCGCCCCGTCAAAGCCCGGGTCGTTTTCCGGGATTTCGGCGATGGCGATCTCTTTTCCGCCCTGTTCGCGGGAGATGCGCCCTGCCAGCATCACGCGGATCGATTCGGTGATGGCCGTGACCGGCGCAAGCGCGTTCTTCCCGGTCTCCATATAATCGCAGATGCGGTCGAGCAACTGCCCGTAGACCCTGCCGGTCTCGATGCGGAACTGATAGGTCGATTTGGTGGTCATAATCACGACCTCGAAGGGCTGCCAGATGCCCAAAAACGCGTTGTAGACGCCCGTCGCGCCGTTTGCGTACCGGATTAAATAGGTCTCGCAGGCCTGCCCGCCGACCTCGCCGCGCCCGGCAAACCGGGTCGAGACCGCGCCGATGCCGAGCAGGCCGCCGATGGCCTCGACCACATGGATGGCATAATTAAATTCGTCCAAACCCGAGGTGCCGAACACCGTCACGATCTTGCCGCGCTCGGCTTCGGGGATGTTTAAAAACGCCGTGATTTCCTCGGCGTAGCGCACCGACGAGCTGCCCAAAATCACCGCGCCGTCTTTGACCAGTTGTTCGACTTTGCGGCAGTCGCCGAGGTTGCCGACGATCGGCTTGTCGATAAAAACCGGCTTTTTGCGCGCGAGAAAGGGCATCGCATAACCGAGATGTCTGTCCCAGTCGCAGCCCTGGATAAAGCCGATGTCGACGAAATCGGCGAGTTCCCCGACCGAATTGCAACGCTTTTCGAGCCCGTAATTCTTAATAAACCCCTCGACTTCGTCGTCGCCCCGGAAGCCGTCGTTGTACACCGCGGCATAACGCGCGCGGCTGCCTTTTTTTAAGTACTCCGAAAACGCCTTCGGGTGAGACACGTCGATGTTGACGACGCCGATTTTGATCATAAAATATCCCCTTTAAAAGATGTAATCGCTCTCGCGAACCGCGACCGGCTTGCCGCTTGCGACCGACTCGTTGACCATATAACTCAAAACCGCCGCGCGCGCCGCCTTGACCAGGCCGTTTGGGCTTTCCCTGCCGAACAAAATCGCGTCGGCGAACTGGTCGAGCTCGGACGCGTGCCCCTTGTCGACTTTATCGAAAGCCAGCGTGGTCTTGGCATGCCCCCCGAAGCCGTAATACTCCATCGCGGTGAAGTCGTTGACCCAAATGGCCTTGCCGTCGCAATAAATCTCCGTGGATTCCTTGGGAAAGGCCGCGCTGCCCGCGCTGGCGATCAGGGTCGTGCCGACCGAGCCGTCGGCGAAGGTGATTGTGACGACGGCGCTGTCGGGGATTTTGACCTTTTCGGGGTCGAGGAAGGTGCCGCCCGACGCGTAGACGCTGACCGGCGGCTTGCCGACAATTTCGCACAATAAATCGAAAATATGGCAGCCCTCGCCGACAAAGCGCCCGCCGCCCACTTTTGGGTCGTGCGTCCAGACGTCCGCGGGGAACGGCGCCTGGATGCGGTGATAGATCATTTTTTTATGGTCGTCGTCTTTGAGCAGGTCGCGCGCGGCGACGATCATCGGCGCCATGCCCCGGTTGTAGCCGACCGTGTATTTGACGCCGGCCTTTTTCACGGCTTCAACGACCGCGCGGCATTCCTCGCGGCTCAGCCCCATCGGCTTTTCGCACAGCACATGCTTGCCCGCATCCGCCGCCTTGACGGTCAGCGCCGCGTGGGTGTCGTGCCGCGTGCCGATCAAAACCGCGTCGATTTCGCCGTCGGACAAGATTTTTTCGATATCGGCCGTGAAATAAACCGCTCCGACTTCTTTCGCGGTGTCCTCGGCGGCCTTTTCGCTGATGTCCATCGTTGCGCGAATCTCGTATTTCGGGTTCCTCTGAATGATGGGGATGTGCATGGCGCGGACAAAGCTGCCGCAGCCCACCAAGCCCAATCGGACTTTATTCATGATATAAAACTCCCTTCACACGGTTCATCCTGTTTTGGAGTGGGTAACCCCGCGAAAATGCTTTGCCCGTTGCCTTTTAAGCTGTTTTTATTCTTTTTCAAGCGACCGCAAAACATCTTCCGGAATCGCTTCAATTATATCACAACGAAAATGAATTGTCGACGAAACGATGTATTGACAGCGCGGATTTTTTCGATTATAATGCGAAATATTAAGATGCAAATAAGAATGATTTGCATTCAGGAGGAGTTTCATTGATAAGCGCTCGAAAACAATACCGCACCCTCGGTTCCGTGATTTCCCTTTCCATAATTCTTTTGCTCTTCACCTCCTGCGGCAAATCGCCGCAGCCGGCGCAGAATGGCAAGCCGATTATCGCGGTCACGATCGTCCCCGAGGCGACCTTTGTCCGGGCTGTCTGCGGCGACTTGGCCGATATTGTCACGCTGGTGCCGCCGGGCGGCAGTCCCGAAAGTTACGAACCCACGCCCGACGTCATGGCTCGGTTTGAAAAGGCCTCTCTCTACTTTTCCGTCGGCGTACCCACCGAAGCCGCAAACATCCTGCCCGGTGTCCCGACCGCGACAAAGGTGATCCCGCTCGCCGTCGAAATTGCGGCCGTCTATCCCGACCGGTTGTTTGAAGACGGCGGGCGTGACCCGCACATCTGGCTCTCCCCCAAACGAGTCAAGTTGATGGTCTCGGCGATTGCCCGCGAGATGTCGGCGCTCGACCCGGACAACGCGGCGGCTTATCAACAAAACGCCGATGCTTACCTCTTCTTACTCGACGAACTGGACAACCATCTCAAAACGACTTTCGAAAACGTTAAAATAAAAAAATTCGTGGTTTTCCACCCCGCTTTCGGCTATCTCGCCGACGACTACGGCCTGACCATGTACGCGCTCGAAGAAGAGGGCAAAGAGGCGACCGCCAGACATCTTCAGGAGGTCATCGATCTGGCAAAGGCCGAAAACATCAAAGCGATTTTTTATCAAAGCGAGATCGACAGCCGCCAATCCGCCGCATTCGCCGAAGAAATCGGGGGAAAAACCGTCCGACTTGAGCCGCTCTCGGCGGATTATATCAATAATTTGAAAACGATGGCCGATCTGATGGCAGAGGTTTTGCAATGATGCGCGATGCTCCCGCCGCGCTTCAAAAAAACACCCCCGCCATCCGCGTCGAGCACCTCACGGTCTGTTACAACCGGACGCCCGCGCTCACGGACGTCTGTCTCGATGTGGCCGACGGCGAATTTTTGGGCATCATTGGCCCGAACGGCGGCGGGAAGTCGACACTGCTGAAAGCGATCTTGGGTCTTATCCCCGTCGATTCCGGCGTCGTTCAAATTTACGGTGAAGACGCCGAATTCCGTAAAGTCGGCATCGGTTATGTCCCCCAGTTCGCCGCCTTCGACAGAAAGTTTCCCATCTCGGCGCTCGAAGTTGTTTTGACCGGATTTTTAAAGGAGGGGCTCTCTCCGTTTCACCGCTACAGCGTGAGCGAAAAAAAAGCGGCTCGGCAACTCCTCGGAGAAGTCGGCATCGCCGAACTTGCGGATCGTCAAATCTCCCGGCTCTCCGGGGGCGAATTCCAGCGCATGCTGATTGCAAGAGCATTGGCGGTCCGCCCGAAATTGCTGCTGCTCGACGAACCGACCGCCAGTGTCGACGCCGGATCCAGAGAGCAGATTTATGATCTGCTTGCAGCTCTCAACCGGAAGATGACCATCTTACTCGTCACCCACGATCTGCTCGCGGTCTCGTCGCAGATTCGGCGGCTGGCCTGCCTGAACGGGCGGCTGGTTTATCACGGCGAACCGGAGCTGAGCCGGGACGTGGTCAACCAACTCTACGGTTGCCCGGTTGACCTGATCGCCCACGGCGTGCCGCATCGGGTGCTCAGAGAACATGAGGAGGAGCAATGAATTTGTTTTCAGCCCTTTTTGAATATGCTTTTTTGCAAAAAGCCGTCCTCGCCGCCGTTTTCGCCAGCATCGTCTGCGGCGTCATCGGCGTGATCATCATCGAAAAAAAGCTCGTGATGATGAGCGGCGGAATCGCGCATACCGCTTACGGCGGCGTCGGCCTCGGTTATCTGCTCGGTTTTGAGCCGATTTTAGGCGCGTTTTTCTTTTCAATCTGTGCCGCGCTCGGCATCGGGGTCATCCGGCGCAAAGCCGGCGCGAACTCGGACGTGGTCATCGGTCTGTTCTGGTCGCTCGGCATGTCATTGGGCATCCTGTTCATCGCCCTTACGCCGGGTTATCCGCCCGATATGAATTCTTATCTGTTCGGCAACATCTTGACGGTGACAAAAACCGAACTCTGGCTGACCATCGGACTGACGGTGATTGTGGTACTGGTCATCGCTGTTTTGTTCGACAACTGGAAGGCCTGGATGTTCGATGAGGAATTTGCCGCAATCCTCGGCATCAAGTCGACCTTTTTGGAATATCTGCTGTTGGTGCTTGTCGCGATGACGGTGGTCGTGCTGATCCGCCTGGTCGGCATCATCTTGGTGCTCGCGCTGCTCACGGCGCCCGCGGCAATGGCGTCGATTCTGACTTGTGATCTCAAAAGGCGGATCATCTATTCGGTTGGGCTCGGGTTGGTCTTCTCCCTCGCGGGGTTTTGGATCTCCTACGAATTGAATTACCCATCCGGCGCGGTCATCGTCACGCTCTCCGTCGTCAGCTGCCTGGTTGCCTATGCGCTCCGGGCGTTGATCAAACCCAAAACCGGAAAAGCCGCCTGAAAGGAGTGCGCCGAATGAACGAGCACCTGTCGTCTCTGATACGGAGCAGCGGCTTGAAAAACACCCTGCACCGCAGGGAAATCCTCGAATTGCTCGAACAAAACGACCAACCGGTCACCGCCGAGCAAGTGTATTCGAAGATGCGCGCCAAAGAGATCTCGGTCAATCTCTCCACGGTCTATCGGACGTTGGAGACCCTATGCGAAAAGAATCTGGCCGCCAAACTGACGATTGGCGGTTCCAAAACGCTTTTTGAATTCAACAGCCATCTGCACCGCCATCATCTGATTTGTCTCGAATGCAAAAAGATCATGACCATCAGGAACTGCCCGCTCGGCGATTACGAGCAAAAACTCGCCGACAGCACCGATTTTTCCATCACGGGTCACAAGCTCGACGTCTACGGTTATTGTCCCGCCTGCCGAAATCGGAATTAGAAAATGGAAACTGGAAAATGGTAAAAACGGAGATTCAATTCTTTCTGCCATTGCCCACATCAAATTTTATACGCATTGACATTTTTACAATTAAAAAAGTAGTGCGGGATGCCTTCATCCCGCCGAGCGGGCGTCAACCCGCAAAAAAATTTTATGAAACCGCATTGTATGTTTTGCGTTAAATTACACATTCAGAAAAGTCGCTGCACTTATAACGATTTTCCCGTCTGTGAATTTCCCGGTCCTCATCTATGAGGGCCGTTCCCCGTTTACGAGGACTGTACCAACTTTCCAACCCCTACACCGTATAAGTCGACGCGGCCGTATCCCCGCCGTAATTCGTTTGTCATCCTGAGCGGAGCGCCGCTTGCGGCGCGAAGCCGAAGGATCTCGCCACCCGCAATCCGAATTACACCGTATAAGTCGACGCGGCCGTGTCCCCGCCGTAATTCGTTTGTCATCCTGAGCGGAGCGCCGCTTGCGGCGCGAAGC
>CAZPLU010000006.1:67572-93130 GCA_964587625.1 uncultured Eubacteriales bacterium
GCCACCCGCAATCCGAATTACACCGTATAAGTCGACGCGGCCGTGTCCCCGCCGTGTCCCGTCCAGTTGGTGTGAAAAAACTCCCCGCGCGGCCTGTCGACCCGCTCGTAGGTGTGCGCGCCGAAATAGTCCCGCTGCGCCTGTAAAAGGTTCGCCGGAAGCCGCTCACAACGGTAGCCGTCGTAATAAGCCAGCGCCGCTGCCATCGCCGGGATTGGGATGCCCGCCGCGACCGCCGCGCCGCAGACCCTGCGCCAGCCCGCCTGCGCTTTGCCGACCGCCGCCTTGAAATAGTCGTCGAGCAGCAGATTTTCGAGGTTTGGGTTTTTAGTGAAAGCGTCTTTGATCTTGCCCAAAAACACGCTGCGGATGATGCAGCCGCCGCGCCACATCAGCGCGATGCCGCCGTAGTTGAGGTTCCAGCCGTAAGTCGCCGCCGCCGCCCGCATCAGCGAATACCCCTGCGCGTAAGACATAATTTTCGAGGCGAACAGCGCGTCTTTTAAATCGGCGATAAATTGTTTTTTGTCCGCGTCAATCTTCTTATCCGGACCGGTCAAAATTTTTGAAGCCGCGACCCGCTCGTCCTTCGCCGCCGAGAGGCAGCGCGCGAACACCGCCTCGGAGATCAGCGTCAGCGCGATGCCCTCGTCGAGCGCCGCGATCGCCGTCCATTTGCCGGTGCCCTTCTGCCCCGCCGTATCCAAAATTTGATCGACCGTAATTTCGCCGTTGTCGCGGTAGCCGAAGATGTCGCGGGTGATCTCGATCAGATAGCTGTCGAGCTCGCCCTTGTTGTATTCGGCAAAGACCTCATACAACTCGTCCGCGGTCAATCCGAAGCCGTCTTTTAAGAGTTGATAGGTCTCGCAAATCAGCTGCATATCGCCGTATTCGATGCCGTTATGCACCATCTTGACAAAATGCCCCGCGCCGTTTTCACCGACCCAGTCGCAGCAGGGTTCGCCGCCGGTGTGCGCGCAGATGCTCTGGAAAATCGGCTTGACCGACGGCCACGCCGCCTTTGAGCCGCCGGGCATCATGCTCGGCCCTTTCAGCGCGCCCTCCTCGCCGCCCGAGACGCCGGTGCCGATGTACAGCAGCCCCTTGCTCTCGGCATAGGCGGTTCTGCGCGCGGTGTCGAGGAAATGGGAGTTGCCTCCGTCGATCAAAATGTCGCCCGGTGCAAGCAGCGGAATCAATTGTTCGATCATGTCGTCCACCGCCTGCCCCGCCTTGATCATCATCATCACTTTGCGCGGCGCGGCGAGGTTGTCAACCAGTTCTTGCAAAGAATACGTCCCGATGATATTTTTACCCCTTGCCCTGCCCCCGATAAAGTTCGTCACCTTGTCGGCGGTGCGGTTGTAGACCGCGACCGTAAAGCCCTTGCTCTCCATGTTCATCACGAGGTTTTCACCCATGACCGCCAGCCCGATCAGCCCGATATCCGCCTTTTTCATCCTGTTACAATCCTTTCCGAATTCCCCTCTCTGGAGGGGTGGCACGGCGCTGCCGTGACGGGGTGGTTGTTTATTTTTAACTTGTTATCTCTTGATTCTCGCGTTCCCCTGCCAAATCGACCAAATCTGTTCCTCGTCCGCCGGAAGCGCGTAGTCGGTCGAAAGCGACACGGCCAGCGCGCCGCTCGCCCACCCGAAGCGCAAGCAGTCGGCAGGGCTCATGCCCTTTAAAATTCCGTATAAAAGCCCCCCGACGAACCCGTCGCCGCCGCCGATGCGATCCAGCACGCCGATCTCGCGCGGGGCAACCGTTTCCCAAACCCCGCCGCACAGCATCGTCGCGCCCCATAAATGGGCGTTGGCGCTGAGCACCTCGCGCAACGTGGTCGCGAACACCTCGGCGTTGGGATACGCCTTGCGTATTTCTTCGATCATACCCTTAAAGCCGTCGAGTTTTCCGGCAAGCCCCTGCCCGCCCGCTTCCGGGCCCTTGATGCCGAGGCACAGTTGAAAATCCTCCTCGTTTCCAAGGAGTATATCCGAAATCGAGGCGATCTCGGTGAACGCCTCGCCCAGTTGTTTTTCGCGGCCCTTCCAAAACGACGCGCGGTGGTTGAGATCGAACGAGATCAAGGTGCCGTGTTTTTTCGCGGCGCGCGCCAGTTCCAAACAAAAATCGACGGTCTGTTCCGAAAGCGCCGCGATCAATCCCGACAGGTGCAAAATCTGGACGCCCTCGCCGCCGAAAATGCGTTCAAGGTCAAAATCGTCCGCCGACAGCATTCTGCCGACCTCGCCCGCGCGGTCGTTATGCACCCGGGGCCCCCGCGCACCGTAGCCGGTGTCGGCGATGTTGAACTGGTGGCGGTAACCCCACGGCCCGCCCTGCGCGAATTCCTTCCCCTCGCAATCGACGCCGCGGCGGCGCAGGTCGCCCTTGATGAACGCGGCGATCGGGCTGTCCTGGACAAACGCGGTCAACACCTTGGTCGGCAGCCCCAGCCCCGCCGAGACGCTCAAGACATTGCTCTCGGCGCTCGTGGCCTGCATCTGGTACGTCGTCGCGGTATGCACCGGGCCCCGGTCGGCCGGCGTGATACGCACGCCCAAGCTGGTCGGCGCGAGCAGCGCGTATTTGCAGTTCTGTCTCAGTTTCATTTTTTGTTTTCCTTTCGTAAGATCAGGTCTGAAAAATTTATTTTTTTAAACTTTTCCCGTTTCATAGTTTCAAGCACACTGTACGGAATATTCAGATTCCCGAGTCCCGTCCCGATGGCGATATGCGGTTTCATCGCCGCGTGGAAATCGGTGCCGCCGGAAATCAGCAGCCCCAATCGTTTCGCCATCGCCTGGTATTTTTCTTGCAATTCGGGCGTGTATTCGGTATAAAACCCCTCGATTCCGGCAAGCCCCGCGTCTTTTAAATCCGTCACGAATGTTTCAAGTTCGACGTCCGGTTTTCTGGTCAGGTGCAAATGCGCCAAAAACGCCATGCCGCCGATTTGATTGATCAGTTCCACGGCCTGAATTGCGGTCAAATATTGCGTATCGTCGTAGGCGGGTCTGCCGTTGGCGAGCAGCGTGTCGAAGGCGGCTTTGACCGAGGGCATGTACCCCTTGTCCACCAATACCCGCGCGAAATGCGCCCTGCACAGCATCTCGCCGCCCGCGACCCGCTCGGCCTCCTCCATCGTCACGTCGTATCCGAGCGCCCGCAGTTTTTCGCAGTTGCGCCGGCTCCGAATCGAACGCACCTCTTTTATTTGAACCAGCGCCTCTTTCAGCGCCGGGTGGTCGATATCGATAAAATAGCCCAGAATGTGCGTCTCTGTCTCGCTCTGTGCGGACAATTCAATCCCCGGAATCACCTCAAGTCCGATTTCCGCCCCTCTTTCCATCGCCTCTTTTACGCCGTCGGCGGTGTCGTGGTCGGTCAGCGAAATGGCTTCCAGTCCGCGCGCTTTGGCGTGGCCGATCAGTTCCTTCGGTTTCATCGAGCCGTCGGAACAAGTGGAATGCGTGTGCAGGTCGATCATGGTTCGCGTGTTCTCCTTGGTTTTTATCTTTAAACGGAATGCCATTCGCCGCTATTTGCCCGAGATCCTTCGACTTTACGCTCAGGATGACAGACGATAAACCGTTCGCCGCTATTTGCCCGAGATCCTTCGACTTTACGCTCAGGATGACAGACGATGAGCCATTCGCCGCTATTTGCCCGAGATCCTTCGACTGTGCGCTCAGGATGACAAAACTATTTTAAACCCCAAAGCCCGAGCGCCGGGTTGGAAATATAAAAAATCTCCTCGCCGTCCACGGTGTTCCACCCGTCTTTCAGCGCGGCGGGGTCGTATTTTTTCAGCAGCTCGCCCAAATCTGCATACTTGAAACAGACCGCCTCGACGGTTTCTTTTCCGAGTTTCGGCGCGGCGTAGGTGACGCCGAACCTGCCGTCCGCCGAGCCGTGGATCAGGTGCGCGGCCACCGAGAGGTTTTCGCGCAGGTCGGCGTTCTCCCTGACCAATTTCAACACGTTCTCGCGCCCGACATAGCCGTATTTTTTAATCAGGCGGTCGTTTTCGGCATCCTCGCCGCATTTTTCGACATCCGGCGCAAGCACAATCAATTCGCCGCCGTCGGCCATCGCCATCCGGGTGCGGTAGATCGCCTTGTTGCCGAGCCAGGTGCTTTTAAACTCGCGTCCGTCCAAAAAGACGACCGCCTTTTGAATCGGCTTATCCAGTTGATTGATATTATAGGTCTGGCTCGCGCCGACCGCCTTTTCGAAATTTGCCCTTTCGCGGCCGATATAAATCCCCCGGATTTTGACCTCGTCGCCCGCGTTGGTCGTGACGGTCAAAACATATAAAATCGGAAGATTTTTTAAAAAATGTTCCTCAGCGTAGTCGAAGACCTTGCGCACCGGCGAAAAGTCCTGGCCCATCACCCGTTCCATGCCGTAAAACGCGCCGAGCATATGCGAGGAATTGATCATTGACGCCCCGCCGCAGCCGACGAAGATGTTTTTGGAATAGTTGGCCATGCCGACGACCTCGTGCGGCACGACCTGCCCGATGGAGATGATCAGGTCATATTCGCCGCTGACGATGCGCCTGTTGACCTCGACGTCGATGCTATCCGTGACCAGCCCGTCCGAGACCCCGGACACGAATTCGCCGGGAACCTCGCCGATTTTCACCACGTCTTTGCGCCAGTTGTGCACCAACAAATCCTCATGTCGGACACGTCCCTCGAAAAAGGTCTCGCATTCGGCTTCGGTCATCGGCATATGCGTGCCCAGCGCCGGCATCACATCGATTTTGGCTTTGTCCTTGAGCAAGTCGCAATAAATCGCCGTCAATTTCCCCGCGCCGGAATACATGCGCGTAAAATCGGGCGGCAAAATCAAAACACGCGAAAGCCGCCTGCCCGAAAGCGATTCGGCAAGCGCCTCTTTTAACTTTTGCTGCGACAACCCCTGCGGCTGTTCGTATACCATATTACATCCCCCCGCCGAAAATATCCGACGAGAGAATTATACCATTTTTCCCTCGCTTTTACAACCGAACAACCGGGCGAATACCCGGTTTCGGCGCACTGTATGGCCTGTTTTACAACAAAATTTTCAATACGACCAGCAACACCGTGCCCGGCAGGCCTAACAAAACGCCCGTGCCGACCGTCCAGGCGCTCCAACCGAGCGAAAGACCCGTGTACGGCGCGGTGAAGTTTAACAGCGCCAGCGTTCCGACGCCAAGAAAAGCCGAGAAGAAAAAACTTTTGATTTTTGCCATAAAACCGCCCCTTTATGTTGAAATTTTTTCGGCGCCGATCTCGATCTCGGCGGCGGCCGCCCGCGAATCGGATGCGGCTTGAACAGGCGCGGGACGGGCGGGCATGGGCTGCGCCGTCCCGGACTCATCCGACATGCGCGCCTCTTTGATCAGATGGCTGCGTTTCGCTTCCAAACACTTGATTAAGTAGATTTCGGACTCGACCAAGTCCGGCTCGCAGATCTGTTCGAATCGGTTGTACGCGCTGCGCAGCGCAATTTCGACTTCCCGAAGCTGTTCGTATATCCTCCTGTTGTCCATCTCTCTCACCCCTGCAGTAATTTATACTGCAAGTGTTGTCATTTCATTCACGGAGTAATCAAAGCGGGGTGTTTTTTGTAGGGAACGGTCTCGGATCGCATCCGATGCGACCGTTCCGTTTCGTATCTCCCCGTATAACATTTTCAATTTCTAATTTCCAACTAATTATTTGGCGGAAGGGTCAAGACCCTTCCCTACATGTCATTGCGAGGGCTTTCGCCTTGTGGCAATCCAAATCCGCCCCCGTCATTGCGAGGGGCTTTAGCCCCGCGGCAATCCAAGTCCGCCCCCGTCATTGCGAGGGGCTTTAGCCCCGCGGCAATCCAAAAACTGACCCCCAGAATTGCTTTGCAAAAATAGAGAAAATGAATCATAAATTGGTAAAACGGGTTTGTTTTAAAGAAGAACGGCATCATCGGGCAAGATTGATGATTTTCAACCCCTTCTTTTCGGCGTAATTTACCGTATATGCGGTTCCACTGTTACTTTTTATCAGATAACATATACAGATATTGCTGCGGTCGACCAAGCACCGATTTCGCAGTTGTATACAACCTCTAAAATAATGATCAGACGTGAGAACGACTTCGTTTGCTTCAGCTAAAATGCGCCGGTATATCGCCTTGTCGATCTCACTCCACGCCTGATCTTGTTCCGGATAAGGCACAACCATCGTCAATCGGATATGTCGAAAAATCTGTTTGAGCTCGAGGATGGTCTGCGCTGCCATCATATCAAAACCGAGTGCCCCGCCGGAGACGAAACAGGATATGTCCCGGCGGATCAATTGGATCACCTCCGATTCAAGTAGCTTTTTGATTTGTAATTATTGATGTTTCGAAATTTCTCTATGACCCGTAAAGCAGCATGCTCCCATTGAGATCACCCTCCATATATAGATTATTAAATTATATAATGTTATAGTCTATATGTAAAGATCAGATATCCGCTACGATATCGATATCATCAAAGATATCGGAGAAGAATTATGATTCAATTGAGGGTGCTTGAGCTGTTGCAAGAAAAAGGGCGCACGAAATACTGGCTCTATAAGCAGCTCGGAATGAGTTATCAAAATTTCAATAAAATGATTCATAACCGGACCCAATCCATCCGGTACGAAAATCTGGAAGCCCTTTGTCAGATTTTAGAGTGCAAACCAAGCGACCTGTTTGATTACCGCCCCGAATTATAACATTGAATTTTCATTGACCTCCTTGGGAAGCAGCCGCATAAATTGCGCCATGCGGCCGGGAACCGTTTCCTGTTAAAACCCGGCCCCGCCGTCCGAATCGGACGGCGGGGCCGGGTTATCTTGATCAAACGATTATAAATTAAAATCGAGCATATATTTTTCGGCGTTTTTGGCGATGACGCCCCAAATCGCCGCGCAGAGCGCCAACAGCGCCGCCGACACGGCCAGCAGGTATACGCTCACCGCGACATACCGGTGCAGCGTCGCCATGTAGGCGCCCGCCAGCACGCCCAGCGTCGCCATCGAGCCGAGCGTGATGATCATCATCGCGCCGCTCTGCTTGACGACCACGGTCTCGTTGGTCCAGTCGAAACGCGGCAATTTGATGTTGGCGAACAGTCCGGCGAACGCGATGAACGACTGGAACGCGAACGGAAACACGAACACCGCGACGATTTCAAGCGGCGACATCGGCAAAACAATCGCGGCCGCCGCCGAGCATAAAAACGACGGGATCAGCCCGACCGCGAGATTCGGCGCCGCCTTCGCCATAAAAACATCCTTCGCCGCCAAAGGCAGCGATTTAAGCAGATTGATGTTTTTGCCCTCCAGCGAGACCGCGCTCGAGGCCGGGGCGATGGTCATGTTGCAAAATCCGATCGCAAGACAGACGAGGGCGCAAATTCCGCCCTCCATCGGAAACGCTTCGGTCAAGACGGGAACATACTTCAAACCGGCGATGATAACGAATCCCGCCGCGGCGAGCAGCATAATCGCCCCGAAGCCGCAGTTGAAGAAATAGATCGGCAGCGTGAAAAAGCGTTTGAGCTCCTTGAAGACCATGGCCTTGCGCGCCGACAGCGCCCTGACTTCTTTTTTGACGTATTTGATTTTGGCGGCGCTCTTTTTGGTGGTCGCGATCCGAACGAAGTTGGCCGAGAGCAGCGCATAGGCGATCACAAACGGTACGAGGCAAAAGGCCGCGAACAACAGGAAATTTAGGGTGTTTCCGTCGGCGCAGGCGCTGCCGAGCCAATAGACCGGCGGAAAACCGTTCTGCCAGGAATTCGCGACCTCCTGCCCGTTCGCAATCACTTGCCCGATATAGTTGTTGAGATTCATGTAGACGACCATAAAACCGATGAAAAACGCCATCATAAAAATCGTGCTGACGATGTTTTTTCGCGCGACCTTGGAGTTGATCAGCGCGACAAGCCAGCCGCACAGCGCGGTCAGAGCGGTGACGAAAGGGGCGAGCAGCAAAAACGACAGCGCATAAAAGATCCATCCCAAGGTCGAAGTTTCCGCATACGCCGCAAAGACCACACCGGCGGGGATGAACACCATCGCGCTGTAAATATACTGGAGGATCAGCAGCGTCGCCAGCCGGGAGCCGAGGATAAACTGCGGCGGAATCGGCATCGCCAGCAGCAGGTCGTTGTCGGTGGACTCGAACAGCAGCTTTTCGGTCATAAAGATGCTGCCGATAAAACCGAACGCAAACCCCATCATGGCGACGATGGCGAAATACAGCCACGAAAAGCCCATCTGCGGCAGCGACTGCGCCATTGTTACGAACATCGACCCGAATGTAAACATCAAAGCGCCGACGGCATACACGGCGATCAAAGCATACAATATTTTGCTTCCCGCCTTGCGTTTTTTCCCTTTTTTCAGCCGCCCGAACATCATTGCAAACAGCATGGATATTCGGGTTGCAACCAATGTTTTAAACATAAATTTCTTCCTTCCCCCCGATCCGACTCGCAAGTCACCGGGATTTATCTTCGGCGAGTTCTATGAAGACGTCCTCAAGCGAGCTGTTGCCGCGCACTTCGGCGGTTCTCCCCGACACGACCAGACGGCCGTTTTTGATGATTGTTATGTTGTCGCAGAGTTTTTCGGCGACCTCGAGCACATGGGTCGAAAAAAAGATGGCGCCCCCGCTGTCACAGATGCCGCGCATCAGTTCCTTGACGGTGTACGCGGCGACCGGGTCGAGGCCGACAAACGGCTCGTCCATCAGCATCAGCTTGGGTTTATGCACCAACGCCGCTATGATGGTCAGTTTTTGCTTCATGCCGTGGGAATAAGAACTGATCGGCTGCGCCAAATCGGAGGTCAGCTCGAACAGGTCGGCGTATTTTTCAATCGACTCCTCGCGCTCCTGTTTCGAAACGCCGAACACGTCCGCGATAAAATTCAAATATTTGATCGCCGGCATGAATTCGTACAGATCGGGATTGTCGGGGATGTACGCGATCTTCTTTTTGCATTCGAGCGGTTTTTCGGCGACCGAGACGCCGTCGACGAAAATTTGACCGCTCTCGAAGCCCAAGATTCCGCAGCTGGCCTTGATGGTCGTGGTCTTCCCCGCGCCGTTGTGGCCGATAAACCCGTGGATTTCCCCGGGATAGATGTGCAGCGACAGATTGTCGACCGCTTTTTTGTCCCCATAGGTCTTGGTCAGGTTTTTGATGTCTAACATTCGTCTTCATCCTTTCCTTTATCGAATCTCTCCGCCGTCTTCGCAGGCATAAGGTCGGTCGATATCGACCACGGCATTGAGATTTTTGTCAATGGTCTTCACGAGCACCTCGATTTTTTCACGCGCTTCTTTTGAATTGATTTTTATCCCATAGGGAATCACCGCGTCGAAAATCACATTGGTATGGGTCGGGCCGCGCACCAGCCGGAAGTCGTGCGTCGTGACGCCCTCTCCCAGCGCCTTCAGTTTTTCCTCGACTTGTGCCCGCAGCCGGATTGCGTTTTCGTCGTTTTTTGTGATCGGATCCATATGGATGACCGCGAGGCAACCGAGCTCATTGCGCAGATCGTGTTCGATGTTATCGACCACATCGTGCAGCGCCAGCAAGTCGCCGTCTTCCGGAACTTCGGCATGCAACGAGATCATACATCTGCCGGGTCCGTAGTCGTGAATCATCAAATCGTGAATCCCGGTCACCTGTTCGTGCGACAGCACCAGATCCGTGATATGGTTGACCAGTTCGCGGGAGGGCGGCTCGCCGAGCAGCGGGTTCACGGTCTCGAGGATGGCGCGGACGCCGGAGTAGAGAATGAATCCCGCCACGAGCAGACCGCCGACGCCGTCGGGATTGACGCCCGTAAATTTGGTCAACAGCGTCGTCGTCAACACCACCGCCGTGGCCACGCAATCGGACAGCGAATCGGTCATCGCGGCAAACAGCGCCGGAGAGCCGAGTTCCTTGGCATAGCGGCGGTTATAAAAAGCCATGTACAATTTTACGAGGATTGAAACGATCAAAATGCCGATGACAAGCGGCGAGACCTCGAGGGGTTCGGGGTTCGTCAGCTTTTTCACCGAGCTGATCAACAGCTCAAAACCCATCACCACAATGACCATCGACACCATCAGCCCCGAGATGTATTCAATCCGTCCATGTCCGAACGGATGTTTCAGGTCGGGTTTTTGCCCCGCGAGCCGAAACCCCAGCATCGTCACGCCCGAGGAGCCGGCGTCGGAGAGGTTGTTGAACGCGTCGGAGGTGATGGCGATGGAGCCGGACAGGGTGCCGGCGATAAGTTTTCCCGTGAACAACAAGACATTCAAAAAAATCCCCGCCGCACCGCAAATCACCCCGTAGGCGCGGCGTACCCGCTCCGGCGAGGTCTCTTTGCCGTCCCTGATGAAAATTTTCGCAAGCAGCTTAATCATGATATCACCCGTGCGGGGTCTGAAAAATGATCCTCAGACCTTTACGACAAAGTTCACCAGCTTGCCGGGCACACAGATCTCTTTGACGATCTGTTTTCCCTCAAGCAATGCGGCCACCTTGGGGTTGGTTTTCGCGGCGGTCAATATTGCGGCGTTGTCGCTGCCGGCGGGAACTTGGACATCGCTCCGCAGTTTTCCGTTGATTTGAATCACGACCGTGATCTGATCGGCGACGCACTTTATCGGGTCGAACGCCGGCCACGGCGCGTTGACCGCCATTCCCCCGAAGTCGTACATCTCCCACAATTCACAGCAGAGGTGCGGCGCGAACGGGCACAGCATCGACAGGAAGAATTTCAATTCGCCTTTGGTAATGCTCCCCTTTTCGTAGATTGTGTTCAAAAGCGCCATCATCGCGGCGATCGCGGTGTTGAATTTCAGGTTCTCGGTGTCCTCGGTGACCTTTTTCAGGCAGTTGTGGAAATCGAATTCCATCTCCGGCCGCATGCCACCGCCGATGACAATATCCTGAAATCCCCAGACCCGGTCGATGAAGCGCTTGCAGCCGCGCACGCCCTGATTGGACCAGACGGCGTCCTTTTCGAAATCCCCGATGAACATGATATACAGCCGCAGCACGTCGGCGCCGTATTCCTTGATATAGTCGTCGGGATTGACGACGTTGCCGCGCGATTTCGACATTTTTTCGCCGTTTTCGGCCAGAATCATCGCATGCGCGGTGCGTTTGAGATAGGGCTCCTTGCAAGGCGAGACGCCGATGTCGTATAAAAACTTCGCCCAGAAGCGCGAATACAGCAGATGCAGCGTCACGTGCTCCATGCCGCCGTTATACCAGTTGACCGGCATCCAGTATGCAAGCGCCTCCTTGGAAGCCGGAGCGGTGACGCAGTGCGGGTCGCAGTAGCGCATAAAATACCACGACGAGCCGGCCCAGTTGGGCATGACGTCGGTCTCGCGCTTGCCTTTTCCGCCGCAATTCGGACAGGTGGTATTGACCCAGTCGTCCACCTTGGAAAGCGGCGATTCGCCGTTGTCGGTGGGCTCATAGGCCTCGACGTCGGGCAGCGTCACGGGCAGCTGTTCCTCCGGGACCGGCACCCATCCGCACGCCTCGCAGTAGACCATCGGCACGGGTTCGCCCCAGTACCGCTGGCGCGAAAACACCCAGTCGCGCAGCTTGTAGTTGATCGTCTTTTTCCCGATGCCTTTTTGCTCAAGCCATTCGGTGATCTTTTTCTTGGCGTCGGCGACTTTTAATCCGTCGATCAATCCGGAATTGATCAAAATCCCGTCCTCGACATCGGTGTAAGCCGCGTTTTTAACGTCTCCGCCCGCCACGACCTCGACGATCGGCAGGTTGAACTTTTTTGCGAATTCCCAGTCGCGCTCGTCGTGCGCCGGAACCGCCATGATCGCGCCGGTGCCGTAGCCCGCGAGGACGTAATCGGAAATAAAGATCGGAATCTTATGTCCGTTCACCGGGTTGATCGCGGATACGCCGTCCAAACGGACGCCGGTTTTTTCCTTGACCAGTTCGGTGCGCTCAAAATCGGATTTTTTACCCGCTTCTTCCCGATAGGCGCTCACGTCGGCGGCATTTTTCAGTTTATTCATCCACTTGTCAATCAATGCATGCTCGGGCGACATCACCATATATGTAGCCCCGAACAGCGTATCCGGACGCGTCGTGAACACCGTGACGGCGTCGCCCTCGGTGGTTGCGAAGCTGACCTCCGCGCCCTCGGAGCGCCCGATCCAGTTGATCTCCTGCGTCTTGACCCGCTCCACGAAATCGAGGCCGGCCAAATCGTCTATCAGGCGCTGGGCATAAGCGGTGATTTTGAGCATCCACTGGCTCTTGACCTTGCGCACGACGTCGCCGCCGCAGCGCTCGCAGACGCCGACGACAACCTCCTCGTTGGCCAAAACGATTTTGCACTTGGTACACCAGTTGACCGGGATCTCCTTTTTATAGGCCAGCCCGTGCTTGAACAGCTGCAAAAAGATCCACTGCGTCCATTTATAGTAGGACGGGTCGGTGGTGTCGACCTCGCGGTCCCAGTCGAACGACATCCCGAGCGCCTTGATCTGTCTGCGAAAGCGCACGATATTGCGTTTGGTGACCTTTGCGGGGTGGATTTTGTTTTTGATCGCGTAATTCTCGGTCGGGAGTCCGAAGGCGTCCCAGCCGATCGGAAACAGGACGTTGTAGCCCTGCATCCTGCGTTTTCTCGCGACGATGTCCATCGCGGTATAGGGTCTCGGATGCCCGATATGCAACCCTTCTCCGGAAGGGTACGGAAATTCGACCAAGACGTAATAGGGCGGTTTTTCCCCGCCTTGAACCGCTTTGTAGGGTTTTGTGACTTCCCAGTTATCCTGCCACTTCCGTTCGGTTGCGGCATAATCGTAGCGCAGCGCCATGAAAATGAACAATCCCTTCCGATAGTTTGTATCTATATCACTGATTCAAAATCTGCTCCGCGCTGTATTTCGGCGCGTCTCCCCAGATGCCGATCAGGTTGTAAAAATCGCGCGCCGTGGAATAGAACACATGGATGATGATGTCGCCGTAATCGAGCAATATCCAGTTCGAGGAGGTGTCGCGCTCGATGTGTTTCGGCTCGTGCCCCGCTTTGGAAAACGCCGCGTCGACTTCATCCGTCAGCGCCTTGACCTGTGTAAAGCTCGAGCCGGACGCGATGATAAAATAGTCCGCCAGAGTGGACAGCTGCGTGACGTTCAAGACCTCGATGTCCTTTGCTTTGTTGTCATCGAGCGTTTTGACCGCGCGTTTCACCAGTTCCAATGTCGTCATGTTCTTGACCTTCTTTCCCGCATTATGTGCGTATACTCTTTTTCAATCGATCAAATCGGCAAAATTATTAATTTTGCTCTCATAAAACTCGCTGTAATCGATTCCGGAGACCGTGGGTGCGCCGATGTCCGCGAGCGCCAATTCCTCAGCGTAAAATTCGGTGTTCAGCAACTGCAAAAGCGCTCTCCGGTGGACCGCGTAACAGGCGAGCCCCTCGTCGCTTATGAACTCCACGCCCGGCAGTGTGTAGCCGGAGACGTTTTCCAGCGAGACCTCCCGGAATAAATTCGAGAGCTCCAGCAGTTGCCCCGCCGTCAAATCGCTCTCGATCGCCGCCATGACATCGCCTGTCATCAGCGCGGTCAATTCGGCAGTCGAGAGTTCTTTGATCCGTTTCATCGCCGCCGCAAGAAAACGTTTTTGCGCCTCCACGCGACCCAGATCCCCTTGAAAATACCCGCTGCGGAAGCGCACAAAGAGCTCCGCCGCCGCGCCGTCGAGCACATGGTCGCCCGCTTGGAGTACCACTGTTTTACTGTGGGTGTCATACAGCGCATCGGGCAGCGTGATCGGGATGCCGCCAATGGCGTCGACCGCATGCCGAAAACCCGCGAATGTCAGTTTGAAATACCCGTCGGGTTCGACGCCGAGGTGGGTTTTTAACACCCAGGCCAAATTTCGGATGTCGCGTTTTTGTTCATACGGGCTTGCCGCGTGTGAATAGACGGCGTTTATTTTTCCGGTCGGGATGCCGCCGCCCACATAGGTGTCGCGCGGGATCGACAGCAAACGCACCTTGCTCTGCTCAAAATCGCAGAACGCCACAATCAGCGTGTCTGTCAGGCCGTTTTCATCTTCGCCGATCAACAGGTACTTCCTGACGCCCGGGGTTTTGACCTCTCCGATGCTCCCGGTTTTTCCGCCCGGCTCGGATTGATTTTCCAAATCCACGGTCTGCCCGACCGAGAACGGTTTGGAATTGCACATCGCCGCCGCGGTCACCGCGATGATCGCGGCCATGACAGCCAACGCTGCCAAGATGATTTTTACTCTTGTGTTTGATACTGACATAATTCCTCCCCGCCCGTTGAACAGGCGTTTCCCGCCGTTGGCGAAAAATCCGCTGTGTGCGGACAGTGGTTATTTTCTGTCAGTCGGCTCCCATTATTCGGCGCCGTTGCCATTATATCACAATAATAGAAAATTGAAAATGGGAATTGGAAATTTGTGAAACGAATCAAGGTCGATGTCCCTGAGAATCCGTTAACCGCTGGCCGCTCTGATGCAATCTTTATTTTGAACGCTCAATATGGACGGCCTTCTTTCCGTCGTATATTGATTGTGACAAATAAAACGGGCAGAGCAACCGCCCTGCCCGTTGAAACCGAAGCCGGGAAAATTTACTCGTCGGATTCCTCGTCGCCGCATTCGCAGCCGTCGCAATCGCAGTCGTCATGGTCATAATCGTTGCAGCCGCAGCCGCAGCCGATGTCGAATTCGAGCGGTTCGCCGCAATTGGGGCAATCGATTTTGCCGGTTAGGATGGTATCCTCATCGAGATAGACCTCGTCACCGCATTTCGGGCAGGTCACCCTGTATAGGTCGTTGTCGGTCTCTTCCTCGTCGTCATCTTCATAGACAAAACTCTCGAGATCGTCCAGATCTTCGTCCATCACGCCGATGGCGTCGTCGAGTTCCTCGACGGCGCCGCCGAGTTCCTCGACTTCGAGCGCCATCTCGGACAGCAGATCGCAGATCGCGGCGTAAATTTTACCCTCGTTGCTGTCTGCTTTGATGCCCATTCCCTCGATCAGGCCTTTCATGTAGGCAGCTTTTTCAGTCAAATTCATGTTTTTTACCTCCGTTTTATTTACGATTTACAATTTTAACTACACTCTCGACATATATTCCCCGGTGCGGGTATCGACGCGGATGGTCTCCCCCTCGTTGACAAACAGCGGCACTTTGATTGTGGCGCCGGTCTCGAGCGTGGCGGGTTTGGTGGCATTGTTGGCGGTATCGCCGCGCACGCCCGGCTCGCAGTGGGTGATGAGCAGTTCGACGAATGTCGGCGGCTCGACGCCGAATACGCTGCCTTTGCACGACAGCACCGTGACATCCATGTTTTCCCTGATAAAATCAAAAGAATCGCCGACCATGCTCTTGTTGATCGGAATCTGTTCATAGGTCTCTTTGTCCATCATGTAATAAAGATCGTCGTCGCTGTAAAGATATTGCATCTGCCTGCGTTCGACGAACGCGGTGGGGAATTTTTCGGCCGGATTGAACGAGCGCTCAACCACGCCCCCCGTGATGACGTTGCGGTATTTGGTGCGCACGAACGCGGCGCCCTTGCCGGGCTTGACATGTTGGAATTCGATGACCTGAAAGACATTCCCGTCCATTTCGAACGTGATGCCGTTTCTAAAATCGCCTGCACTGATCATATATTGACCCTCCGAATTCAGTTTATGCCGTGAGAGATGATTATACGGTATTATTTTATAGCAAAACGAATCGTTTGACAAGCCCTGCGGAGGAATTTTGAAAATTCGCTGAAATCCGTCTGAAATTCACCCGGATGTCATAATAAATGTTGTTTGAATCGGCGGATTATGGTATACTGACGGAGACGATACATAACAAAGGAGAATGGTTATGTCAAACGCCCCTGTTACCGCGCATGAAAACATCCCCGCAGAGCCGGCAACTCCCTTGAAAAACGGTTCCGTCATCCTGCCCGAAACGCGCCTGTCACTCTGGGCGGCAATACTCACGCTGATCGGCGCTCTGGCGTTATTTGTCCTCTGTTTGACTGACTCGATATATGCCGGCTCCTTCTATCGTGATCCGTATGAATTTTGGGATTTTGTCATCGCCGCCCCTTTTGTCTTTGAGAGGTGCGAAGCCCTCATCCTGTTGATCGCAACAATTATTTTGTTCCGTACGCGCGCCTCGGGCAAAAGCTTAAAAGTCCTGTCGCTGTTCGTCGTCGCTGCCGCGCTGTTAA
Source organism: uncultured Eubacteriales bacterium (assembly GCA_964587625.1). Lineage (GTDB taxonomy): Bacteria > Bacillota > Clostridia > Oscillospirales > JAKOTC01 > DAOPZJ01. The sequence goes on from CAZPLU010000006.1 coordinate 83,868, forward strand.
GAGCTTTATTCAATCTAAACGGAATTATGTATTCTTTCGGGTTTTTTAAGGGTTATTATTTGATTGCCGGGATTTCGCCTGTTATTGCCGGTTTGTTTATGGCTTTATACGCTTTTAAAGCCGTTCGCAAAGTCCCCTCATGCATAATCATCGGGCTGCTGCTGGGGTTGTTTTTTTTCATTGCAATATTTATGAATATACGTCAAATTTGGCTTTCATTCGGCATTCCGTTTCATATTGGGATTGATGCCGTTGAATTTGAGCTCCGCCATCTTTACTTTTTTTTCTTTCCCCCCGGAATTTTTTTAGCGGTTCTCTCCTCGAAAACGGCGAAGCCGTAAAAACACCCCCTTGTCAAAAGAGGGGGATATTTTATACAAACGGGCCTTTCGGGCTCAATGCGCCGAGGCGGCGGTCAGTTTTTCGGTCTCTTCCTGCTCAAGCACCTTATAGGCGACCTTGCCGACGAGGGTCTGAGGCAGTGATTTTCGGTATTCAATCTCATACGGCATCGCATATTTGGCGATGTTTTTGACACAGTGGTCATAAATCTCCGATTTGATCTCATCGGTCGGCTCACAACCCGGTTTCAGGACGATGAACGCCTTGACCTTTTGAACCTTATACGGATCGGGCACGCCGATGACGGTCGACATGAGCACACATTCATGGGCGTCGATGATGTTTTCGAGCTGAGACGGATAGATCGAATAGCCGGACGAGATGATCATCCTCTTCAGCCGCTGGCGGAAATAGACAAAGCCCTCCGGATCCATCGTCCCGAGATCGCCGGTATGCAGCCATTTCAGACCGTCCTCGTGAATCTGCAGACAATCGGCGGTCTCGGCGGGATTGTCGAGGTATTCGATCATGACCGACGGGCCGCTGATGCAGATTTCGCCCTCCTCTTTGTAGGCGGCGGTCACCTTGGTGCCGGGTTTGACGATCTTGTAATAGGTATCGGGGAACGGCACGCCGATGCTGCCCTCTTTATAAAAACCGCGGGGTGTCAGACAACTGGCGGTGACGCATTCGGTCAGGCCGTAGCCCTCGCGCACCTGCTCTTTGGAGCCGTGGTCGCGCAGGAATTTGTCGACCTTCTTTTTCAGCTCGATCGACAGCGAGTCGCCGCCCGAGAAGATACCTTTGAGACAGGACAGGTCGACGCCGTCCATATACTTGTTGCGCAGCAGCGCCTCAAACAGCGTGGGGACGCCGGCGATGACATTGGGCTGCTGTTTTTTGAGCAGTTTGGCGTAGGACTGGGCGTTGAATTGCGGCACTAAAATACATTTGCAGCCGTTGGTGAGCGCGGTGTGGATACAAACCCCGAGACCGAACCCGTGAAACACCGGCATGACGGATAACATCGAGTCGCCGGGATTGATGCAGCCGCCCGCCGCAAATGTCTGCATCGACAGCGCGTTAAAACAGAGGTTGGAGAGCAAAATCCCCTTGGTGGTGCCGGTCGTTCCGCCAGAATACAAAATCACCGCGGCGTCCGCGCCTTTCTTTGCCACGCGGTAATCGCCGGTATATTTTTTGCCCGCAGTAATGAAGTCCCGGTACCAAATGACATCGGCGTCGGCGGGAATCGGCGGGATCTTACGACCTTTTGTCAGCATAAAGCCGAGTTTCAAAACCGGGTTCAGTTCCTCTTGGATCGTGGCGACGATCACATGCTTCAGCGTTGTCAGTTGCCTTCTGATATTTGCGATCTTGTTGTAAAACGCGTTCAATGTCAAAATCGCAACGCTCTTGGAGTAGTTGAGATAAAACGCGATCTCGCCCTCCGCCGACAGCGGGTGAATCATATTGGAGAGCGCCCCGATGACATTCAGCGCATAAAACGCGGTGACGGCCTGTGGGGTATTGGGCATGCAGATGGTCACGCGGTCGCCCGGCCGGATGCCCATGGTCTTAAAGGCCTTGGCGCAGTCGAGAATATCGGCGATAAACTTTTTATAGGTGACTTTGGTCCCCATAAAATCATAGGCGCAAAAGTCCGGGTGCTTTTTTGCGATCTCCTCGAGCATCTCAAACATCGTGATATCGGGATAATCCAGATGCGCGGGGACGCTGCCGTAAGACGACAGCCACGGCGCGGGGATATGTTCGGCGTCAAATGTCATAGCCAACTTCCTCCTTAAACGGCTTGTCCAGTATTTGCGGGTTTGCGATGATGTGTTTGAGAAGCTTTACCGATTTCGCGAAATAAAAACCGTCGGCAATGCGCTCGTCCAATGTGATGCCGAAATCCACGATGTCGCGGATTTCAAAACTCCCGTCGTCGGCGTAGACGGGTTCTTTGTGGATGACCCCGATGGTCGCCACGATGGAGTTGGTGCCGTATTCGTTCAGGTGGTGATAGGGCGCGCCGCACTTGATGCTGCCGAGATTGGACAGCAGTACGGTCGAATAATTCGTGTCTCCGTCCTTGAGCGAGTTGGGCATCCAATCGTGCTTGTCCATCATACGGAAAAATATCATGATGAATGACATGATACAGCGCGGCATTTTTTTTAAAAAGTCGAGGGCGTCGCCGATGTCATTGGAGCCGCCCGTGCGCAGCTTCGTGACGTCGCCGATAACCCGCTTGCTGATGTCGGACAACACCGTGTCGCCGTCCGCGACGGCCTTGACCAAGACCTCTTCGGAGTGGTCGGCGAATGTGCGTTTTGCCATAAAGGAGAGCGAGACCTTGTCGCGCTCATATATATGCTTGTTGACGATGAAGCGGTTCAGCAGCGGCCGGTGGATGACGGTCTTCGCGACGGCTGCGGCAAAGATATGAAAGGCCGTCGTCTTGTAAGGCGCATCGGGGCCGTTTTTCGACGCGACGAATTTTAAAACTTCGGTGACGTCCATTTTTTCCTGTATGTACACCTCGGAATCACAGCGTTTCGGCATCAGGTGGGGCATGATGTAATGCACCCCGTCCAAATCCTTGATACGCCTCCCGTCACGCCTGTCGCAAAACCGTTTTTTCGTTTTGGGCATCACTCTTGACTCCTCTCAAATTTCATCATCCGGGACATAACCTCCACATCAGGGTATCATTATACTACACATTTTTTTTGATTGCAACAATGCAAAACACCTTCGTGGCTCGATGTGAACCGGTAGCTGTTCACTTGCCGCCGCAACCATCCGCACCATTCGGGGGGGATCGGCGTAAAATAGGGTTGTCACTGTTATTCTATTTTAAAGGAGCGCGATATTTTTATGAATCAAACCCTGCTCAAATGCGGACGTGTGGGTTATGAGGTGATCGGCGAGACGACCGATGATGTGTTGTATTACGAAGAGACCCCCGTGCTGCGCAGCAAGATCACCCTGCCGAAGCTGCGGACGACCGGCGCTGCGATCAACTACATAAAAATCAACACCTGGTACCAAAATCTCGCCTCGCAAGACCGCAATCACGCCCGCTTGGTGCTCTACCCCGCCGCAGTCGACGACTATCTCGACGCCGTCAAAAACAAGCGCCCGTTTCATATGCACGACTATCTCGTGACATACGAGGCGCAATTGGTCGCCGTGGATTTGTTTTCGGCCACCGTCGACACGCTGACGTATGAGGGCGGCGCAAATCCGACCACGATCCGGACGGCTCAGACCTGGCTGACCTACAGCGGCAATATGCTCAAAGCCGAAGATTTTTTCAAACCCGCTTGCCGTTATAAGGAATTGATCTTCGAAAGAGTGCTCGCCCAGGCCAAACAAAACGCCGAGACGCTGGCGTTGTTCCCGGATTATCCGGTGCTGTTGAAAAAATACCTCGATTGGAACAACTACTACCTGACTTGCGAGGACTTCGTGCTGTTTTACCAGCCGGTCACGATTGCGCCGCACAGCTCCGGAGTCGTCGAATTTAAAATCCCGTTGTCTAAGCTGCGTTTTTGCATCCGCGACTGCTTTTTAAAGCGCCCCGATAACCGCTGCGACGACCGGGATTGCTGCGACGGCGACATCAGTCCGCTGAACATGCCCCCGCTGTACAGATGAACGGCTTGAGTTTATGGCTGACTTTTATAACGGCGGCGCTCGGATTTTTTCTTGTCGCAGCTTTTATCTTATTGCGCTTGTCAAACCCCGTCGAAGAACGGGTGATTGAGCTGCGGCTCTCGGGCGGCAACGCCGAATTTCTGTTGCGCGGCGCCCTGCGGGTCAAGCCGGGTTTTTATGTCCGCATTTTGGCGGTCTGTGAAGACGGAGAAGCGGAAAAAACCTGTGAGATTTTCAACCGGATCCACCCGAATATCCTGTTTTGCCGCCTGCCGGAAAAAACACAGGGCCGTGTTTAACGCGTGACGCTTCGGAGCCACTTCCCGCCGCGCACCCGGAACAGGCAGGCGACCGCCTTGGTGGGCTCGTCCAATTTCATCGCGGCCAATACAAACGGGACCGGCAATCGCAAAACCGCCGCCGCCAAATATCCCAGCGGCACCCCGATGAACCACAGCGACCCGATCTCCAAAAACATGCAAAACCGCGTGTCCCCGCCGCCGCGCAGCACCCCCACCAAACAGATTCCGACGATGGAGACAAAGAACGAGAGCACGGAAATCACGGTAATCATCTGACGCGCCAGCGACCGGGTCGCCTCATCGATGCGGTAAAATCCGACCGCGGCGTCTTTTATCAGGTACAGCAGCGCAAACGACGCCGCGCCGACGGCGTAGGAAATCAACCGGAATGCCGCCGCCTGCGCGCGCGCTTTTTCGTGGTCGCCCTCGCCGATCGTGCGTCCGGTGATGACCGCCGCGGCATTTGCGATGCCGAAAATCACGAGCCACGCCAGCTGCTGCAGCATGCTCGCAATCGAGTTTGCCGCGACCGGATCCCCCTCGGAATAGTTGATATGACCCATGATCGAGGCCTGCACGGAAGTTCCGACGGCCCAGAGCGCCTCGTTGAGCAGCACCGGCATACCGTATCGGATCATGTCCTTGGCGAGCATTTTATCGTATAATCTGAGATCGCGCAACTTGAATCCGAGCTTTTTATCAAAACCTAACAGATAGATGACAATAATCACAAATTCCGAGACGCGGGCGATCAGCGTGGCGATGGCGGCGCCGCGGATGCCGAGCGCGGGAAAACCGAGGTTGCCGAAAATCAACACCCAGTTCAAAAACAGATTCAGAGCGAACGAGACCAGATTGATCCCGACCGAGATTTTCACCGCCTCCACAGACCGGAACAGACAGATCAGCGTCGAGCTGATGCCGAAGGTCAGACAGGCGAATCCGACGATCTCAAGATACTGCGAACCCAATTCGACGATCTCGGGGTTGTCCGAATACAGAAGCAAAATCCGGCGCGGAATTGTCAGCGAAAGCGCCGCGAAGAGCGCCGAAACGGCGGCGGCAAACTTGATGATCATGGCAAAGATGCGGCGGATCGACTCGATGTCGCGTTTGCCCCAATATTGGGCAACCAGCACCGAAGCGGCGCCCGACATCCCGAATCCGAGGACATAGAGGATAAACATCGGCTGGCCGCCGAGCGCGGCGGCCGAGAGCATTGTTTCGCCGTTTTCGGCGAATCCCAACATCACGGTGTCCAGCATTCCGGTCGCAAACGAGATAAAATTTTGCAGGGCGATCGGGACTGCGATCGCAAGCATGCTTTTATAAAAATTTTTCGACTTGATCAGGTGCATCGGCGCAAACCCCCAATGGGGATCAGTATATAGTAAAACCGCTTTCATTTCAAGGGAAATCAACGCGGTTTTACCCCATTTGAAGCCGCCTGCCACATATTATTGTCTTCACTTTCAAGCGGCTTCACTCCGTCATCAAAGGTCTCAAGGTCAACAAATTTTTGAATCGGGCGGGTTGACAAAGACGGGGAGTTGTGCTATAGTGACCACATAACCTCTGCTTATTAGCAAAGGGAGGGAAAACAATGGCTGAAATTCATGTCAAAAACGATTCGATCGATAATGCTTTGAAAAAGTTCAAACGGCAGTGCGCCAAGGACGGTGTTCTGGCGGAAGTCCGTAAGAGGGAACACTATGAAAAGCCGTCCGTAAAACGCAAGAAAAAATCGGAAGCAGCCCGTAAACGCAAGTTTTATTAAGGCCTCCCTAAAGCGTCGGACAGTCGAAATGATCTGTGCAAATTCAAGCGGGCTTTCGCCCGCTTTTGCATTTAAAAACAAAAAACCGAGCCGTCGGTTTTTCAAGCGAATCTGCGTAAGGATGGTAACATGGGCAAAAGGATCTTCACGCCCGACGGGGCTTTCGGCAGCATCTGCGACATCGGCGAACCGATGCTGCGGTCTCGCGGCGTCACCTGGCTTGCGCTCGATCTCGACAACACCATCACGCGGGACTGCCGTGACGAGATTCCGGAGAATATCGCAAAAAAGTTGGACGAATTCAAAACCGCGGGCATTTTGCTTGCGGTCGTATCGAATAATAACCCAGCCCGCGTCGAGCGGTTTTCGAAAAAATCGGGGTTGTTTTGCATCCCAAACGCTTGCAAACCCTCTAAACACGGGTTGCTCCGCGCCGCAAATACGCTTCAAAAACCGCTTTGTGAAGGCGCCGTCGTGGGCGACCAGATCTTCACCGATGTCTGGGCGGGTAAAAGCGCCGGCATGTCGGTGTTTTTGGTCGAGCCGCTCGGGCGCGACCTGGGGTGGTTTGTACGGTTGAAACGCCGTTTGGAACGCCTGACAAAAACGGGGAGGAACCGGTACGCCAAATGCAGATAAGAATCGGCCCGGCGGGCGGCTGCGACGAATTCGCGGCGAAATATAAATCCAATCTCTTTTTGCCGGAGTTTATCTCGGACTTCGGTCTCAATGCCTTTGAATACCAGTGCGGGCGCGGCGTCAACCTCTCCGAAAAGACCGCCGAGGCGCTGCGTGAAAAAACCGCCGCCATCGGCATGGAAATTTCTCTTCACGCGCCATATTATATCTCTCTTTCCGGCATCATCCAAGAAAAACGCCTAAAAAGCATTAAATATATCTTGTTATCGGCAACCGCCGTCAAAGCCCTCGGCGGGACGCGCATCGTCGTCCATGCGGGATCGGCCTCAAAAATCAGCCGCTCCCGCGCCGTCGAACTGGCAAAAGACACCCTGATCAGGGCGCAGAAAGCGCTGGACGAGGCCGGCATGGACGACATTGTCATGTGTCCCGAGACGCTCGGAAAAGTCAATCAACTGGGCACGGTCGAAGAGATCTGCGCGCTGTGCGGAATCGACGACCGCTTGTTGCCCTGTATCGATTTCGGACATGTCAACGCGATGTCAAGCGGCATGATCAAGAAAAAAAGTGATTATCTGAAAATTCTCGACACGATTGAAAACACGCTCGGAAGCGACCGCATGAGGCGCATGCACGTCCACTTTTCCAAAATCGAATACACGCTCGCGGGCGGCGAACAGCGGCATCTGACATTTGCCGACACCGTCTACGGGCCGGAATTCGAACCGCTTGCCGAATTGATTATCCAAAAAAACATGACGCCGTTCATTGTCTGCGAATCCGCCGGAACCCAGACCCGCGACGCCGCCAAGATGCTTGAAATTTTGAATGGATTAAGATTTTGAAAATAAATTTTTCAACCGAAGTGCGAGAGGATGGCTGTTATCATCATGAACAACACAAAAAAAATTGCGAGACAACTGCCCGAGGGCGTCGACGCGGCGATTTTCACCGACGAGAGCGACCGCTTCTGGCTGACCGGCTTCCGCTCGAGCGCGGGCGTCGTCGCGGTCGGCCGCGAAAAGAGTGCGTTTTACACGGATTTCCGCTATATCGAGGCCGCCAAAGCCGCGATTTCGGGCACCGAAGTGCTGATGAACGACAAGCTTTTTGAACGGCTGACCGAGTTTCTTGACAGCGTTAACGCGGCGAAAATCGCCCTGCGCGACGACAGGACCACCGTGCGCACGGCCCGTCAATATGAGACGGCGCTTTCAAAATACCGCCCCGAATTTTCCAAAGAACTCGCCGACTTGTTCGAGGGCGCGGTGATGCTCAAGGACGCGGAAGAACTCGCGATCATGCGCAAGGCGCAGCAGATCACCGATGAATCGTTCGCCGCTGTTTTGCCGCTGATCAGGGTCGGTATGCCCGAAAAGGAACTCGCCGCCAAGATTGAAGACGAGATGAAAAGGCGCGGAGCCGAGGGCGTCTCGTTCGACCTGATTGTGGTCAGCGGCAAAAAATCCGCGATGCCGCACGGCGTTCCGGACGCAAGCCCGATTCAAAACAACGCCTTTTTGACGATGGACATCGGCTGTAAATACAACGGCTACTGCTCCGACATGACCCGCACCGTCTGCGTCGGAAAACCCGACGACGAGATGAAAAAGGTCTATGAGATCGTCTTGGAAGCGCAAAGACGCGCGCTTGCCGCGATTGCCCCGGGCAAAGTGTGCAGCGATATCGACAAGATCGCCCGTGATTATATCTACGAATCGGGCTACGAGGGCTGCTTCGGGCACGGCCTCGGACACGGGCTGGGCGTGATGATCCACGAGAGCCCGCGCTTTGCCCCCTCCTGCGACACGGTGCTGCGGCCGGGCATGGTGCTCTCGGTCGAGCCGGGCGTCTATCTTAAGGACAAATTCGGCGTGCGCATCGAGGACGTGATCTTCGTGACCGAGACCGGTTGCGAAAACATCACCAAATCGCCGAAAGAGCTGATATGTTTATAGTAAAACAGCATCAATTATTGATTGCTTTTTCCCCGCCGCTGTTCAGCCCGCGGGTTGGTTATTATTTTATTTCTCCGTAAACGCCGCGACCTCCGCTTCGGCCGCCTCTATTTGTGCGGACAGATCCCGATAGGTCTCCTTATCCATCGCGACACCGCCCTCGGGCAAAAACGGCGACAGATTCACCAAGAGCTGGCGGATGTTATAATATTCGAGAATATATTCGTCGGTGGCGGTCTCTTCGAGCACAGCGGTATCTTTTGCGGAATCCAATTGGTTGAACATCGCCATCAGGCGTTCATTCAATTTTGCGGTTCTCTTTTCACCGACCGTGGCGCAACCGGATAATCCAAGCGTCAATATCGCGGCCAACGCGAGACATACCACCGCGGTGAGCGTCTTTTTCCGGATCATTCTGTTAGGACCGTCCTTTCGCAAAAATATATCACGAATCCTGCCCTTTGAAAAGTGAGCTTTCATATCTTAGCACAAATCCCGTGTTTCGTCAAATCACAAAAAATTCGTTGTTATTAATTCATGATAATTTCATAGCGAATAATTAACGCATGAAAATTGCAG
>CAZPLU010000007.1:0-72381 GCA_964587625.1 uncultured Eubacteriales bacterium
TATTTGTTTCTGCTGTCTTCATCATCCTTTTTAACCTTACTGCCATTGATTTTTTTAAGCTAAAAGCAACTTCTACCTGCTCTGGAATTTACTTTGGGAATTTACGAATATTTTAATAAATACGAAAATACGCGGCAAGATTCTGAATTCTTCGTGAAAACGGTTGCTTTCGGGGGTAAAACGTTTTATAATTGACCCATCACCGACAGGGGCGTTTGAACAAAAAATCTCAAACGCCCACCACGAAAGGACGGTCGAAAATATGATCAAACTTGGCGTCAATTCCGTGCTTTTTAAACATTATAACTTCGCCGAAGCCGCGCGCGCGGTCAAAGCGGCGGGGTATGACGGAATTGAAATCTCCGCGATCGGCGGCATGTGCGAGCATCTGTCGCCGGACAACTGGAAATCGCAGAAGTCCTACATAAAAAGCGTTTTGGACGAGACGGGGCTCGAGTTGCTGTCCTCCGAGGTCGCCTCGCAGGACCCCGAACGCCTCAAAAAGGCTTTCGAGGCCGCGGCGGAGCTCGGTATCCCCGTCATCAATATCGGACCGGGCGGCAAACAGGGCAGCCGCAAGGAATTCGCCGCCGCGATCGAGCGCCTGACCGCGCTTGCCGCGCTGGCCGAGAGCTATCAAGTCACGCTGTGCTGCAAGGCGCATGTCGGCTGCTCGATCTACAACACCCCGACCACGCTGCGCGCCATGGCCGCCGTCGACAACCCGTGGTTCGGCATCGACATGGACCCCAGCCATATCCACCGCGCCGGCGAAAAGCCCGAAAAGGCGCTGGCAAAGGTGCTGCCGCGCATGAAGCACATCCACATCCGCGACTGCGTCGGCCCGGGCCCGAGCCCCGGCGTCCCCGCTTTGCAGGCCTGCGGCAGGGGCGAGATCAACCTGTTCGGCTATTTCAAGGCGATGGTCAAGGCCGGCTACGACGGTCCGGTCTGCCTCGAGGTCATCGGCCCCGAGCAGGACATGGTCGAGGCCACCCGCATCGCCGCCGAGAGCTACGGTTACATGAACGCCTGCCTAAAAATGCTCGGCGCGCGTTAAATATTAATGTAGGGAACGGCCTTCGGGATCGTATCCGATAACCGTCTCCGTGCGCCCGTAGGCGCGTGCGAACCAAAGCATTTTCGCGGGCTGTCGCCCGCTCGGAACGGTCAAGATCGTTCCCTACAGGCAAATGATTAAAACGAAAGGACTACTGATATATGACCAAAAAACCCAACCTGCTGTTTTTCGGCATCGACAGCTTGCGCCGTGACCACATGAGTTTACATGGCTACAACCGCCTGACCACGCCGCACATCGACAAATACCTCGAAAAAGGCGCCGTCTTCAACAGCTGCTTCTCGGCGCACATCCCCACCACGCCGGGCTACGCCAACATGCTGACCGGCCTCGACTGTTTCGGCACCAACATCGTCGCGCTGCGCCACGAGGGCGAACTGGCCCCGGGCGTCAAAACGCTGGCCGAGATTTTACGCGAAAACGGCTACGACACCACCTGCGTCGGCTTTAAAAACGCCTCGGGCAGGGGTTTTGACCGCTATCTCGAATTCGAGGGCTGGAACGCGCAGGCCGACGGCAGGGCGCACAAGGCCGAAAACCTGAACGCCGTTGCGATTCCGGAACTGGAGCGCATGGCAAAAAACAACAAGCCGTTTTGCCTGTTTTTGCGCCACATGGATCCGCACTCACCCTACCGCGCCCCCGAGCCGTTCCATAAGATGTTTTATCAGGGCGACGAGTGTGACCCGGATAACCGTTCGCTCGACCCGGTCTTTGCCTTCAAGCCCTTCTGCGATTATTTTGCCTCCTGGTTCCCGCAGGGCTGCACCGACGCCGACTATATCGTCGCCCAGTACGACGCCGAGATCGCCTATATGGATACCTGCATCCAATTGATTTTGCAAAAGCTCAAGGATTTGGGGCTCGAAAACGACACGCTGGTCGTCTTCACCTCCGACCACGGCGAGACGCTGTACGACCACGACTGCTATTTCGACCACCACAGCATGTACGACAATTGCCTCGTCGTGCCGTTCGCCGTCCGCTTCCCGGGCAGGGTCCCGGCGGGCAAACGCGTCGGCGACGTCTGCACGCTGGCCGACGTCACCCCGACCGTGCTCGACATTCTCGGCATCGAGACCGATATTTCATTCGACGGCCGCAGCATGTTCCCCGCCGCGCTGGGCGATCCGCTCCCGCTGCGCGACGAGTTTTACATCACCGAATGCACCTGGATGCGCAAGCATGGCTGGCGCACCCCGAAGTGGAAACTGATGGTCGCTCTGGAGCCGGATTTCCACTACAAACCCGAGATCGAACTCTACGACCTCGAAAACGACCCGAAAGAATATGTCAATTTAGCCGAAATCCGCCCCGACGTCGTCGCGACCCTGCGCGCCAAAATGGAGGCGCACATCGTGAAGCGCGAAAAAGAGACCGGCAGAACCAACCCGATATACACGAACCTCAACTGGCACGGCCAAAACCTGGGGCGCGGTTTCAACAGCTCCGACGAGGCCTACAACTCCATGCACATCGGCGATCCGGGTGCGGCGCAAAAGCTCCAGCAGAAGAAATAGGTCTTAAAATAAAGCAAGCTTAGGAAGCAAGAAAGATTGTTTGATATGAGCAAAAAACTTCGCGCCGCCGTCATCGGATTAGGCCCGATCGGCAGCAACAACCACTGTCAGGCATACACCGCCTGCCCCGACGCCGAGCTGGTCGGCGCCTGCGACATCATCAAAGAGCGCGCCGACGCGGTCTCGAAACGCTACGGCATCCCGGTCTGGTACGACGCCCAAGCCATGCTCGACGAGCTCAAGCCCGACCTTGTCAGCGTCGCGACGGGCGGCTTCGAATACGGCTCCGACCACTACGAACCGACGCTTCAGGCGCTGCGCGCGGGCTGCGACGTGCTGACCGAAAAGCCCATCTGCAACGACCTCGCAAAGGCGCGGGAGATGGTCGACGCCGCCAAAACCCTCAACCGCCGATTCGCGGTCGACCTCAACCACCGCTTCACCCCCGCGGCGAGAGCGGCCAAGAAGTGGCAAGACGACGGACGCATCGGCGACCTGCTGTTTTTGAACATGGCGCTCTGGATCGGCCGCTTCCAGCCGCACTTCGACACCGAATATTACCACATGAAGGCACTCAACCCGCACAGCTGCGACATCCTGCGCTATTTCGGCGGCGACGTCGAGCAGGTGCACTGCTTTGCGATGAAAGCGCCCGGGCGCGAGATCTACTCGACCGCCTCGTTCAACCTCAAATTCGAAAACGGCGCGGTCGGCCATTTGACCAGTTCCTATGACATCGAGCGCGGGCACCCGATGGAGCGCTGCGAGGTCGCCGGGACCAGGGGCCGGCTGGTGTTCGAGGACATGTGGCGCGAGGCGACGCTGTATCCGGCGGGCGACCTCGAAAAGCGGGTTTTCACCAATCCGGTTTTCGGCGGCTTCCGCGATTTTTACGACACCTTCCAAGATCGCATCCACGCCTTCGCCAAGGAATGCGCGGCGGGCGTGAAACCAGAAAACATTGACGGCAGCGGCGCGGACGGCCTTGCGGCCAGCCGCATCATCCACGCGGGCATCCAGTCGCTCAAAACCGGCAAGCCGGTTTTTGTCCGGGACGTTACCGAGTAAGTGTAAAATGTAAAACGTAAAGTTTAAAGTGACAGTTCAATAGGCCTGAAGCATAATAAAAATGATTAGAAAAATGTTTTTCGTCCCGACATGTCACTTTACACTTTAAACTCAAAACTTTACACCAAGAGGTAAAAAATTATGACGAACAGCATCGTGCTCGATAAAAGCCGTATATTCGCAGTGAGAATTATAAAGTTGTTTAAAGTTCTCACTGCGGATCGTCATGAGTTCATCATTTCAAAACAGATCGCTCGTTCCGGAACCAGCATCGGCGCAAATGTAACGGAAGCAGAATACTCCATGTCAAAAAAGGAGTTTTTGCAAAAAATGAATTTGGCTTTGAAAGAAGCTCAAGAGACAAAATACTGGCTTTATGTACTCTTGAATTCCGATTACATCAATACACGGGAATATGAGAGTATCAATTCCGAATGTTGTGAACTTTGTGCCATGTTGATCAGCATTATCAATACTACAAAGCGAAACTTAGTAAATGAAAAGTGTAAAACGTAAAATTTAAAGTGATATTACAGTACATATACATCTTTCGCATATGTCACTTTACCACACTTCAAACTCTACACTTTACACTGAGGTTGCTTGCATTCTCACTTTAAACTTTACACTTTAAACTTTACACTAAGAAGGAGAAAATCATGAGCATTAAAATCGGAATCGTCGGCATGGGCGGCATCGGCAACACCCACGCCAGATGCTACAAGGCCGACCCGCTGGCCGAATTGGTCTGCGTCTGCGACCTCAACAAAGAGCGCGCCGACAAAGCGGCGGAAACACACGGCGTCAAGGCGTTTTATTCCCAGGACGACATGATGAGCGCCCATCCGGAGCTCGATTACATCGACGTCACGACCTCGGGCTTCGACAACGGCTCGTGGCACTATGAGCCGGTCATGAAGGCGCTCGACGCGGGCTTCAACGCCTTCGTCGAAAAACCGATCAGCAACAACGCCGACGAGGCGCGCGAAATGGTCGTCGCCGCCGCCAAAAAGGGGCTCTACCTCGGTTGCAACCTCAACCACAGTTTCACCAAACCCGCCGACAAGGCGATGGAATTGATCAAGGACGGCAAAATCGGCGCGCCGGTCTACATCCTGCATAAAGTCGGTTTTAACAGCGGCGAAAAGAATTACAGCGCGCCGAATTACCACGGCGCCGCCTATCCGCGCATGGCCTGCGCCTATTCCCACGCCTACGCATTCCTTTCTCATCCGTTCTCGCTGATGCGCAAATTCGGCGGAGACATCACCCATGTCCAGGCGTTCTTTGATAAACCCGGCGTGCGCAAGAGCGCCGACGATCTGATGTGGTCGATCAACGGCATCAACTGCAAGTTCCAAAACGGCAGCATCGGTTATCTGCTGTCCCAGCGCGGCGACGCGTTCTTCGGGCTCGGCGGCTGGTGGAGTTTCGAGATGGCCGGCACCAAAGGCACCTTCTGTATCGAGAACTGCGTCGAAAAGCTCTATTACTGGGACGCGGGCAAGAAAAACAAGAACATGGGCACGCCCAAGCCCAAGGTCTTCGATTTCAAGGACACCGATTTCGGCATCACCTTCAACAACCGCCTGCACGCGTTTTTGGAGGATCTGACCGACAAGATCCCGCCCGAACACATCAGAAGCTCCGGCCGCGACGCATTGGCCACCCTCGAATACACGGTCGCCGCGATCAATTCGTTTGAAAACGGCGGCGCGCTGGTCCGCCCGCGCGCCCTCCCGCCGATCCACGGCACCCCGGGATTTGTCGTGTAATGGGAATTGGAAATTAGAAATTCGTAGAACGGTATATCATTAAAGACAGATATTTCAAACAGCCGCACCCCTCCGCAGCTTCACGCAGCGGCGGGGTGCGGCTGTTTGGCGCACTCTGTGAAGACGACCCTCAAATCCGGCTTTTTGTATGGATTTGATTGAGATATGGCCGATTTCATATAATCCCCCCGCAGAAGTGAGAAAATATTTATAAAAAATAAATCGTTTTACTATAAAAACCTGCCCGAAGCAGCTAAAATATAATCATAAAACATCGAGGGCACGTCTTTTGCCCCGAAAGAAGAGGTATCCGAAATGAATCGAAATCCGAGACAATGGCTTGCCAATCTGCTCAAAGCCGAGCGTAAATATGCGATGCCCGTTTTATCCTTCCCGTCGATTACACTGATGGGCATCACCGTCCGAGACCTGATTTCCGACAGCGACCTGCAGGCGAAGGGCATGAAGCTTGTCGCCGACCGAGCGCCCAAAGCCGCCGCGTCGCTCAGCATGATGGATCTCTCCGTCGAAGCCGAGGCATTCGGCGCCGCAATCCGATTTTCCGACGACGAAGTCCCCACGGTCACCGGCGCAATTGTTACCGATGAAGAGGAAGCCGACGCGCTTGCCGTCCCCGAAGTCGGCGCGGGCCGCACCGGAAAATATATCGAAGCCATCAAAAAGGCCGTCATGCTGATTACCGATCGCCCCGTTTTCGCGGGCACCATCGGCCCGTTCTCTCTTTCGGGGCGTCTGATGGACGTCACCGAAGCACTGGTCAACTGCTACACCGAACCCGACATGGTGCACAAAACCATGGAAAAAACCACGCAGTTCATCATCGAGTATATCAAGGCCTATAAAACCACCGGCTGCGCGGGCGTTGTGATTGCCGAGCCGCTGGCCGGACTGCTCTCGCCCGACCTGGCAGCGACCTTCGCCGAGCCGTATATGCGCCGCATCTCCGACGCGGTCAAGAGCGACGACTTTCTCGTGATCTATCACAACTGCGGCAACAGCACCATCGACATGGTCGACTCGATTCTGCGCACCAACTGCGACGCCTATCATTTCGGCAACTCGATCAGTATGAAAGAGATGCTGAAAAAAATCCCCTCAGACATCGTCGCGCTGGGCAACGTCGACCCCGCCCGGCAATTCCGCAACGGCACGCCCGAATCGATCCGCGAGGAGACCCTGCGCATTCTCAACGAATGCCGCGAACACAAAAACTTTGTCATCTCGTCGGGCTGCGATGTTCCGCCGGCGACCCCGTGGGAAAATATCGACGCCTTTTTCGCCGCCGTCGAGGAGTTCTATTCAAAATAACACAAAAACAAACGGCGGGTTGACTTAAAAAATTTTTCGTCAATCCGCCGTTTTTTATTTTGTCGCCTTGACACGGCGCCCCGTCGCGGGTATCATCTTAATAGCGGATCAACCGCAAATTTCACACCGTCGAAAGGAGACAAATCATGTCTGCCGACTTCATCAGACCGGCCGCCGAAATCAGGGGGGATATCGATAAGAGCGCCG
Organism: uncultured Eubacteriales bacterium; assembly: GCA_964587625.1. Classification (GTDB taxonomy): domain Bacteria; phylum Bacillota; class Clostridia; order Oscillospirales; family JAKOTC01; genus DAOPZJ01. The sequence goes on from CAZPLU010000007.1 coordinate 6,981, forward strand.
AGATGCGTAAACTTTATCAGGATCTAAAGGATAAAGCCGACTATTGGAGGGCGAATTTTTCGGAGAGCGTCGACGATATCTCCGGCTGGGGGCATAGCTATGTCTGCCCCGTCTGCTCTTCGGCTTTGGAATACGACCTGCAAAAACCCGATGTGCATCTGTGCGCCGAGTGCAATATCTCATACGACAATCAGGCGATCCGGGAGGCGTGGATCTCTTTCCGCCGCCACAAAATCGCAGACGGCGTCAAAGCCGCCGCCGTGGTCTGCCATGTCGAGGGCGAAACGGCGGGGGAATACAAAGATTTTATTTTGAAGGTTCTCACTTGGTACGCCGACCATTATGACCGATTCGAAGAACACGGCATTTGGGTCGGCAGGGCCAAGGTGATGGGTCACACCCTTGACGAGGCGTGCTGGGGCATCACGCTGCTCGACGCGCTGTTCATCGCCGGGATCGACCCCGAGTCCGAAGCCGCGCGGCATTTAAAAAAGAAGCTGCTGGTTCCGATGATGCGCCTGATCATGTCCCAGCCGACCAATCTGATGAACATCTCGCTGTGGCACGCGGCCTTTGCGACCGGCGTCGGCGTATATTTTAAAGATGAATTCCTGCTGCGCCCCTATGCGCGCTACGACCGCAACGGCAAGCGGCTGATCATGGACAATGTGACCGAGGACGGTCTTTGGAAGGAAAATTCGATCAGCTACCATTATTACGCGCTCTCGGCGGCCTTGAGCTTTTACAGCTACGCAAAACAGATGGACCTTGCCGATGAGGAACTCAGCGCCATGTTGTTAAAGGCCTATACCGCACCGCTCAAGCTGCTGTATCCCAACGGCGAGCTGCCCGCGACCAGCGACGGCTGGAAATATACGCTTGATTCGGTCACGGATATCTATAAGCAGGTCTATTTCCTGTTCAAAGATACGCCCGACGCCGACGCGCTTGCGGCGGTCATCCACTTCACAGAGCCCAAGCCGACCGCGAATTCCCTCTATTTCGGAATCCCGCCCAAACCGGCTTACGATCTGTTCAATCAAAAATCCGTGCATTTGAGCCGTAACAAGCAGGTCATGCTGCGCAGCGAGGCGGCCAGCGTCTTTATGAAATACGGCAACCTCTGCGCCGGGCATTCACACCCCGACGCGCTCGAACTCTCCATCTTCCCGTTCTCGATGGATCCGGGTTCGCTCAGCTACGGCGCGGCGATCCACGGCGAATACTTCTATGTCAACGGCAGTCATTCCACCTTCATGCTCGACGGCAAAAACCAAATCAAAACCGCCTGCGGAATCGGCGAGATGTCGGATGACGGGCTTGCGTTCAGCGCCTCGATTGACGGTACCTATCCGGGCGTGACCGCTTCGAGGGCCGTAACACTCAAAGACCTCTCGGCGAAAACCTGCGAGATCACCGACAAAATGGCCGTCGGGTGTGACGCCGAGCACCAGATCGACTGGATTTTCCACGCCATTGGGGATTTTACCGCCAACGGGACGCTCGCCCCGGATTCGATCAAGGAAAACGAAAACGGCTTCAAGCATTTCAAGAATATCCAACGTTGGACGGGCGAGAGCTTTACCTGCACCTGGAACTTTGAGGGCGATCAACTCACGTTAAAACTCCCGGCCATGGGGGATACGACCATCTACATCGCCACCACACCCGACAACCCCACCAAGCGCGAACGCCACGCGGTCTTGATCCGCAAGCAGGGAAAGACCCTCGACGTCAACGCCCTTTTCACTTTGAATAAAAAGTAAACCGTCATCTTTCATAAAAAGCCCGATTTCCGATAGGAATCGGGCTTTTTATGTCATTCTGAGCGAAGCGCACCGTGCGCGGAGTCGAAGAATCTCGGAAAGATAACGGCGTATGGGCAAGGGTTGCCATAAAACGATATGATAACGAGATCCTTCGACTGCGTGCCGTAAACGGCACTCCGCTCAGGATGACACCGTGTTCTTTAACAGATAGTCGGGCTTTATGATTGAAATTCGGTAAATTTTATGTTATATTCAATTCGGTTTTAAGAGGCAAAAAGCTCCTCACCCAAATGAAAGGACGATATGATATGAAACCTGCCATGCGGTTCGGCGGCTGCGAATTTGCAAACCGGATGAACGCGGTCTACGCCGAGACGGTGAACGATTTAATTTCAAAAGTTGAGACGGGCAACGACCCGCATTATAAAAAGGGCTTTTTGCATACGTCGACCGCCCCGCACAATTATACCAACTATTATAACGAGATGTGGTCGCGCGACAGCGGGCGCGGGTTGATCGAAATCGCACGGCTCGGTTTCACCGATCTCGCGCTGCCCGTGGCGCTGTATATGCTCTGCGCGCTCAACGATGCCGACCACTGGGGGCGCATCATCGACCGCTATACCGGGAAACCCGAAAAACCGGTACAGGTGGGTGATTACGAGACCGACGGAAACGCGCTCGTACTGCTCGGTATCTATAACACCTGGCTCGCCGCGGGGCGCGAACCGGCGCTTGCCAAAGAATTTTTAGAGGGTGTTGCGCCTGTCATCGGCTGGATCGACCGCATGATGCAGGCCTCCCCCTACGGCGGGCTATTGCCATGCAAGTCAGAACTTTCCGGCAACCCCAACACCTCCTATGTGGTGTACGCCGTCTACCCGAATTACGGGATCAAAACCGCTCTGACCGCCTTGAAACACATGGCCGAAGCCGCCGGGGATAACTCTTTGGCGACAAAATTGGCCGAAATGCACGAAAAACTCTCGCGGGCGCTCTCCGAAAAATTGGTGTCCGGCGAGCGCAGCTGGACGCCCGAAAAGACCAAAGCGGCGTTTTCGCGCTATTCGCCCGTGCGCGAGGGATGCTGGATCAACGGCATCGACGGACGCGACGGCAGTGAATATAACTATGCCGACTGGGACAGCATTCGGTTTCCCATCCACGCCTGGACGCGGCAATTGCCCTTTATTTTCGATTCCGACCTCGGGTTTTGCGGTCCGGAGAGAGGCACCCACGCCGAGGCAAATAAAAAAAGTTACGAATACATCCTCGGTGAGATGTGCAAGGGGCTTTATTTCCGCAAATACGGCTTTGTCAGCAACACCTGCTGGGAGGGCATGCGCGGCCGCCACGACGACACGATGACCGGTTACGGGCAGGGGTTTATGACCCAAGCCGCGATTTTGATGGACGACGTCAACGCCTACACCAAACTGCTCGAGGGCGTCGCCCGCCTCGCCTACGACGGCGATGTGATGCAACCGACCTCCCACGAGATGAACCCATGGATTTTACACGAGTGCTTTGATTATGACGCCTATGAAAACGCCCGGGACCACACGGCGGGCTTTCACAACGACGGCCGCTTCGGCGTGATGGAGAACCCCGGCGACGAGGGGAATCTGGTGCAGGAGGCCGAGCCCCTCAAAGCCATGACATTGATGTCGGGCATCGAAAACGGCGCAAAACTGCGCATTTTGCCGCGCATTCCGTGGACTTACGACACCATCGAGGTGCGCGACTTCCCGGTGTTTCAAAACGGCCAAAGCGGGCGCATTTCTTATCGCATGGAGCATGAGCGCTGGCTGCGCAAGGTGCGTGTGAACGTCGAGAGCACCATCCCGCTCGAATACAATTTCCGGGTCGGCCCGTTCCCTCAGGTGTGCAACTTCGCCGACACCGCCGATTGTTTCAAAGAAGTCACGAAAAACGCCTCATGGATCTGGAAAACCGGCCTGTCCGGCAAAAACACCGAGTTTGAAATCGCGCTGCCGTGATTTAGACAATAGCCGATATCGGGATTGTTTGATAAACAATTAAGGGGGATGTATGTTTCAATATTTATTAATCCCGATTGTTTTGGGACTGGTTTGGCTGATCTTGAGAATAAAACCTTTGAAGGCCTTATCGGTTAAGAAAAAAAGGGCGTTCTCTATTATCATAGCATTGGTCCTTTGGACGACTTTTGGAGCGGTGCCGTATATGTTTTCATACAATACTCCGGAAACGGCGATTAAATACACAATTGAAAATTGGAAATCCATCAGCGTGGTAGGCACTTTAAACAACGGCACCGAAGGCGCCTATGTGATGTACGAAAATCATGGTGTGCTTTCTTCATATTATTTAAAAAAAGTCGGCGATAAATGGAGAATGCCGTCGCGTATCCCAAAAAATGATACTCAAGCCGCAATATATGATTCAAGTTTTATTCATTATCGGCATTATATTAAAGAGGGTTTCGTTGTAATTGAATACGATTCATTTGTTGATAACACTGCCTCTCCATACCAAGTAGCAGATAATAAAGGAACGGTTTTTTACAGTGTGTTAAGAAAATCATATCAGCCCGACAAAACCAATGTTCTTTATTACGGTATGTATTTATATGACAACGCACCCTATGAGCTATATGTAAACGGAGAGCTTGCTTATACATACAGCAAAAATTGATCATATTTTTTAATGCAAATATAAATCACGATTTAATATTTGCATAAAACCCAATGGGTTGAAACAAATCCGATCAATTCGTTTCACCCCGCAAAGATATGAATTAAAAAACACGCTCATCGAAAAGTATTAAAACATTCCGTCGGAATATTTTCGACGGGTTATGAGGGCGTTCCCTCAGGTCGTCCCGCCCTACTTTATGAGGATTTATTTCACCATCTCGTAAAATTCCGCCTCGGAAATGACCTTAACCCCCAATGCCCGCGCCTTGGTCAGCTTGCTCCCCGCGTCTTCGCCCGCAAGCACAAAATCGGTTTTTTTCGATACCGAAGAACCCGTTTTTCCGCCCGCGTCCTTGATCATCTGCTCGGCCTCGTCACGCGGAATCGACTGCGTTCCGGTCAGCACAAAGACCTTGCCCTCGAGCGGCCCGCCGACCTTTTTTTCGGTCAGGCAGGTCATGTTGAGCCCCGCGGCTTTTAACTTATCGATCAAAGTGATGTTTACATCCTCCGAAAAATACGCTTTGACGCTCTCTGCGGTGATTGCCCCGACGCCCTCCACATGCGCAATCTCCTCAATAGCGGCGCTTTTCAACGCGTCCAGCGTGCCGAAATGCAGCGCCAGATCCGTCGCCGCCGTCTCGCCGACGTGCCGGATGCCGGAGCGACTTGTCCGAAATCCGCACGGTGGGACTGTTATAATTTTTTTAAAACCCCGTTGCAATCGTCGCGGCGGGAGATGTACACTAATATTGTCAGCCGCGGACGGTTGACCACCGCGACTGATAATAATCGGGCAGGAGGGGAAAGGATGGAAAACGGAATGTCCAACGATCAGCTTAACGCGCTGCTGGAAACCATCGCGAAACTCATTGAATCCAAAGCACATACCACTGCAGACGCCGCGCAGATCGTGCGGGAAGCCAAGACAAAATAAAATAGGCCGCTCCCCACCGACTAAGGCAAGAGCGACCTAAACCGCAAACGGGGCGTAAAGCCTGCCATTTACGCCCCTATCCTACCACATCAACGGCAGATAATCAAGAGATATTTTTAAGGAGAATATCATGACATACAATGAAGCAATCGCAGCAGCCAGAGCGGCCACCACCTACGCGGGGGTAGACGCGCTTTGCAAGACCATCGAAGAGGCCTACGACACCATCAGCGATCGCCAGTACTACAACGTGCGCAACATCGCCATCAATGCGGCATACGCAGCCGGAGCAAAGTAAAAGCCGCCAAGGAGGAATAAAATGAATACGAACTCGAACAAATGGCACGACGTGGACGGCGTCTACACCCGCGATACCTGGGCGATACCGGACGAGGGCACCGAAAAATGATACCCCTCGCACTGGCGTTTCCAACGACCCGAATCGGCTATCCGAATGGAGGGCCGTTTATTTTTTTATCGGCTTGAACGGCATTTTTATATAAAATGATCTGTTGACAAAGAGTTTTTATTATGTTAATATAAAAACGTATTTTATATTTGCATAAAATACGCGAATTACATCCATCATATAAAGGGGTGAGGCCTTGTGTATATTACAAGAACTATCGAAAAAACCGCAATGACAATCAGCGAGACCTATCCTGTTCTTTTAATCACCGGACCGCGGCAGGTGGGAAAAACCACGCTTTTGCAAAAACTTGCGTCGCCGGATCGAAAATATGTGACGCTCGATAATCCCACTTTTCGTGAAATTGCCAATCACGAGCCGGAACTGTTTTTGCAACGGTTTTCCCCTCCCGTCATCATCGATGAAATTCAATACGCGGCAGGTCTTTTGGAATATATTAAAATCTATGTTGATACCCATAAAAATTGCGGTGATTTTTGGCTCACGGGCTCACAGGCCTTTCATATGATGAAAAAAGTCAGCGAAACCCTTGCGGGCAGAATAGGCATACTCCGCATAAACGGACTTTCAAACAGTGAAATCAACGGAAACCCCCTTCCGCCGTTTGAAATAAATCCCGACGCGCTCATCGGTCGGCTCAACATCGCAAAAAGAATGACCATGCCGGAAATTTTTGAACGTATTTATAAGGGCTCAATGCCGCGTCTTTATGAAATGCCGCAAACCGATCGGGATGGGTATTACGAATCTTATCTTGAAACCTATATCAGCCGGGACATCAAAGATTTGACGCAGGTTGCCGATGAGTTATCGTTCTTCAGGTTTGTCGGGATTGTAGCGGCCAGAACCGCTTCCAATGTCAATTATGATGCTTTGGCGAGTGAAACAGGCATCACCGCTCCCACCGCCAAACAATGGCTTTCCATATTGATATCCAGCGGCCTTGTTTTGCTCGTCGAGCCGTTTTTTAACAATGCTTTGAAACGAGTGGTTAAAGCGCCCAGAATGTATTTCCTCGATACCGGTTTATGCGCTTATCTCACGCGTTGGAATTCTCCCGAGGCATTGGAAGCCGGTGCCATGAGCGGTGCGTTTTTTGAAACATGGGTCGTATCGGAAATATACAAAAGTTATATCAATCACGGAAAGCGCCCCCCGCTGTATTTTTACCGCGACGGCAACAAAAAGGAAATCGATTTGATATTACAATACAACAACACGGTATATCCGATCGAAATTAAAAAAAGCGCCGCCCCGAAAGACGCCGTTAAAAGTTTTTCCGTGTTAAAACCAATTGAAAACGAGCCGTCGGAGGAGGACCGATTTTCGGGCGCTGCCCGTCTTAAAACGGTCATCGGAACCGGCGCGGTCATTTGCTTGGCATCGGATGTTTTGCCGATTGATCGTAAAAATTGGTATATTCCCGCGTGGTTGATTTGAAAACGAACGAGTTTGTCACCGCGATTGTTTAATGCAAACTGTGCGCCGCGCGCGACACATTCCCTCCTTTGAAAGGGGGAAAATCTTCACTTCACCATCTCGTAAAATTCCGCCTCGGAAATGACCTTAACCCCCAATGCCCGCGCCTTGGTCAGCTTGCTCCCCGCGTCTTCGCCCGCAAGCACAAAATCGGTTTTTTTCGATACCGAAGAACCCGTTTTTCCGCCCGCGTCCTTGATCATCTGCTCGGCCTCGTCACGCGGAATCGACTGCGTTCCGGTCAGCACAAAGACCTTGCCCTCGAGCGGCCCGCCGACCTTTTTTTCGGTCAGGCAGGTCATGTTGAGCCCCGCGGCTTTTAACTTATCGATCAAAGTGATGTTTACATCCTCCGAAAAATACGCTTTGACGCTCTCTGCGGTGATTGCCCCGACGCCCTCCACATGCGCAATCTCCTCAATAGCGGCGTTTTTCAGCGCGTCCAGCGTGCCGAAATGGAGCGCCAAATCTTCGGCCGCCGTCTCGCCGACATGCCGAATGCCGAGCCCCGAAATCAGCCGCCACAAGTCGTTTTTTTTGCTTTTATCCAGCGCGTCGAGGAGATTTTGCGCCGATTTCTCGCCCTTTTTGTCGAGCGCGGCGATGTCTTCTTTTTGCAAGCCGTATAAATCGGCGGCGTCCCGAACCAGCCCTTTTTCGAGCAGCGTTTTTAACACTGCGGGGCCGAGCCCGTCGATGTCCATCGCCGATTTTCCGACAAAATGGGTCATTTCGCGGAACCGGATGGCCGGACAGGCCGGATTGCGGCAGCGAACCGCGGGGCCGTCCTCGTCCTTGATTACTTTACTGTTGCAAGAGGGGCACTCCTCCGGAATCCGATAGATCGGGTTTCCGCTTTTTTCGGCCACGCCGACCACCTCGGGGATGATGTCGCCCGCCTTGCGCACCTCAATAAAATCGCCGACGGCGACGCCCTTTTCGTCGATCATGTCCTGGTTGTGCAACACCGCACGGCTGACCGTGGTTCCCGCAAGGGTCACCGGCTCAAACACCGCCGTCGGGGTCAGCACGCCCGTGCGCCCGACTTCGATTGAAATTTCGAGCAGTTTGGCGCGCTTGATTTCGGGCGGGTATTTATACGCGGCCGCCCAGCGCGGAAATTTTGAAGTGCTGCCCAGTTTTGCGCGGTCGGCCAGATCGTCGAGCTTGATGACCGCGCCGTCGATGTCGAATTGTAAATCATGGCGGATTCGGTTGATTTCCTCCACCCGCTCAATCAACTTGTCATAATCGGAAGACAGGATGTATTTTGAGACGGGAAAGCCGAGTTTGCCCAAATAATCCAACGACGCGCTGTGCGTTTGAATCTCTTTGCCCCGAATTTGTTGAATATTGAACACGATCACCGCCAAATGCCGCGTTTTGGTGATCTCGCTGTCCTTTTGGCGCAGCGATCCGGCGGCGGCGTTGCGCGGGTTTTTGAACGGGATATCGCCGTTTTCATTTTGCGCGTCGACCAATTTGGCGAAGACGCTTTTGGGCATATAGACCTCGCCGCGCACCTCTAAAAATGCCGGCGCGTTTTTCAGCTTTTTCGGGATGGATTCGATCGTCATCAGATTGGCGGTCACATCTTCGCCGGTTCTGCCGTCGCCCCGGGTCGAGCCGCGCACAAAAATGCCGTTTTCATACTCTAACGAAACCGAGAGCCCGTCGATCTTGGCCTCGACGACAAATTCGGCATTTGGTATAACCGCCTTCACCCGGTTCTCAAAATCTTTTAAATCCTCATAGGAAAACACATCCTGCAAGCTCTCCATCGGCACAACATGCTCGACGGGCGAAAACAGCCCGGACGCCTTTCCGCCGATCTTCAAAAACGGTTCGAGTTCAAAACCCAACTCCGGGAACGTTTTGACAATCTCCCGCAGTTCTCGGGTTAAAGCGTCATATTCGAAATCCTCCAATGAGGGGTTGTCCCGGTCATGGTACTCCTCATTGGCCTTTTCAATTTGTCGTTTTAATAATTCGGCTCGCGCCTTTGCCTCACGAAACTCCACGTTCTCCCCCCGGATTCGCTTGAAAATCATAGATACTGCTGATTTTATCCTGCGCCTCGTTGACCTCGGTATAGGCCTCCGGCACCGCGCCGACAATGATCGTCTCGGCGATGCAAAAATCCGCCGTGACTTCGGAAGTGGCCGCATAGCCGCCCATCACGATTGTGACCGTACCCGTGACCGTCATTAACATCCGATGCAGCGTCTGATTGATGCCCGCTGTGGTGAATTCGTTGCTGATTGCGGTGGTCACATAGCCCACCGGCACCAGCCGCACCTCGATTTTCGGGCCCCTCCCGGTGAAAACATCGCTCCCGACCAATGTGCCTATCGCGATATAGAGCTTGCTGTCATCATATTCCGAGAGCTGTTTTTGAATGGCGGTGGTCAGCCGCGCTTTGAGCGTATTGATGGCCGTGATGTTGGCTCTGACCACGCTCAGACCGTTGGTGTCGGTCTGAATGAAGATCAAGTTGGTATAATCGATGTCATCCGCGGAGAGCACATCGGTGACGCAGGAGTTGATGGCCAGGGTGCTGTATTCCTTGGCCTTTGTCTGCGCCAATTGAACCACCACATGTCTGAGGCGGTTATCGGCTGCCTTTATTATGGCCCCAATGCAGCCCAAAATCAAGAGCCAGAGAATAATTGTTTTTGCGACCGCGCCTCTTTTACCCCTCCGCCTTCTCGCCATCATACCGCCCCTGTGTATTATATGCGAAGGGGGCTTGTCATGTGACGATAAATGGAAAACGGAGAATGGAAATTCGCGGACGGGGAGCAAAACCCGCCGGTAGGGGCGGCCCCATGTGGCCGCCCGCAAAAGATGGGGATTGGAAATTGGAAAACGGGAAATAGAAAATGGTAGACGGGGAGCGGATTTGTGTTCGCTATATTCCTTCAACGGTAAAATCATACCGCGGCAGACCGTCAACTTCGGTGAAAATGACATCGTATCCGAGGTGCGCCAACCGCAGCAGGTTTTTGCGGCGCTGCCCGGCGGCCGCCGAGCGCATTCCCCTCGCAATACAGACATTATAACGCATCGGGGGCATATTTTCCAACGTTTTACGGAGATTGGCGAAGAAATATTCCCCGGTTACGAGCTCCCCGAACGCCGGGTGGAACGCGCCCGCGAGCGGCTTCGCGCCGGGTGCGAAATCGGCGTGCAGCCCCATCCGGATGATCGGAATATTTTTTGACAGCGCTTTTTCAAAAATTTGAACGCAGATGTCCACCGCCTCATCCACCGTTTGGGGCAGATATTCGCCGGTTTTCCACAATTTTTCGAGCAGGGTGTCCGCAAATACCGCCGTCGGGTAAACGCGCATGCAGCCGGGATCCAGCGAGAGCAGATCGTCGGCGGTTTTCAAATCCTTTCGCGGATCGGAGCGGTACAGACCGGTCATCATTTGCAACCCGAGCTCAAAGCCCGCCCGTTTGATCTGTTCGGCGGATTCGAAAACATCCCGTGCGGAGTGGCCGCGCAAATTGACCTTTAACACCTCTTCGTCGGTGCTCTGCGCGCCGAGTTCGATCACGCCGACGCGGTGTGCCTTTAAAATTTCCAAGACCTCGGCGTTGATGGCGTCGGGGCGGGTGGAGACGCGGATGCGGGTGAACTTTTTGCCGTCCAAAAAGGGCTGTGCGGCGGTCAGCAGTTCGAGCAGATAAGCACGGGGGACAGCCGTAAAACTGCCCCCGAAAAATGCGATTTCGAAGCCCGCGCCCGAAACGTCGGTCAACGCCTTCCGGACGCTCTCGGCGGTCGGGAGGGTTTTGATTGAAGTGACGGCCGACTGGTCGCAGAAGCTGCAGCGGTGCGTACAGCCGGCGTGCGGGACGAAGATTGCGACGATCCCGCGTTTCACAGCACGCCCATCAGCCCGAGCGCTTCCTTTGCCGCGTTCTGCGCCGCTTCCTTTTTGGTCTTGCCGGTGCCGGTGCCGATGACGTTGGAATTGAGCAGTACCGACATGGTGAAGGTCTTGTCGTGGGACGGACCCTCCTCGTCCGCGAGTTCATAGGACAATATCTCGCCCTTGTTGCGCTGGACAATCTCCTGCAACGCGGTTTTGTAATCCCGGAGGGCGTTGTGCTTGCTTTTGACCAAATATTTGCCGACAAACGGCAGCACGAAATTCGAAGCGCTCTCCAGCCCCGCGTCCAAATAGATGGCCGCGACAATCGCCTCAAACGCGTCGGACAAAATCGACGGCCTGCGCTCGCCGTGGGCGGCTTCCTCGCCCCTGCCGAGCAGGATGTATCGACCCAAATCGAGCTGTTTGGCATATTCCGCAAGGGCCCTTTCACAGACGGCGGCGGCGCGCATTTCGGTCATGCCGCCCTCGTCCATGTCGGGAAAGCGCCGGAAAATCGCCTCCCCGACCACAAAGTCCAAAACCGCATCGCCCAAAAATTCAAGGCGTTCGTTGCAGACAGTGACCTTGCTGCTCTCATAGGCGCACGACGAATGCGTGAGCGCGGTGATCAGCAGGGAGCGGTCTTTGAAGCGGTGGGAAAGCCGCTGTTCAAAGTCATCGGGGTAAAAGTCCATTTTAATTTCCTTTCCTACGGTTACGGGAATTTGATATTTGGAGTGTAAAGCGTAAAACGTAAAATGTAAAGTTGCGATGCTTTGCAAAACGGTTTCATGATGTCGTTTCGGAAATGCCGCTTGTGTTTATTTCATTTCATACGGTCGATGTCATTTCCGAAAATGTCACTTTACGTTTTACACTTTAAACTTTTCACTATGAGACGCCGGTCAGTTGATCTTGGCGGCGATATCTTCGATGACGCCGGTGCCTGCGTAAAGTTCCGCTTTTTTAATCGCGTTCTTGAACGCGTCGGCTTTGGAGCTTCCGTGCGCTTTGATGACCGGTTTGGCGATGCCGAGCAGGGGGGTTCCGCCGTATTCGGAATAGTCGAAGCGCCCCGCCATGTCGCGGAATTGTTTGGTGACCAGCGCCGCGGCGATTTTGGTGCGGGAGGTGGCCAAAAAAATCTGCTTGACCTCTTTAAACAACATCCCCGCGAGTCCCTCGGAGAGCTTTAAAATCATATTGCCCGTGAAGCCGTCAACCACGGCAACGTCGCAGCCGCCGACCGGGAGATCGCGCGCTTCGACATTGCCGCAGAAGTTGATTTCTTGGACTTCCTTCAGCAGCTTATAGGCCTCGCGCACGGTCGGGGTGCCCTTGTTCTCCTCTTTGCCGACGTTGACCAGACAGACGCGCGGGTTGGAAATCGAAAAAACCTTTTCGTGATAGACGGAACCCATCACGGAAAATTGCTGCAGGTGTTCGGGACGGCATTCGAGGTTCGCGCCCGCGTCGAGCAACAAAAAGCAGCCCTGCGGGTGCGGAATCGCCACCGCAAGCGACGGGCGTTTGACGCCCTCGATGCGTCCGACGAGCAGAGTGGCGCCCATCACAAGCCCGCCGGTGCTGCCCGCGGAGATGAAGGCGTCGCCCCCTCCCGCGGCAAGCGTCTTGAGCCCGACCGACAAGGAGCTGCCGGGTTTGCTTTTGACGATTTCACGCGGATCCTCGTCCATGGCGAAGGTGTCGGGCGCGTGAGCGATATCAATCCCTTTCAAAGAGATGGAGAGTTTTTCGCAGGTCTCTGCGATCACTTTTTTATCCCCGACCAAAATGATCTGCGAGCCGAATTCGTCGCAGGCGGCGCGCGCGCCTTTTAAAACCTCGTCGGGCGCGTTGTCGCCGCCGAAACAGTCCAGCAAGATTTTCATGAAAAGTCCTCCTTGAGCGCCCGGTTTGAGAACGCCGCATAACGCAGGCGTTTGTCGCGGATTTCCGGGTCTAAATCCGGTAAAATTCCGAAATTCACCCCCATGGGCTGGAAGTTGACGACCGCCGGATCGGTGATATAGCCGATTAACGCGCCGCTCATCGTGTGAAGCGGCAGCAGTTTCGGGGGTTTTCCCAGCAGTTTCGCGGCGGCGTTATATCCCGCCAAAATTCCGCACATCGCCGATTCGCAGTACCCCTCAACGCCGCTGAGCTGACCCGCGAAAAAGAGACCGGGGTGGTTTTTTAACGACAGGTCGGGTGCGAGCAGGCGCGGAGAGTCGATAAAAGTGTTGCGGTGCATGACCCCGTAGCGTATCATCTCGGCGTGTTCAAGGCCGGGAATCATCGAAAAGACCCTTTTTTGCTCGGAGAATTTCAAGTTTGTCTGAAAACCGACGAGGTTGTACAGCGTCTTTTCGCGGTTTTCGGCCCGCAGCTGCACATTGGCCCAGGGGCGGTGTCCGGTATTCGGATTTTGGAGGCCGACGGGTTTCAGGGGGCCGAACCGGATGGCGTCTTTGCCGCGCTTGGCAAGCACCTCGATCGGCATACAGCCCTCAAAGACGGCGGGGTTTTTGTCGAATTCGCGCAGCGGAGCGGTCTCGGCGGTGACAAGCGCGCCCCAAAAGGTCTCGTATTGCCCTTTGTCCATCGGGCAGTTGAGATAATCGTCGCCGCCTTTGCCGTATCGGGAGGCGAAAAACGCCTGTTCCATGTCTACGCTGTCGGCGGTCACAATCGGAGCGACCGCATCGAAGAAAAACAAACCGTCTCCGCATAGGGTCCGGATGGCCTCGGCCAACCCGCCGTGGCACAGCGGCCCGGCCGCGACCACGCAGACGCCGTCGGGAATTTGATCGACGCGCGCCCGGCGGATCGTGATGTTGGGGTTTTGCTCAATCAGACGGGTGACCTCGCGCGAAAACAGGTCGCGATCGACCGCCAGCGCGCCGCCGGCGCCGACCCGGCAGGTCTGCGCCGCCTGCATCGTGACCGAACCCATCCGTCGCATCTCCTCTTTTAACAGGCCTGCGGCGCTGTCAATCCGCTCGGCCTTGAGAGAATTGGAACAGACGAGTTCCGCCAGATCGGGATTTTTATGCGCCGGGGAAAAAGACGCGGGTTTCATCTCGAAGAGGTCGACTTTGACGCCGAGGTTCGCAGCGGCATTCGCCGCTTCGCATCCGGCCAACCCGCCGCCGATCACGGTTAGTTTCATGTAATCCTCTCCGTTAAGTTAACTTCGCAATCTCACTCATCTTTCGCCTTTTTGGCATAAGTGGCTTTTTCATAGCCGCAGCCCTCTTTGACGCAATAGGTTTTCGCGCCTCTGCCCTTCTTTTGGAACATCGGGGCGCCGCACTGCGGGCATTTGTCGGGGATCGGCTCGTCCCAGGTCATGAATTTACAGTCGGGATAACCCGTGCAGCCGTAATATTTCGCGCCCTTTTTGCTCTCACGTTCGACGAGCTGCTTGCCGCACTGGGGACAAACGCCCTCGGTCTTCTTTTGAAAGGGCTTGGTGGTTTTACACTCCGGATAGCCGGGGCAGGCCAAAAATTTTCCGAACCGGCCGTTTTTGATGACCATCTTGCGGCCGCAGTTCTCGCAGGTCTCCTCGCTCTCGAGATCGGGCAGCTTGACGCGCTGGCCCTTCATGCTCTCGGCGGCCTCGGTGAGGGTCTTTGCGAACTCGCCGTAGAACTTGCCGAGGGTCGGCACCATCTCATTGCCGCCGGATTCGATCTCGTCGAGTTGCTCTTCCATATCGGCGGTGAAGCCGACGTCGACGATTTTCGGAAACTTTTCTTCGAGAAGCTGCGTGACGGTCTCGCCCAAGGTCGTGGGCTTGAAATTTTTACTCTCGCGCTCGACATATTCGCGCTTCAATATCGTGGATATGATCGGGGCGTAGGTGCTCGGACGGCCGATGCCCTTTTCCTCCATGATTGCAATCAGCGACGCCTCGTTGTAGCGGGGCGGCGGCTGGGTGAATTTTTGTTCGCCGGTGATGCCCTCGCAGATGGGCTTGTCGCCTTCGGAGAGGTTTGACAGCAGCGCCGCGTTCTCCTCCTTTTCATCGTTGGAGACGTCGTAGAGGGCGGTAAATCCGTCGAAGACGACGCTGACGCCGTTGGCCTTAAAGAGATATCCGGCGCTCTCGAGCTCGACCGCGACGAGGTTTTGGACGCAGGCCGCCATCTGGCTGGCCATAAAACGCTCCCAGATGAGTTTATAGAGTTTATACTGCTCGGGCGTGAGCGAACCCTTGACTTTTTCGGGGGTCAGGTCGGGCGTGGTCGGGCGGATGGCCTCATGCGCGTCCTGCGCGTTCTTGGCTTTATAGACATTGCGCTTTTCGGGCAAATACTTTTTGCCGTAGGCGGCTGTGATATACGCCTCTGCCGCTTTGACCGCCTCGTCGGCGACGCGCAGGGAGTCGGTTCTCATATAGGTGATCAGACCGGTCTCGCCCACACCCGCGACATGGACGCCCTCGTAGAGTTTTTGAGCGATCTGCATCGTGCGCGCCGACGGCATCGAAAACCGCCTTGACGCGTCCTGCTGCAGCGTGGAAGTCGTGAACGGCGGAGCGGGGCGCTTGGTGCGCTTGGTGTTTTTGACGCCCGTGACGGTAAACGGGGCTTTTTGGCAGGCATCGATGACCGTATCCGCCGCCGCCTTGTCAATCAGTTTGCGTTCGCCGTTTTGATCGCCGAAGAATTTCGCCTTGAACTTGGCGCCTTTTTCGGAGAGCAGCGCTTCGACGATCCAGTATTCCTCGGGGACAAAGGCGCGGATCTCGCGCTCGCGCTCGACGATGAGGCGAACAACCACCGATTGCACGCGCCCCGCCGAGAGACCCCGCTTGACCTTCTGCCATAAAAACGGGCTGAGCTTATAGCCGACGATGCGATCCAAAATCCGGCGGGTCTGCTGGGCGTCGACGAGATCCGCGTCGATCACGCGGGGATGCTCCATGCCCTCTTTTACGCCGCTTCGGGTGATCTCGTTGAAACAGACCCTGCGCGCGGCTTTTTCGTCGAGCTTCAAGACCTTGGCAAGATGCCATGAAATGGCCTCGCCCTCGCGGTCGGGGTCTGTCGCCAAAAAGATGAAATCACTGTTTTCGGCGGCGTCTTTGAGTTCTTTGATGACCGCTTTCTTATCGGGCATTTCGATATAGTCGGGGGTGAAATCATGTTCCAAATCGACGGCGAGCTTGCCTTTCGGCAGATCCCGTATATGCCCTTTGGAGGCGATGACCTTGTAGTCGCCGCCCAAAAATCCCTGGATCGTTCGGCCCTTCTCCGGGCTCTCTACGATGATGAGTTTTGCCAATTCTTTATACCATCCTTTCAAGATGTTAAATGTGTTGGTAGTGAAGCCGTTTGCCGCTTACGCTCATGTTGATTTTTTAAGTGGATTCACGATATCTCCTGCCGGGGAGGGCGACCACATGGCCGTCCATCTCCAGTTGCGCAAGCCGTGTGATCAGCGTGCGCACCTCGAATCCCGTGCGGTCGGCCAGTTCGTCGACCGTGAGCGCTCCGTTTTTAAGCTGCAAAAGCACCGGGTCGGTGATCTCGGGCTCGGGGTCCAAAATCAGCTTCAACAGCGGTTGTTCATGCGGCTCGGGGAGTTGCAATTTGGTTTTCAAAGACGCGTTCAGCGCTTTTGAAATATTTTGGGCGCTTGTGACCGGGACCGCGCCCTCTGCGATCAATTCGCAGATTTCGCTCGCGCCGGTGCGGCTGTAGTCGGTCATGGTCACAAAGACCCGTCGGCCTTGCTCCATCGCGCATTTTGCGGTGATCAAAGCGCCGCTTTTCTCTCTGGCCTCGGCGATGAAAACGCCGTCGCACAAGCCCGAGACGATCCGGTTGCGGGCCGGAAAAGTGAATTTCGCCGCATGGGTTTCGGGCGGGTATTCGGTTAAGATCAAGCCCTTTTCGGCGATGATCTCGGCAAGGCGGGCATTTTCGGCGGGAAAGGGTCTCAAAAGACCTCCGCCCCAGACCGCGACCGTAAAGCCGCCGACTTTGAGCGCGCCCTCGTGTGCCGCCGTATCGATCCCCACAGCCATGCCGCTGACGATCGTGACGCCCGCCGCGGCGAGTTCGCCCGAAATTCCGGCGGCGATCTTTTGTCCGAACGGAGTCATGCTGCGGGTGCCGACCACGGCGAGAGCGGGCGCGTCGCCGAGCCGTATAAAGGACCGTACATCGCCCCGATAAAAAAGCAGGACGGGGGGATTTTTAATACCCGTCAGCCGTTTGGGAAACAGCGGGTCGCCGAACGGAAGGATGCCGAAGCCGTGTTTATCGCAGGTGTCGGCGATCTCCTCGGCAGCCATTATAGCATATTTTGCCGCAAAATCCACCGGTTTCCGGATAAATTCACGGTTTTTGTAGATTTCTTCAAAACCGCCGAATTCTTGAAAGAGCTTGACCGCTCGCACCGAAGGGATGCCGCAGCTGAGCGCCGTCCAGACCGCGCAGACCTGTTCCCGCGTCATTTTCCGAACAGCTCCCATAACAATATCGCCGCCGCCGACGCGGCGTTCAGCGATTCGGCGCCGCCTTTCATCGGGATGATGACGGGTGTGGCGGTTTGTGACGTTTCGGGTGTGATGCCGTTGGCCTCATTGCCGATGACCAGTATAAAATCGGCGGGGGGACGGAACGCCGTGATCGAAACAGCGCCGTCGGTGAGCATGGCGCCGTACACCGAAAAACCCTTTTCGGACAGCGTTTTCAGATCGCGCGGAAAATCCGCGCTCTCATAAGTCGGGAGCCGAAACGAGCAGCCCATTCCGGCGCGCAGCGTTTTCGGCGAAAACACATCCGCGCAGCCGGGTGAAAGCAAGACGCCGTCAGCCCCGAACGCCTCCGCCGTGCGCAGGATCGCGCCCAAATTTCCGGGGTCGGACAGGCGTTCGAGCGCCAAAATTTTACCGCGTGAGAGTCGGGAGACCGGGCGTTTCAGGCCGCTTGTGTCGCACAGGCAAAAAACGCCCTGCGGATTTTGGACACCCGAGAGCGTCTGCGCCACATTGCCGCCGATCTCGATCTGTTCAAAACCGGCGCCGTTTTCGAAGAGGGGGAATGCGGGGTGTTTTTCGGCAAATTCGCGGGTGAAAAACAAGGTTTTGACACGGTTCGAAGCGGTCGCCTCGGCACACAAACGCAGGCCTTCCGCAAAACAGAGGGTGTCTTGTGCGCGCGCTTTGACGTCGGTTTTTAACGACAGCGCATATTTGATCTTTTCGTTTTTTGTCGATGTGATCATCATAGTGCAATAACAAAAGAGCTGCGCACGCGCGAGGCGTGCACAGCTTTTATTCGGTTACTTGCCGGTGGCACCGGGTTTTCTGGTGGTCGATTTCTTCGGGGCGGCGGGGGCGGCTGTCGGCTTTTTGACCGCGGCGGCCGCCGGCTTTTTTGCGGCGGGTTTGGCGGTCGGCGCGGGCTTTTTGGCGGCTGCCCCGGCCGGTTTCTTTGCCGGTGCGGCGGGCTTTTTGACCGCTGCGGCCGCGGCGGGTTTCTCTGCCGGGGTCTCTTTGGCGGTCTCCTTCTTGACGGTTTCCTTTTTGGCGGGAGCGGCTTTTTTTTCGATGGTCGCTGCGTCTAGCGCGACTTCCTTGACTTTGCCGTTCTTGGCGGTCTCGACCAAGCCCGCAAACGCCTGCGCGTCGCTGATGGCCAGTTCGGAGAGCATCTTGCGGTTGAGTTCGATTCCGGCTTTTCTCAAGCCGTTCATGAACGTGGAATAATTCATTCCGTTTGCGCGGCAAGCCGCGTTGATGCGGGCGATCCAGAGCGAGCGGAAATCGCGTTTTTTGAGACGGCGGCCGATATAGGCGTATTGTCCGGACTTCATGACCGCCTGTTTTGCGGTGTGGAACTTGGAGTGTTTGCTGCCAAAGTACCCTTTCGCGGAATGGATGATCTTATTCTTCTTTTTACGGGAGATCAGCCCGCCTTTGACTCTTGCCATGGTGTTTTTCCTCCGAATTTCATTATGAGTAGGGCAGCAGCTTTTTCACCGCTTCGGCGTTGGACTTGTCGACATACCCCGCCTTGCGAAGACCCCGCTTGAGCTTGGTGGTCTTCTTGTTGAGAATGTGTCTGCGGTTGGCGTGCGAGCGCTTGACCAGACCGTTCTTGGTCAACTTGAAACGCTTGGAAGCGCCGGAATGTGTTTTGAGTTTTGGCATTTTAGACCCTCCGAATTTCGCGGCAAAAGCCGCTTTTGATTATTTCGCCGTTTTGGGCGAGAGGAACATGTATATGAAACGACCCTCGAGCTTGGGCGGTTTGTCAACGGTCCCGGACTCGGCGCATGCTTCGGCAAAGCGTTTCATGACGTCGAACCCGATGTCGGTGTGCGCCATCTCTCTGCCGCGCAGGCGGATGGAGACCTTGACACGGTCGCCGCCGTCAAGGAATTTGCATACCTGTCTGGCCTTTGTGAGAAAATCGTGCGTGTCGATTTTCAAACTCAAGCTCATGCCCTTGACTTCGATGATGTGCTGGTTTTTCTTGATTTCCTTTTCGCGTTTGGTCTGCTCAAAGCGATATTTGCCGTAGTCCATGATTTTGCACACGGGCGGATCGGCGTTGGGTGAAATTTTGACCAGATCGAGGTCTTTTTCGTAGGCGAGTTCGCGCGCGGCGGCAGAGGACATGACGCCCAACTGTGCCCCGTCGGCTCCGATGACACGGACCTGACGGTCGTTGATGGCTTCGTTGATTTTCAAATCTTTTGCGGCTATGGTATATGCACCTCCAAACCATTTTCCGAATAAAAAAACGGACAATACAAAATCGTCCGCATACCTGTGTGCCACAATCGGCAAGTGGCAGCGGAATCCCGTGTGCGTTTCATCTCGGGGTGATCCCGCATGGTACCTTTCGGCGTCTGCCGAAAAGGTGAGGGCGTTTTAATGCCCTGCTTCACGATTTGCCCGGTCAGTTTACCACATCCGGCGCATATTGTCAAGCGATTTTTGCTGTTGTTGTTAAAATACCCGGTTTTGCGCGTTTTTGCGCGCGTTCGGCAAATGCCAAAACGAGTTCCGCAATAAATTCCGCCCGATTCGTCACAGACACTTGGAAGATCAGGCATACGGAATACGGAAAATATGCGGAAATGTATTGACAAAAAACAAAAGGAAAAGTAATATATAATTACCAAATGTTCGGATTCCAAAATAATAAAAACCGGAGGGAAATTTATGAGTACACAGACAACAGAAAGACCCGGGGATCAGCAAGCGTATCAACCGTCCGCCGCGCCTGTCGGCCAATTGAAAACCAATCGGAAACTGCTCAAGTTCATCCTGTTAAGCATCGTCACACTCGGCATTTACTCGATTGTCTTTTATTCCGGGATTTCAAATGAAATCAATGTTGTCGCAAGCCGATATGACGGAAAGAAAACCATGCACTATTGCCTGCTGTTGTTTTTGGTCGGATGGATCACACTCGGAATCGGATATTTTGTATGGTTCCATAAAATCTCCAACCGCATCGGCGGCGAGCTGAAGCGCCGAAACATCGGTTACAACTTCGGCGCAAGCGATTTTTGGCTTTGGAACATACTCGGCTCATTCATCATCGTCGGCCCGTTTATCTACCTGCATAAACTGGCGACGGCGATGAACAAAACGGCGGAACACTACAATGTGAACGGCTGATTCATATACGGCGCAACAAAAAACAGGGCACGCGCTTCGGCGCGTGATTTGTTTTCGACGGCGATGACGGTTCAAAGCGGGGATCGGTTTGTTCGCTCGGTATTTCGGGGCAGGCGTCAGGAGGTCTTTCTGAGGTAAGTGACATAGGTAAAACCGTCGGGAAGGCCTTCGACGGGGCTGCCGTCCATGCTGACGGAATGGGCGTTATCGCGCACAAAATCGCTGCCGAGGATGTCCCAGACCCGTTCCGAGATCACTCCGACGTCGATACAGGCGACAAAGACGATTTGCGCCTGATCCAATTGAGCGAGCACATTTTGACAAAACCAGTTATTCTTGTCGTCTTTATAATCGTCGGGGAATTGGGCGAAAACCGGTCCGAGCGGCGAATGCTCGGTGAGGCCGAAAAAATGGGGCCCGTTAAATCCGAGGTACAGATATCGGTCTATGCCCTTTTCATCGAGCAGTTTGTCTGCATATTCGGCGTGAGTTTTCATTTGCGCGGTCTCCCGCGAGAGGTTTTCGTCATAAGTGAAATCGGGCAGCAGATAAAACCCGAACAACAAAATCACACAGAGAACGGAAAGCGCCTTTCGGCATTGGGCGGGGCCATAACGGATTTCCGGGTTCGCCTTCGCAAACGCCCGGTTGTGGTTCATCAAATCAGGTTCGTTGACAGCGCCGCGCAGCAACTGGAGCACGAGCGCCATATAGGCGGGGAGCGCGAAGACGTGGTGGTGATTGTAATATTGCCCTCCGATCGCGACGGCGAAAGAGGCGGCAAACAACCCCGCAGGGAGCGCTGAAAAACGCAAAACCCATTTCACCCAGGATTTGAAGCCCAAGGAGGGCAGTTCGCGCATATCCTGAGACCGATATAAAAGAACAATGATAAAGAGAAAAACGACGGCGCAGCACAGCAGCGGGGAGAAATCCGCAAGATCGTCTGCGAGGTGTTCGAAATCCCGAATGCGCCCGTAAGGGGAGTTGTCCGTGTGAACGCGGCTGTCCATGATGAATTTAACATAGATGGTGAGATAGGGCTTTAACGTGCCGGTCGCCGCCATGGCCGCCGTTCCGGCCGCGCCCCCGCAGATAAGGGGCAGGATCGTTTTATAAAAAAAGCCGCGCATGCCGCGCACAAACAACAGCGACGCGCCCGCCGCGACAAACACAAAGGGCTCCTTCATCAGACCGGCACAGGCCAGCAGCAATCCGGAAATGATGACCGTCGGCGACCATAATTTCAATTTCTTCTCATCCGTATCGAAGATCAACAATAAATACAGACAGACGAACATCGCGCCGAAGGCCTCGACTTGAATGTAGCCGCTGCGGTTCTGGGAATAGAGCGCCAGCATCATGCCGAACAGCAGCGAAGCGGAAAGCATCAACACAAATGTGCGTCTGCCGCAGTTTATCTTTTTGCGCAGTATGACTGTTGCAATTGACGGCACCAGCCCGGTGACGAGCAGGGAAAAGAAACTGGATATGTTCATGGCGTATACGCCGCCGGTCAGCTTGAGCGACAGCGCGGACATCCAAAAAATCCCCGGTGGCTTTGTCTCGAACAGGTCTCTGTACGGCGTTAGGCCGTTGAGAATGCCCCTGCCGACCGCCCAGTACAAAGGATCGTCCCAGACATAGGCCGGATTCAATTCGGAGCCGAGGCGCAGCCAAATCTGCTTGACGGCCGGTATCAAAAAAACCGTCAGGAGCGCAAGAAAAGCCGCCCAAATCAACAGGGATTTCAATCCGCGCGGCGTCCGCGCGCGTTTGAGTAACGCCTCTATTTTTAACTTCATCGCTGCCTCTTCTTTGTTATAAACGGGGATTCGGAAACAGACCGCGTCCCCGATATGCCGTGAGTCACTATTTTATCCATCTTACCGCAATTTGCATGATTTGTCAAAACCAAGCGGATACAATAATTGACATGGGGGCGGATTGTGTTATCATGTGGACAAAGGAAGCGCATGAGCAAAAAATCGTGAATTGAGGGGGAAATCCGATGAAAAAAAGAATGGCGGTCGTTTTGATAACGGTCTTGCTGTCGGGGTGCGCAAAAACGCCTTTGCCGTCCTCTCCCGCATCCGGTTCGCAGGCGTCGCAGGTGATTTCGTCGGCCGCGTCGTCGGCGGCAAGTCAGACCTCGTTTTATACCATAAAACCGGACGACATGAGCGCGGCGGCGTTTTTGCGGCAATATTTTCCTTTGACCGACGGTTCGACCTCGACGATTCCGCTCGACGCGGCGGTGAGAAGCGTCATTTTTAACACGGGGCTGGAATACGAAACCGAAAATGTCAAGCACACGACCACGTTCGGGTCGTTTGAGCGTCTGCTCTCGGGCGAAGTCGATCTGACCTACACCGTGCCGCTCTCCGCCGAGCAAAAACAGGCCGCAAAAGACGCAAACATCGAGCTCGAAACGGTGCCGATTGCGAAAGAGGCGTTTGTGTTTGTGCTGAACGCCAAAAACCCGGTGACTTCTTTGACACAAAAACAATTAAGGGGCATTTACAGCGGAAAAATCACCAACTGGAAGCAGGTCGGCGGTAACGATGCGCCGATTGTGGCGTATCAGCGCAACAAGACCAGCGGCAGTCAGACCTATATGACCGCGTTTATGGGCGATACGCCCTTAACCGAACCGCCCAAGACGCTTGTGGCGGAATCGATGGGCGGGCTGATGGATGCGATTGCACTTTATGACAACGCCGAGAACGCGATCGGCTATTCGGTCTATGCCTACGCCGCCGATATGTACGGGACGGGCACTGAGTTAAAGTTCGCGGCAGTCGACGGGATTGCGCCCGACGACACGACGATGACAAACGGAACTTATCCGCTGTTATCGGAGAACTACGCCATTTTCTGGGCTTCGGAGCCGCAGGGCAGCGCCGCGCGGGTGCTTGCCGAATGGCTTGTGACCCAAGACGGGCAGCAAGCCGTCGCGAATGGCGGGTATATCCCGTACGGCGTCGACCCCTCGACGGTCGTTTCACACAAAAACGCGTGGAACAAGGTCGGAACAGGGCCGAAAGCGTCGGGGAAGGCAACCCTGCCGACGAGTTATTACATGGCGGATTTAAGCGAAAGGTATTATATCGATGGAGAAAGGGTTGACGGACCTTACACGGTGACGATTCTTGATGAAAACGAATTAAATACGACCAAATATAGCTGGGACTATGTTGTTTGGAATATCCGGGCGGATTTTACCGGACTGGTCAGCGCCGAAAAAAACGCCGTTATCACCGAATTTTTAAACCAGTCCATATCGGAACTGACGGCACAGCGGGCAGAGATAGTGGCTTATATCAATGAGATTGGCGGCCGAATCGGCGACCAATGGCATCAAAATGATCAAATGCAATGGTATAGCGCAATCAGCATTGAGATGCAATGCTACAACGGATGGCTTTCCGCTGCGGTTTTCGTTGAATGCGACGGTTCCGAAGAGGATTGCATTTATGATTGTAAAACTGCGATTTTTGACTTATATACCGGTAAGCGGGTACAATTCACGGATTTGTTTGATTCGGGAACCAATATCGCCGACGGGTTGAATTCGGCGGTGAATCAATATGTAATCGGTACTGCGAATTGGGACATGGTCTACACGCGCATCAAGCATGAAAACCCGATCGTGACCGACGAAGTAATAACCTTTACGCTGAATAAAATTTATTACCCCCGAGCCAATCATTGTTTTACCTCAGGGGTGATGCCGGAATTTGATATTTTTACCGCAAATTCGCAGGTCGGTTTACTGCGTAATATGGACGGATTGTGGAAATCAACCGTCCACGTCTATCAAGTCGCCTTAACCGAATCGACGGGTGACATGTTGCGTAAAAACGGTGTGCTGACGAATGCGGAAAAGAATTTTTATGCCGTACAGGCAGATGATTATGTTTCGCAGGCGGCTGCCGACAAGATCAACGCCGCGATGTTGGCTTATATCGATGAAGTTCATCAAAAATCATTGGCGGATTATTATAATCAGACCGGCATGACCCGAAACGAGCTTGCTTTGTATTTTGAATATTGGCCTGATGATGTCTCGAAAAGTTCATTGAATAACTTTTTAGACGAGCATGGCGTCACGGTGGAGACAATGCTTAAAAGCGGGCTATGCTATAATGAAAACACGCCTTTCGTAATCTGCGGCAAATG
Source organism: uncultured Eubacteriales bacterium (assembly GCA_964587625.1). Taxonomy (GTDB): domain Bacteria; phylum Bacillota; class Clostridia; order Oscillospirales; family JAKOTC01; genus DAOPZJ01. The sequence continues at coordinate 31,994 of CAZPLU010000007.1, forward strand.
TGTCATGTACCCGCGTGCGGGAGCTTATTTTTCAGGCAGCACCGGTCTTGACGACAGCAGTGGTCCGTTGGCTTTCTGTTTGCCGAAGTGCTTAATTTTTGATATTCAGACAGGAGAACCGATTCAATTGCCGAAATTATACTTGAACGGATGGGAAAAAGCGGCGATCTGGTGCGACTTTACGGCGAATTATTACGCATTTCACGTAAAATCCGAAACAATCAACGCCCCCGATATCAATGATTTGGTATTGGTGGATTTGTCCTGGGGGTATTCAGCGACGTCCTTTGCCGTCTTTATGACCCAAGACGGCAAGATGACCTACCGGGCGGAAGTGCCGGGGGCGTATTTGAATTTTGACTGAGCTTGTTACGGAACAGGAGGGATCATTGTGAAAAGAGGATTTGCGGTCTTAACGGTGTTTCTTTTATTATTGGCGGGGTGCGTAAAAACGCCTTTGCCGTCCTCGTCTGTTCCCGTTTCACAGGCGGTTTCGGGTGTAACTTCGGCTGTACAATCGGCTCCGTTTTCGGCGGTAAGTCAGATTGTTTCTTATGTCATGAAACCCGGCGACATGAGCGCGGCGGCGTTTTTGCGGCAATATTTCCCTTTGACCGACGGCTCGACCTCGACGATCCCGCTGGACGCGGCGGTGAGAAGCGCCATTTTCAATACGGGGCTGGACTACGAAACCGACAATGTCAAGCACACGACCACGTTCGGGTCGTTTGAGCGTCTGCTCTCGGGCGAAGTCGATCTGACCTACACCGTGCCGCTCTCCGCCGAGCAAAAACAGGCCGCAAAAGACGCAAACATCGAGCTCGAAACGGTGCCGATTGCGAAAGAGGCGTTTGTGTTTGTGCTGAACGCCAAAAACCCGGTGACTTCTTTGACACAAAAACAATTAAGGGGCATTTACAGCGGAAAAATCACCAACTGGAAGCAGGTCGGCGGTAACGATGCGCCGATTGTGGCGTATCAGCGCAACAAGACCAGCGGCAGTCAGACCTATATGACCGCGTTTATGGGCGATACGCCCTTAACCGAACCGCCCAAGACGCTTGTGGCGGAATCGATGGGCGGGCTGATGGATGCGATTGCACTTTATGACAACGCCGAGAACGCGATCGGCTATTCGGTCTATGCCTACGCCGCCGATATGTACGGGACGGGCACTGAGTTAAAGTTCGCGGCAGTCGACGGGATTGCGCCCGACGATACGACGATGACAAACGGAACTTATCCGCTGTTATCGGAGAACTACGCCATTTTCCGCGCCTCGGAGCCGCAGGGCAGCCCAGCGAGAGTTCTTGCTCAATGGTTGGTGACCGAAGACGGACAGCAAGCCGTTGCGAACGGCGGGTATATCCCGTACGGCGTCGACCCCTCGACGGTCGTCTCGCACAAAAACGCGTGGAACAAGGTCGGAACGGGGCCGAAAGCGACCGGGGAAGAGACCCTGCCGACAAGCTATTACAAGGCGGATGTAAATGAGACCAGTCATAACGGTACTTGGACTGACGGCGCATACACCGTCACACTGCTTGACGAAAGAGAACTAAAAATTTCTAACCGGGATCGGTATACTTCCGAAAGCGTCGTTTGGGATATCCGTGCCGATTTTACCGGGCTGAACGATGATAAAAAGAATGCCCAAATTACTAAATTTTTGAATGACTCGATCGCACAACTGAAGACCGAGAGCTCAGAAGTCGAGGCCTATGTCAGACGGTTGAATCTTGATGCGCAAAAGAAATTGAATACTTATTATGAGGTTTACGGAATAAGCTGTCAATGGCATCGGAATGAGGACGTAATGTGGAAAAGCGCTGTGCAGATCGATATTCAATGTTATAACGGGTATTTGTCGGCGGCGGTTTTTCTGAGTTACTACGGGTCTGAGGAAAGCGGCATCTATGATTGTAAAACTGCGATTTTTGACTTATATACCGGCAAGCAGGTTCCATTCACCGATCTGTTTTATTCGGGAGCAAATATCGCCGATCGATTGAACTCCGCCGTGAAGCAATATGTAAACGATAATCTGAATTGGGACATGGGGTACGCACATATCCGCCATGAAAACCCCATTGTGACCGACGAGGTGAAGAATTTTACGCTGAATCAAATCTATTACCCCCGCATCAACCATTGTTTTAACGGAGGACTGATGGTGGAATTTGATATTTTTACCGAAAATTCACAGGTCGGTATGCTGCGCAATATGGACGGAATGTGGAAATCGGCGATCAATGTCTACCGAACCGCACTGACCGAAACGGTTGGTTCCGGACAGCGCAGGAACGGGGTATTGATGGACAAGGAAAAATGGTTTTATGCGGTTGAAGCGGATGACTATGTTTCTCGGGCGGCTGCGGATAAAATCAACGCTTCCGTCCTTGCATATATCGATGACGTACATTCGAAACCACTGATAGATTATTATAAAGAAACCGGAATGACGCGCAACGAGCTTGTTTTATATTTCAATCCGGGGATTGATGATAATCTGAAAAGCACATTGGACGATTATCTCAATGACCGGGGCGGCACGATTGAAAAAATTCTCGGAAATGGAATTACCTATAATCAAAACGCACCCACTGTAATTTGCGGGAAGTGTGTGGTCTATCCGCGGGCAGGGGCATATTTTTGGAGCGGTTTTCTCAGCGACTATCCGCTGACATTTTATCTGCCTGTCTGCTTGATTTTCGATATTGATACCGGAGAACCGATACAACTTTCAAAATTATTCTTAAACGGATGGGAAAAGGCTGCGAAATGGAGTGAAATTTCGGCGACTTATTACTCAAATTCTGAACCAACGGAGATACCCGACGTCAATAATCTGGTGCTTGTCGATTTACTGTGGGGGAGGGGGTACGCGACGCAATCAGTCGCAACATTTATGACCCATGACGGCAAAAAGACCTACCGGGCGGAAATCCCCGGGGAATATTTGAATTTTGATTGAAAATATGATAAGATAAAAAAGAACAGCAGACACGAGCGGTGAGCGAATAAATCCGAAGGATTGATTGAATGAAACAACCCAATATCCTGTTCTTTTTGGCAGACCAGCACCGGTATGACTGCACCGGGTATGCCGGAAAATATCCCGTGTCGACGCCGAACATCGACGCGGTCGGCCGCGAGGGGACCTGTTTTACCAACGCCTACGCCCCGACGCCGGTCTGCGCGCCCGCGCGCCAATCGTTTTTATCCGGGCGCAGGGCCGAGGTCATCGGCGCGCTGCATAATTATAATTTTATCCCGACCAAGACGTTGATGCCCGAGGATTTTCACTTTGTCAAGGGGTTGAAGTCGGCGGGATATGCGACCTCGTTCATCGGACAATGGGACGGCTCCGTACGCCCGGTCGATGAGTTCGGATTTGACAAGGTTCGGCTCGGCAAGGAATACGCCGCCTTTATCAAAAAAAAATATCCCGACGTGAAATATGTCAATTCATGGTTTGGGGAACATAATCCGATCCCGCTGCAAGACAGCCGGACTCACTGGTACGCCGACCGCGCCTGCGAGCAGATTCAGGCGCTTGCGAATTCGGAAAAGCCGTGGTTTATTTGGATGGACGGAGTGGATCCGCATCTGCCGTGCCGTCCGTCGAGCCCGTTTTTTGAACAATATAAGCCCGGGGACGCGGTGATTTGGGACGGCTTCGGCGACCGGTTCATCGACAAGCCCTATATTCAACACCAGCAGGTTTTGAACTGGCGGCTTGAGAACAGAACTTGGGAAAATTGGGCCCCGACCGTCGCGGCGTATTATGCGATGATCTCGCAGGTGGACGACGCGTTCGGGCGGGTGATCGGCGCGCTCAAAGACAGCGGGCAATACGACGACACGCTGGTGATCTACACCTCCGACCACGGCGACATGTGCGGCAGCCACGGCATGCTCGACAAGCACTACAACCTCTGGGACGACGTGATTCATGTGCCGCTCGTGATGCGGCTGCCCGAAAAGATCAGGCCGGGCACGCTCTGCGACGACTTTGTCAGCAACGCGCTGGATTTATTGCCGACTTTGGCGGAAATCGCGGGCTTTGAAATACCCGAAAACGCGGTCGGGATCTCGCTGTTTGAGACCGAAAACAGACCCGACTGCGTGGTCTGCGCCTCCGGCGGACAGCAGTTCGGCGCGTTTACGCAGCGGTGCATCCGCACAAAAACGCATAAATATATTTGGAACCCGACCGACATCGACGAGCTGTATGATTTGAAAAAGGATCCGGGCGAGCTGCGCAATCTGATTAAAAATCCCGATTATGCCTTTTTGGTCTCGGTGATGCGCCGTAAAATGAGGGATGAACTGGTGCGCTGCGGAGACCCCTATGTGAAAACGGGGTGGCTATCCCGGCAGTTGGACGAGGATGAAAAGTTGGTGTAGAGGGTTTTAAAAGGTGACGGTTAAAATGCTCAGTGACATGCCGGAAGTCCCGTGGGGAACAAAACCCGCACGGTAATGCGATCTGTTTATTTTATTTTCAGATTCCTCTTTCGGCGGATTAAGACGGCAGTGCCGACAATTGCGGCGATCAGCAACAGCAAAACGGCGGCGGCTGAAAATATATAATTTTGAATCAAGACCCCCTGCGTCGACGCCAAAAACGCCGGCAGGGGCTTTTCGACGATGTCCTTGTAATACAGCAGGTCGGTGGTATACGACAGGTCGCTTTCACGGAGGGTCACAACCCGCGTGCCGTGCTTTTCGCCGTTACCGTAGATGTAAAATGTCAGACCCGGCGTCATCACGAGATCGACGCCGCGGCTGGTGACGATAAAATCATTGACATGGTCGTGGCCGAAAAAAGCCGCTTTGATATCGCCGGTTTCGACCCACGCGCCGAATTGTCCCTGATTGCGGACGGGTGGGCAGGGGCCTTCGCCGAGGGTGCCCGAAATCGTGTTTTCGGGGTTGAGGATATAGTCATGATCGCGCCATGCGTCGATGCCGCGCACGGCTCCTTTCGTGCCCCTCGGGACGACACTGAGCAGGTCGTAGATCTCGGGTACGATGATGTGCTGGAAGACGAAGCCCGGCAACTCTCCGTATTGAGCGGTTAATTTGGCGGAGGTCTGTTTGTACCAGTCGATCTGGTCTTTTTCGACGCAGGCGTAGGTGCCCTCGCCGGTCGCGTCATAAGTGCCGCTGTCGAAAAACCACAACACGCATCCGGGGACGCCGTCCGCGCCGTTCACCGTCAGGTAATAATTGCCGCAGCCGGTCATCGGCTCGCCCTCGACCGCCAAACAGCCCGGAAAGGACTGATAATATTCCAATTGCGTTTCCTTTGAAATGCCGCCCTCGTCGTCGTGGTTGCCGAAAACAACGGCAAATTGAAGTCCGCGCTCGACCACCGGATTCACAATCGCGTCGATGGCCCTTTTCGTGGCCGCAAGGTCGTTGCCGATGGACGGCGCGTGGAGCATATCGCCCAAAAAGACCACGAGATCGGGGTCGGCCGCGTCGAGCGAGGCGTTAAGCAGGTCGAGCATCGCCTGTTGCGGTCTGTCGGTGTCCTGCGGATCGGCGAGGATCAGGATTTTTAATTCGCCGTCGCCGGAAAAATTCAGCGATTCGGCGCCGGCCGACATATAAAATCCTGCGCACACCAGCAGGGAAAAGAGGATTACAAGCGCTTTTTTCATAACAATAATTCCTTTCCACCGCGGAATTTTTCAAACACGACAGAGAATGCAGACAAAAATATAAACCGGCGGATTGAGTGTAACACGGTTTCATCATTTATTCAAGAGATACGCGGCAGGTTTGATTGTTTCAAGGTGTTAAAAAATCAATAATTGTTGATACCCAGCGAAAAAGCAAGAAAGCGCCTATATCAGGCGGAGCGTATCCCTTGGGAGCCGAAGGCGGACAAGGGATACGCCCTCTGTCGCGCCCGAAGCCGCCGGCTAGATGATCGCTAAGTAATCAGACAAAAGACAGTGCAAAAAATATTGTGTAAAGTCCAATCGGTGTAAGAACAATTACAAAAAAATTTTCGCTTGGTCGCCTAAGAAAACGACCAAATTGTCCAGAATCGAACCCCACTCCATGATGGGCATCGTCCACTTGTCCACGATACGCATGGTGGCAAGATACAAGATTCTCATCAGGGCATCGTCGGAGACGAAAGCGTTTTTGTCTTGGTGACCTTGCGAGGCTGCCGGTTGAAATTTTCGATGGCATTGGTCATGTAGATCAATTTCCGGATTTCGGGCGGATATTTGAACATCGCGGAGAGTTCGTTCCAGTAGACCCGCCAGGATTTCAAGGCCAACGGATATTTTCCGCCCTTTTGGCTTCAAATTCGTCCAGAGCGGCAAGGGCAGTGTCTTCGGCCGAGGCCTTGTATATGGGTTTTAAATCCGCCGTGAATTGCTTGGTTTATGTATTATTAGTATAATATTCCATTGTCCTCCTCTTCACTTCGCTTCTTCCGTTCCCCGCATCTTTTCTGTCCCCTGTCCTCTCACTTCTGCCCTCTCTCAGCGCATATACTGTGAAGGTATTTTATAAATCAACCAAAGGAGAAATGAACATGGTCATTTATGTCGTGCAACCGGGGGACAGTTTATTCGCTATCGCCCGCAATTACGGGGTGACCCCCGCGGCGATTACACAGGCGAACGGGCTGACCAATCCCGAGCGGCTGGTCATCGGTCAGGCGCTGGTCATACCCCTGCCGAGCACTTATACCGTCAGACCCGGCGAATCCCTATTTCTCATCGCGCGCAAATTCAACGTGACATTGGCGTCTCTGCAGCGGGCGAATCCCCAAATCACAAACCCCGCGCAGCTCGCCGTCGGACAGGTGATCAACATCCCCGCGCAGCCCAAGCTCGGCACCATCGACGTCAACGGGTACGCCTTTCCCAACATCAGCATGACCCTGCTTCAGAGCGTGCTGCCCTATCTGACCTATCTCTCGATCTTCAGTTATGAGGTCCGGCCCGACGGCAGCTTGTCGACCCTCAACGACGGCCCGCTGATCCAGGCCGCCCGCGCCGCCGGGGTCGCCCCGATGATGGTCATCACCAACATCGAGGAGGGCGGCAGTTTCAGCAGCGATCTGGCAAGCGCGATTTTGAACAGTCAGGCCGTGCAGGACATCCTGCTGGACAACGTCGCCAACACCCTCCAGAGTAAAAATTACTACGGCCTCGACATCGACTTCGAATACATCTATCCGCGCGACCGCGAGGCCTACAACGCCTTTTTGCGCAAAACCGCCGCCCGCCTCAGGCCGCTCGGATATACCCTGACCACCGCGGTCGCTCCCAAGCTCAGCGCCACACAGCCCGGATTGCTGTACGAGGCGCACGACTACCCCGTCCACGGCGAGGTCGCCGACCATGTCATCATCATGACCTACGAATGGGGATATACTTACGGGCCCGCGCAGGCCGTCGCGCCTTTAAATCAAGTGCGCAGGGTCATTACATACGCCGTCACGGCGATCCCGGCCCAAAAAATATTGATGGGCATCCCGAATTACGGCTACGATTGGACGCTGCCGTTCGTGCAGGGTTCCGCGGCGCGCGTCCTCTCCAACGTCGAGGCGGTGGAGCAGGCGGCCCGCGTCGGCGCCAACATCGAGTTCGACGTCCTGGCCCAATCGCCCCATTATTTTTATTACAGCGGCGGGAACCGCCACGAGGTGTGGTTCGAGGACGCCCGCAGCATCCGCGCCAAGCTGCTTTTGGTCGATCAACTCAACCTCGGCGGCATCAGCTATTGGACGCTCAATCGCCCCTTCCCGCAGAACTGGGCGGTGCTGAACGCCATGTACAATATCCGGAAATTGTTATAAATCAATGTCATCCTGAGCGCAGTGCCGTTTACGGCACGAAGTCGAAGGATCTCGGCACAAGCGGTTTTCGGAAATCCGTCCGGAAACTTTTATCAGCCCGAGATTCTTCGACTGCGCAATTCCAGTAAAACATGGAATCGTTTCGCTCAGAACGACCAAAAAACAAGGATTTTTCCCATCTTTAATTAAATTGTCATCCTGAGCGCAGTGCCGTTTACGGCACGAAGTCGAAGGATCTCGGTACCAAGCGGTTTTCGGAAATCCGTCCGGAAACTTTTATCAGCCCGAGATTCTTCGACTGCGCAATTCCAGTAAAACATGGAATCGTTTCGCTCAGAACGACCAAAAAACAAGGATTTTTCCCATCTTTAATTAAATTGTCATCCTGAGCGCAGTGCCGTTTACGGCACGAAGTCGAAGGATCTCGGTACCAAGCGGTTTTCGGAAATCCGTCCGGAAACTTTTATCAGCCCGAGACAAAAAAGCGGGGATCGCTCCCCGCTTTTATAAATAAATTATCGTTTTTTATTTTCTGTTTTCCATCTCGGCGCGCAGCTTGCCGACCGCGGCGTTGATCGCGGGGATGCTCTCGGCCATCATGTCTTTATAAAAGCCCTCGTATTCGTATGTAATCTCTTCAAGCGGCTTGTTTTTAATGCCGTCGACATACTGCTCGAGCAGCTTGAAATTGCGCTCGTAGCAGTGGAAGCTGTTGGCGCGGTGGGTATAGGTTCCGACCGGCACGCCGAGTTCGTCCGCGACCTTCTTTTGCAATTGGACAAAAGCGAACGCGTTCATAAAGTTGGCCTGCGCGGCGTCGTTGGAACGCATCAAGATTTTGCAGTGCAACGCTCCGCCGCGGATAAAGTATTGAATGCTCTGCAAGCAGGCGGGGTCGCTGTTGCTGCTGTCGATTTCGAAATCGCGGATGTTCATCACGGCGCGGCGGCTGTCGGGGTTGCGGCGCAGTTCGTTGATGATGAACGGAAGTTGGCGGCAATAGCGGTCGTGGTAGGTGTATTCCCAACAAGTGCCGTCGCCGATCTTGAAGTCGAGGATGCCGTCTAAAATCTCCATGACATATTGTTGCAATTCATAAAAGCCGCCGATGTACAGACGGCTGACCATCGGCTCAGCCAGCGGATTTTCGACCACATAGGTCATGCTGACCTCTTTTTGCATCTGACCCCAGTCGTTGCAGGTCAAAACATCGCCCTGCTCTGCCAGAGCGGTCAGCGCTTGGTGATACGCGATGGGCAGCGACTCGCCGGTGACGAAGATCTCTTTCATATGCACTCAATCCCCCCGCTGTTTCATATTGGTTTCATTATACCCGAATTTATCCGGCTTTTCAATTGTTTAATGCATTTTTCACGGCATTCGCGATTTGCAGATAATTGTTGGTCAAGATCGTGTCAACGCCCATTTTGATAAAACCGGCGGCTTCTTGCGGGTCGTCCGACCAAAACATATTGCAAATGATCCCGTTTTTGTGCGCTTTGTCGATCATTTCCCGATTGAAATAGGGTTTGAACAGCTGCAGCTTTCGGCAGCCGAATTCGATCGCGGCTTCGACCAGCGTATAATCCCGTTGGCCGTCCAAGCAACAACGCGGGATTTCAGGGTAATATTTTCGTGCGGTCTCGAGCACATCGCGGCAGCCCGCGATATAGATGTGATTTTTGCAATCGTATTGTTCGACCAAATCCATAATTTTTTTCATCTTTTCGGGATCATACTCTGCTTCTTTTTGCCCGGCTTCGGCATCCCCCTTGAGGTGGATATTCATGATTACCCGTCCGGCGAATTTTTCGAGCGTCTGTTCAAGTGAAGCGATCCCCAATCCGCCAAACGGACCTTTTCCGACATTCATATTCATCAGTTGCGCACAGGTAAAATTTTTAACCCCGCCGGACGAAGCGCCGTGCGTCACCTCGTCGACGGTGTCGTTGTGAATCACCATCGGGACGCCGTCCGCCGAAAACCGGACATCGAATTCGATCTCGTCCGCGCCGAGCGCGACGGCGGCTCCGAACGCGGGCAGGGTGTTTTCGGGTGCGATCATGTTAAACCCCCTGTGGGCGCATACGCGGGGATACGGAAGCTCACGGTCGGGCAACGACATCGAAGAACCGCATTGACGATATGTTTTGGGAATGCGGCCGCGTTCGACAAAAAGTTCTGCGGAAATCGGCGGCATTCCGAACCCGTTGGAACGCGTATTTTTTTGTTTGGGATCGATCTCGCAATCCAAAACCCCGGCGATTTGACCCAAATCGGCAAGCGGATTACCCGCCGGGTCGGCGACATGCGTGCAACCGCCCAAAGCGGAATCCGGCTTGATTGAATACGAACTGCGCAGCACAAACGCATTGCACCGATTGGCGCACAACCGGGTTTGAGCGTAAAGCGCTTCACGGGTTTCGCTCCGCTGATAGGACGGTAAAATGATTACATCGGGTCGCAGAGAGGCCATTTTTTCGATAAACTCCCCGAAATACACATCATAACAAGTCAAAAATCCGAATCGAACGCCCCCGGTTTCAAAAACCATGCCCCTGCCGTCTCCGCGCCGAACTTTTAAAATCTCGGCTTCAAACGGCGGCAAATGCACTTTATCGTAACGGTGCAGCAAATCGTCTTCCCGCCCGAAAAGCGCCGTCGTATTACGGAGCGCTCCGCCGTCATGCAAAGCGAGATTGATTGCAACCAAAGCGCCGCAGCGTTTTGCGGCTTCTTGGGCGGCGGTGATGAGTCGTTTTGTGCTTTCCGCGCAAAACACGTCCAGTCGGTCGCGGGTACCGATACCCGGCGCATTGGAATATTCCGGCGTGACGATCAAATCAAGCGCATCGTCACATTCGCCGAGCCGTGCTAAAATCCATTCGAAACATGCCGCCGGATTGTTTTGGGTCGGGTATTGGGGTTGAAAAAGCCGAATATTCATAAAAGAACCTCCGTCGCATGAAAAGAAATCGGCATCACTCAACACGGTTGCGAATGAAGCCGAAATTTTCCCAATTAAATTTTATCCGCTTGCCGCGGTTTTGTCAAGGAATTCCTTTGTGTCACTGCTTATTGCACATGCAATGTAAAACGGCGCAGTCCCCCGGGTTTTCGGCCTCCGTCCGCGCACATTCCAAAACGGCGAAACCCGCGTTTTCGGCGAAGGCCCGCAGCTCGTCCGGCAAAAACATCTCCCAATAAAATTTTGCGTCGGGATAGAGGTAATAATTCCGTCCATCGGCGCGCTGCGGCGTTTCGGCGTTTGCGTAGTCGTACGCGGAAAAGCTCAGCAGGCCGTCGCTTTTGAGCACGCGCCGGCATTCTTTCAAAAATACGTTTTTATACGAATCTCCGTACATCAGCCCGAGGGTCTGCCCCCAAATGATTACGACGTCGAACTCGGCGTCCTCAAACGGCAGCTTTTGCCCGTCGTACCACAAAAACCGGGTCGGGTAACCGCCGGTGCCCGCCATGCCCGTGACCTGGCGGATCACCTCGAGCGAGGTGTCGGCGCCGACGACCGTAAACCCCATTTGAAAAAGCGCGTAGGCCTCCCGCCCGAGCCCGCACCCGACGTCGAGGATCCTGGCCTTTTCCGGGAATTTTTTGGCGGCGGCCTCCTCCCATTTTTTCAACCTGCCGTTGATCCAGTGGATCATCCCGGTGACGTTTGCCTTGTTTTCAAACCATTCGCGCACCAAATCCAAATCCGGTGATTCCAATTTTTGCGCCATAAACACTCCTCCGACTTTGATATCGAAAGATAGTATTTCCCCTTGCCCGGAAAATATAAATCCATCAACGGTGTTGATATTTTTTCAACCGGATAATGCCCCTGTTTCAGCGGATGATCTGTTTTATATCTTCTTTTCCCAGCGCCGGTGCGCGGAATATTTTTGAAATCCGATCCGATGATAAAATGGTTGATTTGAAATCACAAGCGCGGTTTTTGCGCCCATGCTCCCGCATCGGTTGACGCATTCGCATACCGCGGCCCTGCCCAATCCCTGTTTTCTGAATTCGGGAATTGTGACGACCGGCTCCACATAGCACGACTCGGTATTCGGGGTATACCATGTCCCGCAGTGAGCCGCGTATTCCCCATTTTCGGCGGCGATGAATAAAGCGAGCCCGGGATTATAATGCGGACGTTCGGGGATATCCGATTCCGTCAGTTGCGCGGGCTCCCCTTCGTTTTCAAATCCCCTGTGAATCACTCTGACATACTCCGCAAGATTTTTATCGGTCTTATAATCGGTAAAGCGGAATTTTTCATCTAAACGGTAGGGCAGTTTTTGCGAACAGTCCATCGCCAAAACGCATTCGATGTCCGCCGTCGGCGAATAACCTTTTTCTTTTACGATTGAAATAAGCTCCCCGTCGTTTTCGTCGACGAATAGTTCCGAAATGCCGTTGTGCGATAATTCCGACGCGGCATAATCCACCATTTCCGGTTTTAAAAAATGATATTGCGGATTCAAGATGATATAGGCGGGACTTCTCATGTCATGCGTCACGAGTCCCGCGATTTCATCATAGTCCGTAAAGAGGCCGATCGGCGGCAAGGTCGACGGATCGAGCGAAAGATGACCCAACAGCCATTCCCACCTCGCCCAATGCCAGTTCTTGTTAAACCCTTTTGCCCCGTACTTTTTCAAAAATTCGATCACCGCATAAAAATCATCGCACATTTTGATTGCGGGATAATGTTTGATGTTGATATTCATTTGCCCCTCCGCCCGCTTAAAGTCAAGTATAAAATGATCACTGATACGGCCTGTACAGCACGAAGTCCTGCAATTCGCGCGAAAAGCCCGCTTTTTTCAACGGCTCCTCGGCGTCTTTCGGATAGTCCTTTACCACGATGCGCCGTTGCTCGGCAAAAATCCGCTTTCCCGCGTAGTCGCGCACAAACGCCGAGAGCGCCTCTTGCAGACAGTTCGGCTCGAACACGCGCAGGGTCTTTCCCTGCCGCTCGAAAACGGCCACGGGAGCGCCCGATTTTAGCGCCACCGCCGAACCGGCTACGTTTAAAAACGCCCTGTCCGCCCGGTGCGGCAGGCATTTCCCCCACGGCTGGACGGGATCGGCGGCGTTCAGCCAAACCAGCTCCGCGCGCGGGTTTTGCAACGCCAAAATCGTTCCGGCATAATCGTTTTCGCGGATGAATTGAATGCCCGAAAGCCCCTCGACGAAATAGCCGCGCCGCGCCCTGCCGGTGTATTCCCAGATGCGCAGCGTCTCGAGCGCCTCGCCCCACGACAAGTCCTGCACCGTCTCGCGGCACACGATCGCCGCGCGGTCAAAATTGGTTTCGAGCAGCCGCTCGACCGTCGGCGTTTTTATCGGTCGGATGACTTCCCAGCGACCGGTCAGCACCTGCACGCGCGAATTGACCCGTTGCCGCACGGTGCCTTTTTCAATTTTACCGCGTTCCAGCCATTGGCGCACCGGAATAAAGCTGTCGGCGGTCACGAGCCCTTTTTCGGCCAGCCGCAATAACGGCTCGGCGGGCGAGCCGCCGACCAACCCGGAAAACCGCTGCATAAAGCTCGCGCCGTGTTTCAACAGCGCTTGAAAAATCGCTTTTTCGTCCTCGTCCAAATTCTCGGGGATTATAACCTCTGCCTCCCAATCAACGTCGGCGGTGCGCCCGAACTCCAGCGTCCCGTCGGGCGAGAGCCGCCAGAAAAACGAGCCGCCGCCCACGAAGCTATCCAATAACTGCGGGCTGTATCTGCCGACCCGTGCCGGAAGCAAAACGCCCTCCCACGCCTCGGCGGGGTATTTCTGCCCGCACAAAAATTTCAACGCCGTTTCCAACTGCTCGGCGGGCGGCGCGGAAACAGCCGTCCGACCGCAGAGCAGCGCGGCATACCGCTCGGCCGGCTGGGTCGTCACCTGCCTGCGGCGGTCTTTTATTGTTTCGTTTCGCGCCCGCTCGTAGAGCTCCGCGTGGTAATAGACCCCGTCCTGCTCGACGACCTGTGATTTTTCACACAGTGCTTTAACGATTTCGCGCGTTTCTTCGTCAGACCACAAATAACGCTCGGCGATCCGCTCTGCCGACATCGCGCCCCGGTAGCGCAGCAGCCGCCGGACGATTTTTTCCCGCGCCTCCGCCTGCCCCGCGACGAGCGCGCCGGTATAGTCCCGCTCGTGCTCGGCGGCAATCCAAAGCCCCGGCTCGATGTATTTCGCGCGTTCTTCGGCGGCCAGCGCCACCAGCCAAGCCACCGGAACGTCGAGTTCCCCGGCGGTCAGATCGCCCTCGATCATCAGTAACGAGTGCAGTTGTTGCTCGTTTTCGGGCAGTTTGGCGCGCTCCGAAACCCGCTTTAATTGCTGCTGTTCGGGCTTGATCGCCCGGACCCCCCGCAGCGCTTTATCGGCCGCCCGGTGGATATTCTGCGGCGTCGGGGAGTAGTCGTACATCATCGACGCCTCGGTTTTACGGCGCAGCGGCAGCGACATCGGCGACGGCGAACTGCGCTCGAGTTCGCGCACCGTGATCCCGCCCGACCGGATTCCGTTCAAAACCGCCTCGACGCCCGCGAGGTCCCAATAGTCCTCCAGACACTCGCGCGTCGTCTCACGGATGATCGGGTGTTGATTCCGCTCGACCAGCGACGAGAGCAGCTCCGCGCTGCGCATGCGCTGGATCCAAAGCGGCTGGCGGGTGTGGCTTTTGGTGCCCATCAACAGCGCCCGCGCGGTGTTGTAGCGGAAATTTATGTTGAATAACGGCGTCGTCGGCAGCACGGCGGTCACGATCTGGCGCGCCGTCTCGGGCACGACCTCCGACAGCAGCCCCAGCGGCAGCGGTTTTGCGTCATATGGATAGAGCAAAAACCCGTCGTCGGCGACCACGCAGTTGATCGTCGAGCCGGTAATTCGCTCGGCGGCCGTTTTGACCAAAATCGAAAACGGGTCGTTGACCGGCCTTCCGAACACCGAATGCACCATCATTTGGCGCGCGCCGTTGTCGTCGGTGAAGTGCTCGACGATGATCGTTTTATCGTCGGGAAGCCCGCCGGTGCACTCGATCTGGTGCTTTAAAAAGCCCGCCGCTCCTTTCGCCGCGGGCTTGTCCAGCCCCAGTTTTTCAAGTTCCGCCTGCATTTCTCCGGTCTCGTCGGCGCGGGCGAGTCGGCGCAGAATCTGCCCGAACGCAATTCCCGTCCGCATCGCGCGCCCTCTGGGGTCGCCGTGCCAGAACGGCAGCCGCGCTCCCACCGGGCTCGCCTGCGCGACGACAACGACGTCGCGGTTGACGCTCGTAATTTTCCACGCGAACGTGCCGAGGAAAAACCGGTCTCCGATCCGGGTCTCGAAAATAAACTCCTCGTCGAGCTCCCCGATCTTGACGCCGCCCTCGGTCTTGCAGGTATATTGCCCCCGGTCGGGGATCGTGCCGCCCGCGTTCACGGCCAGCATCCGGCTGTAAGAATCGCCGAGTACCCGGTCGTGGATCCGGTCGTACAGCACGCGGGGCCGCACCGGAATGTCCCGCTCGTGCTCGTAGTCCCCGGCGAGCATCCCCAAAATATCGCGCACGTCGTTCTCGGTCACATCCCTGAACGGATACGCCCGCGCCAAAATCGGCATCACGTCGGCCACCGAGTAGCCCGCGTCGGTCGCCATCGAGACCAGGTGCTGCGCCAAAATATCGAAACAGCCCCTCGGCGGGCGCAAGTGTTCGATCCCGCCCTGCCGCGCCACCTCGGCGGTCAGCCCGCAATACAGTCCCTCCGACGCCTCCCTTGGAAAAATGCGCATCACGCTGACCCGGTTGGGGTTGTGCCCCGCGCGCCCCAGCCGCTGCATCGTGCTCGAGATCGAATACGGACACCCGATTTGGAACACCTGTTCGATGTCGCCCACGTCGATGCCGAGCTCCATCGAAGAAGTCGCGCACAGCAGCCGCAGCTCTCCCGCCCGGAGAGCCTGTTCGGTCTGAAAGCGCTGTTCTTTCGACAAACTGCCGTGGTGCACCCGCGCGAACCCGTCCCCGGCGATTTGATTGACGAAAAAAGCCAGTTTTTCGGCATAGGCGCGCCCGTCGACAAAGCCGATGGCGCTGCCGGCGCGCGCGTTTTTTCCTTCCTTGTTTGACGGATCATCCGTTTGCGTGCGCCTATCACCACAAAAAGAATAAATCGTCTGCCCAATCCTGGGCCAGGTCGGCCCGGTTCCCAAAGGCCCCGCGATGCCGGGAACGCCGGGCAGGGGGCTTGTCACTTCGATCAAAATCTCTTTTTTCATCTTGGGCGCGACGACCGAGACCGGGTCGGGCGAGAGGTAGTTTGCCGCCGTCTCAAGCGGCTCGATTGTCGCCGAGAGCCCGATGCGCTGCAGCGGCTGCCCGCAGAGTTTATCGAGCCGCGCCACCGACAGCATCAAATGCGCCCCGCGCTTGGAATCGATCATCACGTGCAATTCGTCGATGATGATCGCCTTCGCGGTGTGCAGCATTTTTTGGCCCGATACGCTCGTCAGCATCAGGTACAGCGATTCGGGCGTCGTGATCAGAATATGCGGCGGGTGCTTGGCCATCCGTGCGCGCTCGCTCTGGGAGGTGTCGCCGGTGCGGATTCCGATTTGGATTTCCGCGCCGTATTTGTGCCGTCCGGCCTTGGCGCGCCGCTCTGAAATCCCCTCCAAAGGCCGTTTTAAGTTTTCGCGGATGTCTCCCGCCAGCGACTTTAAGGGCGAAATATAAATCAATTGCAATCCTTCAATCAATTCACCTCTGTCGCCTTGCTCCTGCAGCCGGTCGATAAACACCAAAAACGCGGTCAGCGTCTTTCCGGTGCCGGTCGGCGCCGACACCAGCGTATGTTTCCCCGCGGCGATTTCAGGCCAGGCCTGTTCTTGAACCGCCGTCGGCGTCCCGAGCGCTGCGCGAAACCACTCCCGCGTATATTCGTTAAAAATTTTCAATGCGTCTTCGGCCATGTTTCCTCTCCTGCCGTTGCTTTTATGAAAAAGAAAAAGTCCCATCCGTCGATGAGACATTATAACATATTTTCCCCGCGTAGGAAACGGTCTTGACCGTTCCGGATAAAAAATACTCTGTTCTTGTCACAATTCTCAGGAACGGTCAAGACCGTTCCCTACACGATGCTACGTGATTTGTCATCCTGAGCGAAGTCGAAGGATCTCGGTACCATGAAACTTAGAATTTTACGCAAAAAAATTCTTCCAAGGGAACATTCGGAGAATGTTCTTCATTCCCCTTTCATCCCCACCGTCTCGATTTTTTGATCCAAAATCTCGACGCAGAGCTTGATCGAGTCGCCGATCGCGGCCTCGATGTCGTCGGGCTCCACGCCGAGGAATTCGCACCCCTCCGATTTGCCGATAAACAGTTCCGAACATTGAATTTCGCCCAGTTTCAATACGTTCAGCCCGCCGTCGACATTGCGCGCTTTTTGTTCTTTGAACATCTTCCTCGCGTTCAGGTCGAACATCCACTTCGGGATTGTGACGATCCGCCTGTCCGGGCAGCCGAGGTATTTGTGCATGATGCCGAGCATCTGCTTCCAGGTCATGTTGTACCAGCCGATCGGATAGCAGTTTCCGCCCCGGTTTTTTTCGAGCGCGCCCGCGACCGCCTGCCCGACCTGTTTGACCGTGACCATCGTCGTGCCGCCCTTGGGATAGAGCGTCGAGCCTCCCATGCCCCGAATCATCTCGACCAAAAACAGCCAAACGGGCTTGCGCCCCGGCTGCGTGCCGAAGATATAGGGCAATTCGAGCATCGCGACGTCGAAAGCTTCATCGGCGAAAGACAGCGCGACGGCCTCCTGATTCCGGCGGCTCCGGATATAGGGGTGCCATTGGGATAATTGCATCTTGGGCCGCTTTTTGTCGAAATGCGAAAAATACGAGCCCATGATCACCGCGCGCTTTACGCCGTTCGCCTTGCCGATGGTCAATAAACGCCTGACCGGATCGATGTTGAATTTTTTATACATCTCGTAGATCGGCGGCGGCCCCTCGACCCGCTCGTCGACGCCCGCGGCGAAGACAAAGCCCTCGCAGCCGGACATTTGGCTTTGAATCTCCCCGTCCGCCATCTCGAGGATGTTCCCGTATCGGATTTGCATCCCGGGCGGCAACGCCGCGCCCGGCGGCAGCGGCGGAAGCGCCACCGAGACCACCTCGTGCCCGCGCCGAATTAATTCCGCAGCGGCCTCGCTGCCGAGTAACCCCGTTCCCCCGACCATAAAAACCTTCATGCCATGACCCCCTTTTTGTTTATTTTTTTGTTGATATACAAATCATCTGTTAACCGGAGTGATTTTATTTTTTACGTCTCATGCTGCCATATTCATTTTTGACGAAACGGCCAAGGCCGTTCCCTACAATAAAAATTTTTTGCTTATACGCAACCCAGCCGCTCCACGGCTTCTTCCTTGGTGGCGACGAAAAAAATATCATGCCCGCTGTTGCTCTCGCGGATAAAATCTCTCAGCGGCTTGCTGGTGTATTTCGAATAATCCCCGATGATCGCCAGCTTGCAGCGATAGTTGCTGAACTTTTGCAAAATCTCGCCCGCCAGACGGGTGCTGAGGATGAAAAAGTCCTCGGCGACGGCCTCTTTGTACACGGCGATTCGGTCGCTGTCGGTTTCATACCGCACCGCCGCCATCAAATCCAATGCCGATTGCGTATCGTACAACAGTTTTTCATCCGCGTTCACGACCGCGATTTTCACGCCGTTTTTTTCGATTGTCCGAATCTTCATCCCGTTTCCCCGTTCCAAACGTCACACTGTGATGATGTCCGTCCCGCCGCCGGTGACGCATTCGCTGTGTCCGGTTTTGACAATGTAGGTGTCCTCGACGCCGACCGTCCCGACGCCCGGCAGCCCGCATTTCGGCTCGACGGCGAAAACCATGTTTTCCTGTAACGGCTCGTCGAAGCCCCGCGCAATCACGGGCAATTCGTTGACGTGCAGCCCGATCCCGTGTCCCAAAAACTTCACACTCTGCTTGTACCCCATAAAACCCGCCGAGAGTTCGGGCGGCAGAGTTTCGGTGAGTTTTGTGTAAATCCGGGACGGAACCGCCCCCGCGACCAGCATTTCGGCGCACCGTTTTTCGATGTCCAGACAGGCGCGGTGGACTTTTATAACCTCGGGATCGGGCGTTTTCCCGAACGAATAGACCTGCGTCTTGTCGCTGTGGTAGCCGTCGATTCCGAACCCGACGTCTGCGAACACCAGATCGCCCTTTCGCAGCTTCCGCTCGCGGCTGCCCAGTCCCGGGGAGACCGCGCTCATACCGCGCATGCCGCCCGGCCCGTCGAAATTGGTCGGGTAGACCGCGTTTTCGCCGAAGCCGAGCTGCCCCGCGACCGCGTCGAATTGGAACATCGAAAACCGCGTCACGCCGTGAAAGCCCAATTTCATCATGACCGCAAACAGTTCGCCGTGGAATTCCGCCTCGCTGATGCCCTCTCGCAGCAGGGTCGGAACGATTTTTCCCAATAAAATTTGATGTTGCTCTCCCGAACGGCGGATTAAGTCGAGTTCGTACGAACTCTTGACCGCGCGCCGCGCCGAGATCACCGGCTCGAACGGCAGGATTTTATCGATTTTAAAATGCTTTCTAAACCGCTCCAGCATCGCCACCGGCACGGTCTCGACCTCGAGATAGGTCGCGCCGAAATCGGGCGGCAGCACCTGTAACATATCGCGGTAGGACCCCATCGGATAAATGATGTCCAGCGGGCATTCGTCCTTGGCCCGCTCGACGCTCTTGCGCACAAACAGATAAGCGCTTCCGCCCCGTTTCAAGATCAAGACGGCGTCCTGCATGGTCCCGGTCAGGTAATATTGATTGATACGCCCCGCGACAAGAGCGGTCTCGAAGTCGGGGTTCGCCTCAGCCAGCGCCCCGATCAATTTTTGAATGCGCGTTTCCAGTTCGGTTTTCCATTTGGCTTGATTCATAAATTATTTTACCGTTCTCTAAATTTTATCACCATATAACCGTTTCGCGAGCATACTCAGATCCGACAAAAACCGGCTTTCCAGGTTTGGCCGTCTTCTCACGGCAAGCGGGTGATATGAGACCATACAGGGCAACCCCTGCAAGGCGTGCCACGACCCCCTCAAATCCTTCGCATGGAGTTCCGGGTCGCCGAACATCGTCTGAACGACCGCGTCCCCCAGACAGGCGAGCAGCTTCGGCTGCATCGTCCGTATCTGCCGCTCCAGAAACGGCCTGCTGAACGCCCGGACGGCCTCTTTGTCATACCGGCGCAGGGGTCTGCATTTTAAAAGGTAGGTCACATAGACGTCTTCGGGTGCGATTCCGACACGGTGTAAAGCCGTCTGCAGCGTCTGTCTCGTGCCGCAGACATATGCGGCGCCGTTTTTGTCTTCGCGTGCGCCCGGATTATCCAATAAAATTGCGGCGGGCGCGCCGGGGTTTCCCTCGCCCCAAATAAGCCGGGATTTGTCGGTGCATATTTCGCACGCCCGATAATCGGCGGCTTCCTCGGGCAATCTGTCCTCCTGCCAAACCGATGGCATAAAATGATCATCCATACGCGCTCCCGTCCGAAAATATTATCTTTTATCCGAACCGAAAAATGTCTTGCCCGCGCGGCGTGTTTGAAGCTTAAACCGATTCGCGTTTGAAAATCCACTCCCGATTCAGATAATATCATATCTTTCCGATTGCGTCAAAGTGAATCATGATAACCGGATATCCTCAAAATGCCCGTTCTTCATGCGAAATCCGCCCGGGCCCATCCCGAGCGGAATAAACCCGAGTCGCCGGGACGATCCTATCATGTCAGCGCTTCCGGTCGATTTTTTGAACCGGGTGCGACCCGTTTTCGGCGGCGTCGGTTTTTGAATCGTTTTGAAGCCCCGCCTGATCGGGGTTTTCAAATTGAAGCGGGGCGTTTTTCGCGGCCTCCTTTCGTTTTTCTTTCGCCGCAATGCGCTCACATGCCGGTAAGAGTTTTTTATTGGGCATATAATGATGCCGTTTGCAGGCGGCACAATTGCCGTGCCGCTCGCATTGTGTTCTTTTGCAGGGGCACTGTACCTGATCGTTTTCCATTCGATTCACTTCCGCACAATTTTATTTATATTCCCTGATTTGTATTGGATTCATAAAACCGAAACGCTCACCGTTTGTCTTGTTGTTTTTTCCGTTTGCAAGCGCGGCGCTGACCGCGCTTTGAATCACACGGCTGGAAGTTGTCGCGCCGCTCACGGCGTCGACTTCACAGGTGTTTTGCGCAATCATATCCCCGGTGATGCGCTCGGCTTTTTTCCCGAACCCGTTGTCATGTTTTAACAGGTCGATTTGAACGATCTCATGATCCCTCACTTCGACTGCCACCTCCGCTTTCACAAGAGTTGTCTCCGCTTTTCCCCGATATATTCCGTCTTCAATCTCGTTCATATTCACTTCATATACTTTCAAGTCCTTTAATTCTCTCTCCGTCTTGCCGTTCATCGACAAGAATGCGGCCGTGAGAATGCCCCCGAAAACGATTAAAATGAAAATCGCTTTTTTCATCGAACCCGTCCTTTTTCTTTTGCGGAGACAGGATCTGAAATATTCTTCATCCACCTGTTCGGCTTTGCAATATTCTCTGACGCCGTCATAAATATTTTTTGTTGTATTTTCACACGCGTTTGGATCATTTAACATAATCATCCTTCTTTTGTGATGTTTTGATTCATTGCTTGATGTTTTGCTCCAATTTAAGCAGACCCCTGTAAACGCCGTCCGTCAATTCGGCGTCAAACCCGGCGAAGAGCTTTTCTAAAAATTCAATTTCCCGCTTGTCGCGTTTTGCAAAGTACTCCGTGCATTTCGGCATGAGGCGGATGCGTGACGCCCGCGCGTCCTTTTCATCCCTTGATACCGAGACAAACCCGCTTTTTTGCAAATCGGTGGCGATCCGTTTTGCGTTTTGACGCGAATACCCGATAAAATTCGCCACTTCGCTGATCGTCGGCGGCGCGTCGAATCTTGAAACGCCCAAAATGAATAACCATTGCTTGGTTGTTATGTTTTTGTCAAATTCATCCCCGAGCACTTGCAATCTGTTTGATAAAGTGAATATTGTCCCGAAAATATAGGCCTTTTGTTGCAATTCCTCCATCTTCTGTCCCTCCGCGGCATAAGGTAATATGTTACTCTTTCTATTATACGCAACATGTTACCCTTTGTCAAGGGGTGTTGAAATATTTTTTTAATTTTCAAAGCCGACTGATTTCACCTTTTGAAACGCCATCCTCGGCGACCGATTTAAGACATAAATGGTTCCGCAATACACAAAACCGAGCTTTTCCAGCAAACCCCTCATGGGCTTGTTGTCCTCGTGGGTGTCGATCCGGAGATTGCCCGCCTGTTCAAATGCCCAATTCAAACAAAAAGCCGCCGCTCCTTTTCCGCCCTCGGCGCTGGCGATTCGGTGCACCACGCCGCACGGCCCGTCGTCGAGCCACGCGCCGTTCTCGATCACGCGGTAGGTCGGATCGTCTTCGATATTATAATAAAAGACACAGGCGATTTCCCCGCCGTCCATGCAGACGCGGAGCTTTTGCCGCCGGATGTCTTTTTCGATCAGCTCCCGGGGCGGGTGTCTGTCTCCCCACTGCTCGCCGTTGCCGTTTGCCCGCATAAATTTCCTCGCGGATTCGTAAATCGACATGATGACGTCGATTTCACCCATTACAGCTTTTTTGATATACATGTTCATTTCCTCACAAATTTGTATTGCCCCGATCAAATATAAACGGTTTTAACGAAAAATTCAATCCCCATGTCCCGGCTCATATCGGCGCAACACAAATCAAAAAGACCGATCCCGACAACCGGTCTCTTGAAACCCTTTTTATCCCGGACTTTATCGCGCGGCGGAAGCGGGTTCTCCGGCGGCGACGACTTCGCGCGCTCCGCGCATCAATTCCCCGATCGTGACGTCGGGGTTTGCGATACCCGCCTCGATGATCCCGACGCTCTGCTCAAACAGCGCGTCCAAGTCCTCGGGATACAGGATTTTGACCAGATGTTCAAACTGGAAGTCGAGACCGCCCTCGAGGAAATTCGGGATGACAACGGTATACAGCGACATGATGAAACGTCCGGTGCTGTAATTGCCCATTTCGCAGACCCAGCCCTCGGGGAGATTGATCGAAAACGGGAAGCAGGAAAACATCATGGAAGACGTCCCCGAAAACATCGGTCTGTGTTCGATTTTTTTGATCTCTCTGTCCAAAAAGATCGCCCACAAATAGTCCGTGTGGCGCAGGATCAGATATTGAACCTCCTGCGTGATCGCGATTGCCTGTGCAAATGTCTTGTCCCGTGTGATCACGGTTCGCAGCGGAAGCGCGTTGACGCGGCAGCCGCCGGATCGCTTATCCGCCAGCGTGATTCTTCGGTCAAAAGCGACCATGAAATTGACATCGTCGGTCTCCTCGTTGATTTTCGAGAGATAGGTGCGCATTCCGACATAGATCACCGTCTGCAAAGGAATGCCGTTTTTTTCGCAATAGGCGAGGATCGGTTCGGCCCTTTCCCTGCTCAGGTGCTTGCTGTATTTTTTGCTTTTATCGATCAATATGGTGTTCACCGTCTCAAAGCGCCGCGTCGGATCTTTGCTTTTACGGCGAAAACGATTGAGCAGCCGCATCCCGTCCGCCCCCGCATAAAACGACGGTCCGTTCTTCGTATAATAATCCATAAAAAAATCCCTGTGCTTTTCCTTCTCTTCCTCGTTGTCAAAAACAAGCAGGTCTTTTTTCATACACTCCTCAAACGAAGCGAGCGGCTTGGGCATCGGGGTTTTGTTTTGAAGAGCGCCGATGATTTCAAGCAGGTCGGTAAAAAACAAAAGCACCGCATACACATCTGCGATCACATGGCAGATATTTAAATAGATGCCGGTGCGCCCGTCATGCGTCCGATACAAGATGATTCGGTACATCTCGCCGCGCCGGATTTTCAGCGGGGTGCGCGCGTCTTTTTGAAGCACCGCGTCCTGCTCTTCGGCGGTCTTGCCCGTGAAATCCAAAACCGGGATATGCTCAAGCTTATATTCCGGCATAAAATATTGCATACGCTTTCCGTCGTGTTTTTGAAACCGGATGCGCATACTGTCGTTTCGCGCGATTTCGATATTGACCGCCTGCTTCAACAGGTCGAAATCGAGCTTTTGATTGAGAATCGTGTACAGGACGATTTGCGTGATCTCCTTGTGCAAACTGTACTGCAATTCCAAAAGTGGCAGCATCTGAGACCCGCGGATTTCATAATACTTTTTTTTAACTGCGCTTTTTGACATAAAATTTCCCCCTGCCTTACTGCCGTTATTCAACGGCTTTCAACGATTCGACCATGCTGATGCCGCGCATGCGCTTGGTCATCATCAGGTTTACAGAGACGATGTAAAACGCGGTGAGCAGACCGGCATAGAGATAGCTTGCCGCCGCGATCTCCCCGGCGAACTTGACCATATCCGCCTCGACCGTCCGGAGCATGAACTGCGCCAAAAAATATCCGATCACACCGCCGAACAAAATCCCGACGGCGCCCATCACAAAGTTTTCTCGGAAAATATACATATTGGTCTCGCCGTGCTTGAAACCGAGCACCTTGATGGTCGCGATCTCCCGCGTGCGTTCGGAGATGTTGATGTTGGTCAGGTTGTAGACCACCACAAAAGCTAGCGCGCCCGCGGAGATCAGCATGACGAGGATGATGATGTTGATGCTGTTGATGGTTTCGGTAAACGACGCTCTTGCCGAATCGATATTGACAATGGCAAGAATGTCGCCGCTTTTTGTCAGCCAGTCGGACACGAAGCCCCCAAAATCCGTCATTTTCGCGCTCTCGGCGCACGCGATGGAGTTGAACCGGAGGTCTTTGCCGAAGGTCTGTTCATAACGCGCGGGCGACATGTAGATGTAGTGGTAGATGTAGTTCTCCGTGACACTGCGTACGGGCAGTGTATACGGCTCCTCGTTGACGCGGAATGTGACGGCATCCCCCGCGCCGACGCCCAGCAATTGCGCCAGTTTATCGGTGATAATCACGCCCTCATCGCCGAGTTCGAGCGTTTCCCCGCTCTTTGGATCGCGCAGGGTGATCAGCCGTTCCAAGTGGGCGATTTTCCGCGGCGCCATCACAAAGACGTTTCGAATCACGGCTCCGTTTTGATCCGCTTCGACGGACACGATCTTTGAAAACAAAGTATCGCTCAGCCGCTCATCGTTTGAAAGCCGCTGCCCCAGCGCGTCCGCCTCCTCGCGCGTCAACTCCCCGGACAGCGTGAACATGATCTTGTAGCGGTTGATCTCGCCGTATTGTTTATCCACAATCGGGTTCACGCCGTCCCGCATCCCGAAACCCGCCACGATCAACGCCATGCAGCCCGAGATTCCCAGCACCGTCATCACCAGCCGCAGCTTATAGCGGAACAGGTTGCGCGCCGTAATCTTTTGGGAAAACGTCATTTTCGTCCAGAGTTTCTTCCAGCGTTCCATGAATATTTTCCGACCGCTCTTGGGCATTTTGGGGCGCATCAGCGCGGCGGTCGGCGTCCTCAGTTCTTTGTAACAGGAATAAAAAGCCACCATCACCGTGCATAACAGAGCGACAAACACGGAAACCAGAGACATATTCCAGGGAACCGTGATTTCGATGTCGGGCAGCCGATAGAGCGCGTTATAGGCCCCGATGATCACCCTCGGCAGAATTTGAATGCAGACCAGCTGTCCGAGCACGCTCCCGAGGACGCAGGCGGTGGCGGAATAGACCATGTATTTGCCCGCTATCTGCGCGGACGAATACCCCAGCGCCTTGTAGGTGCCGATTTGAATCCGCTGCTCGTCGATCATGCGGGACATGGTCGTCAGGCAGACCAGCGACGCCACCAGCAGGAAAAACACCGGGAAAATCGCCGCGATGGCGTCGATGCGCTCCGAGTCCTGGTCAAACCCCGCATAACTCTGAATGATGTCGTCGCGGGTGAACGCGTACCATTTACCGGATTCGATTTCGCTGAACATGCTTTGGATGTTTTTGATGCGGTTCGCCCCGTCTGCAATCGAGCTTTGCGCATTGGCGAAGGCATCCAAATACTCGGCATACCCGTCATTGTATTCTTCGAGTCCCGCCGCATACTGCCGTTCAGCCGCATCGAGCTTTTCTTTCGCCTGCGCCAGTTGATCCAGTGCGGCGGCTTTTTGTTTTTCATACGCCGCCTCGCCCGCCTTGAATTCGGTCTGGGCGGTCTCCAACAGCAATCGGTTGGTTTTCAGCTGCACACCCGCTTCATCCAATTCACTCTTTCCTCTTTTATATTCCGCCTCTCCGCTTCGCAGTCCCTCGAGCGCCAAATCCAGCTCCGCTTTGGCTTTGTCCAGTCCTGCGCGGGCAATCTCCAACTGCTGTTTTGCGGCATTCAACTCCGCCTCGGCCTCCAGCAGCTGTTTTTCGTACCCCTGCAGCATTTGAATGGCGTTTTCCAGCTCTTGCAACGCCTGCGCGCCCCGGTCTTCTGCGTTCGTGACCCGCCCGGCAGCCGCCTGAATCTGCTCCCGCAGCCGGGCGATCACTTCCGGGTCGTCCCCGCCGCTGTCCAAATACGCCTCAAGCGCCGCCTGCGCCTGTTGATAGAGCGCTTCCGCTTCCTCTTGATCGATCTCTTCGCCGTTGACGGCCTCCTGCGCCATCGCAACGGTCTGCTGCGCGGTGTTGTAGAGCCGTTTTGCCGGTTCGAATTTTTCCATGGCCTCGGTGTATTGCGTCAGCCCGCCGTTGTACAATTCCTCGTTTTTTTGGTATTCTTCCAAACCGTAGTCATATTGCGCCCAGCCGTCGTCCAGTTGCTCGCGCGCGTTTCGAAGCTTCGCCTCCCCCTCGTCATATTTGGCCAGACCGATTGCCAGCTGCGCCTTTCCCTCTGAAATCTGCGCTCTGCCCTCTTCCAGCTCCGCTTCGGCTTTTTTAAGCATGGCCTCCGCTTCAAGCGCGGCTTTTTCATATTCCTTCCGGCCGGCGTCGATTTCCGCCCCGGCCTGATCGAGTTCCGCCTTGGCTTGATCCAGTTTCAGCTTGACGTCGGCAAGCTGTCGGTCGGCTCCGCTTTTTTGCGTTGCCAGCTCATTTTCCGCATCTTCAATCCGAGTCCGGATGTTGTATAAAAAAAGCTCATAGCTGGCACGCCCGATGATTTCGATTTGAGCCGATGCGCTTTTGATATCCGCGTCATATTGCTCGTCAAATGCGGAAACCCCGGCCGCGCGGCACAACAGGACATATAACTCCGTATAGCGGGTATATTTGAATTCGGCGGCGGGCAGCATGATATAATACGAGATGGTGCCGTTTCCGATCGAGGAGGTGCCGTAGGAATACGAAATATGCTGGGGTGATTGGATCAACCCGACCACCGTGTAGTTCGTACCGGAAATAACGGTGTCCGTGGCGGTCGGACCCGCCGCCTCGGAAAAGCGGATGATGTCGCCGACAGCGATATCCGGATCGCGCATGCGGTACGGTGCGGCGAGGCATTCCCCGGGGTTTTCGGGCATACGTCCGGCAATCAATCGAATTTGATTGAGTTTGTCCGTTCCATTCTCCAACGGCAACGCGGAGACACGGGCCACACTGTTCCCCGTCTCCTCCGAGACAATCAGGTCGGCGGAATAAGAAGGCATCACCCCCCTCACGCCGTCGAGGGCGCGAAGCGCCTCTACGTCTTTATCGTCGAAACCGACGGTCGAAATCAGCTCCAGATCCATCAGGGAAGAGGAATTGAAATAATTTTCGGCTGTTTGCCGCATGCTGGGCGCGGTCGTCTTGACGCCCACAAAGAATCCGACGCTTAAAAAGGTGATTAAAACGATGGAAATAAACCGCTCGCGGGAGCGCAGTATCTCCCGGCGGGTGTCCTTGATCAGCGTTTTCGATCTCATGCCCGCCCCTCTTTTGACACGGCCCGGATCGTCCTGCGGCCTACCATTCCAGCTCCTCCACGCCGACGGGCGCGGGGTTGATGTCGATGGACGCCACCGAGCCGTTGCGCATCCGGATCACACGGTTCGCCATGGGGGCGATCGCCGCGTTATGGGTGATCAAAACCACCGTCATTTTTTGCCGTTTACAGGTCTCCTGCAGCAGCGCAAGAATCTTTTTACCCGTGATATAGTCCAATGCGCCGGTCGGTTCGTCGCACAGCAGCAATTTCGGATTTTTTGCCAACGCGCGCGCAATGGCAACCCGCTGTTGTTCCCCGCCCGAGAGCTGCGAGGGGAAGTTATGTACGCGCTCGCCCAAGCCGACGCTGGAGAGCACCTCCGCGGCGTCGAGGTCGCTGTCGCAGATCTGTGAAGCGAGCTCCACGTTCTCGGCGGCGGTCAAATTCGGTATCAGGTTATAAAACTGAAAAACAAACCCGATGTCCATCCGCCGATATTGAATCATCTTCGTCTCCGAGAGTGCGCTGACCTTTTTCCCGTCGACGACGATATCGCCCTCGTCGCAGTTGTCGATGCCGCCGAGCATATTCAGCACGGTGGTTTTGCCCGCGCCGCTGGCGCCGGAAATTACGGCAAACTCCCCTTTTTCGATCGTGAAATTGACGGCGTCGGCAGCCGTGATGGTCACTTCGCCCATTTGATATCTCTTGCAGACATCCCTGAAAACAATATACGATTCCATCGAAACCCCGCCGACGCGTCCCCGGGGAATCAAAGAACTCGGCGGCTGTTTTGGCGCACAGCCGTCTCTTTTTCGAGATATGCGATCACATCGCTTATATATTGAAAATTGATCGCCTCCCGCTCGGGAATTTCCACCCCGAATTCCCTCTCCAAGACCGTGACCAGATGGATGAACTCCAACGAATTCAGCCCCAAATCCTTTTGCAATTCGGTCTCGGCCGTGATTTCCCGCGGATCCAAAACAACGTATTCGGCCAAGAGCGCAATGATCCGTTCCAACATAAAAAAACCCTTCTTTTCCTTAAAATGATTTTATTTGATCGGTGTCAAACTGTGATACCTTCCCCGTAGGCGGACTTGTTTTGCTCCTCGATGACCTTATGGCGGATCACTTTTTTCGTTGTCGTGCGCAAAAAATCCTCCTGCGTGATAAACAGCCGATGCAGTTGCTTGTACCCGGGCAAGAGCTGGTTGACCCTGCGGATGTCCTCGGCGACCAATCGCTCGATGGCCTCCTGGTCCATCTTGTCGACAAACTCCTCCACCTCGATCTTCAGCGCGGCCGCAATCGTCTGCATCAGCGTTTCTTTGACCTGATAATGATAGGAATAGACCACCGCGTCCCTGACATAGGGCATCTGCCGGATGATCTTTGCCTCGATTTCCTCCGGATGCACGTTTTTGCCGTTGTTCAAGACGATCAGGTTCTTTTTTCTGCCGACCACGGTGAGCGTCTGACCTTTCAGCACGCCGTAATCGCCGGTTTTCAGCCAACCGTTATCGAAAGTCGCGGCCGTGGCCGCCTCGTCTTTATAATAGCCCAGCATCACAACATCGCCTTTGACATAGATTTCACCGACGCCGTTTTTATCAGGCCGATCGATTTTCAACTGCACCCCGGACAACGGCTTGCCGACGGATTCGGGGCGCCGATGCGCTTTGGGATTGACCGAGACGCCGGGCGAACACTCGGTCAACCCATAGGCGGTGAGCACGTCGATTCCCATGCCGTGAAGACCCCGTATCGCCTCCGGATCGACTGCGGCGCCTCCGCACATGACCCGGTTGAATTTGCCGCCCAAATTTTCCTTGAGTTGTTTGAACAGCACCTTCCGAATATCGATGCCCACCGCGAGCAGCAAATTGGATATCCTCAGCGCGGCGCGCAAATCCCGGGTGCGGTTTTGCCGTTTGGTCTCCGCCCAGATGGTCTTGTACACGGTTTCCAAAAACAGCGGAACCACGACCGACATGCCGGGTTTTACGGCCCTCATCGTCTCCAATAACCGCTTGAGAGAGGCGCAGAGATAGATGTCGATGCCTTTTAATATCCCGGGAAGGATATGGCAGTTCAATTCAATCGTATGGTGAAACGGCAGCATGGAAAAGGACTCGGATTCGCAGGGCGCAACTTTCAGGATGTTATAAACATTGGTGCAGAGGTTTTTGTGGCTGAGCATAACGCCCTTGTTCGGACCGGTCGTCCCGGAGGTAAACAGGATCACGGCGGCTTTTTCGCGGTCGATCTGCCTGTCTTGATATCTCCGGTCTCCGCAGCCGATCCGTTCTCTGCCGTGCCGGAGCATACCGGACAGCGTGTCGGCCTCGGCCACGCCCGGGAGCGGTCCCATCGAAAAACACCTCACCCCCGCGTCCTCCGCTTTTTTGGCCGCCGCGTGAAAAGACGGAGCATAAAACAACGCGCTTGCGTCGCCCTTGAGCGCCAAATCCCTGAGGTCTTCATCGGGCAGCTCCTTGTCGAGGGGGATGATCACGCCCACCCCGCATATCACCGCCATGTAAGTGATAAACCACACATACGAGTTCTCGCCCACCAACGCGATATGCGCGTCCGCGAAACCGTAATCCAACAGCGCCGTGCCCAACGCGCAGACATCGTCGAAAATATTTTGACAGGAATACCGCACGATTTCGTCGTTTTTGGTCTCGCGCAAAACCGTTTTGCCGCCGTGCAGACGCATCGACTCTTGTAACAACTCTCTCAAATCAGACAGCGGCGCCGTCGGTAAAAGCAGCCGCTCCGTTGAAAACGCAGGACGATTTTTCATAAGGTTTTCCCCCGTTCAAACCGAAAAAGTGATTTTCGGTGAAACCGTAAAATGAAAATAAAAAACACGCAAAATATTTTTTAAATCCGGGCATGAGATAATCCTATGTCCTATCATACAACTAAAATGACACCTGTCAATCGCTAATTTTGGATTTTTTTGGGAGCTTTTGTAAAATTCGGTCGAACACGGAAAACGGCATGTTTAAAGGATATAACACATTCTGTAAATTGAATTGTACGAGAGATTTTATTCAAGTAAACCGCAATCAAATCCACTTCGAAAAGCGCAGCACCCCGCGTTAAAAACGCGGGGTGCTGTGCCTCGATCGGATCGGGCGCTTTGTTTTAACGCATCGGATGCGGCTCATTGATACCATTATGCGCCCTGTACAGCGCGGCATAAATCCCGGCGGACAGCGGATCGCTGAATACGGTTTCAAATCCGAAGATCTCATGATACCATGCCGCCGCCGCGTCAAAATCCGAGACGGGCAAATAAGCATATCCGCTTGACAGATTGATCGAATTTTCTTTTATGCTATAACAGCTCCCTAATCTCAAATGTTTCGCGCGAACCGGGATAATACCGGCCTTTTTCGGCAGTGAATTTAAAAACGCAGTAATCGTCGTCGGTGACGCCCTTGGGGTAATAGCACTCAAAGCCCTCGCGCCATAAAAGCTCTTTATGATAAGAATCGGTGCAGACCTGCATCGTGCCGGTCAGCATCAACCCGTGATACGCCGGTTCATCGCAGTAATAAATACACGCTTTCGGGTTCTTCATAAACTGAGCAACCCTCTTTGACGAAACATTGGTCGAAAAATAGTGGATGCCTAACCCATCACGTTGTAATGACAACATGGCCTTGGTGTTGGGGTATCCGTTTTCGTCCACCGACGAAACATAGACGTTTTTCGCGTTTTCCACCAGCGCGTTGATTTCTTTTTTTATCAGTCCGGTCATTTTATTCACCCGCCAATTTTTTCATCGGCTCGCCCCATTTTGCGACGGCGTGCCCGTCCCACGAAAAATAGGTGCCGCCCACGGTGCAGGCCGGGCGGAGCATGCGGAGTTTTTCCTCGAACGAAACCGAATCGTCACACAGCGCCTCGTCGGCCAATATATTGCGGATCTTGCACAGATAGACATCGACCCCGCCGTCCTTGAAGGTCTTATCGACCTCCAGCTCGAACGTCCACGGGCATTTTTCCAGTACCGGGACCGCCAGCGCTCGGCCTTTTTCCACGCCGGCGCCGATCTTCATCTTGTCCGCGTCATAGCCCGATGTGCAGCCGAAATAATCGGCCATAGGCAATAAATCCTCGGTCACGAGCCCCATCGAAAAGACCCCGTTTCTGCGGATGTTGTCGCGCGTGCGCTTGTCCTCGCAGATCGCGGCCATCACGCCCAAATTCTCGCCCCAATAATAACTCACCCAGCAAAACAGCCCGAAATCCGGCGTGCCGTCGCCGTTGTATGTGCCGTAGACGAACAGCGTCTGCGGGCAGAACCCGTTGGAAATACCCATTGATTTTTTCATAAAAATGACCGCCCTTTCACGCGCGAACATGACCGCGCCTTAAACAATTGTTCGGTGGCATCTGCTCTATTTTTCCCCATCCCGGTCCATATGGACTTTTTTCATCGGTTCACCAAAAGAACCGGCCGCGGTGCCGTCCCATCTGAAATAACATTGACGGACCGATTGCATGGGCCGGATCCGATTCATCCACTGTTCGACATCTCGGGGCTCGTCCGAGATGGATTCCTCGGCGAGAACATTTCTGACCTTGCAAAAAAACACCTCGCTGCCCTCCAGTTCAAGAGAGCGTCCGACTTCCAACTCATAAATCCACGGGCTTTTTGCAAGAACCGGGACGTCGAGAACCCGTCCTTTTTCCGTTTCGACCGGAACACGCATTTTATCCTTTTGATACCCCGGCGTGTTCCCGAAATAGTCGGCAAGCGGCAGTAATTCCTCCGTGACGAGGTTGGCGGAAAAGACCCGATTCGCCCGGATCCGGTCTTTGGTCAGTTTTTCGCCGCCGATACAGGCCATTACGCATGTCTCTGTGTCAAAACAATAACTGAGCCAGGAAAACAGCCCGAAATTGGGTGTTTTGTCCTCTTTGTAGGTGCCGTAAAGAAACAGCGTCAGGGGGCTGAAATGCCTGATCAAAGGCAATGATTTTTTCATAAGAATCACCGCTTTTTCAGATACGGCGGCTCAATCAGCCGTTCGCAGCAACTCCAGCGCCCTTTTGTAGAGCGTGTCGAATTCGCAGCCGCAACTTCCGCAGTCGATGTCCGCCTGTTCGACGGCTTTTAGCAATGCCGCCGTTTCGGCCGACCCGCCGGAGGCCAGCCACTTTTCCGAGGGCGCGGCGATCAGCTCCCACCCCGACCCCGCGAATTTTTCGACGATTTTCACCAGTTCCGTGTTTGCCATTTTCGATTCCTCCACTTTTATCAATTTTGTTCGGACAACTGTTTGAGCAACGCATCGATCCTGCCCGTTCTGGTCTCTTCCTTTTTCGCAATCCCGATATGATTGATCTGTTCGCGTTTGCTGTAATCCGGCTGTTTTAAAAACCGTTCCAGTGCGCCCGCCTCCTTTAACGCCTTTTCGACATCGGCGGGAATGACGATTTCCCGCTTTTTCGCGTCTTTTTCCAAAGTCACGTGCACGCTGTCGCCGGGGTTCTTGCCGACCGCCCGCCTGATGAATTCGTTATAAACCAGATAATGCCCGTTTTTCGAGGGCAGCAGCGTGTGGTCGAAGGCATGCCCATCCACCGTGATGCAAACCGGGATATTGCCCTTGGAACCGAAATGCTCCGTCGCCGAATAGGGAAAATAGAATACGCTCCACTTGATTTTACCCTCGAGTTGTTTGATTTCGCTGTCAAATTCGAATCTCATGCGATCACCCCTCAAATCAGATTTTCTGTTTCGTTCAGATTTTTGATAATCCGCCGCAGGGTGTTTTCAAACGCGGTGATCTCATCGTCCGAAAACCCCGCGTAATAGATTTCACTCATCTCGCGGGAGACCTTGTCGTAGGCCTCGTTCAATTCATGCGCCTTTTCGGTGAGAAAAATGCGGATCTGCCGCCGGTCCGACTTGTCCGCGGCCCGTTCGATCAGGCCCGCATTTTCCATCCTGTCGAGCATGCCCGTCAGGGTCGTTTTCGCAAGACCTGTCTGTTTAGAAAGTTGTGCGATCGGGATGCCGTCACGCTGCCACAACACATATAAAATCCGCCCCTGCGCCCCGTTGAACGCGTCCACCCCGGCGTCCGCGAGGAGTTTATCAAAGATTCTGCCGCTGATCTGCTTGATCTGCGACATTAAAAAGCCCCCCTGCGTCTGACCGGTCACCTCTCCGCCCACCTTCCTATAAAGGATATTACTATATAGAACCATTTTTGTCAAGCATAAAAGATAAAATTTTTATGCGTTTTTAAAATCAGCTTCTACCCCGAACCCGTTCCTTTAACTGCTTCATCACGGCGAGATCCTCGGCGAAAATCTCGCCGTTGCGCCAAATAAACAGGTTGAAGGTCACCGCCCCGCCGACGTCCGTAAACCGTTTCAAAAACGCCTCGACGCTCTGGACATCGGGCGCGGGCCAGTCCAAGTCGCGGGTGTGCATCTGCAGCCCCCACTCCCCGCAGCGCGCCTCCAGCATATAATCCGGGTGCCAGTCGACGAAGTTATACCACGGCAGGCCGCTTTTCGGCGTGAGTTCTTTCCCGAATTCGCCGCCCCGGGGGATGTAGTTCAGCCGAACCCCCTCGCCCGACCAAAAATCCTGAAACTCGGTGTAGGTCTGATAGACCTCAATCGAGGTGTTGTAGGTGACGAGCCGTCCGGGGTTCCCTTGTTTGGCGCGCCTTGTCATCTCTCCGAACGGGAAATCCTTGAATTCGTTAAACCCGATGTCGAACCAAAACGCGATCACCTTTTTGCCGTATCGCTCGGCCAGACAGCCGATGATGTCGAGCACATTTTTAATGTATTCCTCGGGTTTGCCGCGGTCGGGGCAGGCCTTGGCGATCCAGTCCTTGTCCCAGTGCAGGCCGAAGTTATAATATAAAATCATCGGAATGCCGTGTTTTTCAAGCGCGTTTGCGATGTCCATGATCAGATCGCGCTTGCAGGTTCGGCCCTCGATGATGCGATCGAGAGCCGGGTTCGGGCAGGGCATTTGTTGGAGGATATGACAGGTCGGAAACAGCACATGCGCCGCCCCGCACGCGACGACCTGCGACACAAACAAATCGACGTCGAAATCGTTGACCGCGTCCTCGAAATCGGTCAGTTCCCCGGTCTTCGGGGCCGTCCAGGTGGTCCAGTGGAACCCCACGCCGTATTTTCCGTCTCTCAGCGGCGCGAAATCCGCTCTTTGATAGGTTGAATCGTTCATTTTATTCCGTCCCCTTGTTGGTTTTTCTTTTTTCATCCAAACGAGCAAATACAGAGCGCCGATCAAAAACGCGGGAACGGAGATGATGAAACTCCGCGAAAGGGCGATATACCACGGGATTTCCGCGCTAAATGCGTGGAATGTCACCAATCCGACGTATAAAATCCCCGCGCCGACGATTTCCCTTTTCCATGCGTATTGTTTATGCCTTCATACTCCTTAACTAAAACCTTACCGGTTTCAAACGCCTTAATAATCCCGTATCTCCCTTGGATTTGTATCCCGCTTACTGAGTTCCGGCGACCAATACCTTACCCACTCATTTGTCTCTTGATAATCCGGGTGGTCGGGGTTCATCATAATCTCGCGGAAATCCAAAAACCCGCTCACACCGCCAACATCCTCGGGCGGGGTTTGCCCGCTCGCTTCTGACAAATAGGGCGAAGGTTTATCGTAATCTTCGATCACGCGCACCAGTTTTATTTCATGCTCCCATCTATCTCCGAAATCATATGTGTATAACATCTTTTTATGCTTCGGTAAAATCTCAGACAGAATATGCCCCCTCATTAAGATTTCATTCTCCGCGTAATCGAGGTCTTCATTAAAAGGCACAAGTTCAACCGCCGGTTTGCCGTTGCTGCCAAAAACGGTAAAACGATAAAGATGGCGATTACGCCAATTAAAAATTTCTTGCAGCACTTTGTGCAACCGTTCAAATTCCAAACTCTCAGGCACGATAATTTTTCGTACCGCTTTATAAATTTTTAAATCAAGCGTCACTGATAATTCAAAAGCGCGATATTTATAGGCCTGCTTCCCTGTGAGCGCGCACAGTTCGGCGATCATTTTTTCGCGGGGGAAAAAGCAGTTATCGGTCGAACGGTTGACCGGAATATTATTTACAAAAGCGCCCATCGTATCACAAAACATTTTATCGACACCGTTGTAATCATATGCCACTCGGTCTGCACTGTATTGCCCCGCTTTTGTCACCCATGCCGATGCCGATCTGTTATGATTTTCCGTGAACTCGATTTCACCCGCCGA
The DNA here is from genome assembly GCA_964587625.1 of uncultured Eubacteriales bacterium. Lineage (GTDB taxonomy): Bacteria > Bacillota > Clostridia > Oscillospirales > JAKOTC01 > DAOPZJ01. Next base: position 68,100 of record CAZPLU010000007.1, read on the forward strand.
ACGCATGTATTCTTCCACGATCTCGGGGTTTATGTTCGCATATAAAAAGGTATTTGCAATGGCCTTTTTGATGATTTCCGCCGTGTTTTTCAAGTCCCTGCGTTTGAATTCATAAACAGCAACGGTAAAACGCGTGGCGTTGTTCACCAGCACGAGCATATCGTTCGCCCTGCGATTGTCCCAAACTTTTACCCAGTTCGCCGTCCAGCAAAACAGCGGATTGACCGCTTTGCGCGCGGATTGGGGTTTTAGGTCCAAAGCGGCGGCGAATTTTTTCGTCAGTGCAATTTGCATCATGTTCTTCCCTTCGTCAGAATTCATAAAACCCATGCATGCCGCAACCATTATACTACAATCCGTTGAAATCAACAAATAAAATATCGTATTTTGGGCCCTGCCGTGGTATAATATGAAAAATGCTTTCCGCGATTACAATTTGGGAGGAAAACCATGAATACCGTACTCTACATCAAAGCCAACGCGAAACCGGAAGGGCAATCGAGGACGTTCCGCATATCGGATGCGTTCATATCCGCGTACCGCCAATTTCATCCCGAAGATCAAATCATCACGCTGGATTTATACAAAGAAGGCGTCGGCTTTTTGTCCGAGGACGACATCGGCGTCCTTTTCGGGCCCAAAACCGCCGAGAGCAGAAACCACCCGATTTTAAAGTACACCTATCAATTCCTGGAGGCGGATAAATACGTCGTCGCCGAACCGTTTTGGAATCTGAGCATTCCCGCCGTTTTAAAGGCCTATATCGACTATATCTGCGTAACCGGCGTCACGTTCAAATATACCGAACAGGGCGCGGTCGGCCTGTGTATGGGGAAAAAAGCGATTCATATTTGCGCGCGGGGCGGCGAGTATTCCGCGGAACCGTATTCGGCTTTCGAAATGGGCGACCGTTATCTGCGCACCATCTTCGGCTTTTTGGGGATCACCGATTTCACCACCGTCTCGGCGGACGGGCTGGACATCGAGGGCACCGACGTTGAGGCGATTGTGAAAAACGCCGTCGCAGAGGCGATAGAAGAAGCCAAACGTTTTTAAAAAACCGGTTCCAAACCATAAAACCCCTTGCAATTAAAAACGCAGGGCTTATCGGAGTTTTTTGTTTTTAAAATCAATGTGTATAATCCAAGTATTTGATTTGTTCCGGCAAATCTTCCCGGATCAATTCTTTCATTTTTTTCGCAAACGGGCAGGGGTAACCGATCGGGTTGCCTTTTTGAATACAGGAGGCAAAAACAATCGTATCAGCTCCTCTTTTTACAAGTTCGCGCGCCCGAAGCACCGCTTTTTTTCCGGGGCATCCGCCGCAATTGATAAAGCCCACGATTTCAATGTCTTCATTGATGCCCTCAAAGGCCCCTTTCTTTTCCCTTATCATTTTAAAATCAACCGTTCCGGGGCAATAATCCTCGGTTTGCATACATCTGATGATTCCGACTTTCATCAATAACACTCCTTTTATCAAGTATTCCAAGGTCAAAACGTCTATCTTTCATCTCCGCTGAATTTATGTACTCGTTCTTTATAAAATATTTATTCGTTAACCTTCATCTTGAACGCGCACTCATAACTGCTCGATTCATATTGGTTTTCCGACTCGATATATTTTCCCTGTTTACCGACCACGACTTTATTTGATTTCGCCCTCCGCGATCTTATTTTTATGTTATGATTAAAGCAAATAATGATTTTCTTCATCGGCCGGTTCAAGCGTTCTGATTTCATATGATTTGCATCCCGATGCAATGAACGGATCGGATTTTGCAATTTCTGTCGCTTCGATGATGTCTTTCGCCGAAATAATCACCATCCCCCCGGGATAATCCGTAAAAGGGCCGCAAAACACCAGTTTACCTTGTGCTTTTAACTTTTTTAAATGCTCCACATGGCCTTTGATGAGTTCTTGATTGATCGGTTTAAGATTGTTCATTAAATAGACATATGTCATATATTCCGCTCCTTAAATGGATATGGCGCCGGTGACCCCCGTTCCCGAAACAAATCGGTTGATTTTATTTTTGATTCTCGGATTTTTTATCTATTCGGTCTTTTCGGTGTTATCTTTCCTTTTCGCCGCAGCCATCAATTTATTGTATAACTCCTCGCCCACGCACTCGATGGCGTATTTACACCATTGCACGCAGGACTGGATGTCATTATAAACGGTATAACCGCACTTTTCACAGTTGATTTCAACATCAGTGGAGAACAGCTCCACCTCCGTCCCGCACTCGGGACATTTTTTCACGTCCAGCGTCGGCGTTTTCAGCCCGTCCGCGCCGTGGCAGCCGCCCGGCAAGACAATCACCTCCCTGCTTGGTATAGTTTCATTATATCACAATCCGCGCGAATTGTCTTGCTCAAAGGCAATATGCGAAACTGATTCCTATTTTCCCAAAAATAATAATAAAAAATTCCCCCGAGGTTAATCTTTTAAAAACAATCCCATTTAATCTGTTGAGAATCCGTTGTTGATTCTTTTATTTTGTTTCACCTGCATCATAAAAATCGTATCAAATCCAATCCGCTCTCTCGATGCGGAGCAGGGCCTCTTTTCCGTTAATAAACATCACGTTTTTCAGATAATGTTTTATCAATGAATTGTTAATCTCCATTTTTATCTCCGTTTCCCGTCCATTATTTTATGTATTTCGAATCCGTCTTGAAAACCCAATATCTAAATCTACTCCGCCAGCCCTTTGATTAAATTCCGCAGACCCTGATAATGGCGCTGCTGATAGAGCTCGATGACTTCTTTGGTGGTGTGGTCGGTCAGGCAGCACCTGCCCTCTTCGTCCCCCGAAAACTCCAGATCAAAGCAGGGGACGCCGTATTTGCGGTAGACATAAGCCGGCAAACTCCCGTCGTTGCAGATATAGCCCGGATCGGCACCGCACGGTGTATCGCGAAACCCCGTTTTAAACAAATCCGCAACTTTTCGGCACGACTCCCGATATTCGGCGTCTTCTTTTGCGCAGGAAGCGGTATAAAAGGAATCGTCGCAGATGCTTGCAAGGCAGTGGAACGACAGCACCGCGCGGGGTTTTACCTCTTCAATAAAACGGATGACCGTTTTGGTCTCCTCCTCCGAATTCGGAAACGGTCCCCGATAGGTCTGCCCCCCGTATTCGGAGGTGTCGTAGCCGTAGGTATAATCCACCGTGTTCCAGTCCGCGTCAAAATTGCGGTTGATGTCCACGCCGCAGGGGTTGGTGCGGATATATTGGGGCTCGCCCAGAACCAGACGCTCCCGGCTGTCGGCGTTGACCGTGGGCAGCGCAGCAATGCCGATTTTGCGCAGCAGCTCGGCGTCGTTTTCAAGCAGCTTTCGGAGCGCGGGCAAAATCAATTCCGGCCCGGATTCCCCGGCGTGAATGGTTCCGATCAGAGCGACCGGATTTTGATTGTTCCCCGCGGTCAGGCCTTTGAGCGGCTTTTTCATCGTGGTGAACCCGTATTCTTTGGCCGTGACAAGGTCTTGAAAATCCGCCGACAGTTGATTGATCGTGTTGTTGATTTTTTCAAAAGACCACCAGACGGCCTCATCCCGCACTTTGACAAAACAGGGGCCGAACGGCGGATGTTCGGCGTCCCCGAACACGGAAACCCAATAGCAATAGGTCATACCGACCTGAACGGTGTCGTCCGTAAAAAAATAGCGCCGGTTATAACAGAGCTCCAGTGTGCCCCGATAAATCACCTCGGCTTGCCCGATTTGCGAGGAATCAAAATATTCCTCATAATCCTGACCGAAGGCAAAGTCCGGCTCCGGCTTGCGATGAATCGTAAAAACTGTCTCCGGAGGCATGGATTTATCGTGATAGACCGGCGTCGATTGCCAAAACGACAGCAGCGCTTTTCCGCCCGCGACCTTTGCGGTCAATTGATAAAACAGTTTTCTCGGCATGGTTTTCTCCTTATGATTTTATCATGCGAATAGAAATATTTACTTTACCAAAATGTGCCTCAGCACCGCGTCCAAAGAGGGATATCGCCGATGAAATCGATATAGTTTTTCTCGTCGGGATGCCATTTGCCGTAATTTTCGTGAAACGGCTCCAACACCAAATTTAAATCCGGATGGGTGTTTAAAATTTTGTGCAAGCTTGTGCTCCCGCTGCGCGGATGCGCGAAAATAATGGCTTTGTTTTGGTCGGTTTTCATTTTATATACTCCACCACGCAACGATTCCCCTCAAACTGTTTAAAATCTTTCTTGGTTAAATGGCATTGGTACGCCATTTCATCCAAATGAATCACATTTG
>CAZPLU010000008.1:0-69557 GCA_964587625.1 uncultured Eubacteriales bacterium
ATCCGGACAGCCGGAATCGTTCCGACGACAGGAGAAAATTTCCGCGGGACAACTTTAAATCCGATTGTCAGGTTTCGGCCTGTTCAATCGTTTATAGTGTGAAGGGAAGCGCTTTTGCTTTTCGGAAAGGACACATTATGAAAAAGTTTACCAAAATCGTCCTCTGCATCGCCCTGTGCTTCTCCGTGCTTGCGGCTATGGGCGTTGCGGTGAGCGCCGCAGAAAGGCACCCGAGTTATCCGGGATATTCGGTGGCCACGCGAACCTTTAAAGGCGGCAGCGAATACAGGGTCTATGCGGTCATGTCGATGTCACAAGACTATACCTCCTACGACATCTATTGGAGCGGAGCAGGTATAGAAAGCAGCGACACAGGCGGCTCGAGTTACGGTGAAATAGGATTTGATAAAACGGTTTACGGCAATCCATCAACACGATTGGACTGGAACTGGATGTCTATCTATCACTCTAACGGCGACTATGATTGGTACACCGTGACTATTATAATTTAAGGAACATTTTACATCCCTGCCCCGCCAAAAAGCGGGGCAGGGATGTAAATGATTTATAACAGGAGGAGAGAAGTTTATTATGAAAAAATTCATCATTTTTGCCTTAACAGCAATATTGTTATTCGGATTGCTTGGCTGCGCCGGGTCGAATAGCAATTCGGTTGTCACGCAATCAAAGACGAGTGCGGTTCAGAGCGGGATAAATGATATAATTTCGGAAAACGGAGTCGTTTGCAATTATCCGAAGCTGGTCGATGGCGCGAGAGGGCATACGCTGTATTATCTCGAAACGGACGGGACGCTGTACGGCTGGGGAAAGAATTATAATTACCTGCTCGGCCTGCCGATCCCGGAACAATATTATTCTTATAAACCCGTCGTGTTGGCTACGGATGTCGCCGACGTCGTAAACAATATGTACACGACCTATATGCTGAAAAAAGACGGAACTCTGTGGGTATTGGGATATTATCCGCACGCGGAGGACGGCTCCGATTACGCAAGCGCATGGACTGAGATTGCACAGGATGTCAGGCAAATATGCAGCTACGGAAGCGGAAGGAATATCTCCGGAGTGTTGAAAAAAGACGGCAGTTTATATGTTTTAGGTTCGACTTACAGCGTATCTGCGGTTCAACCAAGTATTGAAATTGATGAATTTATTTTAAGGCCTGCAGATACAGGCGTTGAAAAACTCGGCGGAATTCATAACGATTTTTATAGTGAAGATGAAGATACCTGGGCGCGGGTCAATGTCGGCGTGCGCTTTACGGTCGGATATTTCAAGAATGGCGCATACTGGCAGGTAATTGAAAACGGGGATAACACCTTTACGCTTCAAAAGCTCGTTGACGGAAATATCGCGCGGATTCCGATGGGTGGCAGATTTGATTATTATGTTGATCTTGAAGGTAATTTGCGAACGGTGAAAGATCATAAAATCATCTCGGAGAACGTTACATCTTTTGTCGCGTTGGGAAAAGAACGATGCCTCTTTGTAACAGCGGATCACAAGTTGTGGGAGATCGGGGAGACGACCCAGCCGTTTGACGGGAACTATACCATATACTCATCGCCGCATCTGATTCATGAGGATGTGGAAAAGGTATACGGGGCTTCGGATACACCGTTTATGGATTTTTACATTTTAAAAACCGACGGGACGCTGTGGTGCTGGGGCGGAAACGAGTCGCTTCTCGGAAATGGCGTTGCGAACGGCGAAATAGCGCGCGGAAACGAAAATATCACCGAGGAAACGCCAGTAAAAGAACGTTGTGAGGAGATCACACAGGTTTTAAATATCAGCAACGTCCGGGATTTTTGTTACTCGACTCAGGTAAAAGTCGCGGTCACAAAGAACGGGGAGCGGTATATCTGGGGATTGAACCCCTATTATCGGGCATTTACCGCGGGAACCAGTGAAAAGGATTCCCCCCATGCGGAATACAGTGAAGATCGATCCACTGTACCGCCGCCGACGCAGGTGAACCGGGAGGATTCGCTGCTCGTGGCGACGACTTGGGAAGAGGCGTTTGCGAAGTATGGATACGAAAAAGAATGAAGCGCGCCGCAGGCAGGCGGCCGCGGGGCGGAAGTTCCGTAAAATCAAGACCGAGGAAGTGCTGCTGGTCTTGATTTTCGCGTTCGTCAGCGTCGCCGCGGTGTTCGGCGGGCGCTACGCCGCCGAGCGGCTGGCGCTGACCGCCTCGGAGACCGCTTTTTATTCCAAGGACGCGCAGGCGTTTTCCGCGCTGATACGCGCTGCGGAAGGCGGCAATGATACCCATGTGGGTTTTAAAACCCTGATCGATTTTGCCGACGAAAAGGGCAATGTGACCGTATTCGCGGGCGCGGTTTCGGCGTCGCTCACCGCCGGCGTATACTCCTCCGACCCGGATTATCAAAATAAGGTGAAAACCGGGCGGGGATTTACCCATGACGATTTCGTGTTTCAAAACGACGTCGCGCTGTTTGTCAACCGGGATAAGTCGCTGATGAAGAGTTTCGCCGTTGTTGAAGAAAACGGGAAGCAATATGTGGATTCGTTGAACCCGGTGTTTGACATGGCGCCCGAAAACGCGTTGTTGATCGGCGAACTCGACCGCGACAACTTCGGAGGGAGCGCCGAGCTGGTAGTCTATAACCTCAATTCGGGCAGCGCCGCCAACGTCATCACGACGGTGTTTGTGCTGGACGGCGGCTCCGCGAAACGGACGCAGACGCTCTTTTCGGAATTGAAAGGAATGCTCGAGGCGCGGGGCTTTGCGGTGACGCCGTTCGAGCTGCCGCCCGCGGGGCTGGACATTACCCGCTTTTTCAAAATGGATATTTTGAATATCATGGTAATCGCGTTTGCGGTAATTTCGGCGGTCGTCGCTACCGCGCCGATCACGATGCTGTGGGCGAAAAAGCGGTTTTCCGACATCGCAGTGCGACGGCTACTCGGATTCGGCGGCGGTTTGATCTTCCGGCAATTGCTCCTGCGGTTTTTAATCATGTTCCATTTGGGATTTTTGGGCGCTTACGGGGTGATGTATGTATTAAAACTGACCGCCGGGTTTGAACTGCCGAGTTTATTTTCCGGAGCGGTCTTGCTCGCCTATGCCGCCGCGCTGGCATTTAATCTGCTGACCGCGCTGGTTCCGGTGATCAAGTGTATGTGCATCGAGCCGGGCGACGCGTTACGGAGGGCTTAGGATGAAAATCATCATTCACCAGATCTGGCAGAGTTTGAAAAAGACGCCCGTATTGAGCGTACTGATTGTTTTGTTGTACTGTGCCGGGTTGTTTATCATCGGCGGAACCTATGTCTATTTGCAAAACTCCGAGGCCCTCGGCGCGCAGTTTACCACGGTATACGGAGCCGACAGCGCGCGGGTGATCAGTATGCTGTCGAACCGGGTGACCATCGAGGGGATTGAAAAACCCGAATATGTCGAGGGCATTCAGACCTTTTACGGCGAATTGCGGCGTTCTTATCCGCAATACGGATTTTTCAATTTCGGAAAGTATTGGACCGGAGTCATCGATTACCGGGGAAGCGATCGTTACATTGACAAATACGACGTCGGAAGTCCGAGCAAAAACTTGATTTGTCAAAAGACCGGCGTTTCTTATTCCTCGTTACAAAATCTGACGGTTTCGCAGGAGTATCTGGACTATTTTAAAATCCGCGTGGCGTGGGGAAAGGATTTTTCCGATTATCCGGAAAATTATTTTACATACGTCCCCGGCCGGGTCTATCCGCTGATCATGGGCGCGGGACTGGCGGAATTTTATCAGACTGGAGATCGGGTCCGGCTGTATATGGAACCGGGACTTCCGTTGATTTTGGAATTTGAAGTCGTCGGCTTCCTCGACAGGGGGCAGGCGACACTCGACGTCAACACCAATGCGGCGACAGCGCCCGACGCCGACGAGACCTCGGAGGATGAATTATTGTATCTCGACGGCTGGCTGATTGTACCGTGGATCGACATGGGCGGCGTTTTCGATTACAACGCGGTCTCAGAAGACGCGAACATGGCCAAGATACAAAAAGTTTCAGTTTTAAGGCCGTGTTATCAAATGATGATCTGCGTCGGCGACGGTTCGCCGGAAGAGGTGGTGAACGCGATTTCCGATGTCGCGGGGAAAGTCGTATGCAATTCCGCAACCGGTGCGACATTCGAATACGACGTATCCGCCTGGGGCAATGTGATGAGCATCCCCAACGCGTTTTATGATGAAATGGACCGCTTTTTCAACCTGTTGTTTTACAGCAGTTTATTTATCCTGCTCGCCTGTGTGGTATGCATATCCGTCAATCTGCTGAACAAAGTGAACGCGAATTTGCCGGGATATGCCGTGCATCTGTTATGCGGCGCAAAACTTGGCGATATACGGGCGTTCGCCATTGGGGAAATTTTGGCAATCACGCTGATTTCGGACGCGGGGGCTTTGGCCGCTCTGATTTTTGTCGGCAATAAAGTTTTCGCGTTTCATTACGGCAGTTTATACAGCATGAACATCGGCGGACTTTCGCCGGCCTCGGCGCTGATGATGCTTGCGGTGAATGCCGCGGTATTCGCCCTTTCGCTGGCTTATCCGCTGTGGCGCATCAACCGCGCCGAATACGACACGTTTTTGCGGGGGAATGAGTGAGCGAGGATGGCGGGTATCCGAGCCCGTTGGTGTTCGCATGTTGATCGCAGTCATGCTGGTCGTACCGTTCGCGCAGACCATGCGGGTCGAGCCGGGCGACGCGCTGAGGAGGGAGTGAATACAAGTGTCGAAGTTTATCGAATCATGTCAAAAAGAAAATCGGGGAATATAGGATCATTACCTTGACAACAAATAACAAATGGTGTAATATACCAATATAGATATCAGAGAACGAGCGAATGAGGAAAATATAAAAAGCGAACGGAATTTGCAATTTTAAGTTACAATCCGGGGATTTGCCATACACATTCATTCATAACATATAACCGAAAACTAAATTGTGGACAACACAGCGAATTCGCTTTGAGTAAAATTAAAAAGACAGGATCCTGAAAACACGATGGGCGCATGGAAACGACTCCTTTTTTGGATGCGTTTGATCTTCGCCGGAGACGGTTTAGGCCGAACCGGTTCCGCTGATTTATTCAATAATGAATCGGAGAAGATCAAACGGCATGTCACCTGTCGGCCGGATCGGCCCAACAAGCCGGTGCGGGAAGTGTTGCTCTTGGACAGTTGACCCGGGGCGCGGCAAATGTATTTCGTTAACATTTGCTTTGGTAGCGGGGCCATCAGGCGCTTCGGGAAAAAATCCACCTGCCGGAACATATGCGGCGCAGGCGCATTTCGCGCCTCGCAGATTGCGCCGCATGGGACTTTTACGGAGGTAACGAAAATGATGTTTAAAAAGATTCGTAAATATTTGGTCGTCTTGATTTCGGTTTCCATGATTGCATCGTTTGCAATCATCCCGACCAGTGCCACTAATCTTGCTGAAGCAACCGTTGAACCTATGGGCGGCAGCGCCTACTACTGTTCAGGATGCAGTCAATATTGTCCTGTCGGAAGGGATTACTTCGGCGGCCTGCTTTCTTGGTCCCAAGGCGGTCCTACCTATAATCGTTATTATGGGCAGACCAGCACATCAACTATAGGGCAAATGTGTTATGCTGAGGCGACTTTAATTCATATGGGTGTACCATGTGATTTTGCGAGCCATACATATGTAAACGGTGCTTACGCGACGACCGACAATTTTACAGGAGACAGCTTTTATTTTCACGGGTCATGTAACAAAGAACATAAAGTGTGGTAAAAACTTAAATCCCCGCCCCGTTGAACACGGGGCGGGGAGAGTTTATAATCGAATATGGAGGGACTTATGATTAAAAAATATTTAATATCAATATTGATTTTAATAATATTGGTTTTATCCGCTTGCGGTGCGCCGGCATCCGTTCAAGCGGTATCGGACATTGTCCTGCCGCAAATTTACAATTGCGGACAGCAGGAGAGCACGTATATCGACGAAGCCGGTAACCTGTGGGGATTAGGGCCGGCTTCACGCAATTATTTTGGGGCACCGACTGAAATTATAGAAAATGTCGATTGGAATGCCGTCGGAATTTTTAGTTATCAAACCCCGTTTCTGATCGCTAAAAACGTGGCTGCTTTCAATTTCGGTTTCCAATATTACATATTGGCTCAGGACCAGACGCTGTATATCAACGATTATAAATACTGGTCTCATGACAGCGCATATTCCGGCACGACCACGGGAGAGACCCCGCTGTGGCTGGCGGATAAAACTCTTGCCGCGCAGGAGGAGGAAGCCGTTCTCAACAGTCCGGCGGCTTTGGAAAATGTGATCAAGATCGGACAGCGGGACAGTTTGGGGAGTTCGGGCATTCTTTTGTCGGACGGCACGCTGCTGGTTCCGAGGATCGATGCAAGCGATAAACGAAAAGTTTATCAGGGGCTGCTCGGCAGGCAATTTTCTGTCGTGGCCACCGGGGTCACGGATTTCGGGAATCAATATTACATAAAATCAGATGGGTCTCTTTGGGTAACAGGTTATAACGGATACGGCATTCTTGGAAACGGAAGTTATGAGGAACTGACATTCGATGAAATGGCGGAATTGGGCCTGGAGATATCGGTCGAGTATCATAAGGTTATGGAAAATATAAAAGACGCGGCTTTTATTCCTTCATGGACTTTTCACAGTTACACCGGGCTCGCGGTAACCGATTACGGCGAGCTGTATGCCTGGGGGAACAACGAATTTGGTCAGTGCGGCAACGGATTTAACGGCGACGGATATGCGACGACGCGCGATTTGGTGCTCGAGCCGGTGAAGATCATGGATCATGTCAAACAGGTTTTCGGCGGAACCGAAGTCGGTTTTGCGCTGACCGACGCGGGAGAGCTGTATGCCTGGGGCAATAATAATTACGGGTTTTTAGGGACGGGGGATTATAACAAAGCGACGTCGGTCAACGGTTTGGGCGTCATTGAAAATTCCCCGGTGATGATGATGACGGACGTAAAAGCGTTTTATCCGTCCGGGCTTACTTTTTGCGCCCTGAAAAACGACGATTCCCTTTGGGTCTGGGGAAACGACTTTTTCGGCCAGTGCGGCATCGGGAGCGAAGTAAAACCGCATGAGATGATTTCCGCCGGAGCAAAAACACAAATCTTGCCCTCGCCTAACCCGACAAAGATCATGGAGGATGTCCGAACGGTTTCTCAGTCGTCCTTGGGGTATGTATTATATGCGATCACAAATGACGGCAAGATTTACGGCTGGGGAGACAATCCGTTTTTCGCCGGCTGGCTCGGTGACGCGGATGTCACGGTCGTGAATGTTCCGACGCAGTCGCCAAAACTTGCGATTACCTTTCAAGACGGTAAAATGATTTTTGAGGGTACAAAATGATCGGATGCAAAAAGAAGATCAGAACCGAAGAGATTCTTTTAGTGTTGATTTTTACGGTAATCAGCATTGCAGCCGTTTTTCTCGGGGATTATTTTGTGACCGAAACCGAATATCAAAACGCGCAAAAGGGCTTTTACAGTTCCCGTTCCAAAATATTCTACCTGAAGGCGACCGGCAGCGGTGACTTTGCGTATGACTTGAACGAGCGCATGGAGGATATCTATTCAATCATCAACGAGTGTAAGGGCGTGTATCTTATGCACGCCCTGTTTGGCATGGGTTATGATACGTTTTATGGTATTTATGTCGGGGAATCGGCTCCTGCTGTTTATGCGGTCGAAGGGCGGTATTTTACGGCGGGAGATATGCGCAGCAAGGAAAAGGTGTGCGTGGTCGGCATCAATGCGGGCACTTATGCGCAAATTGACGAACAAAACGGCGAGCGTACCGTCACCATGCCCGATATCACGGGAAAAGGGACTTTTCAAGTGATCGGGACCGTGGGCAGTTACAACTCCGCAACGAATATCAATTTTGCGGTTGTGATCAATATGAACGGCGAATGGGACATGAATCCCGCCGATCTCAGCTTACCTATGATTATAGACGGCAGCCGGAAAGGGGAGGTCGAGCGTTGTTACACGCTTTTAAGCTCTTATTTTGAAAAAATCGGCATTCGAATGGTGGATACAGAACTGCCGCTTCATACATATGATGTCACGGATTTTTTCGGAATGGAGTTGTTGAATATCCTCATATATCTGTTTTCGGGATTTACCGTTATATTATCCACGGTGCCGCTGACATTGCTTTGGTCTGAAAAGCGCCGGAAAAGCGTCGCGGTACGCAGGATGATGGGAGAGACGGCATCGGCGGCGGCACTTCGTATGTACGGGCGGCTTTTTTTGCTGTTTAATATGGGATTTTCATTCGGGTTGTTTTTAATGGCGTCGATGTGGATATTGGGTTTATATGACCCGAATAAAACAATCATCGCAACGGTATGTGCGGCATATGGCATTGCGTTATTTTCAAATTTGTTAATTGCGTTGGTTCCGTTGGTTAAAACAATGCGGGTCGAACCGGGAGACGCTTTAAGAGGTGAATAAACATGAAATTGAAAATTATTTTGGAACAGGCGTTGGATGAAATTAAAAACAGCTTTGTTTTGATATTATTAATCACATTATCTTTGGCGGCAGGTTTATTTTTGATTCTCGGCAGCGTCAGTTATTATAACGAAAGCGAAAAACGTCTGGAGAGTTTTCGCACCGCCTATAACGATGACGAAATCCGTTTCGCCACCTTCTTCCGGGATACCGGCGGGTTAAGTGATATTCAAAATGACGATTTGATCAAGACGTCGATCCTGACGCTTTCAAAAGAAGAGGATTTTCAATATTATTTTTTTAACCGACAAACCATTTACATCGCCGGCTATCAGGGGCGGGACAGTTGTCTTGACGGGTTTGAGGAGGGGAGACCTCGGCGTGAAGAATATACGATCGACAGCATCGCATATTCGGGTGCAAAGGCCTATTTCGCCTCTCCCGGGATTTTTGAAAAGTTTTCTTTAAAAATATCTGAAGGAAAGGATTATTCGGATGATGAAAAATCGGCGCATTCCGAAACGGAGATGGTTCCGGTTGTTATGGGCGCAAAATACGCAGGTTGTTATCATATTGGCGATGTGATCAGTTGTATGTTGATCAATCAGGATAAAAACGTCAAAATCAAAATAAAAATATCAGGATTTTTGATTCCGGGTTCAACAATACTCGAACCGTCTCGCTCCGAAACCAGCGATATGCTTGCGTTGGATTATGTCATATTGATTCCCCCCATTTATATGGATGGTATCACGGAATTTAATGCTTGCGACGGAATCGCAGTGACCACCGATCATAAATATAATTTTTATAATTATTATGAGGCGTTGGGGCTTCTTGGCACGAACGAGAGTTTAAATATTGTTTGGACACCCTCAATGAAGGTCAGCGCAATTTTTTTCTATGAGGCAAATAAATATTTCAATGCTCTCTTGAAAGCCAGTATATTAATTTTAATCAGTACCACTGTATGCATGACGATCAATTTAACAAATCGTGTCATGTCAAATTTTCGGAAATATGCGATTCACTTGATATCCGGCGCCACGCTCCGGGGAATAAAAGCATTTTTAGCCGTACAGACAATCATGATCATTTTTGTTGCGAATATCATTGCGTTTATAACTGCCGCAATATTCGGGAATGATGTCTTCACTTTTGAAAAAACGCAGATTTTTGGCGTCGGGGTTGCCGAATATTCGGGATATGCAATATCGGCTGTGTTTGGCGCGAGTGTTTTAGTCGGTTTGTTTTCAATCATTCCAGCGTATATTAAGCTGTCAACTGTGGAGTTCGATTCCTTATTAAGAGGAAGGGAATAAACCGAGATGCGATCAATTCAGTTTACATACATGGCAAAGTATGGTATAATATTGCAAAGGAGATGACGGCATGGAAAACATCATTCAACTCAACGACGTGCACAAGTACTACGGGAAGGGAGACGGTCTGGTAAAAGCCCTGAACGGCGCGACGCTCGACATCAAAGAGGGCGAGATGTGCGCCGTGATGGGCAAGTCCGGCTCGGGAAAGTCGACGCTGCTGTATGTCATGGCCGGGTTGAACAAGGTGGACAGGGGCGATTATAAGTTTTCGGGCAATCCGGTCAATCTCAAAAACCCGAACGCGTTGTCGCGCTTTCGCAAGGAAAACATCGGCCTGATCGTGCAGAATTTTGCCCTGATCGAGGATCAGACGGTGTTTTACAACGTCGCGCTGCCGCTGAAGTACAAGGGTATGAGCCGGAAGCGCATCCAAAAACGGGTTATGAGCGTTTTGGAAATGCTCGAAATCGCCGACAAGGCCAAAAATTATCCGGGACAGCTCTCGGGCGGGCAGCAGCAACGGGTTTCGATCGCGCGGGCGTTGGTCAAAAAAGCCGAGGTGCTGCTGGCCGACGAGCCGACCGGCTCGGTCGACGAGGCCACCGAGGACAATATCATGGCGCTGTTCCGCAAGATCAATACCGAGCTCGGAAAGACCATCGTCATCGTCACCCACGACGAAAAGGTGGGGGCTCTCTGCGATCGGATTCTCCGGCTGTCCGACGGGCGGGTCGTGAGCGACGGGAAAAACGCTTAAAACACCGAATCGACGGCATACTATTCCCGGTTGATTTTTTAATCGGGGAGTTTTGCAATGCGGACATTTTGGGAACGGGATTTGATTCCGCCGCAGTTCGAGCGGCTTTCGGAAAATGCCTCGACCGACGTGCTGATCATCGGCGGCGGGATGGCGGGGCTTTTATGCGCGTATGAACTGCACCGACGCGGCGTCGAATATATTTTGCTCGAGGGCAAAACCATCGGGAGCGGTACGACCGGACGCACAACCGCGGTTTTATCCGCGCAGCACGACACGGCTTATTCGGAACTGACAAAAAAGTTCGGCTCCGAAAAAGCAAAAGGGTATTTGAGCGCCAATTTGCGGGCGGTCAAGCGGTTTCGTTCGCTCTCGCGGGAAATCGAATGCGATTTTGAGGACAAGCCGTCGATTCAATACACGACCGGCGACCCGGAGCCGATCAAGCGGGAGGCCGATGCGTTGAATCAATTGGGCTTTTCGGCGCAGTTTGTCGCCGAGACGACGCTGCCGTTTCCGGTGAACGGAGCGGTGGTCTATCCGGGCATGGCGCAATTCCACCCACTCAAGTTTTTATACGGGATCGCGCGCGGGCTGAACATCCGCGAAAACAGCTTTGTCTATGCCGTCGACGGGCTCGAAAGCGGCGGGATGACCGCCTATACCGCGCACGGCGACATCAGAGCCAAGCGGGTCGTGATGACTACGCGTTTTCCGTTCATCGACCGGCGCGGGTTGTTTTTTATGAAGATGTTCCAAATGCGGTCGTTTGCGGTCGCGCTCGAAAACGCGCCCGCTTTGGGCGCGACCTTTGTCGACACCACGCCGGACGGGATGTATCTGCGCAATTATAAGGATTTGCTGATCGTCGGCGGCGGCGACCACAGAACCGGGAAAAAGGGCGGCGGATTCGAGGCCGTCAGGACTTTTTGCCGCGCACAATTTCCGGACGCTCTTGAAACGTGCGTCTGGGCGGCGCAGGACTGCATGTCGCTCGACGGCATTCCGTATATCGGGCAATACAGCCCAGCGACGCCGCATTTTTATGCCGCCACCGGATTTAACGAGTGGGGCATGACCTCTTCGATGGTCGCTTCGGATATTTTGGCGGATTTGCTCATAAGGCGGCAAAACCCATATGCAAGGGTGTTCACGCCCCGGCGCAGCATGCTGCGAAAACAATTGTTTATCAACCTCGGCGAGACGCTGTGCAATTTTGTCATCCCGAAGGCCAACCGCTGTTCGCACCTCGGCTGCGCGCTCAAATGGAACCCGTTCGAACACTCGTGGGACTGCACCTGCCACGGGTCGCGGTTCGACGAACACGGCGGCGTGATCGACAATCCCGCCGCGAAGCCCGCCCGTCCGCCTAAAAAAAGCCGTTCCTGATATTTGTTTCAAAACCGGGTTGACATTACCGCCGCCCCATGGTTACAATGGGAGTGACAGGGAAACGGGGGAGCGGTATGGCGTACATCACGGAATCGGGGAAAAAAATTGAATATTCCCTTGAAAACGGGAAATTGATTTTTCGTTCGACGGCGGGTGTGAAAACTGTTGCGGCGGACGGTGTGTTTGCGTTGAAAACGGAACGCGGGTGTTTCGACGAGCGGGATGCCGTGGGTTCATTTGCGCGGCAAGAAAACGGGTTGACCGCAAATTATACGCTTACAAAGGACTTGACGGTGCAGGTGCGATGGACAGAGACGGCGGGCGTTATTGAACGCGAGGACACGGTCATCAACAACGGCACGGCACCGGCGACGGTATTCGGATACAACGCAAACACGGCGATTTCCGGCCGGTTTGATTTATATACCCAATCCAACGAGTGGACAAGAGAAAACCAAGGACAATGGCGGGGGCTGACCCACGGGGCTTACGAGATTTTCGCCCGGGGCGCGCGCACCTGTCAGGGCGGCACACCGTATATGGCGTTGCGAAACGCCGAGACCGGCGGGGGGCTTGCGGTGCATGCGCTGGTGAGCGGCGATTGGAAAATCCGCGCCGAGGTCGCCAGCCCGTCGGCTTCGCCGCAACTTTTAATTTCTGTCGGCCCGGACGAGAGCGAATTGGCTTACCCGCTTTTACCGGGCGAAAGCGCCGTATTTTCGCGCGCGGTTTTCGCGGGGCTTTCCGACGGCGCGCCGGAATCCGGAGCAGCCGCGTTTCAGCGGTATCTGCTTTCGGACGAAGCGCATCAAAACCCGAAAACCATCCCGGTCGAATTTAACACCTGGTTTTATAATTTTGAACGGCTTGACGAGGGCGAACTGCTCCGTCAACTTGACGCTGCGGCCGGACTGGGCTGCGAGGCGTTCACCGTGGACGCGGGCTGGTACGGGCGGCTGGAAGGCGATTGGGCTTTACAAGTCGGGGACTGGCGCGAAAAAACCGACGGCGCTTTTTACGGAAAGATGCGCGAATTTGCGGAAAAAGTGCGCGAAAAAGGCCTGATTTTTGGCGTTTGGATCGAGCCGGAGCGCCTGTCGCCGAACGCGCCCGTGGTCACACAAAATCCCGATTGGTTTTTACCCGCCGTGAGCGGGCTTTTATCCCCCGATCTCGAACGGGAGGAGGTTGCGCAATATACTTTTAACACGATTTGCGAAATCATCGACCGATACGGCGCGGGCTGGGTCAAAATCGATTTCAACCACGCGTTGGGCCGTGATGTGCGCGGCAAAGCCCATATGGGGTATCTGCGGCGGTTGTGGCGGATGATGGATGATTTGCGGGCGAAATACCCGGATGTGATTTTTGAGGGGTGTTCGAGCGGTGGAATGCGTCTGGAAGCCGAATCACAAAAGCACTTTGATATTTGTTTTATGTCCGACACGGTCAACCCGTGGGACGTGCTTCGGATCGGGGAGGGCGCATCGCTGCGCGTTTTACCCGGGCGGATTATGCGCTGGGGCTGCCTGCAGCCCGGCGCTTTGATTCCGCATTACGGCTTTGCGGAGCCGGTTTTGCCGTTGCTGACGCCGAAAAAGGCGTTATGGGACGAAGTCGAAAATGTTGACCCCGATTTTTTGCTGAAAGTTTGTTTACAGGGGCATCTGTCGTTTTCGGGCGAACTCGCGGGACTGGACGAGCGGACAAAAGGGCTGATGAAAAAGGCGGTCGCTTTTACGAAGAAGCACCGCGAGTTGATACAGCGGAGCGTGTTCCGCCCGCTGACGCCGATCCGGAATATGGACGACAGAGGCGGCTGGAGCGCCTCGTATATTGAGGGGACGGAAGCAGCCGCGCCCGGCGGCGCCGCAGGGATTTTCCATGCGTTTCGGTTGGATTCGCCGACGGATGAAACGATCTTCCGTCTGCCGCCGGACGCGGTGAGCGGGGAATATGTCGTTGAGGACTACGACACGGGCGAGGTCTTTTCAACCGACACGAAAACGCTGTCGGAAACAGGCGTCACCGTTAATCTCCCCCATAAAAACAGCGGCGCGGTGTTGATTTTTCACCGTATGAATTAAAAAGGGGGATTTTCGTGAGAGATATCCTGTTGCAAAAACTGCCCGACCCGTTTTTGAATGCGGACGGGACGCGGGTCAAAACGCCCGCCGAATGGCGCGAAAAAAGAAAAGAGCTCATGGCGCTGGTCGCCGACGTCGAATACGGCAAAATGCCGCCCGAGCCGGAGGTATTCCGTTTTGAGACCTGCAACGCGGGGAGCGGCATTCAGATTCACACCTGCCTGATCACCGTGGGGACGAAAGAACGGCGGCTCTCCTTTGAATTGCGGCTGTACCGCCCGAAAAACGAGGGTCGGCTGCCGGTCGTGCTGACCGGGGACGGCTGCTACCGCACGATGACCGACGAAGTGATCGCCGAGATCAATGCGCGGGGGTTTATCGCCGCCGTTTTCGACCGCACGATGATTGTGAGAAACGTCTATGACCGCGTAGAAGTAAAAAATTCGCCGCTTTACCGAGTGTACCCCGAGATCGAATCCGGTTCGCTTGCCGGGTGGGCGTGGGGGTTTTTGCGCTGCGTCGACGCGCTGGCGCAAATGCCGTTTGTCGATTCGCAAAACATCGCGGTCACGGGGCATTCGCGCGGCGGGAAAGCGGCGCTGCTGGCGGCCGCCGCGGACGAGCGGATCGCCTTTGCCGCGCCGAACGGCAGCGGCGGGGGCGGAACCGCCGCTTGGCGGTATTGCATGAAAGAATATGACGGGCCGGAATTTCAGGACGCGCGCAGCGAGACGCTGGCGGGGATGCTGGATACGATTCCGCATTGGCTCGGGGCGAAAATGAGCGATTATCGGGACAAAGAGACGTTACTGCGGTTCGACCAACATTTTTTGGAGGCGCTGGTCGCGCCCCGCTGCTTGCTGCATACCGAGGGGTACGGCGACATTTGGAGCAATCCCAAGGGGAGTTACCAGACGCTGTTGGCCGCGAGGGAGGTTTACAAATTCTTAGGCGCACCAAAAAACATCGTCTCGCGGTACAGGCCGGGATTCCACGACCACACGCCGGAGGATTTTCGCGCGCTGTTGGATTTGATGGAGCATAAAATCACGGGAAACCCGCTCGACGGGCGCTTTTACGAAAATCCCTATCCCGATATGGAAGCCGCGTTTGACTGGCGTTGCCCGAAAAAAGCAGAATGAAAAAGGGATGGCGAAAATGAACATACAAATCGTTTTGAATTACGCGGGTTGCGAATCGCGGGTTTTCGGTTGGGCCGAAGGCGAAGATGAGATCGATTTCAGAAAGGATTTTCAAACGGCGGCGAAATGCACCGCGTCCTTTGCGGCGGTCGAGTTGAAGGGGCATTTGGAAAAAACTTTATCAAATGCGGAGATTTCTATCGTCTCGGAAAGGAAAAATTCCGATTTTTTCATCGAATTTCGAATCGGAAACGAGAAAAGTGACAGCGCCGGATTTTATCTCGAACCGGCGGACGGCGGCCTCGTCATTTGCGGCGAGAGCCGGAAGGGGCTGCTTTACGGGGTTTATGAATTGCTGCGCCTGAACGGCTGGCGATGGCACTTTCCGGGCAAGGCGGGGGAACTCGCGCCGTTATATTCAAATGAACTGCGGATTCCGGAGACCAAACAGGAATATGCCCCGTCGATGTCCTTGGGGCGGGGTCTCGATTTCGCGTTTTTGTCCATGGATTCCGGGGAGATGTTTTTATGGATGGCCAGAAACCGGCTGGATACGGCTTCTTACCGTCCGCTGACGGGACAATTTTGCCGCAAACTGGGCATGACGTTTAAAAACGGCGGGCATATTTTTGAAAAAATCCTCGATCCGGATCGGGTGATGCCCTCCGGAAAAACGCTATGGCAAGAGCATGAGGACTGGTTCGGCCTTCCGGCAGACGGGGTTCGGAAAAAAGAGAACGCGCAAAAGATACAGTTCTGCGTGTCGAATGATGAATTAACCGATTTTTTGGCGGAAGAGGTTCTCCGGCTGTTGACGGGGATATGGAAAGAAGCCGACCGGGTCGACGTCTGGGGATTCGACACTTGGGGCGGCGGCTGCCATTGCGAGGGGTGCGCAAAACTCGGAAACGGCGCGGACAGGATGCTTTATTTCCTTTCCAAACTGCGCGAGACCGTGAACGCGGCGATTCAAAGCGGGCGGCTCGACCACGAAGTCAAACTGGTGATGTGCGCCTATGAGGGCACCGCGACGCTGGAAGCCCCCACCCGCCCGATCCCCGAAAATCTGGAAAGGGCGGGGGACTGCTGCGTCTTTTATCCCATCCTGCGCTGTTACGCCCACGATTTTTCCGACGATTGCGCCCGCAACGGCGGATATGCCGACGCGCTGGAAAAATGGCTTGACCGCTCGCCCCGCCTGCCCCTCGTCGTCGGGGAATATTACAACGTGTCGAAATTCGAGGATCTCCCGCTGCTTTTCACCCGTCGCATCATTGCCGACATCCCCCGCTACCACGCGCTCGGCGCAAGGGGCATGACCTATATGCACGTCCCGATGGTGAATTGGGGCATGAGGACGCTGACACAGCTTTTATACGCTCAAATGGCTTGGGATGTAAATACGGATGCCGACGCGTTTATCGGCGAATATTACGCGCTGAGATACGGGCCTTTTGCGCAAACCCTCCGAACGGTTTATGATTTGACCGAAAACGCTTGGGCATACAGCGCCGGTTGGCGCGCCTGGGGGGACGGCAGCGTGCTCACGCAGTTGCAAAAATGGGACGGCAAGACCCCCGAAAAACCGCTGCTTGTCGATATTCATTTTAAAACCCCGGAAGGCGCGATTCGGAGCGGGAAAAATTCCGTGCGGCTCCTGCGAAAAGCGATGGGGCTTTTGAACGGGGCGATACGGCAGGCGCGGGCGGATCATTCGGCGTCGGACATTTCGGTTGAAAACCGCATCGAGCTGCGCCGTCGGGAAATATACGAGGCGTATGAAAAGAACCTCTCGGAGGACAGGCGGCTTTTGCGTTACGGGCTGGACACCATGCAAATCATGACCCTTCTGGTGCAGTACCATCACGCCCGTTATTTCGGCGACGGCGGCGCGGCTTTGAAATCGTGGAAAAAGATCGAAACACTGGCCGATCGGATGGACCAGTATTATTTACCCATCGGCTACGATTGGCCGGGGCCCGGATTGGAGAGTTTGGACGCGCTGAGCAGGACGCAGACCCGGGCGCTGATCGAGCGGATCAGAGGCCATTTGAATGATCAAAACGGCTGACGGGTAATCCCTTGATTCAGCGGGGCGGTTCGGCGGTCGGGGGAAGGCAGGCGTTGTTTTCGCAGACATAATAGGTGGTCTTGCCGTGCAGCGCAGGATAGGCGGAGTCGGCCGTCAGACGGAACGCCCAATCGGAGGAAATGCGCAGTCCGGCGAGCTCGAGCGGGGTTTTGAGACGGCAGACGACCTTTTTGACCGGCAGCAGCGAATACATATAAAATCCGTTCCCCATCGGGTATGAAGCCGCTTCGCCGCCCATGAAGTGGTTTTGTTTTTCGGACCGTTGTGCCGTTTTTTCGTCGTCGGTCAGCAGCGCAAGCCGCGAGAGGTTGTAGGCCATCACCGAATTGCCCGAGGGCGTCGCGCCGTCCCAGGTCTCCTTGGGTCGGGCGAACAGCGCCTCGTTGTGCGCGCCCGAAAAGAAGAATCCGCCGCCGGATTCGTCCCAGAACAAGTCCCATGTGCGGTCGGCCAGTTCGGCGGCGCGTTCCAAATAACAGTCGTTGAGGGTCGCCTGGTGCGTTTGGATCAGGGCGAAAATCAAAAAGGCGTAATCGTCGAGAAAACCGGGGCCGATGCGCCTGCCGTCGGTGACGCCGGAAAACAAGACGCCGTTTTCGATCAAATTCCGCTCGATGAAGTCCAGCGTTTTTTGCGCGGTTTGTTCATATTCCTTCGATTTTAAAATGCGCGCGGCCATCGCGTAGGCGGCGGCGGTCAGCGCGTTCCACGCAGTTAAAATCTTATGGTCGGTGCGCGGGGCGGGTCTCTTTTTGCGGTATTCATATACTTTTTGTAATAATCCGTCGATATTATCCGGATTGAGGGAGGAATCCAACAGGTTCGGGACGCTTTTTCCCTCGAAATTGCCCTCGGGCGTGATCCCGTAGCGGCGGCAAAACGCTGTCCCCTCGGCCTCGCCCAAAAGCAACTTGAGTTCTTCGGGCGTAAAAACGTAATATTTGCCCTCGACGCCCTCGGAATCGGCGTCCTGCGCGGCGTAAAAACCGCCGTCCGGGGCCGCCATCTCGCGCGAAAGCCACAAAAAAATCCGCTCGGCGACCGTCCGATAGAGCTCCTTTCCGGTCTTTTCAAAACCCGTGAGGTAGGCCATCGCCAGCAGGGCGTTGTCGTAGAGCATCTTTTCGAAATGCGGGATCAGCCAGCGCCGGTCGGTGGAATAACGCGAAAAGCCGCCGCCGACGTGGTCGAACATGCCGCCGCGATACAACGCGTCGAAGGTCTTTTCGGCCATCCCGGGCGCGGTTGAAAGCAAAAACAATAGGTTATGCGGCGTCGGGAATTTGGGCGCTCTGCCGAATCCGCCGTACGCCGCGTCGAAGCTGTTTTCGAATTCGGTCAGCGCCTTTTCGGTCAGCGTCTCGGGTTTTACCGCACGGTTCGCGGCTTTTTGATCGACCGCTTTGGCGAGCTGCTGTCCGTTTTCCAATAGGGGCTCACGGTCGTGCTTCCACGCTTTTACAACGGCTTCGAGAATTTGAATAAAGGAGTCCTTTGGGAAATAGGTTCCCGCGAAAAACGGGATTTTATCGGTGCTTAAAAAGACGCTCATCGGCCAGCCGCCGCTGCCGGTCATCGCCTGACAGGCGCGCATATAGACCCCGTCGACGTCGGGACGCTCCTCGCGGTCGACCTTGACGCTGACGAAGGAACGATTCAAAATCTCGGCGACCGCCCCGTCCTCGAAGCTCTCGCGCGCCATCACATGGCACCAGTGGCAGGCCGAATAGCCGACGGACAAAAAGATCGGCCTGTCCTCGGCTTTCGCCTTGGCGAACGCCTCGCCGCCCCACGGGTACCAGTCCACGGGGTTATGGGCGTGTTCGAGCAGATAGGGAGATTTTTCTTTCATTAACCGATTGGGTGTTTTTTTCTCCGATAACATGGGACATCAACCTCCCGTAAAAATCATTGATTGCTTGAATAATATTTGCATTCCGCAGGCAAAGAATACCCGTCCGCTCAATCATTGCAAGGATATCGGCAGTTTATCGTTATCGGCGGGAGTTGTTTTGGTGTTTTCTTATCTTCGGATGGTTGTCACAACGGTGGAGTTTTGTTGATATTTTGTAAAAGATAACCGGGTTCACTTGAAGTAAACCCGGCTGTAACAATTGTCGTATCAAGCGGCTCACTGCCGCAGGGTGGCAGTTGGAAGCGCATGCTTTCGCCGCCCGATATGGTTCCCCTAATCTTTTGGCCGGTTTGACGTATGTATATTGGAACGGACGTGAATCCGCCCGAAATTGTACTCCCAAACCGCATATTCGATTTTATACGAATATTTATTTGTAAAGCCGATATAATCGGCTTTACAAATCCGCCGCAACGCGGCGGACGGCGGCGGATGCCGCCGAAATACGCCGTGCAATGCTGATTTCGTGAAAACGACGAAACGTTTTCACCCCCGCCAAAAGCGGGGATTCATTCACAATCGAAAAAATCGATTGTGAAATTTGAAATCAGTATTATGGGTGTTGTTTGATTTTTCCGGGCGCCTGCCGCGGAATGCCGATTTAATAATAAAAGTAGAATTCGCCGCCCCCAGCGGCATCTCCAACAGGCAATATGCGGCGCACAGGCAGCAAAGGATGCTCCGTGGTATACCAATCCAAATCCAGGCCTTTCTTTTGGGAGCGGTAGACAATCAAATAGCGATTATCCCCCGTACCGATCCCCGAAGTCCAGAAGCTAAATCCTTTGCCGGAGACATTGGGAATACTCTTCCAGCCCTCGTCGATTGCCCATCCGCGAACATCTTCATCTTCGGGGATGCCCTGGAATACCAATTCCACAAACATCGAACGCAGAACCCCGATATCCTGCGAATCGGGGAGTTCCCAGCCATAAAAAGGATGTGTCTGACACGGATACCGGGGCTGTTCCGTATTCATGATACCGATGATGCCGATCGCCATATTGCGGGTGAGCATACTTTTTCCAAAGACGTTGGTGTCAAGCATATAGGACCACGGTTTACTGGGGAATATGACAAAGGTGGAATCATCGTACGACTCGCAGGGCAGCTCCCAAGGGATGCATTCCTTTTGCGCGCTCATGTCAAGGTTGTAGCCGTCAAGCTCCTCTTGAATTTTAGAGAGGGGATGATTTTTGTAATGCATATACTCGATGATCAGCGTTTCCTGGATCGCCTGGAGCGTCAGCCAATAATTATACAGTTCCCGCTGCATGTCGGAGGACTCTTTATTGAAAAAACGCTGGCGCCCGACGACCCACTTGCTCCATTTGACGATCATGCCGCCGCCGGCCATTCCCGTGCCCAGCATGGCGTCACGGATGGCGTATTGGTTGGCTATGATGCCGTCCGGCCCTCCGATCCATGTACAGAGCTCGTCGATGATTTCCTGCCGGTACGCTTTATCGGACTCGGAGGTGTCGTCGGTAACGGGAGACAACCCCGCCAAGGAGGTCAGCGACCGGTTGGCTCTCGTTATTTTGCTGACGATGGACTGGAGCGGGCTGGCCAATGTATTGTAATCCACCGCGTTGAGCTGTTTTTGCATCTCCGTCACGCTTTTACTGAGCTGTTCGATGTTTGAATTGATCGACACCAGCATATCGATCGTGGTCTGGGCAACGGGATCGCCCATGCCGAGCATGTTCATGACCCAGCCGAAGCCGCTGCTGCCGGCGGATTTCGCGGCGCCGGCGGTGAGATTTTGCCCTATGAGCGAAATGATCCCCGCCACCGTCAGGGCACTGCTTACCATCGGCGGGTTCTCATACGGCGTGGGCAGCAAACCCTCGTTCGCCAGCGTTATATCCCGTGTGATACCCGAATTCGCGCCGCCGCACGAGGTCAGCAACAGGGCAATGGCCATAAACAGGGTAATGAGGACTTTGAATTTCGATTTGCCACGCATGGTAACATCTCCTTTTATGATGGTTTCACCACTATCATAAGAGAAAAGCCCCCGCTTGGGAAGTGACTTTTTG
The DNA here is from genome assembly GCA_964587625.1 of uncultured Eubacteriales bacterium. GTDB lineage: Bacteria > Bacillota > Clostridia > Oscillospirales > JAKOTC01 > DAOPZJ01. Next base: position 21,296 of record CAZPLU010000008.1, read on the forward strand.
CCCCCGAAAAGTCACTTGTTTTCCTTAAAAAATATACTTTATGAGTTCTTTCCGGCTCGAAATGAGCAGTTTTCCGTAGACCTCCTGCATGATGTTTTTGAGCCGTCCCACCGAAATGCAATGCTGCTCGGCGATCTGCGCGTAGGGGACGCGGTGCGCCACGAGCCGGGCGATATGGTATTCCCGAAGCGAGAGCACAAGGGTGATGTTGTTTTTGGTGAACTGGTTGTGGAAAACGACCCAGTTGACGAAGGTGCGCTTCCACTGTCCCAGAACGGCGTCGTAATAAGCGGGAAATGCCTGTTTCAGGCATTGCTCCATCAATCCGCCCAGAGCGGTCACCACCTCCGCAAACGGCGTGATAAAGCCGTTAGGCAGCGCGAGTTCCATGGTTTCCAGCAAGTGACGGCGCGCCTCGTCCTCTCTCCCGAGGGCTCGGCAGGCCATCGCGCAGCACAGCCGCAGATACAGCCCGGTCTGGCTGATCCCACGCTCCGGTTCGCTGAGGAGCAACGCGGCCTGCGACACGGCCAACATGGCTTCATGCTGGTTCGTGCAGTGAAAATATTTCGCCCGCAGATAAAAGGCAAAGGGCCTCATCTGCGGCATGAGGGCGTGAAAATCCCCCTTTTTGAGCCATTCGGACGCCATATTCGGAGCGATCGCGCTCACGGCGGCGGTGGAGAGCGCCAGCTCCGCGACCACGGCGACCGAATCGTTCTTGCCTTTTTGGTCTTTTACGCAGTTTTTGAGATGGGTATCGATCTGCGTATACGCGCGGTAATCGCCCATGCTGATGGCCGCCGCGATCGCCACCAGGCAAATCCGCAGTCGTGCCGCGCCGTCTCCCTCGGTGTCGAAAAAGCAGCGCATCGCCCGTTTAAAATCACCCCGCAGGTAGGCCAGCTCCGCCTCGTATTGCCGCCGCTCCCTCTCTCCGCTTACGGTATGCACAATCGCGTCGGGGTCATGGGCGGGCAGCGGCGCGGCAGTCGCCGCAAGCAGGCGGGCAAAATCGGAGAACAACGCGCTTCGCGGCGGCTTTTTCTCCCGGCGCGGGTCGGTGGGTTTTTCCGCGTCGGCCGGAATCATCCACGACCTTCCGTATTTTTTGGCGCGAAGTATCCGGCCGCCGGCCAGCAGCCGCTGCGCCTGCCGAAGGGAAACACCCCACTTTTCGGCCGCTTCCGCGGCGGATATGTACTCCATCCAACCCCCCCTTTCGCAGTGTAACGACAATTCTATTATAGTCGTTTGAGCGACGTGTGTAAATAAAAAGGGCTTTTTCCATACCGGGTAGGAATATCAGATCAATAAAATGCCTCGGCTTCGGTCTCGGCAAACGCCTCGCCGCCCCACGGATACCGGTTCATGGGGTTGCGGGCGTGTTCGCGTAAATAGGGGGATGTCTCGTGGATGAGACGGTTTGGCGTTTGCCTGTCCGGTCATATTTTCCACCCAAAAAGATACTTGATCCTTATCCATGACGATGGGGATATACCACCTTGGAACGGACGGCATATAATTTTATACGTCGATTTTAAACCCTAAATCGATTTCGCTTGCGGGCTTTCCGCCGGCGACGCCCCAATTTTCCAACGGCGGTTCGTGAACGACGATCAAAACATCCGTCGGCTTGACGCCGGGGTCTTTTTCAAGGTTTTCGACGATGACTTGATACAGTTTTCTCTTGGCGTCCAAACTGCGGCCTTTAAAAACGGTCAGCTCGACGAGTGTAAAATTTTCGGTTCGGTAGGGCGGAATTTCAAAATCCGCGCGGTCCAATTCATAAAGGCGCTGCAGACGGTCGCTGTCGGGGATTTGAAAGGCGTCTACCAGCGCTTTATGGATGCCGTCCAACAGCGCTTTTTTATGTTCCGGCGTTTTGCCTTTGATGATTTCTATTTTGACAAGCGGCACGGGATGGTCCTCCTACATAATAAACGCCCTGCGCAAAAACGCCACGGAATCGGCGGCGGCTTTGTCGAGTTCGGCGGGGGTGGCGCCCTCGGAGATATCGCGCCAAATCGAGATATCCTTGCCGACCTGTCCGCCCATCAACACAAACGGCTCCATCACGACATCGCCGGTATAGTTGATTTTTTTAAGTGTTTTACCGATCTCCATCCACGGCATTCGTCCGTTTTCAAACGGCGGCTTGCGGTTGGCCTCGCCGACATGGAAGCGGCCGAGCAGGTTCCCCGCCAATTCAAACGCGGCGGAAAACGAATCTTCCTCAATGTTCATGTGGAACGTGTCGAGCATGACCTTGACATTCGATTGACCGACGGCTTTGACATATTCAACGGCTTCTTTCGCGGTGTTGAGCAGATAGCCCTCGAAGCGGTTCAACGCCTCCATATTCAGCGTGATCCCGTGATTTATCGCCATGTCGGCGAGGCGTTTTATGTTTTCGACGCTGCGCTCAAAATCGCCTCGCTTGTCCAATTCACCGTTAAAGTTGACGGGCCAGTAAGAATACAGCGCGCCGCCGAGCGAACCGATTCCGGCCCGCTCCATCTTTTGAAACAGATCGGCGTAAAAAGCGAACGCCTTTTCGACGGCCGTCTCATCTTTTGCGGCGAGGTTGTGTTCGGGGCGGGGGCCGTAGCCGCCGGTCAGCGTGACGCCGTGATATTCCGAGGCGCGGCGCAGCTCGTCGAAAAAGGCGCCGTCCTCGAGATAGAAGTCGCCGCACGCGACTTCGAGGATGTCGAAGCCGAGCCGTTTGACTTTTTCGATATAGGGGATAAAATTTCCGCCCCATTCATGTTCCCAGTAGGCGTAATAAATTCCGAATCTCATAGGGCTTCCCTCCGTGGCTTTTATTGGATGAAACGAGCCGCATTGTTTAAAATATTGTAAACGAAAACGCCCCCTTTGTCAAAGGGAGCGTTTGCTGCGTTCCGGCTTTAAATCGCGGGGTTGGCGATCCATGACTGTCTTGTGACCGCCAAGATGCAGCCGTGATAGGGCGAGTCGGTCTTGCCTTCGGCGTCGGGCCGCATCCGTTGGGCGGGGCTCGTTTCGGTGACTTTCATGCCGAGTTTGTAAAGCGGTTCCAGTTTGTCTTTATCCTCCAAAATCCACCCGGCCCGAATGCCCTTGACCCCGAGTTGAATAAAGGCGAAATTATACAGCGCCTTTAGGGCTTCGTACTCGTAGTCGCGGTGGAGGAAATCGCCGTTGACGACGTGCCCGATGTCCAAAAGGGCGTTGTCGTCGATAAAATTGAAGTTGATGAAGCAGATGACCTTGCGCGGTTCCTTGAGTTCCACGGCCCAAAACGGTGATCCGGACGCGAAATATTCCGCGGCTTTTTTGATGCCCGCCTCGTCGGTCGGCCATTCGTGGTCGAAGGCGGAGAACTCGGATTTTTGGTTCGAAACGGCGATTTCGAGCAGGTCTCTCCAATCGTCGGGCGTGAATTTTCGGATGACAAGACGCTCGGTCTCGATGTTGAGGACGGCTTCGTTTCCCATTTTATAAAACCCCCCGTACGTATTCAGCTGGAAGGAGATTTTATGGAATGCGTTGTGCTTTTTCGCTTTTCTCGACGCGGTCGGGGAGCGGCCGTGAAAGTTTTGATACGCCCGACAAAAGGCCTCCGGGGATTCGTAGCCGTATTTCAAGGCAATGTCCAAAACGGCGGCCTTGGTGCGGGTTAAATCATATGCCGCGCAGGTCATGCGCCGATACCGCACATACTCCGAAGCCGTGATGCCCGTCGCGAGCAAAAACATCTGCTGATACTTTGAAGGCGTGCAGCGGCAGTGCCTTGCGGCTTCTTCGTAATCCGGCTTTCCGGTCAGCTGCTCCTCGAGATAATCGATCGAGCGATTGAGGTCTGTGATCCATTCCATAAAAGTCCTCCTCGGTGCTTTTGCGGACAGTATAGCACGAAACGGGGGCTATGTCCTTGCAGCGGACATTTTTTATTGTCAGAAAATTGACGGATTCCGGTTTCCGAACCTTGTTTTTTGCTTTTTACTTCATCGCCCGTAAAGCGTTCAATACGGCGAGCAGCGACACGCCCACGTCGGCGAAGACGGCTTCCCAGAGGGTTGCGACGCCGAACGCGCCGAGCAGCAAAAAAACCGCCTTGACTCCGAGCGCGAAAATGATGTTTTGCTTGACGATTGAAAGGGTCTTGCGCGAGATTTTAATCGCCTGCGCGAGCTTTTCGGGGTTGTCGTCCATCAATACGACGTCGGCGGCCTCGATGGCGGCGTCGGAGCCGAGCGCGCCCATGGCGACGCCGACGTCGGCGCGCTTTAACACCGGCGCGTCGTTGATGCCGTCGCCGACAAACGCGAGGCGGCCTTTGCGGCTCTTTTCGCCCATCAGCCGTTCGACCTGCGCGACCTTGTCCGCGGGCAATAATTCGGCGTGAACTTCATCCAGCCCGAGGGTTTCGGCGACCTGCCTGCCGACGGCCTCCCGGTCGCCGGTCAGCATCACGGTCTTGCGGACGCCGAGGGTTTTGAGCGCGGAAATCGCCGCTTTGGATTGGGGTTTAATCTCATCCGCGATCACAATATGCCCCATATAATCGCTGCCGTCGGCGACATGGATCGTCGTGCCCCGGACGTCGCAGGGTTTCCATTGTACGCCGACTTGCTCCATCAACGCGCAATTTCCGGCATAGACGGTTCTGCCGTCCAAGGCGGCCTTGATTCCGCGTCCGGCAAATTCTTCAACGCCGGTGACGCGGTTTTTGTCAATGTTAAGCGCCTTCCGGAGGGTGCTTGCATACGCGTTTCTGAGCGACAGCGAAATCGGATGATCGGAATAGCTCTCGGCCATGGCCGCGATATCGAGCAATTGTGCCTCGGAGATGCTTTCGGGATGGACGGCCTGCACGGAAAACGCGCCCTTGGTCAGCGTGCCGGTTTTGTCAAAGACAACGGTTTCGACTTTCGACAGCGCCTCTAAATAATTTGAGCCCTTGACCAAAATTCCTTTTTTGGAAGCGCCGCCGATGCCGCCGAAGAACGACAGCGGCACCGAGATGACCAACGCACAGGGGCAGGAGATCACAAGGAAGATCAATGCGCGGCGCACCCAGTTAATCCAGTCCCCGGTAATCAGAGAGGGGACGACTGCAAGCAGCAGCGCTGCGATAACGACGATCGGCGTATAAACCCTGGAAAAACGGGTGATGAATTTTTCGCTCTTGGTCTTGCCGCTCTCGGCGTTTTGGACGAGGTTTAAGATTTTCGCGACCGCCGACTCGCCGTATGAAGCGGTTGTGCGAATATGCAAAAGCCCCGATAAGTTGACGCATCCGGCAAAAACGCCGTCGCCTTTCCGCACGTCGCGCGGCAAACTCTCGCCGGTCAGCGCCGCGGTATTGAGGGATGAAAACCCCTCGGTGACAACACCGTCGAGCGGGATTTTTTCTCCGGGCTTGACCACGACCTCCGCGCCGACCCCGACCGTGTCGGGCGTCACCTGTTTCAATTCGCCGTCCCGTTCGACATTGGCGTATTCGGGGTGGACGTCCATGAGTTCGCCGATGGACGCGCGGCTTTTATCGACGGCGAGGTCTTGAAAGAATTCGCCGATCTGGCTGAACAGCATCACGGCCGCCGCCTCGGGATATTCGCCGATGGCAAGCGCCCCTGAGGTGGCGACGGTCATGAGAAAATTTTCATCGAAAATTTCACCGCGAAAAATATTTTTAACCGCTTTCCAAATGACGTCGCCGCCGGTGATCAGATAGGCGGCAACACACAAAAACAATTCCAACGGATCGGAGACGGGGAAAATAAACGCGGCGCCCAATAAGATGGCGCCGATCAAAATGCGCGTTAAAATGGATTTTGGTTCTCTTTGCATGGTTTTTATACCCCTTCATCGATGTGTTCGAGCCCGGTTTCGGTGATCATCTTCACATGGTCGTCGGCAAGGGAATAATAGACCTCTCTTCCGTCCCTGCGGAAGCGGACAAGATTGGCTTTTCGCAACAAGGCCAATTGGTGCGAAACCGCCGATTTGCTCATGCTGAGGATGTTGGCGATATCGCAGACGCAAAGCTCGTTCAGGTCGAGCGCCCATAAAATTTTTATGCGGGTGACGTCGCCGAAAACCTTGAAAAAACCCGCAAGGCGGTTCAATTTTTCCGCGCCGGGCATCTGCCCGCTGACCTTGGACACGATGTCGCCATGGACGGCGTTGCAGTCGCAGAGGAATTCGTTTTTGGACATATCGAACCTTCCTTTCCGTCTTAATTGAATAAGTGCTCAACTGTAAAGTGGTATATGGTTGACTAAGTATTCAACCATTGTTATTGTAGTTCAACAGCCGCTTCATTGTCAAGATATTTCAAATGCTCAATTTACGTTACAACGTTCACTTTTGCGTTTGCTTAAAGAAGTTGAATCGATTTAAGTGTTTTTCATAATGATGCTCTCGATTAAGTCGGCGGCGTTTTCGCAGGCGTCCACGCTGCTTTCGAGGGAGTCGAAAATCATCATCCAAACCAGCCGCTCATCCGGTGCGGCGGGCTCTGTGAACAATCTGCGCAACGATTCCGCGTGCAGTTTATCGCCCTTGTTTTCGAGGGTGTTGATCTCGATGATCAAATCGTGGATGGTCTTGGATTTTTTGAAGTTGGGGAATTCTTTGATCAACTGGCAAAACATCGTGCAGCTGCGGGCGATGAGTTGTGAAAATTCGATGGCTTCGGGGCGCAGGGCGGTGACGTTGAACATATAGATGCGGCGCATGACGTCCTCGACCGTGTCGACGATGTTGTCCAGCTGCTGCGACAGGGTGGCGATGTCCTCACGCTCGATCGGCGTGATGAATTCGTGCGCCAGGTTCTTGATCAGCTCGTGCTTTTTCATGTCGGCGGCATTTTCGAGTTTATGCATGTTCTCGGTGTGTTCGGGAATTTGGGACACCTCAAACTCCGACAGAGCCCGGTGGAGATAGGACGCGCAATCGTCGGCGATTTTGGCGACCTCATAAAAACACTCGAAGTAGTTAAACCCCTTCTTTTTCGATTTTCTCATATAAAATCTTCCTTTCGTTTAAAAAATAAACATGAACAATTTAGCGATTAAAAATCCCAACAACCCGCAGCCCGGGAAGGTCAAGACCCAGGCGAGCGACATCTCCTTGACGATTCTCCAGTTGACAGCCGAAAGCCGCCGGGAAGCCCCGACGCCCATGATCGCCGTCGTTTTGGTGTGCGTGGTGCTGACGGGAATACCGGTCAAAGAGGAAAGCAACAGACAGCCCGCCGCGCCTAAGTCGGCGGCGAAGCCCTGATAGGTATCCAAACGCACCATATCCAACCCGACCGATTTGATGATTTTATATCCGCCGATCGAAGTGCCTAACGCCATGACGATTGAGCATAAGATCATCAGCCAGGGTTGGATCGAAAATTCCGTTACGTCGGTCTGCCCGTTGACCAAAAAGATGCCGAGCAAAAACACGCTCATAAATTTTTGCCCGTCCTGCGCGCCGTGCATAAAAGCCATTGCGGCTCCGCCGGCCACCTGCGCCTTGCCGAATATCCGGTTCATCCTGCGCCGGTCCGTCCGGGCAAAGAGCAGTTCAATCAGCCGGGCGATAAAAAAGCCCGAGAAAAACCCGAGCACGGTGGAGAGCAGCAATCCGATTAAAACTTTGACCCATTCGGAAAAGTTGATGCCGGACAAGCTGCTTTGCAATGCGATGGCGGCGCCGGAGAGACCCGCGATTAGCGCGTGGCTCTCGCTGGTCGGAATGCCAAACCACCAAGCCGCCGTCGCCCACAAGACGATGGCGAACAGCGCCGCGCACAGGGCGATGGTCGCGTCCGAGGCGTCGCCGCGGAAATCGACCATGTTGTAGATCGTCATGGCGACTTTGGAGTTGATCCGCGTCATCACCAGCACGCCGAGGAAGTTGAACACGGCGGCCATCAGGATCGCGGCGGGCGCTTTGATTGAGCGGGTGGAGACGCAGGTGGCGATCGCGTTCGGCGCGTCGGTCCAGCCGTTGACCAAAATGACGCCCAGCGTCAGTATGACGGTGATGAGCAGCAGCGGGTTGGAGAGTGCCTGTGAAATGAATTCGGAAAATGAAATGGTCATATGAAACCTTTCAAAAAAGTTTTACAAGAAATATTATACTACAGTTACCGCCTTTTGTATATTGTAAAAAGAGACAAAATTCGAATTTTATCACAAATAAAAATCGGAAGATCCGGCAGACGCGGGACAAAAAACCGTTGTTTTGTATACAATAAAATGAACGGGGTATGAAAAAATAAGGGAACCAACGATATCGGCATCCCTGATTCCTGAAATTCACCTATTGAATTATAATGCAAAATGGTATATGATAAGTTTCGACAAATTTCGCGGAGGGATTGTTCATGGAAAAGATTTCACTTTATTCGGCCATACTGATAGCGATCGTGGCGTTCGCGTACGCCATGTGGCTCTACCTCTGGGTAAAGCGCCAGCCGTCAGAAAACAAGATCATCGCAAAAAACGGCGATTTGATCAGAAAAGGTGCGAGAACCTTTTTGCGCAAGGAATACAGAGTTCTCGCAAAATTCGCGGCCATCGTCGGCTTATTGATTTTGGTGTTTTTGCCCGCTCCCATCTGGAAGGGAGATTACATAGAAAACATCGTAATGACCGTCGCATATTTTATGGGCACAGTGTTTTCCGCCATCGCCGGGAAAATCGGCATTGAAGTCGCAACCATCGCCAACGTAAAATCCGCCGAAGCGGCGAAAACAGGCATCAAGAGGTCGTTTATGGCGGGCTTCCGCGGCGGCGCCGTCATGGGTATGGCCGTCGTGGGCTCAAGCTTGCTCGGCGTCACGCTGGTGTATCTGATCACAAAAGACCCGACCGTCGTGCTCGGCTTCAGCTTCGGCGCAAGCTCACTGGCGTTGTTTGCAAAGGCCGGCGGCGGCATCTTCACCAAAACCGCCGATATCAGCGCCGACCTCGTCGGCAAAGTCGAACTCGGCATTCCCGAGGACGACCCGCGCAACCCCGCCGTCATCGCGGACAATGTGGGTGATAATGTGGGTGACGTCGCCGGCATGGGCGCGGATCTCTTTGACTCCAACGTCGCTTCGATGGCCGCCGCGCTGGTTCTCGCCACCGCGCTTGACAGCGCCATCGGCGGCACGATCAACGTGGATATGGTGTTTTGTTTTGCGGCGCTCGGCTTGTTTGCCTCGATCATCGGCGTCATGACCGCCCGTATCGGCAAAAAGGGCAACCCGACAAGGGCGCTCAATTCCAGCACCTATGTCACCACCGGCATCTTTACGCTCCTGTCAGCCGGAGCGACCGCGCTCTTCGGATTCAACTGGCGCATCTGGGGCGCCTGCGTGGTCGGCCTGCTCGTCGGCGTCATCATCGGCATCACGACCGACTATTTCACCGACGACAGCAAAAAACCGGTGCGCCTCGTCGCCAAGGCGAGCAGCTCGGGCCCCGCATTCACCATCTTATCGGGTATTTCATACGGATTGCTCAGCGTGCTTCCGGCGATGGTCGGCATCGGGTTTTCGGCGCTGGTCGCCTATAAACTCTGTGAGCCGATCGATCCCGCGCACGGATTTGAATATGCGTTGTTCGGCATCGCCATGGCGGCCGTCGGAATGCTCTCCATCGTCGGGATGATCGTCAGCAACGACGCCTACGGCCCGATCGTCGACAACGCGCGCGGACTCGCCGAAATGGGCGAACTCGGCGATGACGTCCTTCAAATCACCGATGAGCTCGACTCCGCCGGAAACACCGTAAAAGCCGTCACCAAGGGTTTCGCGATCTCGGCCGCGGGTCTGACCGTCATCGCATTGCTCGGCGCATTTATGAGTGAGGTCAATACCGCCGCCGTCGAACACGGAATCGTGGAAAAGGGCGTCCGGTTTCTCGCCGGTTTCGATGTCATGGACCCGCTTGTCTTCTTCGGCCTGCTCGTCGGCGCCGCGATTCCCGCCGTTTTTTCTGCCATGCTGATGCTCGGCGTCGACCGCAACGCGCAGCGCATGGTCTCGGAGATCCACAGACAGTTCCGGGACATCAAAGGGTTGAAAGAGGGCAAGCCGGGCGTCGAACCCGAATATGACAAGTGCATTTCGATCGCCACAAACGGCGCGCTCAAAGAATTGATCCCGGCCGGTCTGATGGCCATCATCGCAACGCTGACCGTCGGTTTTATCGGCGGCGTCACGGCCATCGGCGGTTTCCTGTGCGGCAACATCATCAGCGGTTTGCTGTTGGCGTTGTTCATGAGCAACGCGGGCGGCCTTTGGGATAACTCCAAAAAGTATGTCGAATCCGGCAATGAGGGCGGCAAGGGCTCCGATGCCCACAGAGCGGCTGTCGTCGGCGACACCGTGGGCGATCCGTTCAAGGACACCGCGGGTCCGTCGATCAACACGCAGATCACCGTGGTATCGCTCGTCTCTTCGCTGATGTCGGTTCTGTTCCTGCAGTTCTCCATTTTCTGATAAACAAGATATAAAATAACAAAACAGAGGTTTTGCCGACATAGAGCAAAATCTCTGTTTTTGTTGGTTCGGCGATTTCCGCCGACCGGAGTTTTAGGGCCGTTTTCGGCGGTTGAAACCCGTAAAATCTGTGATATAATAAAAATAAGCGCAAGATTTCTCTTACAGCGGCGTCCGCATTTCCGTAATTCCCGCCTTCAAAAACACATAACGGAGGTCTTTCCCGTGCCAAACATTTATCAATCCATCGATCAACTGATCGGGAAAACCCCGCTGCTCGAGCTCGGCGGGTATGAAAAAGCCCATGGGCTTCACGCGAAGCTGATCGTGAAACTCGAATATTTCAACTCGGCGGGCAGCGTCAAGGACCGCATCGCCAAGGCCATGATCGACGACGCCGAGGAACGGGGCGTTTTGAAAATGGACACGGTCATCATCGAGCCGACCAGCGGCAACACAGGCATCGGACTTGCCGCGGTCGCGGCGGCGAGGGGATACCGCCTGATTCTGACGATGCCAGAGACCATGTCGGTCGAACGCAGGAATCTGATCACGGCCTACGGCGCGGAGATCGTGCTGACCGAGGGCGCGAAGGGCATGAAAGGCGCGATCGAGAAGGCGGACGAACTGGCCGGGGAGATCAAGGACAGCTTCATCCCCGGGCAATTCGACAACCCCGCGAATCCGGCGGTTCACCGCGCGACCACCGGCCCCGAGATCTGGGAGGATACCGGCGGCGGAATCGACATCTTTGTCGCGGGCGTCGGGACCGGCGGCACGATCACCGGCGCCGGCGAATACTTGAAATCCAAGAAGCCGTCGGTCAAAATCGTCGCGGTCGAGCCCGCCGCTTCTCCGGTGCTCTCGGCGGGCGCCGCGGGCTCGCATAAAATCCAAGGGCTCGGCGCGGGCTTTATCCCGGCGGTACTGAACACCAAGATCTACGACGAGATCGTCACGGTCGAAAACGACGACGCGTTCGCAACCGGAAAGGAAGTCGGCAAAACCGACGGCGTGCTGGTCGGCATCTCGTCGGGCGCCGCCATTTGGGCTGCGGCGGAACTCGCCAAGAGACCGGAAAACAAAGGCAAGGTCATCGTGGCGCTGCTGCCCGACACGGGCGAGCGGTATTTATCGACACCGTTGTTCGCGGAGTAGGCATTCATGGTGTAGGGAACGGTGAGGCATAATCGCAATAAATTCAATGTGTTGGTTTGAATATTTAATTTAATACGGAACGGTCAAGACCGTTCCCCACACAAATTGATTGATATATTGAAATACATTTACAGATTTTAAAAAACCGTGTAAAATATGGCATGGACGGGGAACCGCCCGCGGCTTTTTTATAAAAACCGGGAACGGGGGATTTTTAGATGGCTTATAACAGACAGCGGGCGTGGGAGCTGCTCACGAAATATAATCAAGGCGAATTCCATCTGTTGCACGCGCGTATTTTGGAAGATGTGATGCGGTGGTTCGCCGAAGAACTCGGTTACGGAGCCGAAAAGGAGTTTTGGGCCGTCGTCGGGCTGCTGCACGACCTCGATTTCGAGCGGTTCCCCGAACAGCACTGCGTCAAGGGGCGGGAGCTGATGCGCGAAAACGGGATCGACGAGCGCACAATCCGCGCGTGCGCCAGCCACGGGTACGGGCAGTGCGCGGATGCGGACATCCGGCCCGAGCACGAGATGGAAAAGGTGCTGTTCGCGGTCGACGAGTTGACCGGGCTGATCGGCGCGGCGGCGGTCATGCGGCCGTCGAAGAGCGTCGCCGACCTCGAGGTCTCGTCGGTGAAAAAGAAATTTAAGGACAAAAAATTCGCGGCGGGCTGCTCGCGTGAGGTGATTGAACAGGGCGCGGCGATGCTCGGATGGGAATTGGACGATTTGATCGGGAAGACGATTTTGGCCATGCGCGCGAGCGACGCGGTGAATTGACGTAAAAAAGTAAGAAGGGGCCGTCGTGAATACTTCCCCTTAAGTCCGAGATCCTTCGACTTCGCGCGCCGGCAGGACGCGCTCCGCTCAGGATGACAAATGTACTACCAATTTCCATTTTCTATTTTCCAATTTCTTTTTAAGGAGCCGATACGGTGGATCAATTTTCAAGGACCGAGATGATCTTCGGCAAAGAGGCGATGCAAAAGCTGGCGCGAAGCCGCGTGGCCGTGTTCGGCGTCGGCGGCGTGGGCGGCTATGTCGTCGAGGCGTTGGCGCGCAGCGGCGTCGGGACGCTGGATTTGATCGACGACGACAAGGTCTGTTTGACAAACCTGAACCGCCAAATTATCGCGACGCACCAAACCGTGGGACAATATAAAGTCGACGCCGCCGAAGAAAGGATTTCAGACATCAACCCCAAAGCGGTCGTGTATAAATATCGGTGTTTTTTCCTGCCCGAAACCGCCGCGCAATTCGACTTTTCAAGGTTTGATTATGTGGTTGACGCGATCGACACCGTGGCGGGCAAGCTCGAGATTATCCTGCGGGCAAAAGCCGTCGGAGTCCCGGTGATCTCGTCGATGGGCACGGGCAACAAAGTCGACCCGACCATGCTGCGGGTCGCGGACATTTCAAAGACAAAAATCTGTCCGTTGGCGCGGGTGATGCGGCTGGAACTGCGCAAGCGCGGCATTAAAAAAGTTCGGGTTGTTTATTCGGAAGAATTGCCGCTGCACCCCTATGAGAGCGAGGAGACGATAAATCCGGCGACCGCTCCGAAACGCCGAAACATTCCGGCCTCGAACGCTTTTGTGCCGCCCGCGGCGGGCCTGCTGATCGCCTCCGTGGTCGTCAGAGACCTGGTCGGTTATGTTTCGAAACAGGCCCGAAAGAATCATTCGGCGGCCGATATCTGAGGAAAGGACGGCAAATGAAAACATGATGATCTCCACAAAAGGGCGTTATGCGATCCGCCTGATGCTCGATCTCGGGCAGCATATGGGCGACGGGTTCGTCTCGCTGAAAAAAATTTCGGAGCGGCAGGATATTTCGGTCAAATATCTCGAGACCATCGTGGCGATGTTAAACAAAGCGGGAATGGTCGAAAGCTCACGGGGGAAAGAGGGGGGCTATCGCCTGTCCCGAACACCCGAGGAATACACCGTCGGTTCAATCATCCGTCTGACCGAGGGCTCGGTTGCGCCGGTCGTCTGTCTGGACTGCGGCACGCGCTGCGAACGCGCCGCCGACTGCCTCTCGCTGCCGGTCTGGGTCAAACTCGAAAGCGCCGTCAACAACTATTTGGACAGCGTGACGCTGCGCGACGTGTTGGACGGTAAAGTATAATCCGCCCTGAAAGGCGGATAAAAATATTTTCGTATATCCTATTGACACGGTAGGATATAGGTGTTATTATAAGTATACCGAAGCGGTATGAATTAGAAGCTTCGGGAAAGCGAACACTTAGGACGGATGATATGAGCGTATATAAAATTTATGCGGATAACGCGGCGACAACCAAGGCGAGCCGAACGGCGACGGAAGCGATGATGCCGTATTTTGACCGGGTCTACGGCAACCCGTCGAGTTTGCATTCGGCGGGGCAGGAGGCCGCGGAGGCGCTTTGGAACGCCCGGGAGCGCGTGGCGAAAAACCTCGGGTGCGAGGCGAAGGAAATTTATTTTACCTCGGGCGGCAGCGAGGCCGACAACCAAGCGATTTTATCGGCCGCCGCAATCGGCGCGAAAAAGAATAAAAAACACATCGTCTCGACCGCGTTTGAGCATCACGCGGTGCTGCACACTCTTGAAAAACTGAAAAAGCAGGGGTATGGGGTCACGCTGCTCGACGTGCATGAAAACGGGATCGTGACGCCCGAAGAAGTGAAGGACGCCATCCGCCCGGACACCTGTCTGGTGAGCGTGATGTACGCCAACAACGAAATCGGGACGATCCAGCCGATCGCGGAGATCGGAAAGATTTGCCGCGAAAAGGGCGTTTTGTTCCACACCGACGCCGTGCAGGCCGCAGGGCATCTGCACATCGACGTGGTCAAAGAAAACATCGACATGCTCTCGCTTTCGGCGCACAAGTTCTACGGGCCGAAAGGGGCCGGGGCGCTGTACGTCAAAAAAGGGATCCCGTTGGTCAATCTGATCGAGGGCGGCGCGCAGGAGCGCGGCAGGCGGGCGGGTACCGAAAATCTGCCCGCAATCGTGGGGATGGCGGCGGCCTTTGACGAGGTCTGCGCGCATATCGATGAAAATGCCGCGAGACAAACGGCGCTGCGGGATCGGATCATCGAGGGACTTTTAAAGATTCCGCATTCCATCTTAAACGGAGACCCGGTCCGGCGGCTCCCGGGAAACATCAATATTTGCTTTGAGGGCATCGAGGGGGAATCGATGTTGCTGCTCCTCGACGAACAGGGTATTATGGCTTCGTCGGGCTCGGCCTGCACGTCGGGTTCGCTCGACCCGAGCCATGTGCTGCTCGCTATCGGTCGGCCGCACGAGATCGCCCACGGGTCGCTGCGGCTCTCGCTCGGCGATGATAACACCGAGGAGGAGGCCGATTACATCATCGAAAAAGTATCGGAGGTCGTGGACTATTTGAGAAACATATCTCCGGTTTGGAGAGATCTTAAGGAAGGCAGGAGAATTTATGTTATACAGTGAAAAAGTCATGGATCATTTTAAGCATCCGCGCAACGTCGGTATCATCGAGAACGCGGACGGCGTCGGCGAGGTCGGCAACGCCAAATGCGGCGACATTATGAAAATCTATATTCAAATCAAGGATGACGTCATCGACGACGTCAAATTCGAGACCTTCGGGTGCGGCTCCGCGATTGCGTCCAGCTCGATGGCGACCGAGCTGATCAAGGGCAAACCGCTCTCCGAGGCGCTCGCGCTCACCAACAAGGCGGTGACCGAGGCGCTCGACGGGCTGCCGGCGCACAAGCTGCACTGCTCGGTGCTGGCCGAGGAGGCCATCAAGTCCGCCATCGCCGACTATTACCGCAAAAACAACATTGAATATGACAAGACGCTCTTCCCCGACTGCGAGACCTGCGGCTGCTGTGAGGACAAAAAGTGCAGGGAGAGCCACTGTTAAAATATTGGGGTCCCGTGACCGGCCACTTTGCCGGAGCAGGGCAGGCGTGATGAAAAACGCCAAAAACCCGATCCAAGCGATATGCTTTGATCGGGTTTTTGGTCTGCGCCGATTTCATTGCCCGGACACGGATAAAATGCGGCGCAATACCAATCTCTCGCCTACGGCGAATTGAAACCGCAGGTTGCTCTGCCGTTTCAGTTGAGATTATTTACTCCTGAAAATCAAATAAAACCGTTATGCAAAAAGGAGTTGCCAAAAAGCAGCTCTTTGTTGAAACTCAATTTTTATTGCTTTCTGAAGCAATCGCTGCAATAGACAGGACGATCGCTGCGCGGTTCGAAAGGAACCTTGCACGCTTTGCCGCACTCTGCACAGACCGCATCGTACATCGGGCGGTTTCCGCCGCCGGAGGTGTTGCCTTTACGCGCGTTGCGGCAGGTCCTGCAGCGCTGCGGCTCGTTTGTAAAGCCCTTTTCGGCGTGGAATTCCTGCTCGCTGGCAGTGAAGGTGAACTGTTGACCGCAATCTTTGCAAGTCAGGATCTTGTCGTTGTACATGGAATACCTCTTTCATTCATTACAAATTATACTTTAACCGCGACACAACGATAATTTGCTATACGAGCATACAGCATCCCGAACGGAATGTCAACAAGAATTTTCGAGAAATGCAAAAAAATTGTTCCCAACGCGAAAAAACCGGAAAAAAGATCGAAATAAGGCGGTTTTCCGCTTGGTTCACTGCAAAAGCGCGGCATACGGTTTCACCGTATTTATCACACGGTTTTGGGCGTTTTCCGGTCGCGTATGATGCTCAATGCAACCGCGGCAAGCGTCACACAGGCACAGCCCGCCAAAAAACCGATCCGCAGAGAGTGCCGCTTTTGGAGTTTGCGGCGCAGCGTGCTGTAGCCGTCGCTGAGGTTGATGTTTTTGGTCAGTTCGGGCCTGTGAATCGCCGTTTTTGCCGCGCGCGCATATTGCAAGTATTGTTTTTTGCAAGCCGGGCAGCTGCGTAAATGCGCCCTGACCGCCGCGCGGGTCGAAGCGCTGAGCGTGTGATCCCAATAAAGCGAAATCAGATCAAGCGCCGCGTCACAGTTCAAGTTCATTTTTCAAATCCTCCGTCAGCATTTTTTTGGCGCGGAAATAGATGACTTTTGCCGAGTTTTCGCTGATTCCGAGCGCCTCGCCGACCTGGGCGAACGGCATCTCGGCATAGATGCGCAAAATCACCACGTCGCGGTATTTTTCGGGCAGCTTACGAATCAGCCGCTTGACCGATTCAATGACCACCCGCCTGATCACCGCGTCCTCGGGGTTGTAATGGGCGGTACGGCAGAAAGCATCCGTCACCAAATCGAGGTTGATGGCGTCAAGCCCCTGCCTGCGTTTTCGCAGGTATTTATAATAGGTGTGCTTGGCGATGGCGGCGAGCCAGGTGAACAGCTCACTCTGCCCGCGGAAGCGGTGAAAAGCGGAAAAGGCCTGGAAAAAGGTCTCTTGGGTCAGTTCCTCGGACAAAAGCGCATCTCCGCAGAGCGCGAATAAAAACGCGTGGACACGGGCGGCGTTTTCACGGTAGATTTTTTCAAACGACTCCAATTCGCACCTCTTTTCTGCCTTTTCGCTCCCGGCTGCTCTCATAGAACTATCCTTATATCTTTAGTGCCGCGAAAAAACGGGAAGTTACACGAATAAAAGAAAAATTTTATTCAAAATCCTTGTAACTTTCGCCTTTTTTAACGCACTAACTTTTTGTGGGCTGCATCCACGGGAGGAACTTTGATGAGTTTTAAAATCATCGGCACGGGTATGTGCGTGCCGGAACGCGTCGTGACGAACGGCGAGCTTTCACAGTTGATGGACACCAATGACGAATGGATTTCGCAGCGGGTCGGGGTTCGAAGCCGGCACGTCTGCACCTCGGAGACAACCGCCGATCTGGCTGTTGCGGCCGCCGAACACGCGCTTGACGACTGCGGCGTCAGAGCTGAAGAACTCGATTTGATTTTGGCCGCCTCGGTCAGCGCCGACACCGTCACCCCCGCGCTCTCGTGCGTGATCCAAAAGCGGCTCGGAGCGCATTGCATGGCGATGGACGTCGGCGCGGCATGCTCGGCGTTTGTGTTTCTGCTCGAGACGGCGGCCTGTTTTTTCGCGCGGAACGTTTATAAAAATATCCTGGTCGTGGGCGCGGAGCGGCTGAGCAAGATTACCGACTGGGAGGACCGCTCGACTTGCGTGATCTTCGGCGACGGAGCGGGCGCCGCGGTGCTTTCACAGGGTAAAAATTACCTCGACGCCGTGTTCACGGTGATCGGAGACGACGAGGTGCTGCGGGTGCCGTGTTATGCCGGAAAAAGCCCGTTTTCAACCCTTGAACCCGAACCGCCCTATATCCAGATGAGCGGGAAAGAGGTCTACCGTTATGCGGTGCAGTCGATGGCACAGGACATCGGCACGCTGTTGACCCGAAACGGTCTTACGGCAGACGCCTTAAAATATATTATACCACATCAGGCAAACCGGCGCATCATCGAGGCGGCGGCGGAGCGCTCGGGAATCCCGATCGAAAAGTTTTATATCAACATCGACCGCTACGGCAACACCTCGTCGGCCAGCATCCCGATCGCGCTCGACGAGCTGAACAAGTCCGGCGCGCTGGAACGCGGTGACCTATTATTACTCACGGCGTTCGGCGGGGGTCTCGCGAGCGCCTCCTGCCTGTTGAAATGGTAAATTAAAATCAATTAAAGGAGCAGACAACATGGTAACCGAAAAAATCACATCCCTATTGGTCGAAAAGTTGGAGTGCGACGCTTCCAAAATCACAAGCGAGACGGTCTTGACCGACCTCGGCATCGACTCGCTCGACATTACCGAACTGGTCATGGACCTCGAAAACGAGTTCGATGTCGAGATCGAGCTGGCAGAAAACATCAAGACCGTCGCCGATTTGGCGAGCGCCATCGAGGAAAAGATCAAAGAAAAAGCGTAAATCCATATCGTCTGAAAGGATGACAATTACATGATCAAGTCATTGATATGCGAGCGGCTCGGCATCGAATATCCGGTGTTTCAGGGCGGCATGGCCTGGATCGCCGACGGGAAGCTGGCCGCCGCCGTCTCGAACGCGGGCGGGCTGGGCCTGATCTCGGCGATGAACGCCGGGCCCGACTATCTGCGCGAACAGATCGCGGTCGCCCGCGCGCTGACCGAAAAACCGTTCGGCGTCAACATCATGCTGCAAAGCCCGTTCGCCGAACAGGTCGCCGATGTGGTGGCCGAGGAAAAAGTTAAAGTCGTGACCACGGGCGCGGGAATGCCGACCGCGTTTATGGCGCGCTGGAAAGCCGCCGGAGTTGCGATCATCCCCGTGGTCGCCTCGGTGGCGATGGCGCAGAAGATGGAAAGGTTGGGCGCGGACGCGGTGATCGCCGAGGGCGAAGAAAGCGGCGGGCACATCGGCGAGCTGACGACGATGGTTTTGGTGCCGCAGGTGCGCGACGCGGTAAAAATTCCCGTGGTCGCGGCGGGCGGCATCGCCGACGGCAGGGGCTTTGCGGCGGCGCTGATGCTCGGGGCGTGCGGCATTCAGATGGGCACGCGGTTTTTGGTCGCAAAGGAGTGCGGCGTGCATCAAAATTACAAGGACATGGTTTTAAAAGCGAACGATATTTCGACAATCACGACCGGGCGGCGGTTCGCGGCCAGCGCCTGCCGTTGTCTGAAAAATCAATTCAGCCGCAATTTTAAGCAAGTGGAATTCCAACCCGAGACCACGGTCGAGACGGTCAACGAGCTCGGCGTCGGCTCTTTACGCAAAGCGGCCGTCGAGGGCGACACCAAAGACGGGTGCTTTTTGGCCGGACAGATCGCGGGGCTGGTGAACCGCGAGCAGACCGCCGAGGAGATCATACAAGAGATCGTCGAACAGGCCGAGGCGTTGCTCAAAGGGGCTTGCGCATGGGTCGGATAGCGTTTTTGTTCCCGGGGCAGGGCGCGCAGTTCCCGGGCATGGCAAAAGAATTTTACGAGGGTAATCAAAGCGCGCGCGAATTGTTCGATGCGGCGGAAAAAATCCGCCCGGGGACGCTGCGGCAGTGCTTTGAGGGTACGCCCGAAGAATTAAAAATGACCGAAAATACGCAGCCGTGCCTGTATTTGGCCGATCTCGCGGCGGCGATTGCGGCAAGCGAAGCCGGAATCAAGCCGGACACGGCGGCGGGCTTTTCACTCGGTGAGCTGCCCGCGCTGGCTTTTGCCGGGGCGTTCGACCCGCTGGACGGCTTTCGGCTGGTCTGCGAGCGCGGAAAAATTATGGCCGATTATGCAAGCAGGGTCAAGGCGTCGATGATGGCGGTAGTTAAACTGCCGCACGAGGCGGTCGAACAGATCTGCGCCGAGTTCGACGGGGTGTGGCCGGTGAACTACAACACGCCGGAGCAATTGGTGGTTTCCGGACTGGACGGGCAATTGCAAGCGTTCGAGGAAAAAATCCGCGAAAAGGGCGGGCGGTGCGTCCCGCTGGCGGTCGGCGGCGGATTCCATTCCCCGCTGATGGACGGCGCGGCGGAAGAATTTGCAAGAACTCTTGAAAATTACAAGATCAAAACGCCGGTTTTGCAGTGTTGGGCCAACTGCGCCGGGGAGCCGTATGCGGGCGATCCGAAGCCGCTTTTAAGCCGGCAGATCAACCATCCGGTGCGCTGGCAGCAGACCGTTTCGGCGATGCTGGCCGACGGCGTGACCGTTTTAATCGAGACCGGCGCGGGTACGGTGCTGACCGGGATGGCGCGGCGTATGGCGCCCGGCGCAATTTGCCGCTCGGTGCAGACGCCGCGCGAACTCGAGGTTGTTTTGGAGGAATTGGCATGATGTTGCAAAATAAAATCGCGGTTGTAACCGGCGGCTCGCGGGGCATCGGACGCGCGATCTGCCTGAAATTCGCGCAAGAGGGCGCTTCGGTCGCGTTTTTATTCGCCGGAAATGTCGAGAGCGCCGAAAAGACGCTGGTCGAATTAAAAACCCTCGGTGTAAAAGCGGCCTGTTACCGCTGCGACGTTTCGGATTTTTCGGCGGTGTCCGCCGTATTCGTTGAAATTATAAAAGAGTTCGGCACCGTAGACATTTTGGTCAACAACGCGGGCGTCACCTGCGACAAGCTGCTGCTGTCGATGAAAGAAGACGACTTCGACCGCGTGGTGGACGTCAATTTGAAGGGCGCGTTCAACACGATCAAGCAGGTCTATCCGATTTTTATGCGCAAGCGCGCGGGCAAGATCGTCAACATCGCCTCGGTCGCGGGGCTCACGGGCAACGCGGGGCAGGCGAATTACGCCTCGGCAAAAGCGGGGCTGATCGGCCTGACCAAGTCGGTGGCGCGCGAGCTCGCGGGGCGGGGGGTCTGCTGCAACGCGGTCGCGCCCGGCTTTATCGAGACCGACATGACCGCCGCGACGCCGCTCAATCAGCAGATGCTGGCGGCGGTGCCGCTCTGCCGCATGGGAAAACCCGGGGAAGTGGCCGAGCTCGCGGCCTTTTTGGCCTCCCCGAAAAGCGACTATATCACCGGAGCCGTGATCCAAATCGACGGCGGTTTGGCGATGTAAATGTTTGAAGGGAAACAAGGTGCGATATTCGGAAAGCGGATTTTTCAAACACCGGAGTTTCGTCCTTTGTCGTTTACGACAAAGGACAAAACATCCCCAATCCAATAAATATTCGCTTTAAAACTCTGCCATCAAAACGAGAGGATGAAACAGCAATGAGACGACGCGTGGTTGTCACGGGAATGGGCGCATTGACGCCGGTCGGGAAAGATGTTCCGGCTTTTTGGGAAAACTTGAAAGCCGGGACTTTGGGCATCGGCCCGATCGAACGGTTTTCCGTAACCGATTGCAAATATAAGTTGGCCGCGCAGGTCAAGGATTTTGACCCGCTGCTCCGGCTGGATAAAAACACGGTGCGCAGAACGGATTTATTTGTGCAGTACGCGCTGTTCGCTGCCGCCGAGGCCGTGGAGGACAGCGGATTGGAGGGCAACATTCCGCCCGAGGATTTGAGTGTTTATTTCGGTTCGGGCATCGGCGGCTTTGAGACATTTTGCGCCGAACACGCCGCGATGCTCGAGGGCGGCCCGCGCAGGGTCTCCCCGCTGTTCGTGCCCAAGATGATTTCGAACATCGCCGCGGGCAACATCGCCATCAAATATAACGCGCGCGGCTCCTGCCTTTCGGTGACGACGGCCTGCGCGACCGGCACGACCGCCGTCGGCGAGGCGTTTCGCGCCATCCGGGACGGGTACGCCGAGGCCGCGATCTGCGGCGGCAGCGAGGCGGCGATCACGCCGCTGGCCATGGCGGGCTTCACCAACGCGCAGGCGCTGTCCGTTTCCGATGACCCCGAGGCGGCCTCCCTGCCGTTCGACAAGCGGCGCGGCGGCTTTGTGATGGGCGAGGGCGCGGGGGCCCTGGTTTTGGAAGAATACGAGCACGCGGTAAGGCGCGGCGCGAAAATTTATGCCGAGATGACCGGCTACGGTGCGACCTGCGATGCGTTTCATGTGACCGCCCCGTCGCCCGAACCGGACTCGGCCGCGAGGGCCGTGAAAAACGCCATGAGCGGGTCGGAGCAGATCGCGCCCTTAAAAATTTATATCAACGCGCATGGGACCGGTACCGCGCTCAACGACCGCTGCGAGACGGCGGCCTATAAAAGGGTCTTCGGCGAAAAGGCGGGCGAGCTGCGCATCAGCTCCACCAAGTCGATGACGGGACATATGCTCGGGGCCGCCGGAGCGGTCGAGGCCGTCGCGGCGATTCTGGCGCTGCGCGACGGAATTGTGCCGCCCACGATCAATCTAAACGAGCCCGACCCCGACTGCGATTTGAATTACACGCCCGACAAGGCGGTATGCGCGGATATCGAACTCGCGCTTTCGACCTCTCTGGGCTTCGGGGGACATAACGCCTGCATCGCTTTTAAAAAAGTTTGATTTTTAACCCATGCTTGAAAGGGGATTTTTTATGCAATCGCAACTTGTCAGGGATTTGGCGGAACTGATGCGCCAATACGGCCTTTCGCGGCTCGAGGTGCGCGACGGCGAGATCCATGTGCTGCTGGAGGCGCAGAAGCAAGCCGCAGAGCCGGTCGTCACGATGACGGCAAATGTCCCGGTCGCAGCGGCGAAAGCCGAAAAACCGGCTGTCCCCGCTCCCGTTCCGGAGCCGCCGAAAACCGATGCCCATTGCCAGAAGTCGCCGCTGGTCGGCACGCTGTATCTGGCTCCGTCCGAGGACAGCCCGCGCTTCGTCGAGGTCGGCTCCAAGGTCAAAAAGGGCGACGTTTTGTGCATCGTCGAGGCCATGAAAGTGCTGAATGAGCTGACCGCCGAGGCCGACGGCGTAATCGCCGAGGTCTGCGGCAAAAACGCGCAGCTGGTTGAATTCGGGCAGCCGCTGTTTGTGATCGAGAAGGTATAAGGATATGACGCAGGAACAGATCAAGCAGATTTTGCCGCACCGCGACGCGATGCTTTTAATCGACGAGGCCGAGGCCGTCGGCGGCGTCGCGCATGCCAAAAAATTGATCAAACCCGACGAATGGTTTTTGCACGGGCATTTTCCGGGCGACCCGGTCGTGCCGGGCGTGATTCTGTGCGAAATTTTGGCCCAGTCCACCTGCGTTTTGCTGGCCCCCGGAGGCCGCACGCTCTTTACGGGGCTGGATAAGGTGCGCTTTAAAAACGTCGTCAAGCCGGGCGACCTGTTCGAGACCGAATGCGTGGTCACAAAAACGCGCCCGCCGTTTTACTGGGCGTCCGGAAAGGGATATGTGGGCGGAAAGCTGTGCGTGAGCGCGGATTTTTCGTTCGCCATGCTCGGGGACAAAAAAGATGTTTAAAAAGATTTTGGTCGCAAACCGCGGCGAGATCGCCGTGCGCGTCATCCGCGCCTGCCGCGAAATGGGGATTTCCACGGTTGCGGTATATTCCGAGCCGGACAAAAACGCTTTGCACGCCGCGCTCGCCGACGAGCGCGTCTGCGTCGGCCCCGCCGCCGCCGCGCAGAGCTATCTGAACATGCAAAACATCCTCAGCGCGGCGCTGGCCACCCGCGCCGAAGCCGTCCACCCGGGTTACGGGTTTTTGTCGGAAAACAGTTCGTTCGCCGCGCTGTGCGCGCAAAACGACGTCGCCTTCATCGGGCCGGAGAGCGGCGTAATCGACCGCATGGGCAATAAGGATCAGGCGCGCCGCCTGATGGCTTCGGCGGGCGTTCCGGTCATCCCGGGCAGCGGCGTTGTGACCAACCCTGAACAGGCCAAAAAAGCGGCGGCGAAAATCGGTTATCCGCTGCTCGTCAAGGCCGCAGCGGGCGGCGGCGGCAAGGGCATCCGCGTCGTCGGGCGCGAGGAGGAACTGGAAAAATCGGTGGTCGCTGCCTGTGAAGAAGCCAAAAAGGCCTTCGGGTGCGGTGACGTGTTTTTGGAAAAGTTTTTATCCGCGGTGCGCCACGTCGAGGTGCAAATATTGGCCGATCAGAGCGGGAATGTCGTCTGTTTGGGCGAGCGCGACTGCTCTTTACAACTCGGCAGGCAAAAGGTGATCGAGGAGACGCCCTGCCCCGCGATTGACGAAGATACCCGGAAACGGCTTTGGGAGGCCGCGAAAAAGGCGGTTAAAGCCGCCGGGTACACCAACGCCGGGACCGTGGAATTTTTGCTCGCGCCCGACAAAAATTTTTATTTTATCGAAATGAACACCCGCCTGCAGGTCGAGCACCGCATCAGCGAAGAGGTCAGCGGGATCGATTTGGTCAAGTGGCAGATTCGGATCGCCTCTCAAATCAATCTGCCGTTCACGCAGGAGGACATCCGGCTGCGCGGCGCGTCGATCGAATGCCGCATCAACGCGGCGGGCGGCGGCAAGGTGTCGTTTTTGCATATCCCCGGCGGCACCCGCGTCTCGTTCGACACCGCGCTGACGCAGGATGCCGAGGTCACGCCGTTTTACGATTCGATGATCGGCAAGCTGATCACCGCCGGAAACGACCGCGAGGAGGCCGTGCGCAAGATAGAGGCCGCCCTCTGTGAGCTCGTGATCAGCGGCGTTCCGACCAACATCGAGAAGCAGCTGGAGATCATCCGCAGCCCGGAGTTTCGCAGGGGCGAATACGACACCGCGTGGCTGCAAAACAAATTCGGAATTCAAAATTAAGAATTCAGATTTCATATGAACTTGGGAGGAACCCATGAGCGAATTTAACATCGCCGACCTTTTCCGAAAGCCCGCCAACCAGCTCGAACCGGGCGGCGCGCCCCGGAAACCCGCCGACGACCGTGAACAGTGCCCGCGTTGCAAGCAATATTTCCCGCGCAAGCGGTTTGAAAAAAATCTGCGTGTCTGCCCCTCCTGCGGACACCATATGGCCCTGCCCGCCCGGCGCAGATTAGAAGCGCTCTGCGCCGGGGGCGGGTTTTCCGAGCTGTTTTCCGACATCACGGCGCGGGATTTTTTGAATTTTCCGGGGTATGAGGAAAAATTGAAAAAAGCCCGCGAGCAAAGCGGCGAAAACGAGGGCGCGATCTGCGGTGCGGGCGTTGTCGGCGGCGTCAGATGCGCGCTGTTTGCGATGGAACCCGGTTTTATGATGGGCAGCATGGGCTCCGCGGTCGGCGAGCGCATCGCCCGCACGTTTGAATATGCGGCCGCGAACCGCCTGCCCGTCGTCGGCTTTACGGCCTCGGGCGGCGCAAGGATGCAGGAGGGCATCCTCTCGCTGATGCAAATGGCCAAGATCAGCGGCGCGATCCAACGCCACGGCGAGGCGGGCTGCTTTTACCTCGCGGTGCTGACCAATCCCACGACCGGCGGCGTCACCGCCAGTTTTGCGATGCTCGGGGACATCATTCTCGCAGAGCCCAAAGCGCTGGTCGGCTTCGCGGGTAAGCGCGTGATCGAGCAGACCACCAAGAGCAAGCTCGCCGCCGATTTCCAGAGCGCGGAATTCGTGCTCAAGCACGGCTTTTTGGACGCGATCGTCGAGCGGAAACAGCTCGCGGAAGTGATTACGCGTTTACTAAAACAACATACAATTTCGGAGAAAAAGATATGACCGCCTACGAAAAAGTCAAGATCGCGCGCGACCAGCAGCGGCCCACCGCGGCCGCTTATTTCGGCCTGCTGTTGCGCGAGGTTACCGTTTTGCACGGCGACCGCAATTTCGGCGACGACGAGGCGATTTTGGGCGGAATCGGGCTGCTCGGGGATACTCCCGTCACGTTCATCGGCATCGAGCGCGGCACCGACCTCGAGAGCCGGATCCGTTGCAATTTCGGCGCGCCGAGGCCCGAGGGCTACCGCAAGGCGCTGCGGCTGATGAAGCAGGCCGAGAAGTTTCGCCGCCCCGTGATCTGCCTGGTCGACACCTCGGGCGCGCACTGCGGCGCGGACGCCGAGGAGCGCGGGCAGGGGCGGGCCATCGCCGAAAACCTGATGGAGATGATGGGCCTGAAGACGCCCGTGATCTCGGTGATCATCGGGGAGGGCGGCTCGGGCGGGGCGCTGGGGCTCGCGGTCGCCGACCGGGTCTACATGCTCGAAAACGCGGTGTATTCGGTGATTTCGCCCGAGGGCTGCGCGAGCATTCTGTGGAAGGAGCCGGGCGCGGAGGCCGAAGCCGCCGAGTGCCTTCATCTGACCGCGCAGGACAACAAAAAGCTCAGGGTGGCGGAGGACGTCGTCCCCGAGGACTTCAAGCATTTTCACGCGATGTGCGGCTCGCTGCGCGAGCGGCTTTTGTCCGACATCGCTCTGCTCTCGGCGCAGCCGGTCGAGACGTTATTAAACAACCGGTATGCCCGTTTCCGCCGGCTGGGGATTTACGAGGGGGGAAAGGGGAGGTAGGGGGTGAGGGAATAAACATTATTTTAATAACTCAAATATTAATCTTTTTAATACTTCCCACATCATTAAAACATTTTGGTGGCTTATTGTTTGCTTAGACCGTATTTCCTTTGAGGGATGAACAACATTTCGGAAATCTCTGGCATAATGACTGAGGTGGTAATTACATTCACAAATTAAATTTTCTTTTTCTGCAACATATAAAAGTTCGTTAAGTCCCATGTCTGTTACTGCATAATTAATTGAATTTTTATTTGATTTAATGTCGCTTATGTCATATTTTATTATTTCTATTTCTAAAATTTTAGCTAATAATAATGCTTCAATTATACTTCCGCACATAATAGTTGCCGCTTTATTTTGTTTAGTGGATATACAAATGACACATTCCCGTAAATCACGTAATAAAATTTCTTGCAGATCTTTATCTTTGATTTTTTGTAATTGTGCTTTTAATTCATCTGTATAACCAATATCTTCAAAATAATTTAGATTTATGTTTTTAGTAATTGTTTTAATTTCTTTCTGCTTTTCTTTGCGTATTTTATCCTCGTTTTCATTTAGTTTTTTTCGAACACTGGACATATTATTTGAATATTTTACATTCTCGGGTGAAATATTGTGCGCTTTTGAAAAACAATCAAATGCTTTTATATAATCCCCTTTTTGATCATATATTACTCCTAAATTGTTTATAGCAGCACTATTTGTAGAATCTTGCTCAACTATTTGCTTATAAATTGTTTGTGCTTTTTCATCATTTTCACATTTTTTATATGAAAAAGCACATTCAAAAGCTGATTCCGAGGTCATTATTTGATTTATTGATAATTGATTTGCTAAATCCACGATTTTCAAATATTTTTCGGCCTTGTATAATCTATCAATTAAATAGTCAAATACCGTCTTTATATATAAATTTATATTAATTGAATTTGTAGATTTTCGATTCATAACATTCATGATGATATTATCGAAAATTTCATCGGTTGCATTTTCAAAAATTTCGATATAAGATACATCTTGAATTTCTGGATCATGAGAATGTGTGAGGAACTCAAAAAATATGTCATTCGCTTCATAATAATTTTTGTAATGACAATGCATGTGAAATAATGCTTCTGCTACTTCCTTATTATAGTTTACCTTAAATAATTGCTCAAGAATTCGGATATCTGATTTTGTATAACGGTATTCATCACAAATATTCGATGGAGAATATAAATAAAGCGCATAAAGGCCTTTCGCTTTATTCTTTCTTTTTTTATCATTTGAAAAAGCGTTAAAAATACATAAAAAGATTTTTTTATATTCATTCCTAAAGTCAACTAAAATAGGATACCATGGTCCGCTATTTAAATCATGGATTTTATTTTGAAGAGGAATTTTATCAAAATATTTTGATGCTTCATTAATATCGCAAATATTAATAAATGCATAAATAATTCCTAAAAAGTGTGCATAAAGAAAGTTATTATCTATATCATTATCAATTACATTCATTAAAATATTAATTGCTTTTTTATATTCTGGCATTTGTCGAAATAGGTAAGAATAACCTTTCATAAGATTTAAAAAATTATCATCATATCTTGAAATATTATCATTATTTTGTACTTTATTAATAAAAAATTCAATATCTTCCCATTGGTTTACATCTATAAGATATCCAATAACATGTCTTAACAGCTCAAAATCAATAAAATTAGAATTTTTAACTTTATTAATCATATTTTGTTTATCAGTAGAAATTAAAAAAAGCTCACGCATTATATCGGAATTATCGGGGAATAATAAAGAACCTTTTCTTAGGTAATTTTCAACAATGTTTTTATCTTCTTCAACCTTCACAAATAAAACAAATGCGTATGGATTAGGGAAGTTACTATTCATATTCTCAAAAAAGTAAAAACTAGCATGTACAAAGTTTTTAAATTCATTCTCAGGATGTACATTTATGTACCCTAATAAATAATTAGCTTCTGCAGTTATTTGAGCATTACTATTTTTAATTAATGTTTTCAATTGACTTGTTGCTACTTCAAATTCTTTGTTTTCAATCAGTTTATAGATATCTTCAAGCAACTGACTATCACCTTTTCTTTACGATAGTTTATTATTAATTATTATACTACAACAAAACCCCAATTTCAATAGGTTACGATAACAAACTCTGTGGGCTACTCGCTCGTTTGGGTCGTCGGGGATGCCGACCCTTACTTATATAAATTCAACTGTTAAATTGTTCCATGTGGAACATTATAAGTGCCTGTCGCGGGCTGTTCAGCCCGCTCGGGGCGGCGTGGAAACCGCCCCCTACAAAGCAGGGGTACACGCCCGCCCGTATATTATCGTTGATAATTTCTATTGACTCCGGGAACGAATCACGTTAAAATAGGAGCGACGAAAGGGCGCGGGCGTTCTGAATTTTGACGGGCCGCGAAAAATAAAGGGAATTTGTTATGTCATTCAAAGTGTGCTTTATCGGCGCGGGGAGCATCGGGTTTACCCGCGCGCTGATGACCGACCTGATGTCGGTGGAGGCGTTTCGGGGTAAAATCGAAATCGCGTTCACCGACATCAACCCGCACAACCTCGAGATGGTGCGGGCGCTGTGCCAGCGCGACCTCGACGAAAACGGCGTCAAAACGATCATCGAGGCCACGACCGACCGCCGCGCCGCCTTGAAAGGCGCGAAATATATCATCAACTGCGTCCGCGTCGGCGGGTTGGAAGCGTTTGCGACCGACATCGAAATCCCGCTCAAATACGGCGTCGACCAGTGCGTGGGCGACACGCTCTGCGCGGGCGGCATCATGTACGGCCAGCGGGTGATCGCCGCGATGTTGGATTTTTGCAAGGACATCCGCGAGGTCTGCGCGCCGGGCGCGCTGATGCTGAACTACAGTAACCCCAACGCCATGGCGACCTGGGTCGCCAACAAATACGGCAAGGTGCGCACCATCGGTCTCTGCCACGGCGTGATGGGCGGGCACGCCCAGATCGCCGACGCGTTCGGGCTGAAAAAGGAAGAAGTCGACATCATCTGCGCGGGCATCAACCACCAGACCTGGTATGTCTCGATCAAGCACAACGGCGAGGATTTGACCGGAGCGTTGCTGGCCGCTTTCGAGAGCAACCCCAAATACGCCAAGACCGAAAAGGTGCGCATCGACATGCTGCGACGGTTCGGCTATTATTCCACTGAGTCCAACGGGCACCTGTCGGAATATGTGCCGTGGTACCGCAAGGACGCGGACGAGATCAACAAATGGATTGATTTGTCGGTCTGGATCAACGGCGAGACCGGCGGCTATCTGCGGGTCTGCACCGAGAGCCGCAACTGGTTCGAAACCGACTTCCCCAACTGGATGAAGGAGCCCGCCCGCAAATACGACGGCAGCGACCGGGGGCAGGAACACGGCAGCTATATCGTCGAGGGGCTCGAGACCGGAAAGCTCTACAGGGGCCATTTCAACGTGGTCAACGACGGCTGCATCACCAACCTGCCCGACGACGCGATCGTCGAGGTGCCGGGCTATGTCGATTACAACGGCGTCAACATCCCGCGGGTGGGCGATCTCCCGCTCGGCTGCGCGGCGGTTTGCAACGCCTCAATCAGCGTGCAGCGGCTGGCGGTGGAGGCGGCTGTCCGGGGCGACGACACGCTGCTTCGGCAGGCCATGATGATGGACCCGCTGACCGGCGCGATTTTGACACCGCCGTATATCTGGCAGCTCGTGGATGATATGCTGGTCGCGCAGGAGCAGTGGCTGCCGCAATACAAAGACGCGATCAAAGCGGCGAAAGAACGGCAGAAAGGCGAACGCCTACCCTTGAAGGAATTCAAAGCCGCCGCGCGCCTGCCGGTGAAAACCGTCGAGGAGATGGCGAAAACCAAGGAGGAGACCCGCCGCCTGGCCGCCGCGGCCGACAAGGCCGCCGACGCGCGGGCGAAACAGATATAATCGGGATAAAGCGCATTCTGCCCTCTGTCCTCTCACCTCTGCCTTCTCGACGGGATATTGCTTTTTCAGGCGATTTATGGTAAAATGAGCCGCAAAATATTGCGAGGGAGCATTGTGTATGAAAAATCAAGAGAAAACTGTAAAAATCCCGTTTACGGGCATCGGTCTGGTTTTCGGCACCGCCATCGGCGCCGGCTTGGCCTTGGCGTTTGGTCAGCCGATCTATTGGGCCGGAGCCGGCACCGGGATCGGGCTGATTATCGGGGCAATCATCGATTCGACGAAAAAGACGAAGGATCAGCCGGGCGACGGGACCGGGCGCGACCATACGGATACCGGATCATAAATCCCTTCATCCCGAAAAACAAACAAAAACCCCGCGGCCGGTTCCGGCCGCGGCGGCCGACAAGGCCGCCGACGCGCGGGCGAAACAGAAGTAAAAAAGAAGAGGGAAGAGCAAGGGGATGTGTACCGCTGCGGCGGGGATTTTGATCAGACCACCCCGCCCTGCGGCCACCCCTCCGGGGGAGGGGAATTATGCTGTCGTTCTCTGTCTGTTAATTTCCAATATTTATGGCGCGCGGGCGAACAACGCCGCTCGGAATGGTCACATTGGATGCGATTCGAGACCGTTCCCTACCCAATTTAAAATTCCTATTTTCCCTTTTCCATCGGTGGTCCTTCGCTACGCTCAGGATGACAGACGCGACAACACCGGCTCGCCGGTGTTTCGGAAAGGTCAAGACCTTTCCCTACGGGATTATCGCTCCCCGTCTGCCAATTTCGAATTTCCATTACCGGTTATCCGTTCTCCCGTCTACTAATTTCCAACTTCCAATTTCCAATTTCCATCGGCGCGGGTTATTGTCGACTTAATTTTCGGTTTGTTCATTCATCATGCGGATGAAAACATCGGCGATTTGCGGGTCGAAACGGGTTCCGGTGTTTTTCCTGATGACTTCAAGGGCCGCTTGTTTTCTCTCCTGCACGGGTATTGTGTTTTTGCTCAACACGCGCTCAAAGGTCTCAGCGATCAACAAAATCCTCGATATCAATGGGATTTGTTCACCTTTCAGACCTCTGGGGAAGCCCGACCCGTCCCAGCGCTCGTGGTGGCCGTAAATAAATTCGGCCAGATCGAGCGTGTCGTCAAAGAGGTTCAAAATCCGATACCCGACCGCCGGATGTTGTTTCACTTTTTCGGACTCTTCCTCGGTCAGGATTTCTTTGTTCAGGATGGTTTGATCAAGGATGATTTTTCCGATGTCGTGGAGATAGCCGATGCGTTTTAATTTGTCGATTTCGGGCTCGGGCAGGCGCAGCGCGGCGCCGACATCTCCGCATAATTTGCTGACCGCCATCGAGTGCCGACGCTCCTTGGGGCTTCTGGTGTGCAGTGTCTCGAGGATGGTATCGATCATATCCCTGTTGATCGTCTCACGGTTCATGGTCTTGTCTTTATACATCGCGTTTTCCGCGTTGGCGATCACAATGTCTAGCGACTGCTGCGCGCCGGTCTTGGTATCGCTGCCGATAGAGACGCTGCACTTGACCGCTTCGACGCGGGATTTTGAAAAACCGGATTTGATTTGCGCAAGGATTTTTTCGGCGGCTTGTCGATCGGTTTTTGGGAGCAGGAGAAGGAATTCATCGCCCCCGGCACGGGCTGCGATATCATTTTCACGCCGGGACTGCCGGATGATTTCGGCGAATTTTTTGATCAATTCGTCGCCGGCGGTATGTCCGAAAATATCGTTGGTCAGTTTAAGGCCGTTGATGTCGGCGAAAATCACGGACAGCGGCAGGTTGTCGGCAACATCAACCCGCTCGCGGTTTTCATCCATATAACGCCTGTTGTAAAGCCCGGTCAAAACGTCATGGTAATTGAGATATTGAATTTTCGCTTCTTTTTGTTTTTTGTCGGTGATGTCGGTAAAGTTGACGACGGCCCCGATGGCTTCGCCGCCCCTCATCTGGGGATAGGAGTGATATTCCACTTCGATAAAAGTGCCGTCCGCTCTCCAAAAAACCTCGTCATCCGCTTCAAACCCTTTGCCCTGCCTGAATGCCTGATAAATTTTGCACTCCTCGATTTTTATCGGAGTATGGTCGCGGCGGCTGTGGTGGATGAGTCGGTGCATTTGCTTGCCCAGCAGTTGCTCGGAATGCTCGTATCCCAACAATTTGACACAGGCGAGGTTGCAAAAGGTGCAGACCCCGTCTCTGTCGATTCCGTAAATCGCCTCGGCGGTGGAGTCCAGGATCAGTTTCAACCGATCCTGATAGACCTCAAAGGTCTCGGTTTTTGGCTCTTGCACAGCCGGTTTTGCCGCACAACAAGAGGTAAAAGCGGCCTGGTTTTTGAGTATAACGAACGCCGCTTCTTCGGCGAGCGGTTTTCCGATCAAAAAACCCTGCGCTTTATCGCAGCCGTGTTCTTTGAGGTACTGCAGCTGACTCTCATGTTCCACCCCTTCCGCAATGGTGCAGTGCCCCAATTTATGGGCCATTGAGATGATGTCTCCGGTGATCAACTCACCGGGGCTGTTTTCGATTAGGTTATTGATGAAATGCCTGTCGATTTTCAGACAGTTGACATTCAACTCGCGCTCACGCGCAAGGGAGGAATACCCCGTACCGAAGTCGTCAATCGCGACATGGATCCCGTGTTCTTTCAATTCGCCGAGAATCCGGTTGATCTCTTCGTAATTGGAGGCGAATATCGACTCGGTGATCTCAAGCCCGATATTGGAGGGATTCACCTGCATTTCATCCGTTAAAGCAAGAAAGTTTTCCGTAAAATCGTTTTTCAACAGTTGAATCGCCGAAATGTTGATGGACACATCGATGTTTTCGCACCCGTTCTCTTTGAGCCGATTTGAAAATTGAAATGCCTGACGAATGATCTCATGGCCGAGCGGAACGATGAGATTTGTCTTTTCGGCGAGAGGGATGAATTCCAAAGGCGAAACAAGACCGTATTTGTCACTGTTCAATCTGGCCAGGGCTTCGAAACCGCAGATGCAGTGGGTTTGAAGATCCAAAATGGGCTGATACAGCAAAAACAATCGGTCGACCCGCTGACCTGCCGCGATTTGGCTGAGTTCCTGGCTCAGTTTTTCCTCGCGGTCGATGCGTTCCTGCATTTCCTTGTCAAAAAAGCAGACGGCGATATCCGCTTCACCGACGCGGATGGCCTTCTCGGACGCGACCAGAAGGTTTTTCAGCATCTCATCCACATCATGCTTGTTTTCATCGTCGATTTCCAAGACCCCGATGCCTCCGCCGATTCTCTCCTCCAAAAGAACGGTTCTCAACGCGCCTGCGATCTCCTCGCAAAACGCCGTCAAGTCGTCTTTGTCCGGATACCCTTTCACATAAAAAACAAACCGGTTTTCATAAGTGCTGAATAATTGACGGCGATCTGAGCTTAAAGCATCGAGCGCTTGCGCCGCTCTCTTAATCGTTTCTTGGCTGTATTGAAACCCGTATGTCAAGCTCAGCTGCCGCACGGCGCTCAGATTGATGCTGATCACCGCCCGGGTTTTGGCGGATCTGCTTTTGGCGTCTTTTTTCAACAGGTTTACCAGATATCTGCGGTTATGCAGACCGGTCCAAATATCGTGTTCGCTGTTATATCTAAATATATTTTCGATCTCTTTGCTCGCCGAGACATCGAGGATGATGCCCTCGAGCGCCCCGACTTCCCCGTGTTCGCCATAGACGCCCTGTCCCATTTCGAGGACCCATTTTCGATCTCCCGCGGCGGTGGTGATTTCGTACTCATACCGAAACGGAAGTTTAAGCGCGAGGATGCGGATCCATTCCTCCCACAGCAGTTCGCGGTATTCAAGGGCAATGATATCGTTAAAAGACAGGTTTCGATTATGTAACAGCTGCTCGGGGGCGTAACCGGTCAAATCATAACAGCCGTCGGAGACGAACAGCATGGTCCGCTCGCGGTCATAGTTGCAACGGTATGCCATGCCGGGAAGATTGGAGAGGAAAACGGATTTGCTGCGCTCGCTCTCCCGCAGGGTTTCTTCGGCCTCCTTGCGCGCGGAGATGTCTTCGAGCAGGCAAAGATGCAGGGGATTATGCGCGGGATCTTCGAAAAGATGCGAAATGTTCATGTTGGTCCATACAACGGATCCGTCCGGCTTAATAAAACGCTTTTCCATGGAATAGCCGTCGATTTCACCGGATTTAAATCGTTCGAAATGTTCAAGGTCTGTTTTCACGTCTTCGGGGTAGGTGATCTGCGGCCAATCCACGACTTCAAGATCGCCGCAGGTCCTGCCTAAAATCCGCTCGAACATCGGATTGATATTTGAATTTCCGAATTTGGATCGGGTCACGAAATTTTTGTCGCTGACGATGGCGATGCCGACGGGGGCTTGATTGAAAATATTGTGGTACAGCGCCTCGTCCAAAGCCAGTTTCTCGCTGAGCGCGTTGAGACGCGCGCTCTGGGTGCCGGAGTATAACAGCGCAACCACGAGCATTAAAATACAGGCCACGATCAGGATGTCCGGAATCATTTGATTCCACAGGCGTGTGTTCCAGCCCTCGGCCGAATAGTCGAGACCCAAAACGGCGATGACGGCGCCGTTTTCGTCTTTGATCGGAATCAACGCGCTGATCCAATTGCCCCAACGATCCGCCGAGGGCGCGGTCAATACGGTTTCACCCGTCAAAAAGGGCTTTCGCGGACGCCGTTTCCCGATAGCGGTTCCAAGAAAAACGAAGATAAAACCCGCTCAAAAACACCATGAGGATCAAAAGTAAAATGATCAAAAAACGGGTTCGTTTTGTGTGCGAATCTTCGGCGATGCTGCTTTTTGCGCTTTGATGTTCCATGATTACCTCTCTCATTCCGATACGATAAAATGCCGGAGCATTTTGTCTTGGCAGATGACGACGCCTGTCATTTTGAAACGAAACAGCCATTATGGGTAAGAGAATTATTCCAACGATTTATTATAGCGGAACATGGGGGGAATTTCAAGAAATTTCGACAATTTTCGCCGGATGATGAGAATTTTTTCCGGGCGGTTTCATTCGCTCGGGATAAAGGATCGTTTGAAAAACCCGTTGGAAAAACGACACAACGCATGATAAAAGAGGCGGGCATTCGTTATCGAACCGAGAATATGAAAGATATTTATAAAATTCCGAATATATTTATAGGAAAGAAACTGAAAATGAGATAAAATTGATACAATACTGGTTGATTATGCGTTTGGGAAGGAAGGTCGTTTTTATGCCGAAAAAAATCGTGGAAGCCGTCAAAGAGGGGAAAATATTGGTTTCGGACGGGGCCTGGGGGACTTTTTTATACAAGAAGGGGTTAAAGCCCGGCGAATGCCCCGAGCTTTGGTGCGTCGACAGATATGACGACGTCAAAGACATCGCAAAAAGCTACATCGACGCGGGCGCGGATATGGTGGAGACCAACAGCTTCGGCGGAACTTGTTTTAAACTGCATGGATTCGGGCTGGAAAACAGAGCGGCCGAGATCAACGAAGCGGCCGCAAAGGCGTCGCGGGAAGCGGCCGGAGACAAAAACGTGATCGCCTCCATCGGCCCGACGGGGAAAATGCTGGTGATTGAGGAGGTCACGGAGGAAGAATTGTATGACGCGTTCAAGGAACAGGCCGTCGCGCTTGAAAAGGGCGGCGCGGACGCCATCTGCATCGAGACCATGAGCGACAGGGACGAGGCCGCGATTGCCATCAAAGCGGCGAAAGAGAACACCGAGTGCGAGATCATCTGCACGTTCACCTTCGAAAAAACCAAAGCCGGGGATTACCGGACCATGATGGGCGTGTCGCCCGCGGAAGCGGCCGCCGCGGCTGTCGAAGCCGGAGCCGATGTCATCGGCGCAAACTGCGGAAACGGCATGGAGCGCATGATCGAAATCGTCCGGGAGATTCGCGGGGCGTTCCCCGACAAACCGATTTTGGTACACGCAAACGCCGGTCTGCCGGTCAATATCGACGGAAAAGACGTCTATCCCGAATCACCCGAGCGTATGGCGGGCTATGTCTCCGAGATCGTCAAGGCGGGCGCAAATATCATCGGCGGCTGCTGCGGCACGACGCCCGCGCATATCAGCGCCATCAAACAGGCGGTTTTGAATTTGAAATAAATCTTATCAAAATAAATACGGGAGGATTTTTTATGAAGCCCAAATTGATTTCGACCGCAATCGGCAGCATGCCGTTCGAAAACGCGGATTTTGCCGTCAAGACCTCGCTGGACTGTTTGGACGCGCCGATTTGGCCCCAGCTTCCGCGTCTGGGGCTGAACGAGCAGATGGAGATTCAATACAGCGAGGGGATC
The DNA here is from genome assembly GCA_964587625.1 of uncultured Eubacteriales bacterium. Lineage (GTDB taxonomy): Bacteria > Bacillota > Clostridia > Oscillospirales > JAKOTC01 > DAOPZJ01. The sequence goes on from CAZPLU010000008.1 coordinate 58,063, forward strand.
CCCTGCGCTGTGATTGATTATGATAAAAAAAGAATGTTTATCGATACCTCCGGCGATTATTCCGAGGCGTTTGCGGAGTTTTATGAAAAATATATAACCGCGATGGATCCCGACAGCGGGGACGGCGACTGCTCCTCCATGGCCATCAGCGGGGATTTTTCCAAGGGCATCTACGCGCTGGAAAAAGCGCTGCAGGGAAAAGACAAGCGCCCGTTTTTGAAAGTCCAGACGACGGGCCCGCTGAGCTTCGCCCTGACGATTGTGGACGAGAACAAACGTGCGATTTACTACAACGACGAATTCAAAGACGTCATCGTCAAAGCGCTGGCGATGAAATGCCGCTGGCAGATCCAAAAATTCAAGCCCTATGCCGAAAACATCATCTGTTTTATCGACGAGCCGATTTTGTCGGCATTCGGAAGTTCCACCTATGTCTCCGTCCAGCGGGACGACGTGGTCGCGCACCTCAAAGAAGTCATCGACGCGGTGCATGCGGACGGCGCGTTTGCGGGCATCCACTGCTGCGGCAATACCGAGTGGAGCATTTTGATCGACGCGGGCGTGGACATTGTCAACTTCGACGCGTTTGAATACGGCAAGACCATTGCGATGTACGCCGATTCCGTCAAGACGCATCTTGCAAGAGGCGGCATGCTCGCATGGGGCGTTGTGCCCACTTCAAAAGCGATTCGCGAGCAGACCGTGGAAACGCTCGAAGCGCAGCTGGAAGCCATGATGGACAATCTCGCCGCGCAGGGCATCGATAAAAACCTGATTCTCGAACAGGCGCTCATCACCCCCTCCTGCGGCACGGGCTCGCTCGATCCCGCGGACGCCGAAAAGGTCTTTGAACTGACGAATCGACTCTCGAAGAGAATGAAAGAGAAATACGGGTTTTAATGTAATTGTTAAACGGACGATCTCGTAGGGGCGGGTTTCCATGCCCGCCCGTCAACGGGTTTCCATGCCCGCCCGTCAACGGGTTTCCATGCCCGCTGCGTGTGCGCCCGACAAAATGGAAACGCCAACGGGCGATTTCGAATCGCCCGTACAGTACGCATGCGAGTACAATTTGAAATTGCAATTCCGACCGAGCAAGGAGAAATAAACCATGAAAATAGCCATTTCCGGCAAGGGCGGCGTCGGCAAATCGACGATCGCCGGTGCGCTTGCGCTCTATTTTGCGCAAAAGGGCAACAAAGTGCTTGCGCTCGACGCCGATCCGGACGCCAATCTCGCCAGAGCGCTGGGGATTCCCGAGGAGGAACAGGGTAAAATCGTCCCGATCTCCCGCCAAATCGCGTTGATCGAAGAGCGGACCGGCGCAAAAGTCGCGCAGTACGGGCAGGTCTTCAAGCTCAACCCGGAAGTGAAGGATGTGGCGGACGGGTATGCCTATCCCTACAAAGGGATATCTCTGCTGGTGCTCGGGGCCGTAAAAACCGGCGGCAGCGGCTGCGCCTGCCCCGAAAACACGTTTATCAAGGCGCTTGTGACCGATTTGGTGTTATATAAAAACGAGACGCTGATCATGGATATGGAGGCGGGCATCGAGCATCTCGGGCGCGCGACGGCAACCGGCGTGGACGTGATGATCGTGGTCGTCGAACCGGGTCAGCGCTCGGTAGACAGCGCGAAAACCATCCTGCGCATGGCCGAGGAAATCGGCTTGAACAATATCGTGCTGGTCGGCAACAAGGCGGCGAACCGGGCGGACGAGGACTTTATCCGCAACGCTTTCCCGGGTCGGGAGATCGCCACGATTCTGCCCTATTCGGAGGCCGTGAGGAGCGCAGACCGGGAAGGTAAATCCGTTTTGGACGGCACAGACGCGGTTTTGTCGGCGAAATTGCAAGAATTATTCGCAAGGATTGAACGTGAAAAATAAAATTTTTCACGCGGCTTGCAGAAAGGAATAAACATATGGGACGTATTATCGCGGTATCGGGCAAGGGCGGCGTCGGCAAGACGACGATTTCCGGCTTGATCATCAAACAACTGATCGAAAACGGCAAGACCCCGGTGTTGGCCATCGACGCCGACCCAAACAGCTGCCTGGACGCGGCGCTGGGCGTCACGGTCGAAAAAACCGTGGGCGGCGTACGCGAACAAGTCCGGGAAGAGACGCAAAAAGGGCTTGCGGGCATCTCCAAACAGGAATTGCTTCGGCTGAACATCGAAGAGAGTTTGGTGGAATCGGACAAATTCGACCTGATTGCGATGGGCAGACCGGAGGGACCGGGCTGTTATTGTTATGCCAACAATGTGCTCAAGTCCGTGATCGCGGAGATCGCCGGCCAATATCCGTATGTCGTGCTCGACAACGAGGCGGGGTTGGAGAATTTGTCGCGCAGAATCGTGCAAAAAGTGGACGTGCTGATTTTAATTTCCGACCCGTCCAACGCGGGACTGAACACCTTGAGCCGCCTGCACGCGCTTGCGCTGGATATGGAGATCGAATACGATAAACTGGTGATCATCGTCAACCGCGTGCGCGGGGAACTGCCGCTCAAGGCCGAACAAATCAAAGCGGAAACGCGGGCGGATGAGGTGATCGCGCTGCCGGACGACGCCGAGATCGCGGCTTTCGCCGAACAGGGCAGGGGTCTGTTTGAACTGACCAAAAAGAACGAGACGGCGGATATCATCGGCCGGTTTGTTCGAAAATTTTAGGTGAAGTAGGTGCAATCATTGGCGACAGAGTTTGAGGGTTTGAAAAACAGGGTTTGTGACGGCGCTTCACTTGACATGCTGGTAAAAGCGCAGATTGAATGTGTCGAGACCTGTTTTGACCGCATGGATTCGCAAAAAAATCAATGCAGCTTCGGAAAAAGCGGCGTCTGCTGCCGCAACTGCCATATGGGCCCGTGCCGCATCACGCCCAAAGCGCCCAAGGGCGTTTGCGGCGCCGACGCGGACACCATTGTGGCGCGCAATTTTTTACGGTCTGTTGCGGCCGGCACGGCGACCCACTCGGATCACGGCCGGCATCTGGTGCTGCGGTTGAAAAAGGTGGCGCAGGGACACGGCAACGGATATGCCATCAAAGACGAAAAGGCGCTTTGGTACGCGGCTGATCTGTACAAAATCGACCGGGAGGGGCGCACAAAAGAAGAAGTGGCGCTCGATTTGGCGAATTTGCTGCTCAACGAGTTTTCCTCCCAGGAAGAGCCGTTAAAAACGTTGGATTTGGCGCCCGTCAAACGCAAAGGTGTCTGGAACGCCAACGATGTGATGCCGCTCGGCATCGACCGCATGGTCGTCGAGGCCTTACACAGAACGACGATGGGCGTGGATCATGATTATAAAAACTTATTGATGCACGCGTTCCGCACCGCGCTCGCGGACGGATGGGGCGGCTCCAGAGCGGCCTCGATCGTATCGGATATTTTGTTCGGTTCGCCCGCTCCGGTTAAAAGCCGGGCCAATTTGGGCGTGTTGAAAGAGGAGACGGTCAACATCATCATCCACGGGCATGAACCCGAGCTCTCGGAAATGCTGACCGTCGCGGTACAGGACCCCGAAGTGCTTGAATACGCCGAGGCAAAGGGCGCGCGGGGCATTACGCTCGCGGGCATCTGCTGCACCGCCAATGAAATTTTGATGCGCCACGGCGTACCGGTCGCGGGAAATCTGCTGCAGCAGGAACTCGCCATCGTCACCGGCGCGGTGGAGATGATGATCATCGACGTGCAGTGCTGCATGCCGAGTTTGCCCGATGTGGCGAAGTCCTATCACACCGAAGTCGTTTCGACGACGCCCATCGCAAAGACCATCGGCGCGACGCATTTGAATTTGGACGAGGAGTTTCCGTTGAAGTCCGCCAAGGAACTGGTGATGCGCGCGATAGACAACTATAAAAACCGCGACCCGAAAAAGGTGTCGATCCCGAAGCAGAGCGAGCCGATGGTCGCGGGGTTCAGCGTGAATGCCGTCAAATATATGCTGGGCGGAAAGTTCAGGGCGTCCTTCCGACCCCTCAACGATGCGATCATCGCAAACAGAGTCACGGGCATCGTCGGCATCGTCGGCTGCAACAATCCCAAGACCAAGATGGACGAATACACCAACATTTTGACCAAAGAGCTGATCGCACGAAATGTGCTGATATTAAAAACGGGCTGTGCCGCCATCGCTTCCGGGAAAGCGGGTATGCTCAAGCCCGAGGTCGGTTTGGAGATGGCCGGGGACGGTCTGCGTGAAATCTGCGAGACCGTCGGAATCCCGCCGGTTTTACATATGGGCAGCTGCGTGGATAACTCGCGCATCCTCGAGGCGGCGACCGAGGTGGTGCTCGAGGGCGGTCTGGGCGACGACCTCTCGATGGTTCCGGCCGTCGGCGTCGCGCCCGAGTGGATGAGCGAAAAAGCGATTGCCATCGGCAGCTATTTCGTCGCGTCCGGCGTGGACGTCATCCTCGGACATCCGTTTTACACCTCCGGCTCCGAAAAGGTCACCAAATTTTTAAACGAGGACGCGACAGATCTGTTCGGCGCCTCCTTCCATGTCTGCGAGGATCCGATGGCGGCGGTCGAATTGATCATGAAACTGCTCAACGACGCGCGCGACAAACTCGGCATCAACAAAAAGACCGAACGCAAGCTCTACGATATGAAAGACAGGAGGGGCATGGATGTCTAAGCTGATTTGTACAAACGCGATTGACGGCGCCGTCGAATGGGTCGTCAAAGCGGAGATGATGGTGCAAAAATCCATTGCGGAAAAAGGCGAGAGCTGCCCCGTCTCATTCCCGCATACCAACTATTATCTGCCGGTGATTTATTCGTTCACCGGAAAGAAGATGCAGACACTGGGCGATCTGCGGGAAATCTTGAAAGACGCCAGAGAACTCCTGCCCGCGCGGCCCACAGACGAGGTTTGGCTGCCGTATTTGGGCAATACATTGGACGCGGGCGTCGCCGCCCTGTTTGCCTGCGAGGTGATTGAGGCCTGCAAATATGTCATCGGACCCAATCCCGTGGACGGCATCTGGCTGGGTGCCGCGAGCGATGTGATCATGCGCGAGCGCGGCATCGAATTTGTCGACGGCACCGCGCCGGGCTTCGCGGCCATCACGGGCGCCGCACCCGACAACGCCACGGCGGTCAAAATCGCCAAAGAACTCCAGCAAAAAAACATCTATGTGTTCATGGGCGGCAGCACGAACGGCAAGCAGTTTGCCGAGCAATTGGCGGAGGAGGGCGTGCAGCTGGGTTGGGAAACCCGTCTGGTTCCCTTCGGGAGCGACGTGTCGGCGCTGATTTACGCGTTGGGCTTCGCGAGCCGCGCGGCGCTCTCGTTCGGCGGCGTCAAACCGGGCGATTTCGCCGCGAACCTCAAGTACAATAAAAACCGGATTTTCGCCTTCGTTATGGCGTTCGGCGAGGTCACGCCGGATAAATACGCGGCGGCGGCCGGTGCGCTCAATTACGGATTCCCCACAGTCGCCGATACCGACATCCCCGAAATTTTACCGACGGGCATCTGCACCTATGAGCATGTTGTCTCGAATGTCCCGCATGACCAGATGGTCACAAAAGCGCTCGAAGTGCGCGGCTGCAAGATCAAAGTCGTCGATGTGCCGGTTCCCGTTGCGTACGGCCCCGCGTTTGAGGGGGAGCGGATCCGCAAGGGAGATGTGCATGCGGAATTCGGCGGAAATAAATCGCCCTGCTTCGAGTTTGTCACCAGCGTGGAGACCGATCAGATCAACGACGGCGAAATCGAAATCATCGGGCCCGATCTCGACACGGTCGAGCCGGGGACCGTGCTGCCGCTCGCGATCTGGGTCGAGGTGGCCGGAAGAAAGATGCAGACCGATTTTGAGCCGATTTTGGAACGCCAGATCCACCATCTGGTCAACGGGGCGGAGGGCATCTGGCATATGGGCCAGCGCGACATCGTCTGGACGAGGGTTTCGAAAGACGGTTACGCGAAAGGCCTCCGGCTGCGGCATTACGGCGACATCATCCACGCTCGGTTTTTGGCGGATTACCCGGCGATTGTCGATAAAGTAAAAGTGACATTGATCACCGATCAACAGGAAGTGGAGAGCCGCTTAAAGATTGCGCGCAAGGTCTATGACGAGCGCAACCGCCGTCTCGAAGCGATGACGGACGAGTCGGTGGACACATTTTATTCCTGCCTGCTGTGTCAATCGTTTGCGCCCAACCATGTCTGCGTCATCACGCCCGAACGGCTCGGGCTGTGCGGCGCGTATAACTGGCTGGACGGCAAGGCGGCCTATGAGATCGACGAGACCGGCCCCAATCAGCCGCTGAAAAAGGGCGAGTGCTTAGATGCGCGCAAGGGCATCTGGAAGGGCGTTAACGACTATGTCTACGCCAACAGCCACAAGACGGTCGATTCATTTTCCGCCTATTCGGTCATGGATCACCCGATGACGAGCTGCGGCTGCTTTGAAGCGATCGTCGCGTTCGTACCCGAGTGCAACGGGCTGATGGTGGTCAACCGCGAATTCCCGGGTGAAACCCCCGTCGGCATGACATTCTCCACCTTGGCGGGCAGCGTCGGCGGCGGGCAGCAGACCCCCGGTTTCATCGGCTGCGGCAAGATGTATTTGACTTCCAAAAAGTTCGTTTCGGCGGAGGGCGGCTTCAAACGGCTGGTCTGGATGCCGAAGGAACTGAAGGAATTATTAAAAAACGACCTTGCTCTGCGTTTTTCGGAAATGGAAATGCCCGAATTGTTCGACATGATCGCCGACGAGACCGTCGCGACCAGCGCCGAAGAAGTCAGGGCCTATATGGAAAAAGTCAAGCATCCCGCGCTCGGGATGGAAGATATGCGGATCTATTTAGAGTCCTCGGACGAGGCCGTAACGGCTGCGGCACCGACAAAACAAACGGCAGCCCCCGCGGAGGAAGCCCCTGCTGCGGCGGAAAACAAGAACGCTGAGAAGCAGGCGCCGGCTGTCACACAAATTGATATTGACGCCATCAGAGCAAAACTCGCCGACGAGGTGCGGGCTTCGGTGACAAAGGATGTCGTGTCGAGCATCATCGACGTGCTGGCGGAAAAATTCTTGGGTAAAGCCCCCGCTGTTCCGACCGCTCGGGAAACGGCGCCGAAACAAGCGGAAATCGCCGCACCCGAGGCGAGCGCGGCGGAGCGGATCGCGGAGATCAAATCGTTCCCCGTGCGCAAAGAAAAATGCGAATTTCCCGTGTTCGCCGTCAAGCTCGGCAACACCAAAGCCGAGGGCGGAACGCGCACCAAGACCTATACCGTCGGCGGCGAGACCTGCATGCCCTTCCACCTGTGGGAGGGGGAGATGCCCAACCGCCCGCTCGTCGCGATGGAGGTGTTCGACGTCGTCGGCGCGAAATACCCCGAGGCGCTGAGGGAGATTTTCAAAGACGTGCTGCACGACCCCGCCGCGATGGCAAAGGTCTGCGTCGAGCAATACGGCGCGGATCTGATCAGCGTCCGTCTGGACGGCACGCACCCCGAGCGCGGAAACAAAACCGCGCATGAGGCGGTCGAGCTGGTGCAGTCGGTGCTGAAAGCGGTCGGCGTGCCGCTGATCATCACCGGACACAACCATTTTGAAAAGAACAACGAGGTCTTGAAAGCCGTCGCGCAGGCGTGCGAGGGTGAGAATCTGCTGCTGAACTGGGTGGAGCAGGACAATTACCGCACGATCGCCGGCGCCGCCATCGCGTACGGGCACACGCTGGTCTCGCAGTCGCCGATCGACGTCAATATCTCCAAGCAGTTGAACATTTTACTGACCAACATGGATATGAAACCCGACCGGATCGTCGTCGATCCGATGACCTCCGCCATCGGCTACGGCATCGAATATTCTTATTCGGTCATGGAGCGCATCCGCCAGTCCGGGCTCGGCGGCGACAAGATGCTCTGCAGCCCGCTGATCGTGTCGCCGGGATTCGAGTGCGCAAAACTCAAGGAATGCAAAGCGTCCGGGGAGAGCTTCCCGATGTGGGGCGACCTCGCCGAGCGCGCCGTGATGTGGGAGATGTCCACTTCATTGACCCTTTTGCACGCCGGCGCGGATATCCTCATCATGTATCATCCCGAGGCGGTGCGCGAGGTCAAAAAGGCCATCGGCGAACTGTTGGACGGCAAAAATACCGGTTCGAATATGGGAGGGAATTAAATGGCGCTCAACGGATTAGAGATACAAAAACTTCTGCCCAAGACCAATTGCAAGGAGTGCGGCTCCAACACCTGTCTGGCGTTTGCGATGAAGCTCGCCGCCAAAAAGGCGAATCTCTCCGAATGCCCGTATGCGTCCGAGGAGGCGAAAAGCGTTCTCGGTGCGGACAGCGAACCGCCCGTCAAGGTCGTGACGGTCGGGACCGCCAAGGTGGGGGAAGAGACGGTTTTATATCGGCATGAAAAGACGTTTGTCCACCAGCCGCTGCTCGCGGTCAATGTGGATGAGGACGCGGCAAACGCCGCCGGGGTGTTTGGCCAAATCAAGGAATACCGGCTTGAACGCGTCGGAGAGATCCTGACGCTCGGTTGCGTCGCCGTGACGCAGAAAGGCGGAGACGCGCAGGCGTTCGCGGCGTTCGCAAAAACGGCGGGCGAGGTGACCGGATTGCCGGTCATCATCCGCGCGAATGATACAGAGGCCGCCGGAGCGGCGGCAGCGGCGCTCAAGGGCACGCGAGGCGTCATCTGCGGCGTCGGTTTGCAAAACGCCGACGAAATGATGGCGATCGCAAAAGAGAATACGCATAATCTCGCGGTTGCGGCAGACAGTGTGGACGGCGTGACGCGGGCGACGGCTTATTTGAAAGACAAGGGCTTCAACGAGTTGTTGATACAGTATCAGACCGGCTCGCTCGCGGAGCAATACCAGACCAACACCATCGCCCGCCGGGCGGCCATCAAGGACAAAGTCAAGGCGCTCGGTTACGCGGGCATCAAGTTTATCGAAAAAGACGATTTGTACAGATCCACGGCGCGCGCCGTGACCGAGACGAACAAATACGGCGGCATCATCGTGCTTCCGGCATTCAATAAAGCACAGATGGCGCTGCTGATGACGCTGCGGCAAAATATCTACACCGACCCGCAAAAACCGATTCAGGTCGAGCCCAAAATCTACGCCATCGGCGAGCCGAACCGGGATTCCGAGGTGTTTGTGACGACGAACTTCTCGCTGACATACTTCATCGTCTCCGGCGAGATTGAAAACAGCGGCATCAGCGCGTGGCTCATGGTGCCCGAGTGCGAGGGCATGAGCGTGCTGACGGCCTGGGCGGCGGGCAAGTTCTCCGGCGCGCACATCGCCAAATTCGCCAAAGAGGCGGGTTTGGAGGAGTTGGTGGACACGCGCAGGATCATCATCCCCGGCTATGTCTCTCAGATCAGCGGGGAGTTGGAAGAAAACATGCCCGGTTGGAAGGTGCTGGTCGGCCCGCAGGAGGCAGGCGATATTCAGAGCTTCGTCAAATCGGTGCTGGGATGACGGTTGTTGGAAAATAGGAATTTGTAATACGGGTGGAACGCGGATTTCACGGCGCGTTTGACAGCGGGTTATACCCCGCCCGTTTTTCAACCACTACAATTCCGTTCTTTCGCCTACCAATTCCCAATTTCAATTTTCTAACTACCACAAAGGGGCAATTCATGGCAATCGTAACATTTTTACCGGGGAATATCACAACCGAGGTCTCCGAGGGCACGGGGTTGCTGGATGCGGCGAAACTCGCCGGCATCCACGCCGACACGCCCTGCGGAGGCCGGGGGCTGTGTAAAAAATGCACGGTGCAGATCATCTCGGGGGAAGTGGAATTCGAAAACAACGGCGCTTTATCCCAAGAGCTGCTCAAAGACGGCTATGTGCTGCTGTGCAAGGCCAAGGTCAAAACCGGGCCGGTAAAAGTTCAAATTTTTTCCGACCGGAACGAGGAGGGCAAGTTTTCCAATGTAAAAAGCGATTTGAATCTGACGGACAGCGCTTTGTTCCCCAAACAATTAACGCCGTTGGTTCAAAGCGTTCAATTGCAAGCGCCGCCCCCCGAGCCCGCGGACGGTCTTTCGGACGCCGACCGCCTTGCCGGCGTCGCCGTTGAAAAATTGGGATTTGCGCCGCATCTCCCGCTGGGCGTTTTGCGCGCGCTGCCCGAAACCCTGAGAGCGGAGGACGGACAGTTCACCGCTTATTATACAACGCAAAAATGTGCGTTTGTCGATATCGCAACAGGTGGTCAGCCCGAACATTACGGCATCGCGGCAGACATCGGCACCACCACGGTGGCGGTATTTTTAGTCCGTATGGCAGACGGCGTTGTGATCGGTTCAAAGACGGAGTATAACGCGCAGGTGCAATGCGGGCTCGATGTCATCAGCCGCATCAATTATGCCAAAAAGCCGGAGCGGTTGGAAGAACTGAGACAAAAAGTGCTCGAGACCATCAACGGCATTATACGGGCTTTATGTAAGCCGCACGGCATCGATGCGCGCAGCATCAAAAACGCGTCGCTTGCGGGCAATACCACGATGGTGCATCTGCTGTTGGGCATAATCCCGGAATATATCCGCCTTGAGCCCTATACGCCGGCGGTGTATGCGCCGCCGCTGTATCGTGCGCAGGAGGTCGGCATTGCCGTTCACCCCGAGACGCCGATCTACATCGCGCCGGGCGTGGGGAGCTATGTCGGCGGCGATATCACCTCGGGGCTGCTGTGCACGCAGATTGCCGCCGAGACAGAAAGTATCTGCCTGTTTATCGACATCGGCACCAACGGCGAAATCGTGTTGGGCAACCATGACTTTTTGATGGGCTGCGCGTGTTCGGCGGGCCCGGCCTTTGAGGGCGGCGGCATCGAAAAGGGCATGCGCGCTTCCGCCGGGGCTATCGAGCGCGTGGAAGTCGACAGGGACTCCGGCATTTCCGACTTTGCAACCATCGGCGATGCGCCCGCCGTCGGCATTTGCGGTTCGGGTATGATCTCGCTGGCAGCGGGGTTGTTCGAAACCGGGTGGCTGGATCCGGCGGGTCGTTTCGACCGCGTCCGCAAGAGTGACGCCTTGCAAATCGACGGCAAAAACGCGCGCTATGTCGTTGATCATCCGTCGCGGGGCGGCAAAGGGGCGGTATATATCACGGAGGCGGACGTCGACAATTTGATCCGCGCCAAGGCCGCGATTTTTTCCGCCTGCCGCACGATGCTGGGCAAGGTCGGGATGTCTTTTGACGATATCGAAAAAATTTATATCGCGGGCGGTTTCGGACGGTATTTGAATATCGGCGACGCGAAAACAATCGGGCTGATCCCCGAGGCGCCCCGGGAAAAATATGTGTTTTTGGGCAACGCGTCCGTGTCCGGCGCCTATATGACGCTGCTGTCGCAGAGCCACAGAGAAAAAGAAGCCGAGCTCGCGGCAAAAGTGACGTATTTGGATTTGAGCACCGAAAACGACTATATGAACGAATATACGGCGGCGTTGTTTTTGCCGCATACGGATCAGGGGCTTTTTAAAAAACCGTAGGG
>CAZPLU010000009.1:0-30355 GCA_964587625.1 uncultured Eubacteriales bacterium
CAAGATCAGAGTCGTCGAACTTGACGACTCTGATTTCTTTTTCTCTTGTTTTCTTTGATTTTCTCGCGTATGCTACCCTGTATGACGGAAAAATGTTATAAGAACACTCACAACTGGTTTCAATGACGCCAATGTAATGGAATTGTATCTCTATGACGTGCCAAGATCGAGCTATTGACAAACCACAATAAAATCGAAATAAAAGTCAAATCAATGCTAAGTCAATGCGAAAGCGACAGTCATCGGAGCCGCTCCATCCATGTAAATGTTTTTGAAAAGGCAGTGAAAAAGCAGCGGGAAAGAGATGTAACGTCGACAGATTTTTCAAACAGCGCCAGATTTGTGAGAGCAGATTTGCGGCGCGGAAGACGCACCATAATTTAAAGCAGCCTGTACAGGCGAGGGTTAGAGGCAACTGAGGAACACTGTCTCTTATCAGCTATGGCATAATATCCCCCATAATATGAGGATTTCTCGTTGCCCCGGCGTGAGCGCCACAACCTCGCCTTCGTCGGCGAAAAACTGTGTCATGGTAACGCCAAACGATCATAAGGAGTTACGGCGTTTTTGATTGCGAGCAAAGAGAATTCAAGACAGAAATCGCTGCTCTTTGCTTGCAATAAACGTAGTACCTAATTTTTGATTGCATTAAGGGTGAGCACGTAATCACTCACATTTATTGTGCCATCCGTACACCGTGTGGTGATGACATCTCCGGCATCAAAAGCATAGACGAAATCCTTTGTGCCACCTGTATGAGTCGGATCAACTAAAATGTCTGTGGACGGTATGAGACCATCGTTTAGATACACATTCATATAACTGGTTACAGCCGAATCCGCCAGCAATGTATAACTCACACGATAAATTCCCGGAACCGTGATCGTTACAGAACCTTCATCCTCCGAAAACGTAAGATTCTCAAAATAATCAAGGATGATACCAAACGGGATGGCTTCGCCTTGCGCAATGGAACTGGGGTCTCCTATCAAAAATGCTGTTCCGTATGCGGATATGGTAAGCGGAGATAAACCACTATCGCCTGTGGCTCCCGTGGGACCGGTGGGGCCGATATCACCCTGTATACCCTGTGGCCCTTCGGAACCCTGGCAGCCTTGAGACCCTTGGGGCCCCTGAGGTCCGGGCACACCGGCAGGGCCTTCGGGGCCGATTGGTCCGGCAGGACCTTGAATTCCCTGAGATCCGGACACACCTTCTGGTCCCGCAGATCCCTGTGGTCCAGCCGGACCGGTGTTGCCCCTTGGGCCTACAGCGCCTTGTACTCCTTGTACTCCTGCCGGGCCGGGATTCCCACGGGGGCCCATAGCGCCTTGACAGCCGGGATCACCCTGTGGGCCAATATCCCCACGAACTCCTAAAGGACCTTGAGGCCCTATCTGTCCCTGCGGGCCGCGAGGACCTGCGGGTCCTGGACAGCCCGGATCTCCTTTATCGCCCTTTTCCCCTTGCGGACCTCGTTGTCCTCTAAGGCCCTCCGGCCCCATCGGACCGGGTGCTCCCTGAGGCCCGGGGTAGCCTACATCACCTTTTGGACCGGGACATCCCGGATCGCCCTTGGGACCGCGCGCACCTTGTGGACCCTGCGGACCCGGAGGGCATATATCGGGGCAACTTGATTGACAATCAAAGTTGTTATTTTCTTCTTTATGCATAATTTCGATTCCCTTCTCAGCATACTGGAGCGGATTACCGCCCCCTCTGTACATTATATTCAGCAGAGATAATATAGTTAATCTGTTAAGCCATGTTTGAAAATAGAAACTGCACAATAAAATTGAATGATGTAAACTCCAGGTATAAACGGTTATGAGGTAACAAGCATAGAATAGGAACAAATCAAAAATTTATTGCCACCCGAAAAGATTGGGAAACGGGGCGTTCGGCAAAGAGTAACCGCGGCATGCTCAACGGAATGCCTTGGATCGCCAGGAGTGGCGCGCAGTGGCGGGAATTACCGTCCCGCTATGGTTTGTGGCGGCTTGTGTATTCGAGGTTGGCAGCCGACAAAGACGCAGTTATGGAAACGATAATGCCACATTTGCGCGTTTACCTCCGGAAATGGCAAAAGGGCGTCCCTTTTTTCGGAACGCTCTCAAAATGCCGTGTAGCTATTCGATTTTTGGGTGTAAATACCGCTCTTTGATTGCACTCAAACCATTGATTTTACTGGGTCTTTTCATGAAATGCTGTATCACTACCCGCGCCAAAATACAACGGCCAGCCTTCGGGCTGGCCGTTGTATTTTGGTTTCCCACTGTTCGCATATTGTAATTTTAATACATATAATAATTTATCCATATGGTAATGCGGCATAGAAAGGAACACGATCTGATGTCTATTCTCAACACTTCAAATAACAGTGAACAGGTTAAATATACTGTTGATAAGATGTTCTCCGAGTATATTGATTATATCGCAACTGCGAGTATGGACAATATAGAAAATTGCATGAAAAGAAATCTGGGAGATAGGCGGTCTTTCAACAATCAGAATTACGAAAGGATTCTGCATTATTATAACACTTTTAATTATTGGGGGAAAATAGACCCCGAAAAAGGTGTGTATGAGTTGATTGAAAACCGCTCAAAAGCATTGAAGGAACACCACGAAGACCTATCATGGCTTTACGGCAGGCTTTGCGATTACCGATCCAAGAGAACTCTTTTCGGCATCATAGAAAATTGGCTTACCTTCAGCATGGTTAGCCTTTCTAGAATCATGGAAAAGACATTCCATCAATATTTTGACCTTGATGTTATAAAATGCGGCCCCGATGAGGTTTTTGTTGATATAGGCGCGTATACCGGTGATACCGTCAAGGACTACATTAACAGTTATGGCTGTTACAAGAAGATCTACTGTTATGAAATCGTCCCCCATATCTTTCAAGAGCTGAAGCAAAACCTTGTCCAATACCCCAATATAGAATATTGCCAAAGAGGTGCGGGAGAGCTAGGGGGGATTATGTACCTTACGGATACAGAACCCCATCAATCAATGCATAAGCTGTCAGGTTTCGGGACAATAAAAGTGCCGGTTGTGAAGATTGACGATGATATATCCGAACCCGTCACGTTCATAAAAATGGATATTGAAGGCAGCGAACAGAAAGCGATTCTCGGCTGTAGGAATCACATTCAAACATCTCACCCGAAACTTGCGATCTCCGTTTATCACAATAACGAGGATATATGGAAATGCGCGCGTATGATCGACGAAATTGATCCCAGCTATCAGTTTTATTTGCGGTATAATGGAGGCAATTATTATCCTTCCGAGTGCATATTGTTGGGGGTCTGATCTCTCCAAGCTACCCCTATATGGCAATTGCCGACCGAGCCGCCCAGTTTTCCCTCTTCGCCGCACCTCCGCGCCAGAGAACCCGCCATCAATTGATAACCGGTTGATGATGGTTTTGTTTCGTGGTATAATAATAACGTAGATTATTGATATTAGGCGGTGTTTGAAGTGTACGCTGATTTACATTTACACTCCACTTATTCAGACGGGACAGATACTCCGGATGAACTTATAGAGTTGGCGATAAGTAATGGGCTCAAAGTGATGTCTATTTCAGACCACGACACGGTATCCGGTTATCACAATATTTCAGAATGCAATCTCAAAAGAATTAAAATAATTCCGGCAATAGAAATATCAACAATCTTGGGACATCATTATTTGCATGTTTTAGGGTATTACATCAATATAAATTCACCGTATTTATCCGGATATATAAAGAGAGTTTCGGAAGAAAAAACCGAGAATACGAGAATCAATTTTGAGAATGCCATAAAAAATGGTTGCTTCAAATATAAATGGGAGCGTGTTTTAGCGTTAAACAGCCACCAGCCGCGCATTTCAGGAGTGCATGTTGTATATTCAATGCAAAAGGATAACTGCCAAATTGATGGTATGCTCTTATGGGATATGTTTCATAAATATTTTAGGGCTGAAAGTCCGGATTTTATATCAACTGAAACGGCAACCGCGTATGATGCAATTGATATAATTCAAAAATCAGGAGGTATCCCCGTTATCGCACACCCGAAAAGTATAGGTGATGATGAAACAGTGAAAAAACTAATTCGGTATGGAGTGCAGGGTTTAGAAGTCTTTCATCCCACACACACCAAAAGTGATGTGAGCAAATACAAACAGATGGCGGAAATAAATAACATTTACATTACAGGCGGAACAGATTGGCATGGAAAAAACAACGGTTCTGAAACAACTCATTTTGGCATGTGTGCTTTAAAAGATGAGAATTACCCCATCTTATCAATTTTTCTCAACGCACCTAATAAGCATTAATAGATCTATATGTATCTTTTAACTATCGCTTGTAAAGGGGTGTGAATCGTTAAAATTCGTACCGCCCAATGGCGCATTTTATCAATAAATACTACCTTTGCCAAAATACACTCGCAGATTGCGGGTGTTTTTATATCTGACAGTGCTTTTTTCACAGGGGGGATAATCCCTGCGGGGGGCGGAACTATCCCCCTATGCATCCCCGCTGACCAAAATACGCTTGCGAGCGGCAACCAAAAAGGACGCTCTGGGTCGCCGCACGCTTTCCACCATTTGGCCGGCCATAAAGGGTTGACTGTCAAGGCGCTCTGTTATATAATTTTAATTGCTCAAAAGAGCAAAATCTTTGTCGCATGACAGAAAGATTTTTGCAAGATTACGATCAAAAGTAATTTGCAAAGGTCTTTTTATTTTTGCAAAAAATTATCAATAAAAACTTGTCATGTGACACACGAAGGAGGATCACCATGAAAATCATGAAAAAAATCATCGGCACGCTCGCGGCGCTGCTGATCGCAGTCAGTTTGTTCGCGTTCGCCGGGTTTGCCGCGGTCACGGGAACCGTGCGTGTCTCGGCCTCGGGTTATTTGAATGTGCGTTCGGCCGCGAACACCGGAGCGCCCATCGTCGGCAAGCTCTCAAACGGCGCGCAGGTCACCATCCTCGGGAGCGGTAACGGCTGGCATCAAATTTCATATAACGGCACAACCGGTTGGGTATCCGGACAATACGTCACCGTATCGTCCGGCCAAACCCAAACGGGAACCGTGAATGTTTCGGCGTCAAGTACCCTAAACGTGCGCTCGGCCGCGAACACCGGAGCGCCCATCGTCGGCAAACTCCAAAACGGCGCGCAGGTCACCATCCTCGGGAGCGGCAACGGCTGGTATCAAATTTCATATAACGGCACCACCGGTTGGGTTTCCGGACAATACATCACCGTATCGCCCGTATCCGACAAAGCGCAAACTGTCGTCAACGCGGCTGACAGCGCGATCGGCGTACGCTATGTGTTCGCGGGCGCAACGCCGGGCGGGATGGACTGCTCAGGCCTCGTCGTCTATTGCTACGCCAAAGCGGGGATCACGCTGCCGCACTCGTCCGCGCAGCAGGCCAAACTCGGCGTCGCGGTCAGCAAAGCGAACTTGAGACCCGGCGACCTCGTGTTTTTCGACACGGACGGCGGAAATAACAACATCAACCACGTCGGCATCTATGTCGGCAACAATACTTTCATCAGCGCCCAGTCCGGCGCGGGAACCGTCAAGGCGGCTTCCCTCTCGAACGGTTATTGGTCTTCCGCCTATATGACCGCCAGAAGGATCATCAACTAAAACGGATAGCGCCGCTAAATCGACAGCCGCCTGCCGATGGAAATTTCCATCGGCAGGCGGTTTTTTGTCAAAGCAAATATTTCGGCGGTTATAAATTTACGCGAGACGAATTTTGACCGTTTCGGCGACATCCGCGTATCGCGCGCCCAATTCCCGGACCAACCCGGCGAGTTTTTCGCGGAAATCCTTGCGCAGCAACGCGTTTCTGTCCGCGTTGAAAAAATATCCGCCCTGAAATTCGGTCACTTTTGAAAGCGCGTCCCTCACGCCCCGATAAGCGCCTCTCAAATCCCCGATCAGCGCGGAAATATCCGGGCACAACTCGGAAGCGCGGTCAAGGTATCTCTCCATATAGTGCATATTCGTGCCGGTCTGGACGACGCAGCTCCCATAGGTGTCCAGCGGGGACGCCAGCATCGCCTCGTTTTGAAAGCAGGAATCGTCGAGCAGCGAGTCAGCCCACGCGTCAAACGCCCTTTTTCCGAAGACGATGCGGCGCGGATTTTGCGTATATAACCCGTCTGTTTCGGGCAAACCGGCAAGCGCGGGAATGTTTTTGATGGATTCGCGGATGCCGTCGGCGATGCCGGGCGAACGCCTTTTTTCGCCGATAAAGATCAGCGCGTCCGATTGATCCAAGCCGTTGCGCTTCTGAAAATAATTTTTTGAAACGCACTCATCGTGCGGGCCGTCGCTGTCCGGATGCGGTTCGTCGGTAAACTGCGACCAGCCGATCAAAACTTCTCCGTTTTCGTCATATCCGAAAATAATCGAACAGACCGGCGGCCCGACGATCCCGAAGGTCAAAACGGGGACGCCGTGATCCACGGACTCCACGATCTTTTGAATATATTTGGTTTTATCCTTTTCAATTTCGTTCTTCGGGACATATTCATATGCATAACCGCAGGCGGCAAAGGCATTTTCGATCGGCAATCGGCTGTGATGGCATGCCGACGAATAGGAATCGTTGTACCGCCATTTCGGATGGATCCACAGCTGCGTGAACAGGTCCCCCGTGACGCCCGCGAAAAACATGAAGTCGAACGACGCGTCCTCCCCCAAAGCGCCCATCGCCGAGCGCATGCAGCCGGGGAACATATAGTTTTCAGCCCGATTTTCATACAGTTTTTCCACGTTCGGAATCAATTTGCGCGACATGACAAATCCCCCTTTGATATTGATTTCCATGGTGAGCGGCGCGAATGTTTTCAACGCCTTATCGCCGTTTTTCGCCTCGGACGGCGTCATCCCGTGAAAGCGCGAAAAGGCCTTCGCAAAGCTTTCCGGCGAATCGTAACCGTACTTTAAGGCGGCGTCGACGACCTTGCACCCGCCGCTGCGCAGTTCCTGTCCCGCCATCGAAAGCTTTCGCATGCGGATGTATTCGGCGACGGAAAACCCGGTGACGATGCCGAACACTCGCTGAAAATGACTCCCGGAAGCGTAAATGTGGTTCGCCACGTCGTCGGGGTTCAAATCGTCCAAAAGATTGTTTTCGATATACCGCAGCGCCTTTTGCGTATCGTTCATCCAGGTCACGGAAAAGCCCCCTTTCTGTTGGCAGTATATCATATATTTTTGACACGTTCCTGTTTTTTTCGGCTTCCCGGTGACAGATAAAAACGGGAACGGCAAATGCCGCCCCCCGCTCCCTGTATTCAAGCGGTATTTTATCGGATTTTTTATATTTCATGCATAAAATTTTCAGATACGGGCATATTATATAGTTTAGGCCTCGTTCCTCATCGCCAACCCATGTAGGAATCGCCATCCCGCTCTGCATGCGGCCTCTGTCATTTGAGTTTATTTTATATCTTTTCGCCGCATTGACACCATCCCGATTTCGGGATATAATACCAGCAGAACAAAAGTTCGCACCCATTCGTGAAAAGGAGCAGTCAATATGCCGTTAGTGACAAGCAAAGAGATGTTTCAAAAGGCCTATGACGGCGGATACGCCATCGGCGCGTTCAACGTCAACAATATGGAGATCATCCAGGGCATCACCGAGGCCGCCAAGGAGGAGAACGCCCCGCTGATTTTGCAGGTGTCCTCCGGCGCGCGCAAATACGCCAACCACACCTACCTGATGAAGCTGGTCGAGGCCGCGCTCATCGAGACCGACCTGCCCATCTGCGTCCATCTGGACCACGGCGACACGTTCGAGCTGTGCAAGTCGTGCATCGACGGCGGCTTTACCTCGGTCATGATCGACGGTTCCCATCTCCCGTTTGGCGAAAATGTCGCCCTTGCCAAAAAGGTCGTGGAATACGCCCATGACAAAGGCGTCGTCGTCGAGGGCGAGCTGGGCCGCCTGGCCGGCATCGAGGACGCCGTACAGGTCAGCGAGGAGGACTCGTCCTACACCCGCCCCGAAGAAGTCGAGGAATTCGTGGCAAAGACCGGCGTCGATTCGCTGGCCATCGCCATCGGCACCTCCCACGGCGCGTATAAATTCAAGCCCGGCACCAAGCCGCAGCTGCGCTTTGATATTTTGGATGAAGTCGTCAAGCGCCTGCCCGGCTTCCCGATCGTTTTGCACGGCGCGTCCAGCGTCATGCCCGAATATGTCAGGATGATCAACGACAACGGCGGCAATATGCCCGACGCGATCGGCGTGCCCGAGGACCAGCTGCGCCAAGCGGCGGCAAGCGCGGTCTGCAAGATCAACATCGACTCCGACCTGCGCCTCGCGATGACCGGCACGATCCGCCGATACTTCGCCGAGCACCCGGATCACTTCGACCCGCGCCAATACCTCAAGCCCGCGCGCGACAACATCAAAACCCTCGTCCGGCACAAGCTCGTCCACGTTCTGGGCTGCGCGGGAAAGGCGTAATATCGTGAAGCCGCTTGAAAACCCACATGAAAAAAAGCGGCGATTGACTTCCTGCAAAACCCCCCGAACCCAAAAAGCCGATGCGAAAAGTCCGCGTCGGCTTTTTTGAGCGATCACGCCGCAGTCCGTTTTTTCGTCAAACACGAAAACGGAACTTCCGAGAAGTTCCGCAGACGCCTGTTGTGTTCAATTGCTTTTACTTCGAGTTTTGTCTTGTGTCCGCTGAACCAGACAACAAATGACGTCCTCGGGGGAGAGCACTCCGCGCTCCGGTTCCATCTCAGCCCATTGTGCCTTGGCGTCGGGGTCATGGCTCGACATTCCCTCTATAATTGCCAACCCGATTTCCCTGCGCACTTCTTCGACGCTCACGCCGTTTAAGGCGGCCACTCTTTCGAAAATACCCGCGATTTTTTCCTTGTCCATATGTTGTTTGCCTTCCTTCGCTAATGATATGTAAGGATTCGGGCGGTCCGCTTTCGCTGTGGGCGAACCGTTTCTACCCTACCGATTACTTACAATACCACATTCGAAGTAGCGAAAAATGTCGAATTATAAGACAAAACTAAATTTTATACCCAAAATTGAATATTTATAAAAGCCGCTGCCCGTTGATGAACACATAAAACCCCAAACCGAGTTTTTCGGACGCCTTGCGGCACAGGATCATACGCCCTAAAAAAATCTCAAGATATTCCAATGCAGAAAACCGCCCGGTGTCGATGGTCAGTTTCAACTCGACGGAGGTCTTATCGTCGCTGATGAGCGTCGTCGCTTTTTTAACCGAATAATTGACGCGGTCGTGGATATCGAATTTCGTGACGTCGCGGTTGCGCACGCGGCTGCGGCGCACGTCGGTCTTGTCGGCCAGAATCAACGCGGCGGCGACGGCGTTCACGGCCTCGGCGGTGCCCTCGTCGTGGTTGCCGATGGCGGTCACGATGGTCGCGATATCCTCGGGGTCTGCGCCCATGTTGTCCAAAATCCGAAACGCCATCACCGCGCCGCTCTGGGCGTGGTCGGCGCGGTTGACGAGGTTGCCGATGTCGTGCAGATACCCCGCGATCTGCGCCAGCTCGATCTCGCGCTCCGAATAGCCCAGCGTGGTCAAAATATATTTGGCTGTCGAAGCGACTTTGAACACATGCGAAAAGCTGTGCTCGGTGTAGCCGAGCGCGATCAGCGACTCGTCGGCGCGGGTGATGTAGGTCTTGACGGCTTGATTACTTTTTACCTGTTCGAATGTGATCATTAAACTTTTATTCCTCTCTTTTATATACCAAAAGCTGTCATCCTGAGCGTGGAACCGAAGAATTTCGGACTGAAAACGGTTGAAAAATGGTTTTGCATATGTTGACGATCATCGCCGTATTTCCGGTTAGAATCTGTTTTAATCCGGATTTCAATTTACCAGTTTCACATTTTCCTCCCCGAGCAGCGACGTAAACTGCCGCAGCAGCCCGTCGGTGGGCGTGACCCACATGCTCCGGGGCGCCCGCACGAGCTTTTTGGCGTCTTTGAAATAACAATAAAGCGGCGTCTCCCCCGCGGAGAACTGGACGATGTATTTGACCTGCTCCATATTCGGGTCGTCTTTGGACAACAGTTGCAAATATAATCCCTTTTTTGCGTCGGATTCCGCCTCGGCGGATTCTTGCGGCGCGGGCGGCAGATTGGCCTCGTCGGGCGCTTTGATCGCGTCCGCGATCAGCTTGACCTCGAAGGCGTCCTGTTCCTCGGCGTCACTCTCGCGCACCGAAACCCGCCCCGAAAAGGAAAGCGCCCTGCCGCTCACCAATAAATCGGCGCTCTTTGCGTATAGTTCCGAAAACACCACGACCTCGATCCCCGCGGTCCTGTCCTCAATCGTGACAAAGGCCATGTTCTTCCCGTTTTTGCTCATCTTTACGGTTTTTGCCCCGACCACACCCAACAGTTCCATGCGTTTGCCGTCAAACTCCAAGGCGTTTTCACCGAGCAGTGCGGAGATATCGGGAATGCGTTTTTTCCGCTTCAGCCCCTCGAATTTGTCGAGCGGGTGCGCCGACAGGAACATGCCGGTCACCTCGCGCTCCTGCGCCAAAATCTCATCCTTTGAAAATTCGGCGACTTCGGGCAGTTCGGTCTCGGGCGGTTTTTCGTCGTTGTCGAACAGTCCCAACTGCCCCTCGACGTTTTCGCGGTCGCGCTCGGCGAGTTCCTCTAAAATCAACCCGGACGCGCTCATCATCGCCCGCCGCGAACCCGGCAGCGCGTCGAACGCCCCTGCCTTGATCAGCGATTCGAGCCCCCGGCTGTTCAGTTCCCGCCCGTACACCCGCGAGCAAAAATCATAAAACGAGCGATATGCCCCTTTGCGTTTTCGCTCCGTGACAATCAGATCGATCACCGCGCTGCCGAGATTCTTGATCGCCAGCAGCCCGAACCGGATGCCGTTTTCGGCGGGCACGAAGGTCTTTTCGCTCTCGTTGATGTTCGGCGGATATATTTTCAGCCCGTGCCGCTTGCAATCCTCGATGTACAGCGTCGCCTTGGAATCGCCCATCATGCTCGAAATCAGCGCGGCCATGTATTGCTTGTAATGATGTGTGCGCAGATATGCCGTCTGGTAGGCGATCAGCGCGTAGGGCGCGGCGTGGCACTTGTTGAAGCCGTACCCCGCGAAGGTCTCCATATCGTCGAAAATCCGGTTGGCGATCCGTTCGTCAATCCCCATCGAAACCGCGCCCGGCACGATGATTTTCCCGTTCCCGTCTGTTTCGCCGCGCACGAACCGCTCGCGCTGGCGCACCATCTCCTTTTGCCTTTTATGCGCCATCGCCCGGCGCACCAGATCGGCCTGCCCGTAGGAGAAGCCGGCCAAATCGCGGCAGACCTGCGTCACCTGCTCCTGATAGGCAAACACGCCGTTGGTCTCCTTGAGTGCGTCTTCGAGTTTGGGGTCGAGATAGCGGATGTTTTTTGGGTTGGCCCGCCCCGCCAGATATTGCGGGATGGCCTTCATCGGCCCCGGTCGGTACAGCGAAATCGCCAGCATCAGATCGTCGAGGTTTTTCGGCTTCATGTCGGAAAGCAGCTGCCGCATGCCGCCCGATTCAAGTTGGAAGATCCCGTCGGTGTCGCCCCTGCCGATCAGATTGTAGGTCTTGGGGTCGTTTTCCGGAATTTGATCGATGTTAAAATCCGGTTCGTGCTTGCGCGCCAGTTCGACCGCGTCGTGGATCACCGTCAGATACCGGAGCCCCAAAAAGTCGATTTTTAATAAACCCAGTTCCTCGAGGTAGTTCATCGTATATTGCGTCACAACCGCCGAGCCGTTCAACGCCAGCGGCACGAGGCAGTAGGCCGGCTTGTCGGTGATCACGACGCCCGCCGCGTGTGTCGAGGCGTGGCGCGACATGCCCTCGAGTTCCTCGGCCGCCGCGACCAGTTCCGCGGCCTGCGGGTCGTTTTCGCACTGCTGTTTCAACTGGCTGCCCGGCGCGTTGTAGGCGTCCCCGATCGTGCCGAACATCGAGTGCGGGATCTTTTTGGCGATCGCGTCGACGGCGGCGTAGCTCATCCCCAGCGCCCGCCCGACGTCCCGGATCGCCGCCCGCGCCTTCATCGTGCCGAACGTGACGATCTGGGCGACGTGTTCCGCACCGTATTTTGCGATCACATAGTCGATGACCTCCTGCCTGCGCTCCTGGCAGAAGTCGATGTCGAAGTCGGGCATACTCACGCGCTCGGGGTTCAAAAACCGCTCGAACATCAGGTTATAGCGCAGCGGGTCGACGCCTGTAATGCCCAAACAATACCCCGTCAGCGAGCTCGCGCCCGAGCCGCGCCCCGGCCCGACCGGGATTCCGCGCGATTTGGCATAGGAGATAAAATCGGCGACGATCAAAAAATAATCGGTGAAGCCCATCTTCTCGATGGTCTCAAGCTCATACTCCAGCCGTTTTTGCGCCTCTTCGCGGTTTTGCGCTTTATACCGCTCCGCCAGCCCTTCTTGGGATAACTTTTTCAAATATTCGAAATGCGTGAATCCGGCGGGTACCTCAAAGTGCGGTAATTTGGTCCTGCCGAACTCAAATTCAAAATTGCACTTTTCGGCGACCTCCGCGGTGTTCGCGACCGCCTCGGGCGCAAAATCAAACCGCTCCGCCATCTCCGCCTCGGACTTCAAATAAAATTCCTTGGTCGGGAACTCCATCGCCGACGGGTCGTTGACATTGGTGTTGGTCTGGATGCAGACCAAAATCTGCTGCGCGCGGGCGTCGGACTTATCCACATAATGCACGTCGTTGGTGGCGACCACCTTGATTCCGAGCCGTTTCGCGATCTTCATGATCCCGGCGTTGATATTTTTTTGCTCGGCGATGCCCTGATCCTGCATCTCGAGGTAATAATCGTCGCCGAACACCGATTTATACCAAACGGCGGCCTCGAGCGCGCCCGTAAAATCGTTTTGGCGCAATTTGGCCGCGACCTCGCCGAACATGCAGGCCGACAGCGCGACCAGCCCCTCGGCATGGTCTTTGATCAACTCCTTATCGATGCGCGGGCGGTTGTAAAACCCCTCCATCCACCCTTTGGAAATCATATAGATTAAATTTTGGTAGCCGATCTCGTTTTTGCACAGCAAGATCAGGTGTTGCGAGGCCTCATCGCTCTTTTGCTTGTCCGACCTCGCCCTCGGCGCGACATAGGCCTCGCAGCCGATGATCGGCTTGATTCCGGCGGATTTGGCGGCCTTAAAAAACTCGACCGCGCCGAACATATTCCCGTGGTCGGTGACGGCGACGGCGGTCTGCCCCAATTGCTTGCAGCGTTCAAGCAGCTTGCCGAAGCGGCACGCGCCGTCGAGCAAACTGTATTCGCTGTGCAGATGCAAATGGACAAAGCTCACGGTGCGTCGCCCTCCTTTACCGCGAGTTCCTCGGCGATTTTTACAATTTTCATCAGCCGGTGGTTGACTCCGCTGCGCCCCAGACCCAATAAAACACCGAGTTCCGAGAGTGAGGCGTCGTCGTTTTCTATGCGCGCTGAAGCCGCCGCCCGCAGCGGGGGCGGCAGATAATCGATGCCGCGTTTTTGAACAATGTATTGAATCGCCGCGATCTGCCGCGCGGCGGCGTCCCTCGATTTGCCCAAGTTTGCCGCGTCAAAGTTCATCTGGCGGTTCAAGTTGTTCGAGATGTCGCGGCGGATGCGCAGGTTCGAGAGTTCGAACATCGCCCCGGTGTCGCCGAGCGCGGCGAGCAGATATTCGATCTGTTCGCCGTCCTTGAAATAGACCGCCCATTTTTCGCCGCGTCTGGTGCATAACGGTTGAAATTCAAGCGTCTTTAATAACCGCGACAGTTCCGCCGCCGCCCGCTCGGTCAACCCCCAAAATTCCAAATGAAAATCCCGCGCGGGATCCGCCGCAAGCCCGGTCGAGACAAACGCCCCGCGCAAAAAATGCCGCGCCGCCTCGGGGTTTTCAAACAGCGTTCCGTCCAACGCGCCGTCCCCGTTGAACGAACAAAACACCCTGAATATGTCTTCTCTCGACTGTTCGACGGGTTGCGCGAAATCCGCCGTGTTCAATGCCCGCATCGGGTCGGCAAAACGCTTCGCCCCGGGCGACCGCGCCGGTTTCAAGCGATACTCACGCTCTGTGGGGCGTTGCAGCGTGGAACGCAGTCCGGTCGAGCGCAACTCCATCGGTAAAATCCGGCCCGTCTCACGTTCGAAAATGTCTCCGAGCGCCATCACCGCTCCGAGAATCTCGGTTCGCAACAGGGTCTTTTTTTGATTTTGCCGTCCCGCATGTAAAAACAACAGTCCGCTGCCAAACGCCCGTCCGTATTGCACAGGCGTCGGCAATTCGCAGAGTTTGGTTTTCACCTCATTGCAAAACGACATCTTTTTTACTCCAAAAACCTGATCTCGCACACCAGCTCGACGCCGTTGCGCCGCTTGATCTCGTCTTGCACCATTGCAATCAGCGCCTTGACATCCTTCGCGGTCGCGCCGCCCGTGTTGACGATGAAGCCCGCGTGCTTTTCACTGATTTGCGCGCCGCCGACGCGCTTCCCTTTCAATCCGGCCTGCTCGATCAACGCGCCGACGTAAAAACCCTGCGGCCGCTTAAACACGCTGCCCGCGTTCGGATATTCCAGCGGCTGCTTGTCACATCGGCGGCGCCAAATTTCAACCATTTCTGCCGCAATCTGTTCGCCGTTACCCGGAACAAGCTCGAATTTCGCCCATAAAATCAATAAACCCTTATCGGTGAAAAAACTGCGCCGATAGCCGAATCCGAGTTCTTCTTTTTCCGATGTTTTCATCTCGCCGTCCGTGTCGCAATAACCAACCTCGGTCACCGCGTCTTTCAGCTCTCCGCCGTAGGCCCCCGCGTTCATATAGACCCCGCCGCCGACACTGCCCGGAATCCCGAACGCAAATTCCAGCCCCGACAGCCGGTTGGCCTGTGCGAAGCGGCACAGCCCGGTCAAAGAGCCGCCCGCCTGCGCCGTGATGATGTTGCCCGTGACGCTCAAACCGCCCATCTTTTCGCCGATTCGGATGATAACGCCGTCATATCCCTCGTCCGCAACCAGCAGATCGCTGCCGCGCCCCATGACCGTGTGTCTGATTCCGTTTGCGGCGCAAAATCCGAGCAGCAAAGCCGCTTTTTCGGGCGTGTCGGGCTCGGAAAACAGAGCCGCAGGGCCGCCGATGCGAAAACTCGTGTGTTCGCTCAGCGGCTCGTTGATCCGATAATTGATTTTTTCCCGCTCGCAGAAAAAGGCCGCTTTTCCGATCAAAATGCCCTCCTTATTCGGGATGTCCCGAACGAATGTTTCCCAAAAAAGCCGCGCCGATGATGCCCGCATCGTTGCCGAGCACGGCCGCGACGATTCCGGTCTGGGGGATGCCGCTCCGGCTGTAGGTCTCTTTTGAAATCCGAGCCCGCAGCGGTTCGAGCAAAAACGCCCCTTCTTTTGAAATCCCGCCGCCGATGCAAAACACCTCCGGCTGGAAGATGTTGATGAGATTGACGATGCCGCAAGCCAAATAGTCGAGGTATTTGTCCCAGACCTCCCGCGCGGCTTCGTCGCCCTTGCGCACGCCGTCACAGGCGGTCTTGCCGCCGGCGTTGTCGAGGTTGCCGCCGACGAGCTTCCACATGACCGAGCCCGGGTGCTTTTGCATGCCCAACTTGGTCATCTTGATCATGCCGGTCGCAGACGAGTAGGACTCAAAACAGCCCTTGCGTCCGCAGGTACAGGGCCAGCCGTCCTTTTCGATGACCATATGCCCCAGTTCCGCGCCCGCGTAGTTGAATCCGGCATAAATCTTTTCGTCGATGATGATGCCGCCGCCGACGCCTGTGCCCAAAGTGATCGCGATCAGGTCTTTCACGCCCCTGCCCGCGCCCGCCAGCATTTCGCCGTAAGCCGCCGCGTTGCCGTCGTTTTCGACATAGGTCTTGACGCCGAGTCCTTTTTCGACAAGATCGACGATGGGGACGTTGTTAAATCCGAGGTTGTTGTTATAGATAATCGTGCCGCTCTCGGGTTCGATCGAACCCGGCGCACCGATGCCGGCCCACCGGATGTCTTTTATCGTCAATCCGGCGTTTTGCACAGCTGCCTTGGCGGCGCTGACCATATCGGCTGCGACCGCCTCCGCGGATCTGGGCAGGTTGGTCTTGGCCGCGCCCCTGCCGACAATTTTAAAATTTTCATCACACACGCCGGCCGCGATATTGGTGCCGCCGAGATCGATTCCGATATAGTACATGCTTTTTTCCGTCCTTTTATGATTGTTATTTCTTTCACCTGTTTAACCATTTTGCTTGTTCATCCCCCGGAGTCCTCCGTGTCCATTCCGAGCTGCTTCATCAGCTCCCCGGTGGGGTTATAGCCGAACTTCTTGTCGCGGTTGTTCATCGCGGCGGTCTCGATGATGATGGCGAGGTTTCGGCCGGACTTGATCGGAATGGTCAGACAGGGAACCGAAATACCCAAGATGTCGATGGTCTGATTGCCGACGCCGAGGCGGTCATAAATTTTTTCCGAATCCCACGGCTCCATCTCGATCACCATATCGATTTTTTCGGTGGCCTTGACCGCGCCCATGCCGAACAGGCGGCGCACGTTGACCACGCCGATGCCGCGCAGCTCGATAAAATGCCGGATGTTTTCGGGCGACGAGCCGACCAGCGTCTTATTGGACACGCGCCGGATCTCCACCGCGTCGTCGGCGATCAGGCGGTGTCCGCGTTTGATGAGCTCCACGGCGGTCTCACTCTTGCCGACCCCGCTGTCTCCCAGCAGCAAAACACCCTCGCCCGAGACCTCGACCAAAACACCGTGGCGGGTGATGCGCGGAGCCAACTCCACATTCAACAGCGCGATCAGCGCGGCCATGAACTGAGAGGTCTGGTCGGCGGTTTTCAGCAGCGCCACGCCGTATTTTTCCGCCGCTCCGACAAACTCCGGCATCGGATCGATGTCCCGCGTAAAAATGACCGCGACGGGTTTTTTCGCCATAAACGCATCCGCGCTTTCGGCGCGCTGTTCGGCGGGCATGTTTTTGCAATAGGTATGCTCGACCAGCCCGATGATCTGAATGCGGGTGCTGTCAAAAAACTCAAAAAACCCAAGCATTTGAAGGCCGGGGCGATTGACCTCGCACGACGAGATAAAAATTTGTTCCGCATCATCCGGCAGCGCCACCGGAACAAGGCCGAACTCATGGATCAGTTTTGATAATTTCACCGTATATATACCCAATTGCAGCACCCCTTTCTTTTCAAATTATACAATATTTCCTGCGGGTTTTCAACTCCTATATGCGCTTCAATTCCGGTTTTACGCCGCCGTCCTTCAGTTCAAGCACGGCATAGGTCTGCACGGCGCGGTATTTGAGCGTGCCCGGGCAAATGACACAGACGCCGTTGACAAATTCGATATTCGGCTCGTGCGTATGCCCGTGCAAAACCACCTTGGCCTGGTATTTCACCGCCAGCCTCACCGCGTCGGCAATCCCGTAAAATTCTTCCCCGTGCAAAGCCGCGATCCGCACGCCCTCGAGGATTCGAATGTCATTTCGTGGCAGCGCCGAGGTCATGTCACAGTTGCCGCGCACGCCGACGCGCAAAACGCCCGGCTCGAGCGCGGCGAACGCAAAATCCCGCCAGCCGTCGCCGAGGTGATAAAACCCGTCGGCGTCATGATTTTGTGCAATCACTTTTTCCACGGCCGCGGCGTTCCCGTGGCTGTCGGACATCGCGACAATCTTCATAATCCCGCTCCATTCCGCATATTCATTCCAAAAGGAGATGATCTCATGCCGTTGACGCCAAACGATCTTGAAGCCCTGAGGCGGTTGTTGGACGAGACCGAGACCGACACCTCGCCGGATCCGCATATCCGTCTGCTGACGGCGCTCGAGCCGTTTTTGTCTCCGGATCGGCAGCGGCGGCTGCCGGCCGCCGTCGGGTTGGTCAAATATCTGAAAACCGGAGAATTTCCCGAAGAATAAACGCCGACGCAAAACCCCAAAAGGAGGGAACAACATGCCCGAATACAGTGATAAAGACCTGATCCGGATGCAAAACGACGCCATGAAGCGGGTCATGGAGATGCAGCGCCGCGCCAAGGAGTCCTATTCCTCCGCGCAAAGTCACCCGGGGCCGAATCCCGCGGAACAGAACTCCGGCGGGCAGACGCCGCCCGTCCAAAAATCCGCCGGACCGGTGTTTTCCTCACAGGGTCCCGCCGCATCGGAGGTCTTTTCCCAGCCGAAGCTCTATACCCCGACTCAGGTGCGGACCTCGGCGCAGTCCCAAAACCCGACGCAGTCCCCCGACATCATCAAACAATTATTTCTCCTGCTCGGTACCGACGACCCGATTTTAAACGCCGCGCTTGCCTATTTATTATAGCATAAAACCACTGTGAATTGTAGGGGTCGCGAAATGGGAAATCGGAATTGGACATTACAAATTCGTTAGACGGGGACAGAAATGAAAGTTCGTGCAACGGCGGCGAAAATCCGCCGTTGCAAACGCAAAAAGAACGGCAAAGCCGTTCTTTTTAATTGAATATCTCAAAACCTGAGGTTTCCCATTTCCCTTCTCACCATCTCCGAAATCCGGTCGAATTCGTTTTTAAACCGGCAAATGCCCTGCCCGCTCGGACGGCTGCAATCGTCAGCGCCGCTGCACCGTGCCATCTCAAATCTGCCGTCGATGGCCTCGATGACCTCACCGACCGAAATTTCTGACGCGGGTTTTGCCAAAATATAACCCCCGTTGACGCCTTTGAAAGATTTTGTGATCCCCGCGGCGACTAGCTTGCGCATAATTTTCAACGTGAATCGCAGTGTCACGCCGGTCAACTCCGAAAGCGCACCCGCGTCCAGCCGGCTGCTTTCGGACTGCGTTGCCGTGGCCGCCATTTCCGAAATAATCCGAACCGCGTAATCCGCCTCACGCGTCATATTGGTAATATTCATGGCAACTCTTTTCGTCTATTCAAGGAAATCCTTGAGCCGTTTGCTGCGGCTGGGATGGCGCAATTTGCGCAGCGCCTTGGCCTCGATCTGGCGGATGCGCTCCCGCGTGACGTTAAATTCTTTCCCCACTTCTTCGAGGGTGCGCTGCCGGCCGTCCTTGAGTCCGAATCGCAGCAGCAGCACTTTCGCCTCACGCGGGGTGATGGTGCGCAGCACGTCGTCCAATTGTTCTTTCAGCATGGTCAGGTGCGCGGTATCGGCGGGGGAGGGCGCGTCGTCGTCGGGGATGAAGTCGCCGAGGTGGCTGTCTTCTTCCTCGCCGATCGGGGTCTCCAGCGAAATCGGCTCCTGCGCCACGCGTAAAATTTCGCGCACTTTGATCGTTGTCATGCCGACGGCCTCTGCGATCTGTTCGGGCGTCGCCTCCTGACCGGTCTTGTAAAGGATCTGATTTCCGGCTTTTTTCACCTTGTTGATGGACTCCACCATATGTACCGGGATACGGATGGTTCTGGCCTGGTCGGCGATGGCGCGCGTAATCGACTGGCGGATCCACCAAGTCGCATAGGTGGAAAACTTAAAGCCCTTGGTGTGGTCGAACTTCTCGACGGCCTTGATCAGACCCAGATTGCCCTCTTGAATCAAATCCAAAAACTGCAAACCGCGCCCCACATAGCGCTTTGCGATGCTGACGACAAGGCGCAGATTGGCTTCAAGCAGGCGTTTGCGGGCATTTTCGTCGCCTCCGTCCATGCGGGTGGCAAGCTCGATTTCTTCCTCGGTCGAGAGCAGCCCGACACGTCCGATCTCCTTGAGATAGGCCTTGACCGGATCGTCGATCAAAACGCCTTCGGCGTTCAAAGAGACCTCGAGATCGGGGCCGCTGTTGAGCTCGGAGATAAAACTCTCGACGTCCTTGATGGCCTCGCTGTCGGGTTCGAGCAGATCTTCAACCGGCTCCATGTCGATGGGTTCGATGTCGAGATCGGGGATATCGCCCTCGGGTTCGGCCTCTTCGGCGAAATCGTCTTCTTCCTCACCCGGCTCATCCGCATCGGAGAGCTCGTCATCGTCGCCGCGCAAAAACTTTTCAAAATTCCTAAGGGCATCTTCATCGATTTCGTCGATTGTCACCGGCTCCTCATCCATGTCATCCGCCGATTCATCCTCCGCCTCCTCTTCGAAATCGATGTCGTCGAACTTCTCATCGAAAAAGACATCTCTCTCTTCTTGGAGGGCCTGTTGGTTTATCCCGCGCTCCGTCTTCTTTTCTTCCGGTTCTCCGACAGCATCCTTTTTTTTGTTCTGCTCTTTTTGTTTGTCATCCATTGTGATGGTCATCCTTTCATTGAGGTCGGCAGGCGAACCCGAAATCCAACTCTGCGTTATGATACCCGAATTTGTCAACTTCTCTTGCTTTTTGAAAGCTCGCTGAGATGCTCGATCAGCTGTTGTCGGTCGCCGATATCGAACACCCGGTCGAGTTTGATGCGGTCGATATATCGTCCGACCTCGTTCATATCCAAACACGGCGAAGGATCCGATAACATTTTTGACAGTTTTCCCATTTGCATCACCGAAAATTGCTCTCCGAGCGGTGAAATATCGATTTCACCCTCCGGCGCGCGCAATTTGACGTAATCCAGCACCGTATCCCAGAACGGATCGGGCAGTTTTCGGTCGGGCAGCAGTGCGCAAACCCGCTCGCAGTCGGCGGGGTTGTCGAAGAGGTAGCGGATAATTCCGGCGCAGACCGCGTCGAATTTTCCGTTCTTTTCGGGTCTTAGCGCCGACGCGGGGATGCCGCTGCGCCGCAGCTCCTCTTTTTGGCGGCGTTTCGCCCGGGAGCGCCGCAGCCGCCTGATCTCGGATAAAAGCGCGCTTTTATCGACGGATAAATCCCCGGCCGCCTTTGCGGCGTAAACGTCTGTCTCGACTTCGCTCATAATATTGGCGAGTTCCGAAGCCGTCTCCTTTAGGCAGGCGGTTTTTTCTTCGGGAAGGTTCAAATCATATTTGGCTCTGATCGCCCTCAACTTAAACGAGAGGGCGTCCGCGCTGCCCTCAAGCAGCGCCGCAAACCGCTCTTTTCCGAATTTTTTAATGTACTCGTCGGGGTCCTTGGCGTCTTTCATCTCGAGCACCCGCGCCGAGAGTCCCGCGTCGCGCAAAATCTCATAGGCGCGTTGCGTGGCGGCGGTTCCGGCCTTGTCGCTGTCATAGGCCACGATGACTGTATCGGTGTAACGCGCCATCAGTCGGGCCTGTTCTTGTGTCAGCGCCGTCCCCAGCGTCGCCACCGCCTGAAAAAATCCGGCCTGATGCAGCATGATGACGTCCATATAGCCCTCCGCCAAAATCAAATGCCCCGCCTTGGCTTTTTTGGCAAAATTGAGCGCGAATAAGTTGCGGCTTTTTTTAAACACGGCCGTGTCCGAGGAGTTGATGTATTTGGGCAGCGAATCGTCGAGAATCCTGCCGCCGAAAGCGATGACGCCGCCCGCCGAATCGATGATGGGAAACATCACCCGATTTCGGAACATATCAAAGGTTCTCTCGTTTTTCGCGGAGGCCAAAAATGCGCTTACAAGCTCCTGGTCCGAAAAGCCCGCGGCATTCGCGGCCTTTTTGAAATCGTCCCACCCGGACGGCGCATACCCCAACCCGAAGCGTTTGATGGTCTTGTCCGAAAATCGCCGCCTCTTCAAATAGGCGAGACCGACCGCGCCCTCGGGCGCGAAGAGCCGCTCGTGAAACCAGCGTGCGGCAAACCGATTCAACTCCATCACGCGCAGCTTTTGTCCGGAGTCGTCCCGCCCGGACAAATTCTTTGGGATTTCGACGCCGACGCGCTTTGCCAAAAATTCCAGCGCCTCTGGATATTCGAGGTTTTCGATCTGCCGGATAAATGTGATGGCGTCGCCGCCCGCCGCGCAGCCGAAGCAGTAATAACTGCTCTTTTGCGGCCAAACCGTAAAAGACGGTGTTTTTTCGGAGTGAAACGGACAAAGGCCGACCAAAGTCGTGCCTCTCTTTTTGAGTTGGACATACCCGCCGATCAGCTGTTCTATGTCAGTGCGATACTTGATCTCGCTGATGATATTTTCGGCAATCAGAGCATACCCCCCCAATCTACCAATGTGTTATTATAGCATATTTTTTCGCCTTGTCAAACCTATTCGGCGGAATTTTATCAAATGGCAATATTTTTTATACGCTTTACAGGTGTTTAAGATTCATATAAACCATAAAGCATCCGAAGCCGCTCATACCGGCGATTGAACACGAAGTATATCATCGGGCGAACGGCCGGTATTCAAATTCTTTTTCGCGTTTGTCAGCGGGCGCTACCCATCTGTTCTCTGCCATCTCACCTCTCACCTCCGCCTCTCACCCTGCCTTCCCGCATGCTATCTTCCCCATCCCCGGGGGACAAACAATTCCTCAAACACGCTCACCGCATACCGGTCGGTCATACCCGCGATATAATCCGCGACCGACTGCGACAAATTTTCGCGGTCGACGGGCGCGCGTTTTTCAAGCGCGTCGGGATGCTGATAAAAATGCCGATACAGGGTTTTGACCATCTGCTCGGCCTTACTCTCCTCGCTCTTCGCCACCGGGTTTTTATAGACCCGTTCAAACATAAAGTCGTGCAACCCGTCGAAATATTTTTGCAATTCCGGGCCGGGACCGGGATTTTCGCAGTCCACCCCGTGCCTGATCACCCCCGCGACCAAAGCGGTAATTCGGGCGCTCTTGGTCGGCCCGAGCGCGTCCCGGATTTCAGCGGGGATGTCGGTCTGACGGATGATTCCGGCGCGCACCGCGTCCTCGATGTCGTGGTTGACATAGGCGATCCGATCCGCCAACCGCACCAAACGCCCCTCGAGGCAGTCCGGCCACTTGTCTTTGGTGTGATTTTGGATGCCGTCGATCACCTCGGCGGTCAAATTGAGGCCGTTGCCGTCCTTTTCGAGGAATTGCAACACCCGGACGCTGTTTTCGTAATGTCGAAATCCGCCCTCGCTCCCGCACATCTCGTTCAGCGCCCATTCCCCGGCGTGCCCGAACGGCGTATGCCCGACGTCGTGCCCCATGGCGACGGCCTCGGTCAGGTTTTCGTTCAGCGACATGGCGCGCGCCATCGTGCGCGCGATCATGGAGACCTGGATCGTGTGGGTCAGGCGTGTGGTGTAGTGGTCGCCGCGCGGGGATAAAAACACCTGCGTCTTCTGTTTGAGGCGCGAAAACGAGGGACTGTGTACGATCCGGTCGGTGTCCCGCTGGAAGTCCGTTCGGAAATCGCAGGGCTTTTCGAGCCGCTGCCGCCCCTTGCTTTGGTCGGCAAACGAGGCGTTTTCGGCAAGTATCAAATGTTCTTTTCGTTCCAGTTGTTCACGGATTGTCAATATAACGCCCCCTTGTGGAAAACGGAAAACGGAAAACGGGAATCGGAAAAAGGAATTCGTTCTGAGGTGTATGCTTTTGCTTGTCCCGCCCTTACAGGTTATCGTCCTCTTCGTCGCTGCTCACGGCTTCCAGTCCGAGCACCTCAACGGCTTCGAAGCCGTCGAGCTGCTCCACCTCGCGCAGTTTACGGCTCATGGCGTTGGTGCGTGCCCCGACGAGTTTTTCAAGTTCCTGATCGGCCTGCCGCAGTTTGGAACGTGTGTTTTCAAGCACACCCGCGAATTTCTCAAATTCGGTCTTGACCGCCCCGAGCACCTTCCAGACGTCGCCGCTGCGTTTTTGAATCGCAAACGACCGGAACGCCATCTGCAAGCTGCTGAGCAAAGCGGCCATCGTGCTCGGCCCCGCGATCATGACCCGGTAATCCCGCCATAAAATCTCAATCGCGCCGTTCTTGACGGCCTCCGCATATAACCCTTCGAGCGGCAAGAACATCATGCCGTAGTCGGTGGTCTGGGGCGGACAGATATATTTGTCCCGAATGGTTTTTGCCTCTTCTCTCATCGTGTTGATCAGTTGTTTGACAGCCGAATCGATTTCTTTTCGATCCCCGTTTTCATAGGCGTTGCAGACCGCGGTATAAGTTTCGCCCGGGAACTTTGCGTCGATGGGCAGCAAAATCGCGTCGCCGTCCTCGGCGGGCAGTTTCACCGCAAACTCGACGCGTTCGCGGCTCTCCGGCTTGATCTGCGCATTGGTCAAATATTGTTCATGCGTCAAAAAATCGTCGATGATCGCGCCGAGCTGAACCTCTCCCAAAATGCCGCGCTGTTTGACATTCGACAGCACTTTTTTCAAATCGCCGACGCCGTTTGCCAGGGACTGCATCTCGCCGAGCCCCTTGCTGACCTGTTCGAGCCGCTCGCTGACCAGTCGAAACGATTGCCCCAGCCGTTCTTCCAGCGTCTTTTGCAGCTTTTCGTCGACGGTCTGACGCATCTGCTCCAGTTTTTGCTCGTTGCGGTCGGAGAGAAGCTTCATCCGGTCGTCCATGCGCAGCAGTGATTCGTTGACGGCTTTTTGCAGCGTATCCTGACTGTTTTTCAGTTGTTGGGTCAGTTCGATCAGGCGCTTGTCCTGGATGTCCGACGCCGCTCTTTGCGACTGCGTCAGCGCACCCGTCACGCCCTCCATCCCCGCACGCATCGCGACGGTGTTTTCGGTGCGGTTGCGCGAGAGTTCGTCGGCCAGCATTTTTTGCTGCTTTTCGCTGTTGCCGCGCACAAACGAAAAAATCAGCAGCGCGGAAACGACAATCCCCGCGAGATTGGCACCGATCAAAATAAACAATTGTCCGGTCGTCATAATTCCTCCGTCACTTCATTTTCATCGGCGGCGGGTTCAGCGCCACCACTTCATTGAACACGGCGGTGCATTTATAAGTGAGCTTGCGGTCGCGGTGCAGCCGCCCGAAAATCCAAAGGCCGTACTTGGTCTTTTTGCCGATTTCGTCAAGGTATATTTGCAATGCGTCGCAGTCGACATATTTCGCCTCCGTCGACGCCAACATCGCCGCCGAGGGCTGGTGCGTCAGCACATAATCGACGCTCCAGCCGTTGTTTTCCAAGTTTTTTCGCCCGTATTCAAATTCGTCCTCATCCGGAAGTTCGCTCATATGCCAGGTGCCGCACTTTTGCTTGCTCTCGATGTCGTCGCTTTTTGCGCCGCCGAAGGCAAAGATCTTTTTTCCCTCCATCTCAAAGACGCCGCCGCGTTTCAGCCAGCGCAGATTTCCGCTGACAACCGCCGCCTCGCCGCCTCGGTACGCCCCCATCGGATATTTCCTCAGCAGCTCGTGGTTTTCGTTCGCACCGTCTACAAAACAGATGTCAACCTTGTTTTTCCCGATCTTTTTCAAAACCTTTTCCTCGGCCTTGCCGCCTTTCCAAACAAACCCGAAATCCCCCGCGATCAAAAGCGTATCGCCTTTTTTCAAACGTCTGCAGGCCGTCTTCAGTTTTTTGAGATCTCCGTGCATGTCACCGGTTGCAAAAATCATATATGTACCCCGTGTTCACACAACCGAGAGCGCCTGTTCGAGGTCGGCGATCAGATCTGCGGGATCCTCAAGACCCACCGAGAACCGCACCGTGCCCTCGCCGATACCCGCCGCCGCAAGCTGCTTCGCGTCGAGCTGCGCATGGGTGGTCGACGCCGAGTGGTTGACCATCGACCGGCTGTCGCAGACGTTCGAGACATTGGAAAAAATGTTGAGCCGATCCATGAATTCGGCGCATTTTTCGCGGTCGCCTCCGAGCTCACAGGTAAACACCGAGCCGCAGCCGTTGGGCAGATACTTTTTGCAGACCCGCAGGTATTTCGACCCGGGCAGCGAGGGATAGCTCACGCTCTTGACGTTGGGATGTGAAAGCAGGTATTTGGCGATAATCTCTCCGTTTTCGCAGTGTTTTTTCATACGCAGCGAAAGGGTCTCAAGCCCGATCAACATCAAAAAAGCGGTGTTGGCGGACATGCAGCCGCCGATGTCGCGCCGGTATTTGCTGCGCAGACGGGCGCAAAACGGCGCGTTCGCAAAGTCCTTTGCAAACACGGCGCCGTGATAGGAAGCGTCTTTTTCGGCGAATTGCCGATAGCGCGGGTTATTGAGATAATCGAATTTGCCGCTCTCGATGACCACGCCGCCCATCGCGTTGCCATGCCCGCAGATGTATTTTGTGGCGGAGTGAACGACAATGTCCGCGCCGA
The DNA here is from genome assembly GCA_964587625.1 of uncultured Eubacteriales bacterium. Taxonomy (GTDB): domain Bacteria; phylum Bacillota; class Clostridia; order Oscillospirales; family JAKOTC01; genus DAOPZJ01. Next base: position 26,191 of record CAZPLU010000009.1, read on the forward strand.
ATTCAAACGGGCGGCACAAATACGGCGTGGTGAACGTGGAATCGACTACGACCAAAACTCCGTGCCGGTGCGCAATCTCACAAATCGGGGTGATGTCGGCGACCGCAGCGCCGGGATTGCTGACCGTCTCAAAGAAAAACAGCTTCGTGCGGTCGGTGATGGCCTCTTCCCACGCCAACAGGTTGTCTCCGTCGATAAAGTTGGTCTTGACGCCGAACTGCGCATAGGTCTGCCCGAGCATATTGATCGCGCCGCCATAGATTTTGCGGGCAGAGACAATCTCATCGCCGCTCTCGCACAGGTTGGCAATCAGCGAAAAAATGGCGTTATGTCCCGAAGAAAACGAGACCGCGGCGGCTCCGCCCTCGAGCAGCGCCATGCGTTCCTCGAAAAACCGCACCGTCGGATTCGAGATGCGCGAATAGATGTCGCCGTCCTCTTTGAGCCCGAACAGCGCCGCCGCCCGCTCGGTCGTGCCGAGATCGTAGGCGTTGGTCTCGTAAATCGGCGGCGTCATGCAAAAATTGTTTTGTTTCGGGTCATAACCGCCGTGAATCGCAACGGTGTCAAAGCCGGGGTTTTTCATATAACATGACCGCCTTTTTCAAATTTAAGGGGTTTATGCGAAGGTGAGCTTTGAATAAAATGACAGATTTTCGGTTTCACATCGGTTGTAATTTTTCCATCCTTTACATTTCCATTAAATATTTCACAAATACTCTTTCCTTTTCGGACAAACCTTGGTATAATTGAAGTGTAAAAGCCGTTTACATCCGAAAAGCGATTCAATACGGACTTATTATATCATTTCATCATACGATATTCAACAGGAGGTGAGGGGTTTTGCGCAAATTAAAGCGCATCGCCGCTGTTTTTGCTGTGTTATTGGTTCTCTCGGGAACTTTTATATCCCCGATTTCGGCAGAGGGCGTCTATGCCCCCAACGAAGAACCCCAAGCCGAGGGCGTCTATGTCGTCAACGAGGACACGGGGCTTGTGATGTACGATAAAAACGGCGAGGGACGGCTCTATCCGGCTTCGCTGACCAAAATCATGTCGGCCATCGTCATTCTCGAAACCGTCAAAGACCTCGACGGCACCGTCGCAACCATGACCAAAGACCTGGTTTTGATGATTCAGGGGACAGGCAGCGCGGTGATCAATTTGGCGGTCGATGAGCAGATCACGATGCGCCAGTTGTTATATGCGATGCTGCTCTCCAGCGCCGGCGACGCGGCCTTGCTTGCCGCCGCCACAGCCGCCGGGAGCGTCGACGCTTTTGTGGCGAAGATGAATGAAAAGGCGGCGGAACTGGGCTGTACAAACACAAACTTCGCCAATCCCCACGGCTTACATAACGACAACCACTATTCCTGCGCGCGCGATGTCTACCTGATGATCCGCGAGGCGATGAAATATCCGCTGTTCAATGAAATCGTCAACTCCACCCGTTACACGATTCCGGCCACCAATAAAAAAAGCGCCCGCACGATCGTCACGACCAATATGATGCTGAGCTATAACCTCGGCGGTTCCCTCTATTACGAACCGGTGCGGGGCATCAAGACCGGTTTCACGACGCCGGCGGGCCCGTGTCTTGCGACCTATGCCGAAAAAGGCGGCCAGCGTTATATCGTCGTGCTGTTGAAGTCCACCCTAACCGCCGCGGACGGTTCCGTCGATTACCAGGGCGCGTTCAAGACCACCAAAAAGCTGTATGAGTGGCTTTTCTCGACCTACGCGCTGCAGACGCTCCTCACCGAGACCACCGTGGTCAAGAGCATTCCGGTCAACTACGGCGACGGGGTTGACGAAGTGGGTCTCGTCCCCTCCGCAGAATTTGTGACAATGGTGCCCAAGAGCGCCGACCTCAGCTCGATCATCGTTAAATTCGACGATGCGCTCAAAGACAAAGCGGTCGACGCCCCCGTCGAAGCCGGCGCCGTTTTGGGAACCGCCGAGTTGATGATCGGGGACAAATCGCTCGGCACGGTTCAGCTCGCCGCGGCTGTTTCGGTCTCACGCAACGAACTCTCCTACATAATGGCTCAAATCGGAAAGTTTTTTTCCTCCGACGTCATGATCATCATCGCCTGCGTATTGGCACTGCTGATCGCCGGCTACATCATTTTGAACATCGTCTATAACCGCAAGAAGAAATCCCGTTATTCTTCAAAGGGCAGTCGTTCCAAACGCCCGCGCACGCGCAACCGCAATATTTTCCGTTGACGTGCGGGCGGATCTCAAGTAAGGAGCAGCATGGATCAAAAACAACGCATAAAAAAACCGGATCAGCGCGAAAGGGACGGCGTCATCTCCCCCGGCCGCGATGGTGCCGTCATTGCCGGTGAAACCGTTTTATCCCGGGGCTGCATCTACCCGGGCACCGTCGTCGAGGGCGCTTCGCTTGTCGGCGGCGGCTGCATTTTAGGGCCGAACACGGTGGTCGTCTCCCGCACGGACAACGTCGGTTCGCGCGACAACGCCCCCAATGTTTTCACTCCGGAGATCGGCGGGAGCAAGGGATCCGGCACAAAAAATATGACGTTTGAAACGAAACCTTTCAAACCGGAATCTGCGAGAGGATGGGCATAACCATGCTGGTACACGGAAAAGACATCAAGATTTTTTGCGGCAATTCCACCCCGGAGGTCTCGGCGCAAATTGCCCGGCATCTCGGAATGGATGTCGGCAAATCCAATGTCGGTCAATTCTCGGACGGCGAGATCTCGGTGTCCATCAAAGAGACCGTTCGCGGCTCGGATGTGTTTGTCATCCAATCGACCTGCGACCCGGTCAACAACAATCTGATGGAACTCCTGATTATGATCGACGCGTTCAAACGCGCTTCGGCGGCCCGCATCACGGCGGTCATCCCCTATTTCGGATACGCCCGTCAGGACCGCAAAGCCCATGCCCGCGACCCGATCTCGGCAAAACTCGTCGCCGATCTGATCACCGCGGCCGGCGCGAACCGCGTTCTCACGATGGATTTGCACGCGCCCCAGATTCAGGGCTTTTTCAATATCCCGCTCGACCATCTGTTGGGGGTTCCGCTCTTGACGCCCTATTTCAAAAGATTGCATACCCCGGATCTCTCCGAGGTCGTGGTGGTCTCTCCCGATCTCGGTTCGGTCAGCCGCGCGCGGCAGTTTGCCGAACGCATCGGCACGCCGTTGGCCATTGTCGACAAACGCCGTCAGATGGCCAATGTCTGCGAGGTCATGAACATCATCGGCGACGTAAAAGATAAAAAAGTCATCATCGTCGACGATATGGTAGATACCGCCGGAACGCTTTGCAACGCGGCCAAGGCCATCATCGAGATCGGCGGCGCGTGCGAGGTCAGCGCCTGCGCCACCCACGGCGTGCTTTCCGGCCACGCGCTCGAGCGCATCGAGGCCAGTCCGATCAAAGAGCTCGTTTTGCTCGACACCATCCCGATCTGTTCCGAAAAGCTCGCCGGAAAATTCACCGTCCTGCCGATCGCGCCGGTCTTCGCCGAGGCCATCCTGCGCATCTACAACGACCGCCCGGTGTCGCCGTTGTTCGATTAGTGGTTGTTAAAAATGAGTTGCAAGAGGGCAGAGGTGAGAGGGCAGAGGACAGAAACGAGAGATAAAACACCATGCTTTTTAAAAAGAAAAAATCGTTTTCTTTTGTGCCATCTGTCTTCTCATTTCTGCCTTCTCGGAGGTCAGAGGACAGAAACGAGAGATAAAACACCATGCTTTTTAAAAAGAAAAAATCGTTTTCTTTTCTGCCATCTGTCTTCTCATTTCTGCCTTCTCGGAGGTCAGAGGGCAGAATTCGCAGGGGGATAGATATATATTGTAGGGAAGGGTCTCGGATCGCATCCGATATGACCCTTCCGAGCGGGCATAAACCCGCTGAATGAAAATTCCAAACCGATGGAATGCCGCTATTTTGTCATCCTGAGCGAAGCGCGCCTTTGGCGCGCGCAGTCGAAGGATCTCGGTCTGCTGAAGTCCGGAGGAATACCGTTATAAGGAGTTATATTCTTGGGAATCTTTTTTAAAAAAACCGAATCGTTTTTGATCGTCGGCCTCGGCAATCCGGGCGACCAATACCGCAGCACCCGGCATAACCTGTCATCCTGAGCGAAGCGCGCCTTTGGCGCGCGCAGTCGAAGGATCTCGGTCTG
>CAZPLU010000009.1:30455-67357 GCA_964587625.1 uncultured Eubacteriales bacterium
CGTTATAAGGAGTTATATTCTTGGGAATCTTTTTTAAAAAAACCGAATCGTTTTTAATCGTCGGCCTCGGCAATCCGGGCGACCAATACCGCAGCACCCGGCATAACGCCGGTTTTCTCGCCGCCGATTTCATCGCGCAAAAGCAAAACGCCCGTTTCAAAAAAAAGTTCCAGTCCGAGTTCGCCGAGGTCAAATTCGGCGACAAAAAGTGCTATCTGCAAAAGCCGCAGACCTTTATGAACAACAGCGGCCTCGCGGTGCGCGACGCCCGCAATTTTTACCGCATCCCTGTCAAAAATATCATCGTGCTGCATGACGACATCACGCTCGAGCCGGGTCGGTTCAAGCTCAAGACCGGCGGCAGCGACGGCGGCCACAACGGTCTATCGAGCGTCATCACGAACCTCGGCGACTGGGATTTCCAGCACATCAAGCTCGGCGTCGGCGCGAAGACCGTCAGGGAGATGCCGCTCGCCGATTATGTCCTCCAAACCTTGCCGGACGCCGACAAAAAGGCCCTCGAGGGGCTGTTCGACGATATTTGCGGCTGCATCGAAATGATCGCCGCGGGCGACTTGGAAAGAGCCAAGGCGGAATACAACCACCGCTTCGGCGGCGATAAAGAGGACAAATGAAGGGAATTTTACAACATTTTTCGGGGTTGCCGGGCATCGCCCGTCTAAAGGCCTCGGCGGCTAAAAACAGGGCGTGCGCGGTCACCGGCTGCACGCCGTCTTTTCGCGCCGCCGTATTGGCGGCGGTTGTCGGAGAACTGAACCGCCCCGCGCTCGTCGTCTGCCCGTCGGAGGGCGAGGCCGAAAAATTCGCCGCCGACCTGCGCCAATTTCTCGACGGCGTATTCGTCCTGCCCGCGAGGGAATTGGTTTTGACCGCCTCGGGCGTCAGCTCGCGCGAATACGAACGCGAGGCGCTCGGGGTACTCGACGCCGCGCGCTGCAAAAAGGCAAGGGCCGTCGTCGGCACCGCCGAGGCGTTCACCCGCTATACCGTCCCGCCCGACGCGTTGAAAAGCCGCCTGATCGAGCTCAAGACCGGCATGACGATTGCCCCGGACGACCTCGCGCGGCGCCTGCTCAAAGCCGGATATGTCCGCGTCGACCCGGTTGAGGCCAAGGGGCAGTTTTGCCTGCGCGGCGGCATCGCCGACGTCTACCCCTCCAACGGCGAAAACCCGCTGCGCATCGAGTTTTTCGGGGACGAGATCGAGCGCATGGCCTTTTTCGACGCCGACAGCCAGCGCCGCACCTCCAAGTCCGATAAAATGCACATCGTCCCGGCGGGCGAAATTTTCCCCGACGACCCCGAGCAGTTTCAAAAAGACCTCGAACGCTTCCGCGCCGGCCTGCGCGCCAAAAACGCGGGCGCCTACCGCGCCAGAGCCGAATCCGATCTGGCCGCCCTGCGCGAGGGCCGCCGCATCAACTTTGACCGTTATTATAATTTGATCCATCAAAAGCCCGCCACCGTCTTCGATTACTTGCAAAATCCTCTCTGCGCCGTCTTCGATTTCGCCCGCGCCGCCGAGGCCGGAAGCGGCTTTGAAAAACGCTGGCTCGGCGAGCTTGCGGCCGCGCTCGAGGAGGGGTTTTGCGCCAAAGGCGCCGACGATTTTTACGAGAGCATGGAAGTTTTATATGCGCGCATCTCCGAGAGCGGCGGCCTGTTTTTCGACAATTTCGCCAAGACCGCATTGTCCTCCCGCGTACAGGATATCGTCACGTTCGACTGCCGCGCCAACGCCGTTTGGAACGGCTCCCCCGACACGCTGAACGAATGGCTGTCCGACGTCTCGGCGGGCGGCTTCGCGCCGTTGATTCTGACGCCGACCAAGCGCGCCGCAAAAGCCCTGCTCGACGACCTGACCAATTCCGGCCGCCCCAGCGTCTTGTATGAATTCGACGAACCGTTCTCGGGAGACGCCGCCCATATCGCGGTCGGCGCGCTGTCCGGCGGCTTCGAGCTGCCCGGGCTCAGGTTTTCGCTGCTGACCTCGACCCCGCCCCGCGCCGTCAAGACCACGGTGCGCAGAGCCAACGCCATCGGCTCGATCTCGGAGCTCAAACCCGGCAGTTATGTCGTCCATCAGGCGCACGGCATCGGCCTGTATAACGGCGTCGAGACCATCACGGCGGCGGGCGCGACCAAGGACTACCTCAAAATCTCCTACTCCGGCACCGATGTGCTCTATCTGCCCGTCACCCAGCTGGATATGCTCTCGAAATACATCGGCCCCGACGACAACGGTCAGGTGAAATTAAATAAACTCGGCAGCGCCGAGTGGCAGCGCACCCGAAACAAAGTCAAAGCCGCCGTCCGCGATATGGCCGACGAGCTGATCAAGCTCTATTCCGAACGGCAGCGCATCGGCGGCCACGCCTTTTCACCCGACACCCCGTGGCAGGAAGAATTCGAGCAGCGTTTCGAATACGACGAGACCGCCGACCAGCTGCGCTGCGTCGGGGAGATCAAGGCCGACATGGAGCAGCCCGTCCCGATGGATCGCCTGCTGTGCGGCGACGTCGGCTTCGGCAAGACCGAGGTAGCCCTGCGCGCCGTGTTCAAGTGTGTCATGGACGGCAGGCAGGCCGCGATTTTGGCTCCGACCACGATCCTGGCGTGGCAGCACTACGAAACCCTTTTACGCCGCATGAGCGGCTTCGGCATCGAGATCGGGCTGCTCTCGCGCTTCGTCACGCCCAAACAGGCGTCGGCGACCAAATCCAAACTCCGCGCGGGCGGCGTCGACGTGGTCGTCGGCACGCATAAAATATTGCAAAAAGATATTGTTTTCAAAGACCTCGGCCTGATCGTCGTCGACGAGGAACAGCGCTTCGGCGTCGCCCAAAAAGAGACGCTCAAGACCAAATTCCCCGCGGTCGACGTGCTCACGCTGTCGGCGACCCCGATCCCGCGCACGATGAACATGGCCGTCATCGGCATCCGCGACATGTCGATGATCGACGAGGCGCCGGTCGACCGCCACCCGGTACGCACCTTTGTGGCCGAATACGACCTGCATATGCTGGCAGACGCCGTCCGGCGGGAACAGCGGCGCGGCGGGCAGACATTTTGGCTGCACAACCGCATCGAGGACATCTCCTATGTCGCCGCGAAATTGCAAACCCTGATCCCCGAGGCGCGCATCGTCTGCGCCCACGGCCGAATGGACAGAGAGGAGCTCTCGGGCATCTGGCGCAGGATGATGGACGGCGAAATCGACGTGTTGGTCTGCACCACGATCATCGAGGCGGGCATCGACCTTCCCAACGTCAATACGCTGATCATCGAGAACGCCGACAAGATGGGGCTTTCGCAGCTGCACCAGATCCGGGGTCGCGTGGGAAGAAGTTCTCGCCGCGCCTACGCCTATCTGACCTACCGACCCGAAAAGGCGCTCACCGAGATCGCCCAAAAGCGCCTCGAGGCCGTCAACGAGTTCACCGAGTTCGGCGCGGGCTACGCCATCGCCGTCCGCGACATGGAGATCCGCGGCGCGGGCGACCTGCTCGGCGCGCGCCAGCACGGGCACATGGCGTCGGTCGGTTATGATATGTATTTAAAACTGCTCGCCGAGGCGGTCGCCGAGGCCAAGGGCGAAAAGCCGCAGATTCAAAACCCGCCCTGCCTCATCGACCTGCCCGTCGACGCCTTCATCCCGCCCGCCTATATCAAAGAACCCGGCCAGCGGCTCGACATCTACCGCAAGATCGCCGCCGCGGGCAATAAAAACGCCGAGGCCGAGGTGCTCGCCGAGCTTCAAGACCGTTTCGGCGAGCCGCCGGTTCAGGTCTCGCGTCTGCTCGAGGTCGCCCGCCTGCGCAACCGCGCCACGGCCTGCGGAGTCACGGAACTCTCGAAGCGCGGCGACGGCTTGGTGTTTTATATGAACAACCCCGAACGCTCCTGCCTGCCGGAGCTCGCCAAAAAACTGCGCGGCCGCGTGATGATGAACGCAAACGGCGCGAGGCCGCATCTCTACGTCAAGCTGCTCAAGGACGACCCGGCGGCGCTGGCCGCCCGCGTACTCGAGTTTTTATCGGGAAGTAAAATTGACTGAATGGCGCGGCAATGGTACAATATAACATCATCCGGTTTTGGGAGGTCGAAGCTTGTTCACGTTCGCCATTCTCATCGGCAAAATCGCCGCTTTTTTATTGGGTCTCGTCGGGCGCGGCAGCGACCTGCCCGGACGGCTCGCTCTAAAGCTCTGCCCGAAACTGCTCGGCAGATTCAAGCGCAAAGCAAAAATCATCGCGGTCACCGGCAGCAACGGCAAGACCACGACCGCCGGCATGATCGCGCAGGCGCTGACTTCTTGCGGCAAAACCGTGAAAACCAACCCCATCGGCTCGAATATGACCGGCGGCGTCGCGACCGTGATGCTCAGGGCGTCCGACCTGCGCGGCAACATCGGCTGCGACTTTTTGGTGCTCGAGACCGACGAACGCTGGTCGCGGCTGATCTTCGCCGATTTCAAGCCGGATTACATGCTGGTCACGAATCTGTTCCGCGACCAGATCACCCGCAACAACAACGTCGATTTTATTTTCGAAATTTTAAACGCCGTTATTACCCCCGAAACGACCCTGATCTTAAACGCCATGGATCCGATCGGCGTCCGTCTGGGCGGGGACTGCCGTAAAATCTATTTCGGCTGCGCAGAGGGCGCGCTCACACACCCCGAGCCGCTCTCGATCACCCACGACTGCAAGGTCTGCCCGGTTTGCAAGCGCCGGCTCTCCTACGATTTTTATTTGCACAACCACATCGGAAAATACCGTTGCGAGAATTGTGGATTCACCGCGCCGATTCCCGATTATCTGCTGACCGACGCCGACCTCGAACAAGGAAGCGCCAAGATTAACGGCGCCGACGTCCGGCTCGAGGCCCCGACCGCCTACGGCTTTATGAATTTGACCGCCGCGGCGGCCGTCTGCACCGAGGCCGGACTGCCGTTTGAAGACGCGATCGCGGCGCTCAACCAAATCAAGACCAACAAGACCCGCCTCGACCGCTTTACAATCAATTCCCGCGAGGGCCACGCCCGTCAGGGCGTTATGATATTATCCAAAAACCAAAACCCCGTCTCGTTCGACCTCTCGATCTCCGAGGTGCTGCGCATCCCGGGCGAAAAGACCGTCGTCGCCTATATCAACAACATCAACCACACCAACCATCGCGACACCACTTGGCTGTGGGACATCGCCTTCGAGCGGCTGGCCGGAAACGTCAGCAACGTGATCTGCGCGGGCCCGAGGGCTTACGACCTCGCGGTCCGGCTCAAATACGCGGGTTTCGACATGTGCGCGGTGCTGATCGAGCCGGACAACTCCGGTATCAAAGCGGCGGTCGCCAAAACCAAAGGGACGCTGTGCATTTTAACCGAGCTGTACGACGCAAAAACCATCATGGAGGCGACCGGAAGATGAAACTGCTGCGGCTTTACGACGACCTGCTCGACCTCTACGGCGACGCCGGCAATTTCACCGTCATTCAAAAGCGGCTTAAAGCGGCCGGTTACGACCCGATTGCGGAATGCCGCACGGCCGGCGAGCCGTTTGATCTGACCTCTTATGATTTCGTCTATATCTCCCCCGGCCTGCCCAAAAATCTCGCCGTCGCCGCCGCCGACTTCGCGCCGCGCAGCGAAAACCTGTTCGAGGCCGTCGAGAGGGGCGTGGTGTTTTTGGCGACCGGCAACGCCCCGGCGCTGTTCTCGGAGGAATTTACGCCGGACGGCGGCGAAACGGTCAGGGGCTGCGGGTTGTTCCCGGTCAGACACCGTTTTGGCAAAAAGATCACGATCCGCGACCTCGTCGGCGTCACCGAGAGCGGTCTTGTCGTCACGGGCTTTTTGAACAGCACCGCCGCCCGCGCGGGCGAATACGAGATCCCGTTTGTCCGCATCACAGGCAGCGGAAAGCAACCCTATGAACCGAAAACCGACGGCGCGCGCAAAAAGAACTTTTTTGCCACCGAACTGCTCGGGCCGGTGCTGGTGCGCAACCCCGCGCTGCTGCGTGAGTTGCTGATTCTGATCGCGGGCGAATCGCTCCCGCCCTACGACGATTCCCTCGAAACCGAAGCCGCAAGGCGCATTTTAAAAGAATTGACCGTGTAGGGAACGGTCTTGACCGTTCCGCTTTTTTAATCCGAATATGTAATTTATAACATAAAAGTAGGGCGGGTTGCCCACAACCCGCCCTACAAACAATAAAAACTCCTCACGGGGTTTTTATTGTTGCGTTTATCGTTTCTTCCTCGAAATATGCCACAACGCCAACCCGTAAAACAAAGCCGCGCTCCCGACCAAAATCAAAATACTCGCCGTCACCGAAACCGCTGTATCGCCGAATTTGAAGGTCACGCCCATCGCCTGTCGAAAGCCCTCGACCACCTCCGTCGGCACGCCGGCAAACGTGGCTTCCATCGGCGCCTCCATCATCACCTGCCGCAGCAGCGCCGCCGCATGCGAGGGCGGAAAGCACTTGATCACCCATTGCACGCCCTCGGGCAGCTGCCCGATCGGCAAATAGATGCCGGTCAAAAAGCCGATCAGCGTTCCGATGATCGTGCTGGCTGTTCCGAACGCGTTCATGCTCTTGAAAAACGAGACCAACAGCAATACCATCGACGCATTGGTTGTCGTGGCCAACACGACCAGCCCAAGCACTTTCAGCAGCGCCGTAAACCCCATGAATTTGCCGCCGCTTAAAATGATATAGACCTCGACCAGCGCCACCGTGACCAAACTCATGATAATGCCGATGGCGATCGAGCTGAAAATATATCCGCCGACGATCTTGCTGTTTTTGATCGGCGAGACCGTGAAGTCCTTGATGATCTTTTTGGCTTTGTCGTCGACCATCGTGCCGAACGCGCCCATCGTCGTCGTGACCGAGGCGACCGCGAGCAGGCCCGCCATGATCCAGGAGTTCATCAAAAACTTCGAGCCGGGCGCGTTGCCCAAACTGCCGACCCACACGTCGCCCAAAAACAGCGCGTACATTCCGATGATGATAAACACCGCCAGCAGGGAATAGAACACCGCGGCTTTATCCTTGAAAAACACCTTCAGGTTTCTGGTTGCAAATCCGCTCATTGCCTGATCTCCTTTCCCGTGACGGCGATAAACGCGTCATCCATCGTCCCTTTCAAGACCTCAAACCCCGTGATCATGTATCGGCAGGTTTCAAGAATCGGCAGCGCGTCCATTGTAGCCGGGAGATCGGCAATCACGGTATCAACCGAGATCTTGCAGCGTACACCCGTCTCCTTGAGTTTTTCGGCGACCGCCCGCGTGTCCTTGCAGGCCAAGATCAGCCGGTCTTTCGAATATTTTTCCTTCAATTCGGCGGGCGTGCCCTTCGCCGAGATTTCGCCGTTGTCGATGATGATCACATAATCGGCCGCGGCGGCCTCCTCCATGTAATGCGTGGTCATGAATACGGTCATGCCGCTCTCTTTTTGAATCTTCGAGACCGTCTCCCAAACGTTTTTACGGGTCTGCGGGTCAAGCCCCGTGGTCGGTTCGTCCAAAAACAAAATTTTCGGCGTGTGAATCAGCGCCCGCGCGATGTCGCAGCGCCTGCGCTGCCCGCCCGAGAGCTTGCCGTAGGGTCTCTTGAGCAGTTCGGTGACACCGGTGAGTTCGGCGGTGCGTTTGACGGCGTCCGAAAGCGCCTTGCCTTTGAGCCCGTAAAGCCCGCCGCGACATCTCAAATTTTCCTCGATCGTCAGCAGTTGGTCGAGCAGACCGTCCTGAAACACCGCTCCGATCTCGCGCCGGATGGCAAAATCGTCTTTCCCGACCAAATTGCCGTCGACGGTCACCGTACCCGCGTCCTGTTTCAAAAACGTGCAGATGATGTCGATGGTCGTGGATTTCCCCGCGCCGTTGGGCCCGAGGAAGGCGAAAAGCTTCCCCTTCTCGACAAAAAAATCGATGCCCTTCACCGCATGAACCGCGCCGTACGATTTATGTAACCCCTTGACCTCAATCATTTTTTCCAACTTTATGCCACCTTTCCATATAGAGAGCGAAATCCGCGCGTCAATCCGTGCGACAGGAATGGGGACGCCCGCGTCGCTCCCGCGCCAAAGAACAATCCCGCACGGCGCTGACACTATCCGCGCCGCGATAAGAGAATACCAAATCCTCGGGTTGCGCACCATCAACACGACTTATAAATTTCGCAACCGGCGGTTGCATTTTGACCTTTTTATCGAGAAGCGGGTTTCCGAACCCTGCCCCGTTGTGTGCCGTTCGCCGCGCCGCTCTCTCTTTAATATGTTCCGAGTTCCAGCCCTCTTTTAACAAAATAGCGGTAATTTTCCAAATCGACGGTCTTGGGCACCGAGTGGTCGGTGTGCAGCACATAGCCGTATTTTCCCTTGACGATCGGGATTTTCTTTTCGAGCTCCGCGTCGATTTGCGCGCGGTCGTTGGAACAGAGCGCGCGCGCGTCGAGGCCGCCCATCAACGCGATCCGGTCGCCGTAGCTTTGATAGATGCGCAGCAGATCCATCCCCGCTTTGACCTCCATCGCCTGCAGCAAATCCATGCCCGCCTTGATCATCCCCGGCAGCAGCGGCTCGACAAATCCGCAGGAATGCACCATCACCGGCAGCCCGAGCGAATGGGCGAAATCAAATGTGTACACATGCGACGGGTAGATGAATTGATCGTACATCGCCGGCGACATGAACGGTGCGCCCTTGTAACCCATATCCTCATAAAACCAGACGGCGTCGGGCTTGCCCTCGCGCTCAAACAGGATTTTTTGCAATTCCACGGTCAGCCAAGCGAAGGTCTTGCTCATATCCGCCACCCAGTCGGGATCATAGATCATCGCGGCGAGCATCTCCTCGTGACCCGCGACCGGATGCATGCACTCAAAAACGTTGACGCCCGACCAGACGAAGAACTTGTCGTTCTCGGCGGCATATTTTTTGGCGGCGCGGTAGGCCTCGAAGTTGATGCGCTTTTCAAACAGCGACGGGTCGAGCAGCAGCGGCTTGACGCGTTCCCCCCATTTTTCGCGGCTGTCGATTTCATAGCGCACATGTTCCGGGGTGGAGTCGTGCTTTTTATGGCGGCGAAGCACAGCCCAGTTTCCGTCGAGCTTGGTCACGGTGTCCTCGTCCTCGGTGATAATAATCGGTTCAAAATCGACGCGGGCAGCCATCTTGAAAGCCCAGTTTTCCACTATGTCAAAGTTGAATTCCTCCGTCAAATCCGCACCGCAGCCCTGATTCTCCATCCACTTCTTCTGGGTGTCTCCCCAAAAGTGTTCATAAAGCCCGATTCGGTCCACCGGCCGATGCTTTAAAATGCGCGATATGCGCTCTTTCCCCGTCAGTTCCGCCATATTTATCACTCCAACTCCCGATTTTTCTACGCTCTATGATAGCATTCCGAAACAGCCCTGTCAAATAAATAAAAGCAAAGGCGTTTTGAAATCGCAACCAAACGGTTTTAAATTTCGGATTTAATAGGTTCCGAGTTCCAATCCCTTTTTGACAAAATAACGGTAGTTTTCGAGATCGACAGTTCCGGGCACCGAGTGGTCGGTGTGCAGCACATAGCCGTATTTCCCCTTGACCGTCGGGATTTTTTTTTCAAGCTCCGCGTCGATCTGCGCGCGGTCGTTGGAGCAGAGCGCCCGCGCGTCGATGCCGCCCATCAACGCGATTTTATCGCCGTAGTTTTGGTAGATGCGCAGCAAATCCATACCCGCCTTAACTTCCATCGCTTGCAATAGATTCATACCGGCTTTGATCAAGCCCGGTATGAACGGTTCGACGAACCCGCAGGAGTGCACCATCACCGGCAACCCGAGCGAATGGGCATAATCAAACGTGTACACGTGCGACGGATAGATGAACCGCTCGTACATCGCCGGGGACATAAACGGGGCGCCTTTATAACCCATGTCCTCGTAATACCAAATGCCGTCGGGCTTGCCCTCGCGCTCAAACAGCAGTTTTTGCAATTCGACGCTCAGCAGCGCGTAAGTCCGGCTCATATCGGAAATCCAATCGGGGTCGTAGATCATCGCGGCCAGCATTTCCTCATGCCCGATCACCGGATGCAGGCATTCGAACACGTTCCCGCCCGACCAGACAAAATACTTTTCGTTCTCGGCGGCGTATTTTTTGGCCTCACGGTAGCCCTCGAAGTTGATGCGTTTTTCAAACAGCGACGGGTCGAGCAGCAGCGGCTTGATTTTTTCCTCCCAATTTTCGCGGCTGTCGATCTCAAAGCGCACATGCTCCGGCGTCGAGTCGTGCTTTTTATGCCGCCGCAGCACCGCCCAGTTGCCGTCGAGCTTGGTCACGGTGTCCTCGTCCTCGGTGATAATAATCGGCTCAAAATTGATACGCGCGGTCAGTGTGAACGGCCCGTTCTCGACAAGGTCGAAATTGAACTCTCTGGTAAAATCCGGATCCGCGCCCTGATTTTCGGTCCATTCCTTTTGGGTATCGCTCCAAAAATGCTCATATAGCCCGATCCGATCCACCGGCTGGTGATTTAAAATGCGCGATATGCGCTCTTTCCCCGTCAGTTCCGTCATGGTTGTTCTTACACTCCAACGCTCGAATTTTATTTTATGATAGCACTCCGAAATAGTCCTGTCAATGCCGGACGAGAAAGCAGAAGTGAGAGGGCGGAGGTCGGACGAGGGAACGGGCAACTTGTGGGGAACGGTCTCGGGTCGCATCCGATGTGGCCGTTCCGAATCGCGTCTGTCATCCCGAGTTGCACCTTGCCTGTTTGATCTTACCTCAAAATCCCTCCGCCGATGACCGACTCCCCCTCATACACCACCGCGCTCTGCCCCGGCGCGACGGCTCTGGCGGGCTGCTCGAATATGATCTTGTCGCCCTCGATGTGCGCCGAAGCGGGTTTTGCCGCCGAGCGGATTTTCACGCCGTACACCTTTCCCGCCTCCGGGGCCCTGTGCCATATACAATCGGACAACACGGCGGAATCAAAAAATTCCTCCCCGCTCCTCGCCAAAAAGACCCGCCTCGTCGGCGAATCGATTTTTTTCACAAACACGGGCTTCCCGAACGCCCCGATCCCTTTGCGCTGGCCGATCGTGAAGTTGTAAATTCCCTCATGCCTTCCGCAGACATCGCCGTCGGGGGAGATCAAATCCCCGGGCAAAATCCCGAGCTTTTCGCGTAAAAACACGGCGTGGTCGGCATCGGGCAAAAAGCAGTTCTCGCTGCTGTCGGGCGCGTCGTGGCAGGTGAGCCCGTTCTCTTTGGCGATTTTACGCACCTCGTCCTTGTTTTGCACTTCTCCGAGCGGCATCAGCAGTCGGCTGACGACATCTTTTTCAAGCCGGTAAAGCATATAGCTCTGATCGCGTTTTCCGCAAACCGCTTTTCGAATCAATCCGTCCTGCGTACGCGCATAATGCCCGGTTGCGATGGCGCCATATCCGTTTTCATCGGCGCATTCGATCAACTTTTTGAACTTGATCATCGCATTGCAGCGCACACAGGGATTCGGTGTGCGCCCGTTGGCATATTCACCGATAAAATAACGGATGATATTTTCATCGAACGCTTTTCGCGCATCGACGACAAACAGCGGGATACCGAGCTGCCTCGCGGCATTCTCGGCCTTTTCGACGCCCTGCTCGTGTTGTCGGGACATCATCATATAGACGCCGCCGACCCTGTACCCCGCGCTTTTCAACAACAGGGCGCACACGCCGGAATCGACGCCGCCCGAGAGCGCGACCAAAACGCTATTCATGACACCCTTCGCAATCGATGATTTTTCCGACAATCGGCAAGGGGTCAATGCCCTTTTTTCGGTAATAGTCGGACAGCGCCGTCTTAATGGCCTGCTCAGCCAGCACCGAACAGTGCAGTTTGGCGGGAGGCAATCCCTCCAGCGCCTCGACGACCGCCTTGTTGGTCAATTTCAACGCGTCGTCGATGGATTTTCCTTTGATCAGCTCGGTGGCCATCGAACTCGTCGCAATCGCCGCGCCGCAGCCGTAGGTCATGAACTTCACATCCGTGATGATGTTGTTTTCAATTTTTAAATACATCCGCATGATGTCGCCGCAGCGGGCGTTTCCGACTTCGCCCACGCCGTCCGCGTTTTCCATCTCGCCGACGTTGCGCGGATTCATAAAGTGTTCCATCACTTTTTGCGTATACATGACACAGGCCTCCTCCATCTCCCCATCGCGGGGAACGCGTCGCTCGATATTGCTCCGTTTTGTATATATCGTATTTATTATAACATCCGGTATTAACGCTTGTTTATTTTTTATTTTCCCAAATCGGGCTCATCGCGCGCAGCTTTTGCACAATCGGCGGCACGGTTTCCAAGATATATTCCACTTCCCGCTCCGTGTTATACCGTCCCAACGACAGTCGCAGCGACCCGTGCGCGATTTCATGGGGTAATCCGATGGATAAAAGCACATGGCTCGGATCGAGCGACCGGCTGGTGCAGGCCGAGCCGGACGAGGCGCAGATGCCGCTCATGTCCATCCAAAGCAACAGCGATTCGCCTTCGATGCCCTTGAACGAGATATTCACATTGCCCGGAACCCGGTGCATCCGGCTGCCGTTCAAACGCGTTCCCGGGAGCGCCAGCAGTCCGTCGATCAGCTTGTCGCGCAGTTTTTGAACCCTTGCGGTCTCTTCCCCCAGGTGTTCAACCGCTTCGGTGATCGCCGCGCCAAGCCCCACAATCCCGGGGATATTTTCGGTTCCCGCGCGTTTACCGCCCTCCTGCTGCCCGCCGCTGATCAGAGACACAATCCGCACGCCCTTTTTGAGGTACAGCACCCCGACGCCTTTGGGTCCGTGATACTTGTGCGCCGACATCGACAGCATGTCCGCGCCGAGCGCCTTGACGTCGACCGGAATATGTCCGACCGCCTGCACCGCATCGGTGTGAAACAACACCTCTTTTTCGGCGCATACCGCGGCAATTTCGGCAATCGGATTGATCGTGCCGATCTCGTTGTTGACCATCATCACGGTGACCAGCGCGGTGTCCCCGCGAATTGCCTTTTTGACCGCCTCGGGGGAAATGATACCCTCGCCGTTCGGTTTGACAAGTGTCACTTCAAATCCCTGCGCCTTGAGCGCGCCGAGTGTATTCAGCGCCGCGTGGTGCTCATATTGGGTCGAGACGATGTGTCTTTTTCCCGACTTGGCTTTTTGAAACGCCGCGCCTTTGATGGCCCAGTTGTCGCTTTCGGAGCCGCCTCCGGTGAAATAAATCTCGCCCGGAGAGGCGTTGATCGCTTTTGCGACTTGCCCGCGGGCAGCAGAAAGCGCCTTTTCGCTCTCATACCCCAGTCCGTAAATGGACGACGCGTTTCCGTACTTTTCGCAAAAATACGGCCTCATGGCTTCAAAAACCGACTCCGAAACGCGGGTTGTGGCCGCGTTGTCGGCATAGATCATCGTCTTTTCCACATTCAAAGTCCCTTTCAGGCAAATGGCGGTATGAAATACGCCCCGCGCTTTCACACCGCCCTCTATGATACACCGAATTTGTATGTTTTACAACAGAAAAATCAGTTTTTTACCGATTTAAACCGAAATCCGCTTGTTCATCTCATACAGCTCCCGATCAAACGGCTTGGTCATTTCAAGCGCTTCACCGATGTCATAATCGACAATGCTGTCATTTTTGCGCACGATCACCCGGTTGCCGACGCCCCTTGCCAGCAAGTCGACCGCATACACACCCATCGACGTGGCGATCACGCGGTCTTTTGCCGACGGCGAACCGCCGCGCTGCACATACCCCAGCACCGTCGCGCGGGTCACGACGCCGGTCGCGTTTTCGATGTCCTTGGCAAGCTGCGCCACATCTCCGGGGTAGTCGATGCCCTCCGCCGCGATGATGATGAAGTGCTTTTTGCCCGCGCGGCTCATCTTCTGCATCGGCTTGACGACGTCCTTTTGCAAATCGATCGGTATTTCGGGCACCAAAATCGCCATTGCGCCGCTCGCGACGCCCGCGTGCAGCGCCAAATAGCCACAGTCGCGCCCCATGACCTCAATCAAAGAGCAGCGGTCATGCGAGTGAGAAGTGTCGCGGATCTTATCCACGCAGTCGATGATGGTGTTCAGCGCGGTGTCCACGCCGATGGTGTAGTCCGACGCGTTGATGTCGTTGTCGATGGTGGCGGGGATGCCGACGCACGGAATGCCCTGGTGCGAGAGCTCCCTCGCCCCTCTGAAACTGCCGTCGCCGCCGATCACCACGATGCCTTGCAAACCGAATTGCTTGCAGGTGCGGGTGGCGCGCGCCATCCCCTCCGGGGTTCGGAACTCGGGGCTGCGGGCGGAATATAAAATCGTGCCGCCCCTGTGCAAAATCTCCGAGACGCTGCGGATCTCCATCCGGTGAATGTCGCCGTGGATCAGACCCTCGTACCCCCGGTTGACGCCGAAGACCTCGATGCCCATTCCGATGGCGGAACGCACGACCGCGCGCACGGCGCAGTTCATGCCCGAGGCGTCTCCGCCGCTGGTCATCACGCCGATGGTTGTAATTTCGCCCATTCTCATCGCCTCCGAAAATAGTGATTGGAAAATAGAAATTGGAAATTAGTAGACGAGGCAGTTAAAATCCTGACCGTTCCGTTACCCGTGGAAAGCAGAAACCGGGAATCGGCAGGGCGCACGCCCGTCGCCCCGCATGAAAGGGCGATATACTGATTGGAAAATAGAAATTGGAAAATGGTAGACGAGGCAGTTAAAATCCTGACCGTTCCGTTACCCGTGGAAAGCAGAAACCGGGAATCGGCAGGGCGCACGCCCGTCGCCCCGCATGAAAGGGCTATATACTGATTGGAAAATAGAACTTGGAAAATGGTAGACGGGGCAGTAAAAATCCTGTAGGGAACGGTCTTGACCGTTCCGCAGACCGAAGCAAAACCCCCGCAGGATCCCGATTGCTTTTCCGGTGACAATGTGCAGTTTAGGGAAAAATACCTTAACCCGCGCCAACGGGCGCGAAACCGGGGGTCACATAGAGAGTATTTGATAACCCTTATGAAGCGTGAAGACGAGTGTCCGCGTCTGAAGGCCTTTGTCTTCACACTCGGGAACGGTCTTGACCGTTCCGGTACCCGTGGAAAGCAAAAATCGGGGAATCGACAGGGCGCACGCCCGTCGCCCCGCATGCAGGGGCGATATCCTCAACGACCCGTTCTTCTCGGCGGGTGCGGCGTTGAGCGACCTGTTCATTTTCAACGCAAATTACTTCACAAGCACCTTTTTCAGCTTGACAAACCGCGGCAAGCTGTCCTCATACGGCAGTCCGGTCTGTCCCTGAATCAGCGGCAGTGCATAATCGATGAACTTTTGATTCAATCCGTCGCCGGTCCGGTTGATCCAGTCGAGCGGCACTTTTTTTTCGGTGTTTGCGACGGCAGCCAGGTCGAACAGCTTGATCTCACAGTGATATTCCCCGTCTTTGTAGATTCTCTCGAAGCCGACCATCTTGTCGGTCACGCCCTTGACGGCGTTTGTGACAGCGGCTTCTCCCGCCTTGAACGCCTCGTCGAGGTCGGTCCGGGAGGCACAGTGCGCCGCGCAGCGCTGCAGCAGCGATAATTCGATGCCGCGCACCTTTGCGCCCGTGGCCTGTTTGACCGTGTCCGCGAGGAAAGAGGCCAGACCGCCCAATTGCGCGTGGCCGAAACTGTCCTTGGTCTGCGCCAGATCCGCGCCGTATTCTGATATATACTTTCCGTCCTTGTCCTTGATGCCCTCGGACACGACGACAAGGCAGTTCTTATTCTTGTCATAGACGGCTTTGACTTTTGCGACAAAGCTGTCCAAATCGAACGGGATTTCGGGCAGACAGATCAAATCGGGCCCGCAACCCTTTTCATTGGCGAGCGCCGCGCTCGCGGTCAGCCAGCCGGCGTTGCGTCCCATGGCCTCGACGATCGTGACCATGCCCGTGTCGTAGACCCGCGCGTCGTGGTAGATTTCCATCACCGAAGTGGCGATGTATTTGGCGGCGGAGCCGTAACCGGGGCAGTGATCGGTTTCGGCGAGGTCGTTGTCGATGGTCTTTGGAATGCCCATCACGCGGCACTCATAGCCGTGCGCCAGGCAATATTTCGAGATCTTGTTGCAGGTATCCATCGAGTCGTTGCCGCCGTTATAGAAGAAATAGCGGACATCGTACTTTTTGAACACTTCGAGAATGCGTTTATAATCGCTGTCGTCGACCAAGGGATCCTTGAGTTTATAGCGGCAGGAGCCGAGCGCCGACGAGGGCGTAAATTTCATATATTCCAGTTCCTTGGAATCCTCTTTGCCCATATCCATGAGCTTCTCGTCCAAAACGCCCTTAATGCCGTTGCAGGCGCCGTAGACCTTGGTGATGGCGTCGCTGTCGAGCGCGGTTTTGATCGCGCCGTAAGCGCTGGCGTTGATGGCCGAACTCGGACCGCCGGATTGGCCGATGATGCAGGCCCCTTTTAACATTGACATCTGTTTCATACCCTTCGTTTATTGGTTTGTTGGAATGAGAGAATTTTCGCAAGAGCACAATTCCCACCGCATACCATTATACCACTTTCCGGCCCTATCAGTCAACATTGCGGCTTCTGTTTGCACCGATTTCCCGCCCATTTCCCAACCGGGCGATGCCCGGCCTCTTGATTCTTCACGATTCCCTCTCAGTTTCACGTCGGCCGGGTTGTCGGGGACGCCGCCCCACGAAAAAGAGCGGCTTTTGGGGCGTTCACACAGGGATTTATAAAAAACTTGTGTGACAGCTTCAAGCATGGCAAAAAGAGACCAGCCATGTTCAAGCGTAATGCTTGGTTTGGCTGGTCTTCTTTATAATAAGTTTTTCATATATCCTAGGAAGCTGGCATATTGTCCTTCGGCAAGAGACGGCAACTCGCTACTTTCAATGTGAAGGTGCTTTTTAAACATATTTTTCGGAATCTCAAAAGACGGGTTAAATCCGAAAGCGTCTGTCATTGCAGTAAAACAAATCAATGAGCTGTCATCATACTCACTATTTCTGTCGATACGTCCGCCAAGTTGTAAATAACTTTGAAGGGAACGCAATTCGCAGAAACCATAATAAAAGGAAAAATCCATTCCGCATTCGACGCAGCCCGTGGCAAACAATGTCCAGTCCGTGTTATGATTTGTTGGAGGGTCAAGCCGGCGTTTTACTTCATCGATTACGACTTCTCTGTCGCTCGGAGTAAGTGCGGTTGACAGATGAAGTACATCGTGTCCGGCGCTTCGCAGAGTCATTGCCAGAAAAGCGGCTGAATGAAACTGAGCAGAAAAGCCTTGTTGAGAGAGCCACGACGCTTAAACAGGCGCTCGATGCCGCAAAGGAGCAGAATTTGAACATTGACCATTTCCTCAAAATCGTACGAAAATACACGGAAATTACGGAGTTAAGCGGTGAGATTATTCGGGACTTCATCGAGAAGATAATTGTGTATAAGGCAGAAAAGGTCGACGGTGTCCGCATCCAGCGGATTCAAATCATATACAATTGCATCGGAGCGATAGATTTTCCGAAAATGGACGAAAAAACGGCATAGCCGTAATTCACGACTATGCCGGATTTTTCAGGGAAATCAAATCCCTATGTGAGGACAGCTTTCGGCGTCTTTTTTGCGCAGTGTTTCTCGGGAAATTTTATCGGTTGGTTTTACGCGCCTTTTTGCCGGTCAAAATAACCGCAGCCAGGGCAATCGCCGAAAAGATGCCGAGGATGATCGGAATCAAGATGTTGCTGTCATCGCCCATTTCGATCACGTCGAGCGGCGCTTCTTCATCCACGATTGAGATCGTCGGTCTGGACGAGGCGGCGGCGCTGGAGGGCCTTGAAGCAACGCTGGCGGGCGCACTCGAAGGCACCGTTGACGGGATGCTGGGCGGCTCGGAGTAGTATGACGGTTCGGAGTACACCGAAGAAGTCAATGATGTCCACCAACCGACAAAGACCACATCGCGTGCGGGCATTGTGAATTTGTAAGCGGTGACTGAAACATCCGACTGCCAGCCGTAGAACGTATAACCCGCCAAGCTCACGGGGAAAGCCGCCGTGACTTCGGAGCCGACCTCATACGAGCCGCCGGCCGGAAGCGCGGGGGCGCCCGCCGGAACATCGCCGATATAGACGTAGCTGACCTTGAAGATGTTCGCTGTGAAATATCCGGTGAACAGGACGTCGCTGTCGGGCATGTTATAATTGCCGTCGACGGGCGTGACCTGATTGCTGGTCCAGCCGTGGAATTTGTAAGCGGGGTGTGAGAGCTGTCCCGCGACGGTCATCGGCGTATCGAAAGCGATCCCGGAAGCGCCGTATGTCGCCAAAACCGAATCGTCGAATCCCGGCGGGATCTCGCCGATCAATTGATAGGTGACATTGTGCCTGTTGGCGGTCCAGCTGCCCGTGAAGACGACGTCGTTTGCGGGCATCGCGAAGTTTCCGTCGGTGATATCCGCTTCTCCGATTCCGGTTGTGGGAACCCAGCCGTTGAAGGTGTAACCGGTGATATTTCCGACCGTGGTGTCGACGAAGACATTGCTTTCATAAGGATGGTTTGCTTCTGTCGGCAACGCCGGAGCCGTCGCCGGAGCCGAGGAGTCGTATTGGTAGGTCACCTTGTAGGAATTGCGGACCCAGTTGCCGATCACTTTGTATTCGCCGGCCGCGCCGATCGTGAAGTTCGCGGCGGGGGAGCCGTCTCTGGTCCAGCCCTCGAAAGTGAAGCCGGTGACAGCGGCGGGGTTCGCGGCGATGGTCACGGCGTTGCCGACATTGTAAAAGCTCGTAGCGGGCAGCGCGGCGGCGGTTGCGGGGATGTCGCCGGTGTATTCATACACGACCCATGCCGGCATCTTGGTGAACGAGCCCTTGAAGACGACATTGTTGTCGGGCATATTGAAGCTTCCGTCAGTGACCGCGGCATCTCCGGTGGTCCATCCCGTGAAGTTATAATCCGGGAACGAGAGCGGTCCCGCGACGGTCATCGCCGTCCCGAACTCGACGCCGGCAGCGCCGAGGCCCGCCAGAACCGAGGTGTCAAAGCCCACGGGGATCGGATCCTCAATCACATAGGTGACGTTCCACTTGTTGGCCTTGTAGACAAAGATTATAACCTGATTGTCTTGATCGATGAGAACCGTCTGCGTCAGCGGCGTCTGCGCGGCATAACCGTGGATCGCGATCGCACTCTCGCTGCAGGTCTCGCCCCATGTGCGGTTGCTGACGGTCTTGTCAGGATTAATCTTAGCGCCGGTCGTGGAATCCTTGCGGTATTCGACCGTGTAAGTGTAATTGGCGTTGCGGGTGTAGTAGAGTTTGATGACCAGCGAACCGTCGCCCGCGATGATGAAGTCGTTATCTTCTCCGGTCTTGCTTTCCGAAGTCGTAAGATCTTCGTCGTAGGTGAAGCCCGGATACTGTGCCGCCGTCTTCGGCGTATAAGAAGCCGCTGTTCCGGTCGTGCCGGTCTTGTTTTCGGTGTCGCCGGTGACCTGCGTGAAATCGGTGTCTTCCAGGTTTTGTTGATAATGCTCGACCTTATACACGGTGTCGGTATTCGCCGTGTAATAACCCTTGAACACAACGGCTTCTTTGGGCATTGTAAATTCGTTGTTGCCGTCCGCAGTGACATTGCTTGCCGCCCATCCATGGAAGGTGTAACCGTCTATGACAACGGTTGGCGCCACAGTTTTCGTTGTGCCGAATGCGAAAGTTCCGGTATGGGGGCTGGTCGGAAGAGCCGGTGCGCCTTCGATAGGTGTCACCGCGTCAGCGGGCGCTGTATCATATTCATATGAAACGGGATAACTGTTGCGCGTATAGTAGACCCTGATGACAAGCGTATTGGCGTTGGGGATTGTCGGGCTTACAGGGGTTGCGGAGGCGTACGTGAAGCCGTTGAATTCCTCCCTGTAATCCGTGTCGCTTTCATCGCCGGAATACTGGACGAACGTCGCCGGATCCCCGACATAGCCGGTCGCGCCGATTGTTAGAATCGGGCTGTCATCCGTCGTTCCCGTTCCGTCATTGTACTTGCCGTCGGTTCCCTGCAGGTAATACTTAACCGTGTATTCCGCGGGAGTTTTATCGAACGAGCCGACGAATTCGACGTCGTTGGCGGGCATCGAGAAGGAACCGCTCGAAACGCCGATGCCCGTGGGCGTCCATCCGCTGAAGGTGTGCGTGTCGGGATAAATCGGCGTCAAAACTGCCACGTTCGCGCCATAGGAATAACCGATGGTCAATCCCGCGGAGCCGGGGTTGGAAACACCCTCGGGGACCGTGCCCGTATAGGAATAGGTCACGTTGTAGCTGTTTCGCGTGTAGTAGAGCTTGATGACCAGCAAACCGTCACCCGTGACGGTGAAGTCCTTGGTACCGGCGCCGTTCACCGTACTCGATTCCTGATAGAAGAAGCCGAGATAATCGCCCGTTGCCGTATCTTTCGGCTCATAAGAAGCCGGCGTTCCGGTCGTGCCGTTCTTGTTTTCGATGTCTTCGGTCGTTGTGGGGAACGTGCCGTCGAAGTTTTGCTTGTAATGCTCGATTTTATAGTTGACCGTGGCTGCGGTGAATCCGCCGCTGAACACGACGTTCGCCGCGGGCATCGTGAAGGTCTGTTTTTCCCCGACGCCGGAGACCTGCGTGCTGCTCCAGCCGCCGAAGTTATAGCCGGGTGCCGTCGCATTATCCGCGACCGTCACGGTAGCGCCGAAGGAATAGCCGATCGTGAGCGGAAGCGCCGATTTTCCCGGAACATCGTTTGTATAGCTGTAGCTGACCTCGTAGCTTTCGCGCGTGTAGTAGACCTTGATGACCAACGAACCGTCGCCTTTGATGATGAATATTTCACCCACGGTGTTGTTCGATTCGGCTTTTTCAAACTTGAATCCCGGGAAAGAAAGCTGTGAATAGAGGGCAGGGCTTCCCGTGAGACCGGATCCTGTTGTATCCGTTTTATCGTCCTGTCGGTCATACCCGCCTCCGCCGAGTTTTTGCAGATAATACTCGACCGTGTAGCCGACATCGTCTGCCGTGTAGTAACCCTTAAAGACGACGTTGCCGGCGGGCATCGCGAATTTGTTGTCCGAAACGGTCGCGTCCGCGGTCGTCCAGCCGTGGAAGGTGTAACCGTTGATTCCGACCGTCGGCTTTACGCCGACTTCGCTCCCGAACGCATAATTTCCGCCGAGTGTCGTTACAACAGGCGCGCCGTCCGGCCATACGGCACCGGGAGCACTTGCGTCGTATTCGTATGAAACATTGTAATTGTTGCGCGTGTAATAGAGCTTGATGACCAGTAAACCGTCGCCCGTGATGGTGAAATCCTTGGTACCGGCGCCGTTCACCGTGAGCGATTCCTGATAGGTGAAACCCGTGTAATTTGTTTTTGCCGCGTAGCCGGTCCCCTCAACGACAACCGTTCCGGTTGTGCCGGTCTTGGTTTCGGTATCTCCGGCGACCAGTGTATAGTCGGTATCGCCGAGGTTTTGTTGATAATGCTCGACTTTATACTCCGTGTTCGTATTCGCCGTGTAGTAACCCTTAAAGACGACGTTGCCGGCGGGCATCGCGAATTTGTTGTCCGAAACGGTCGCGTCCGCGGTCGTCCAGCCGTGGAAGGTGTAACCGTTGATTCCGACCGTCGGCTTTACGCCGACTTCGCTCCCGAACGCATAATTTCCGCCGAGTGTCGTTACAACAGGCGCGCCGTCCGGCCATACGGCACCGGGAGCACTTGCGTCGTATTCGTATGAAACATTGTAATTGTTGCGCGTGTAATAGAGCTTGATGACCAGCGAGCCGTCGCCCGCAATGATGAATTGTTCATTGACGGTGTTGTTGGAAGTCGTCAGGGCGCTCTGATAGGTGAAACCCGCGTAATTTGTTTTTGCCGCGTAGCCGGTCCCCTCAACGACAACCGTGTCGGTCGTGCCGGTCTTGGTTTCGGTATCTCCGGCGACCGGTGTGGTGAACGTGCCGTCCAGGTTTTGTTGATAATGCTCGACTTTATATTCCGTGTTCGTATTGGCTGTGAACGAGCCCGTGAACAGGACATCATCGTCAGGCATCGTAAAGTCCTGACCCGCGGTCGCCGTCGTCTGGGCGCTGCTCCACCCGCTGAAGGTATAGCCCGCCGGGGTTGTCGGTTCCTGCGCCACCGTGACAGTCGCGCCGAATGATACGCCGAGCGTCGCAGCCGGAGCCGTGCCTCCGCCCGTCGGAATATCCCCCGTGATCTTATAACTGACGTCGTGGGTGTTGAGCGTGTAATAGAGCTTGATAACCAGCGAGCCGTCGCCCTTGATGATATGGTTCTCGCCGTCGAAGTTATTCGAAGTCGTCTTCGATGCCTGATAGGTGAAACCTTCATATGTCGACTTCGGCGCGTATAGGGCAGCCGCCCCGGTTGTGCCGTTCTTGGTTTCGGTATCTCCGGTTACCACGCTGAACGTGCCGTCAGAATTTTGTTTATAATGCTCAACCTTGTAGGTGATGCCGGAATTCGGTGTGTAGAAACCCGTAAACTCGACATCTTGGTCGGGCATTGTGAACTCGCCGCCCGTAACGGTCACGTCCGTCGTGCTCCAACCGGTGAAGGTATAGCCCGGAACATTTGTGATCGCGGCGACCGGGATATTGACGGTGCCCGCCGCGTAACTTCCTCCGGCCGGAAGCGCCGGATAACCGACGATCGGTTCCGTGCCGATGTGGGAATAAGTGACGTCGTGTAAATGCAGCGTATATTTATGAACCAATGTGTGGGCGCCTACCGCCGCTTCGCGAGTGCCGTCCGCGGTGATGGCCGCTTCCTCTTCGGTATCATATTGACTGGTGCTGTAATAATAGGTCTGCCCGTTATAGTCAATGGTTTCCGGAGGGTCGTTGATGTCGAATGTCCCCGGAACGGTCCAGTCGGTGATGACCTTCTGCTGACCCTCCGCATCCGCGATTTCGGTCGAACCGGCCATAAACTTGACGTCCAGCGTGCCGATGTCGAATTCCGCCGTCGGTCTTGGGAAAGGCCCGCTCACGGCTGTGCCGTCGATGGTCACGCCGAAAGTGGCGTCGCCGTTGAGAGCCCAGTTATTATAATCACCCGCCGCAAGGGTTTCATAGTCCAGTGTGACGGTATAGGTAATGAAGTTGCCTTTGTTGTGCGCTAGATCCGCCGCCGTCGGATCCCACGACAGCTTGCCGCCGCCGCCGGTAATCGCGATGTTGTCTGCACCCGAGGCGCCGCTGGCGATGAGGTTGTCGCCCATCGGATCTTCAAGCGCCGAACTGCCGATCTGATTGGTGATATATTGGAACGCCGCCGCCAAAGCCACGGCATCATTGGCATGATAATAGAGCTTGCCGTTTGGCGGGTTGTCGGGATCGGGCGAGGCGATGCCTTCGAGGGTGGAGTCGCTGTAAGCGAATCCGACCGAATAGATCGTCACGCCCTTGTTTTTGATGGCGGTGGCGGCCTTGTTTGCCGCATCCGAGCTGTCGTTGTCGCCGTAATCGGTGCCTTCCTCGCCGTTGCCGTTGCTGTTTCTTACGAAGTTGCCGTCGTCGTTCAATCTGATCAATCTTGAATCCCTGTCATAATAACGATTGGCTGCCCCGTCGGTCAGCACCACCATGATCTTGTCGGTGCCGCTGTTGCTGAACGCGGCGTCGTTGCTGATCGTGATCGTTCTGTTTGAGGACATCGTATACATGAAACGCCCGGTGCCGGTTTGCGGATAAAAGGTGGAGATCCCTTTCAACAGCCCGCCTTGCAGGTTGGTATTGCCG
The DNA here is from genome assembly GCA_964587625.1 of uncultured Eubacteriales bacterium. Taxonomy (GTDB): domain Bacteria; phylum Bacillota; class Clostridia; order Oscillospirales; family JAKOTC01; genus DAOPZJ01. The sequence continues at coordinate 54,307 of CAZPLU010000009.1, forward strand.
TTGGCATTCAAACCGCGAATGGCTGCAATCAACACGTTCTTTTGGCTGGTGTTGCGAACATCCTGCCCGGTTCTCACATTCAACGACGCGGTTGCGCCGAATGTGGTGAGAGTGACTCTGGCGTTGACGTTTTGATCCGCCAGGTCATTGATCATGCGAATGGCCGCCAGTTTGGCGGCATCCAATCTCCTGACGGGATTGCCGTTGGCATCGACGCTGACGGTGGCGTTCAATTCGGGGATACGTGCCGTGCCGACGGACGTTGCGCCGGGGATATCCCAGCCCATCGAACCCGAGGTGTCGATGACCAAAGCCACCTCGATCGGCGTCGAAGTCAGCTCCTGCTGTAAGAGGTTGGTCACGCCCAGCGTGATCTCCCAGGTGTCGGGACCGGTTCTCACAGCGTCTTTGCTCAACTCAACGGCGTTGCTGCCACTGTGCTTAACAAAGGTATGTGCCGGATTTAAGATAGAATCGTCGGCGGACAGCAACATGCCGAATGCCGCTCCGGTGGCGAGTAAAACCGCCAGCAGTCCGACCAATACAATTTTGGTCATCTTTTTCATACTTTACCTCACTTGTCATATTCGATTATACATTTGTCAAAGAGAGACGACTTGCCTCTTTAGCGATAATTATATACGCCGCCGGTTACATTTCGGTTACATTTCGCGTTTTGCCCCAACATTTCCTTGTCGGTTCATAAAACTTTAAGTCGGATATCGGTCTTTTGTTTTATTTTCGGCCCGCACGTCTAAAACGCGCCTTGAAAAGTGTATTTGACAGGGCTAATGCGCGGGTATATAATAATGTCTTGTTCGTTTCCCGCGGGCGGGAAAACTCCCGATGATTAAAGGAGCAATCGTTTGAAAAGAACCGATTTGAGAAATATCGCCATCGTCGCGCACGTCGACCACGGCAAGACCACCCTTGTAGACGAGCTGTTGCGCCAGAGCGGCACCTTCCGCGAAAATCAGGTCGTCGCCGAGCGCGTGATGGACAGCAACGACCTCGAGCGCGAGCGCGGCATCACCATTTTGGCAAAAAATACCTCCATCCATTATAACGGCGTCAAAATCAACGTCATCGACACCCCCGGCCACGCCGATTTTTCCGGCGAAGTCGAACGGGTCCTAAAGATGGTCGACGGCGTGCTGCTGCTCGTCGACGCCGCCGAGGGGCCGATGCCCCAGACCCGCTTCGTGTTGCAAAAGGCGCTTTCAATGGGGCATAAAGTCGTCGTGGTCGTCAACAAAATCGACCGCCCGGACGCGCGCATCTACGAAGTCGTCGACGAGGTCTTGGGGCTTTTGATCGCGCTCGACGCCAACGACGAGCAGCTCGACAGCCCGGTCGTCTTCTGCTCCGGACGCGACGGCACTTCGTCGCTTGCACCGGAGGGTCCGTTTGAAAACCTGAAACCGCTGCTCGACCAGATCCTCTCCCACATCGAACCGCCCGACGTCGAGCCCGACGGTGCGACCCAGATGTTGGTCTCGTCGCTGGATTATAACGACTATGTCGGCCGAATCTGTATCGGCAAGATCGAGCGCGGCGTCCTGCGCAAAGCCCAGGACATCACGATCTGCGACTACCATAACACCCATGCGCCCTACCGCTCCAAGGCGGTCAATTTGTATACGATCGAGGGCCTGGAGCGGGTTCCGGTCGACAGCATCTCCGCCGGGGACATCGTCTGCGTCTCGGGCATTGAAAATATCACGATCGGCGACACCATCTGCGCGTCGGACAAGCCCGAGCCGATCCCGTTTGTCAAGATCTCCGAGCCGACCGTCGAGATGACTTTTTCGGTCAACGACGGCCCGTTCGCCGGCAAAGAGGGCAAATACGTCACCTCCCGCCACCTGCGCGAGCGTCTGATGAAGGAGCTGCTCAAGGACGTCTCCCTGCGCGTCGGCGAGACCGAGACCACCGAGGCCTTCCGCGTCTGCGGCAGGGGCGAGATGCACTTGTCTATTTTGATCGAGACCATGCGCCGAGAGGGCTATGAATTTATGGTCGGCGCGCCGAGAGCGCTCTACCGGGAAATCGACGGTCAACTGTGCGAACCGGTCGAGCGCCTGGTCTGCGACCAGCCCCGGCAGTATGTCGGCGCGGTCATGGAAAAAATCGGCGCGCGCAAGGGCGATTTGGTCGAGATGACGCCGCAGGGCGACCATATCCGGCTGGAATTTTTAATCCCGTCGCGCGGTCTGTTCGGTTATCGCAACGATTTTTTGACCGACACCCGGGGCGAGGGCGTCATGAGCGGCGTTTTCGACCGCTACGCGCCCGTCAAGGGCGAGATCACCCGCCGCCAAAACGGCGCTTTGGTCGCGTTCGAGAGCGGCGAAGCCGTCACCTACGGGCTTTATAACGCGCAGGAGCGCGGCGCGTTGTTCATCACGCCCGGCACCAAGGTCTACGAGGGCATGATCGTCGGCGAATCCCCAAAGCCCGGCGACCTCGCCGTCAATGTCTGCAAAAAAAAGCATATCACCAATATGCGCGCCTCGGGCAGCGACGACGCGCTCCGGTTGATTCCGCCGCGCCAGCTGTCGCTCGAGGCGTGCATCGAGTTCATCGCCGAGGACGAGCTGATCGAGGTCACGCCAAAATCCCTGCGCCTGCGCAAGCGCGTCCTCAGCAATGAACAGAGGGCCAAGAACCGCTCGAAGGGCTAAGATTAACTCATATCGTTCGCCCCGGCGAAGAACCGCTCAAAGGGTTAAGATTTAACTTATATGGTTCGCCCCGGCGAAGAACCGCGCGAAGGTGTAAATTGATATCCCGCCGTTCGCGCATACATTTGTATCGCGTCTGTCATCCTGAGCGCAGCGAAGGATCTCGGACTGATGAAGGCGCACGGCAAAAAAATTCTTCTCGGTGTGATTGAATATGTTCCCCCGCCGCATACCCCTCTTGCCTCTTCTCTCTTCACTTACAATATCCATCTTGTTTTTCCCGGGGTTTATCGCTATAATAAAAACATCAACCCGAAAGAGGTCATACCATGCCCGCCGAAAAAGAGATTTTAAGAGCTCTTGCCGAAGAATACGCCGAGGCCGCGGGTCATCCGCGCAACGCCGAAAACGCCAAGCTCCACCGCGCGGTCAACGGCCTGCGGATGATCCGCCCGGTCGTTTTGATCAACGAGGAGCCGTGGTGCGAACTCAACACCGGCGGAGAACTGACCTTGTTTTGCGCCGACCCCGACTTCCGCAGGGCCGAGCAGCATATGCGCCGCACGCTGTACAAATGGCGCCACTACCCCTGCGACATGATCGTGCCGCCCTATCTCCCCGTCGAAAAGATCCTCGGCGGCGAGAGCGGCTGGCTGCCGGTGGTCGAGCAAACCATCGGAACCGGAGACGGCAACAACATCGTCTCGCACGAATATATCGACCAATTCGCCGATCCCGAGGATATCGAAAAATTGAAGATGCCCAAATTTACATATGAGGAAAAAGCCACCCTCGCCATTCGACAAAAACTCGACGAAGCCGTCGGCGACATCCTCCCGATCCGCCTTGTCGGACAGGGTTGTTATATCAGCCCGTGGGATAAAATCGCCACTTATCGCGGAGTGACCAACCTGCTGATGGATCTGGCCGACCGCCCCGAGCACACCCACGCGATCATGGAAAAGATGACGCGGATGTATCTCGAACAGTACCGGCAATTTGAAGAGCTGGGGGTTTTGGAGGGCGATCTGCACCTGCTGCACTGCACCGCCGCGCTCTGCGACGAGCTGAAAACCGAGCCCGGGCGACCCGTGCTGCGCAAAAACGTCTGGGGCCGAAGCATGGCGCAGATTTTCGCCGGCGTCTCGTCCGAGATGCACGAGGAATTCGAGATCAATTATCAAAAGCGCCTGATGGAGCCGTACGGGCTGGTCTATTACGGCTGTTGCGAGCCGCTCGACAAAAAGATCGATATCGTCAAAAAGATCCCCCGCCTGCGCAAAATCTCGGTCACGCCGTGGGCGGACGTCAATGTCGCCGCCGAGGCCATCGGCGGGGATTATGTCGTCGCCTTAAAGCCCAACCCCGCCAACGTCGGCGCGGCCTTTGACCGCGAGGTCATCCGAAAAGAAGTCAAGCGCCTGCTCGACGCCTGCGCCCGCAACAACTGCGCTTTCGAGCTCGCCCTCAAGGACATCAGCAGCGTCGCCCATAACCCCGCCCACCTCGAGCTTTGGGAACAGACCGTGATGGAACTGGTGCGGGCGTATTAAATATTCACAACCGGTTTTTGTTTCGCAGCCGGAATTTTCCCCTAATCCCAAGCACAAGCGCCACGATCCCCGCACCCGGCATGACGGAGCCGACAAGGCCCGCCGCCCCGCCGTCTTCGGCGTTCACATGAGGCCGGAAGGGCAGATAGCGCACCGCAACGGTGCTTCGCGTACGGCTGCCGCCCCCGAATATCCGCGTCACCGAGCCGGTATAATGCTTGCCGCCCGCGGCAAACTCGTACTCCGGCTTGTATCGCCGTGAGTCCCTTGTGGAATCATCGTTGTTGACGATATAGATCTGCTCATTTCCGATCACTTGTGCCGTAGTCGCCCTGCCGGCAACCGAAAGGATCATATAACCGAAGCCCATCAGAAGAAGGATGATTGCGACCGGGATAAGCAGCCAGTCCATGATCCGGTCTTTCAGCGGTTTTCGCGGGGCGGCGGGTTGACCGGACACGGGCACGGCGGGCGCGGGCGGGGGAATGGGATTCTCCCGCCGCAGCGCCGCCCCGCAGGAGGCACAGAAGCGTGTGTTTTCGTCTGCGGCATTGCCGCAGTTTGAACAGAACATGATCCGCGCCTCCTTTCACGTTTTATAGAGCGTCAGTTTGTTTGTTTCGCCATACGGGCGGCCCCGGCTATTCCCGCCACTCGTAGTAGTACTTGAAACCGTAGCCGCTTATATACACGGTAATCGCCTTTTTATTGCCGGAGCGGCCTTCGAGAGCCCTTTTCATTTGGAAAGTTCCCTTGTATGACTCCGATATCCACGTTTTTCCTTCAGGCGTCTCAAATCCGATATTCCCCGCTGTTCCGCCGCCGGGCTTGAGATCATGAGCGTCAAAGCCTATGTTGAAGGAGCCGAGGCCCCAGCCGCCCGCCTCATGGTCAACGGTAATCACAACCCGGTCGGTCCCGCTGAAATAGTCGGGCGGGTCGGTCCATTTCGTCGTCGATTCGCCTCTGCCGACTAAACTACCGTCGTCGTATGTGCGTTTGTGCTCATATTTAAAATTATTCTTCTCCCCTGTTCCCACATGGTAATCCCAGATATTGCCCGTCTTGGCGATCACGCTGCCCTTGATTACGCCCACAAGGGAATAGTCCTGGGACATGATGACATACTCCCAGTGCGTCAGATACCAGCCGGGATTGGGTTTCAGTTCGATCTTTCCGTCCTCGAAAACGATCGGCACCGCGACCGTAGCCCCCTCGATGATCTCAAAGGTCAACGTTTCCGTGAGCCCCCGCCCGCGGATGATGACCTTGTACTTCCCCAGCGCCCAGCCGTCGTCCGGCTGCTCGAGGATGAACGCGCCGCGGCCGAGGTCCTCGCCGGTGTTCGCCTTGAAGGTGTGGATGGAATAATCGTCGTCCGAATAGATCCACTCGACCTCGATCTCGTCGTTGTCGAAATTGTCGTAGACGAACCACGCGCAGAGCTTCTTCGCGTCCGCGGCGTACTTAGTGACCGTATCGACGGGTATAAAATCCTCGATCTGCGAGGTCATCCGCGCTTCCAGGAACCGCGGGTCGCCCTTCTCGGCCAAATCCCCGTATTTTTCCGCGATGGCCTTGACCATCGCCTGCTCCCGGGGCGTTTTGCCGAAGCTGCCGGGCTTGAAGCTTCCGCCGATATCCAGGCATCCGGGAAGCGTCAGAAGCAGAACGGCACAGATGAACCATGTGATTTTTTTCATGACAGATCCTCCTTGTTTTAATAAATTTTATAGCATATATCATTGTTCCGGGTTTCGGTCACATGCCTTTTCCCGTGGTCGCCGTGGACGATCACCGAGTATTCATCATGATGGTTTTTTTGACCCTTTTATCCTCCACCGTGCCGTCCCATGCGCCGCTGCGTTTCCTGCCGCGTGTCTGAACGGCGCAATCACGACAAACATGCCGCCGATCCCCGCCCCGATCATAAACGACAGGGGATTGTTCATTCTTTCCGCGTCTTCACCCGCGATATAAAAGCCGATCACGGCGCAGACGGCCGAAATGGCGGAGAAGACGGACGACCGGCGGTTGGTCTTTTTGATGTACCCAGCAAAGGCCGGGGCGCCGATGCGGGTCGAGAAGCCGCGCAGACCTGCGGACCGCGGGACTTGAGATGCCTGATTGATCTCACTGCCGCAGGCGGGGCGGAATCTTGTGCTTTCCGTGATTTGTGTTGCGCAATTTATGCAATACATCCGTGCTTTCGTCTGTCAGGGCAGGCAGGGACGGCGTGATCCCCGTTTAACACCCGTCAATATGCAAAGCGGTCCAACGCTGCCGAAACGAAGTTTTTTCTTTGGTCGCTTTCAAATGTACTCCCCTTTTCCGGCGGGATTTTGTTGATCAAGAACAGCATAACAAAAACAGGGTCGAAATAAATCACCCGTTCGGGTAGTCCGCATGAAAAAGGCCCCTACCTTTTTCGGGTGGGGCCTCAAATGGCGGATTTTTCAGGGGTGTGATGCGGGCGGGGGCGCGTCCTCTTTTTGGAGCACGATGTTAATCAGTTCCGCGCGGCTTTGGATGCCGAATTTGGAATAGATGCTTTTCACATAATACTTGACCGTGTTTTCGCTGATTGCAAGTTCGCCGGCGATGGTTTTGTAGGTCTTTGCTTGGATCAGCAGGAAGGCGACCTGGCTTTCCCGTTCCGACAGGTTTCCGAACTTTGCGGCTCGCTCAATCTGCCCTGTCTGTTCCCGCGCGGGCAACTCGGAAAACGCCGAGAGATAGGCATGGTCTTTGAGAAGGTGGGAAAGGTGCCTGTGCAGCGGCGGCAAGAGAACCGGCGTCACGCAGACCACGGCAAGCGCCAGCAGCGTCGGATTGAATGTCGGCGTTTCTGCGGAGGCGATGGCGTTGCCGATCAGCCCTCCCAGCAGCACGCCCAGCACATTGGCCGATAACCCGATGCCGAATACTTTTGCCGGGTTTTTGTGAAAATCCAACATTTCGCCGAGAATGCTCCACCAAAACAGGTCGTACACCCCGCAGGCACCGAGCATCAGCGTATTGACGACAAAATAACTCGCCCACGAGCGGTCAAGACCTACAAAGGCAATGAAGGAAAAGCCGATCATGGCGATGGCTACATAGAGGATATAGGAGCGGTTCGTTTTGCGGGGCAGGTTCCTCATAATGAACAGGGCGGCGATATACGGGATGGCCCAATACCAGCTTGTCAGCCATGTAAGGTGCGCGTAGGCCGGATTCAACACCTGATACATGAGGCCGGAGTTGATGGTGATCACGAGCACGAATAAACACAAAAGGACAAGCGGCTTGATCATACTGACCGAATTGCCCCGAAGTCCGGAGGGCGCGGAAGCGGTTGCATCGATATCCTCCGGGAGCCGAAGCGCGAACAAAAACGCGATCCCAAGGATGAACATGGACAACCCAAGCCCGGTGTGCGGAGAGATGTGAACAGCCGCCATATTCAGCACGATCATCAGAATGTTGGAATAGATGAGTCCGTCCGCCGCCGTTTTAATCCGTTCGTTCTTTGGGGTGCCGCTCCGCAAATAAAAGCCCCAGGCCGCCACGCAACCTCCGGCCAAAAACGAGCTTGAAACGATTGCCACCGACCAAAGGCCGGAGGGAGGGAATAAAAACGCGCCTGACCCGACGATACAAAAAATAATGGAGCCGAGTATGTACCACTTTGCGGCCTTCATGCTTTTTATGAAAAAACCGCAAGAAAATAATCCGACGCAGGTGGCGGCGACCGCTCCGAAAACCATCTTGCGCGGTTCCGCCTGGTAATAATCCGCAAGAGCGTAAAGGATCCGGCCCTCAAAGGGGAATGCCAGAAGCCAGGCGAAAAACAGGGAGAAGACGACGACGGACAATCGACGCTCATTGATTGCGGTCGGTGCGCGTTGTTTTGTCTTGTTTTCCGTCACGCCTTCACCCCCTTCGCACAATGGTTGGTTTATCCATAAGATATCACAATTGGTGTTGCGAAAAACCAAAACTCGTTAAACAACGGGCTTTCCACACGCACATTTCTTATTAAATGCCTGCTGAACAATTCAAAAACGCATTTGTTCAATGGATATTATTTATATCCTATACTATGAATTGCTTTCCGTCAAGAAAAGCTGCCGATTTTTATCCGGAAAAAGCCGCCGGGGACAAGAGAAGAGGGAAAAGAGAAAATGCCAAACGGTCGCGCGGATTTTTAAAAGCAGGGGGCGAATGCTTTCGAGTTGTTCGGAGATGTATTCCTCGATGGTGTTGATTTTTCCGCAGGTATGGGATTGGTTGGTGTTTTTAAAGGTTTTTGCATTTGGGGCACTGCCATATAATTTTTTAACTTCCTTTGTTATCGGCACGGTTTAAGATGGATATTTTTGTTTATCCGATTCCGGGCGGTGTGCCTTGGTTTCCGAACTCGCGCGCCAAGATATCCATATAAATGACATTAATGTACTTTCCGTCTTTGAATTTCCAGTCGCGCCGTCGTCCGGCCTCTCGAAAACCCACCTTTTTATAGCAGGCAATACCCTCGACATTATCGGCGTTGACCGACAGCATAATATTGTGAAGGTTCAAGGTGTTGAATCCGTAGTCCAAGATTAACCGAATGGCCTCGGCGCCATACCCCTTGCTCCGGTACTTTTCCTCTCCGATAAAAATGCCGAGGAATGCATTTCGGTTGAGGTGGTCAATATTATGTATGCTAACGCTGCCGATCATGACGTCGCCGTCAAGAAGCACCATCGCGTAGCGCTGCATGTGGACAGGGGGTTCAAAAAGCCATTTCAGGTCGTCTTTCGATGCGACCACCAAAGGATACTGTCCGAAACTTTTTGCTACTGTCTCGTTCATCCATTTTATGTAGACCTCCGTGTCGTCGGCGCTGACAGGCGAGAGATAGAGACGTTCGCCGATTATTTTGCGAAAATAACGCATGTAAAAAACCTCCCGGCTTATTGATCATATGAATACGCCGCGGAACTATTTTATCACAAATTAAAGTGCCACATCAACCGTTTTTGTCAATCGATGGTGGGTTCTTTGGAAAAGGTACCACCTGTTGATAAAATGACCGCCGCCGATTAACGGACAAGTTTTAACGATTTCAAATTTTGCACACCCTGCATGCGCAATCATAAATTCATCTATGCGCATCATCTGAAAATGCCTATTCTGTCGTGTTGAATATCAATTCTAACATATAACCGACAAATTGGATTTGTTGGGTTTCATCATTGGAAAACGCCGAGCCTTTGACATAGTTGTTTAACATTGCGGAAATAAGGTTATGATATTTTTCGGGAAGGTTTGCCAGTCCCCATTTACCACCCTGTTCCTTGGATAAAACCAACCCGTCTTTTATGTACGCATAAGCACGGCATAAATTCAAAATGATATATACAGGATCCTCGGCGATGTGTTCTTTGGCGCTCATTATATCTTTGCAAATGCTGTCTAAATAAGCCGCGCGCGGCACAACGCCAAAAACATCTTCTACCTGTGCGCCGTATATCACAACGCCGACACTTTTTATGACCGTAAAATGAGCGGCTAAATCCTCATCGATTCGTTCGTCATTGCATAACGAGAGCTGTTTTTTCAAGTATTCCTCATTCCAACCGCTACTAAAATGCAATTCATACGGAGTCGGATAAACAAATGTTTTACAATATTTTTCAAGCACGATGCTCATCTCAAACCCTCTGGGCGGAGCTTGCTCTCCGAGGTCTGCTAACACTTGCAAAAGTTGTAATTTTGTATGTTGTGGTATGGGTTCATTTATTACTGCAATAAAATCAATGTCGCTCTTGTCCCAATGAAAGCAATCAAATGCAATAGACCCATGCACATATATCCCGACTAAATTTTTGCCTAATAATTTATTGTAATTTTCGGATATAATTTCCATTAATCTATTAAAATCCTTCATATGATCCCTCCTGTTTATTCTATTAGATAACCAAAAATATAAATAATCTGCGCGGTTATTCTATCATTAAACAAACTCACCGTCAACCGCCGTTTTTGTCAATCAATGGTGGGTTATTTGTAATCATTTAATAAAAAAGATGCACGGTAGGAAATGCTTATTAAGGATATTCATCTACAATGTTTTTGATTTCCCCAGCAATTTGCTTTGCCGTTTTGTTGTCGGTATTGATAACAAAATCGCCCGGATGGGGATTCATTGTGAGCCATTGAAATGATACATCTTTTGTATTTTCGCGTTTTTTATGACGCTCAATCAACGTATTTTCGGAGCATTTTAATGTAAATGCAATTGTTGTGTAGTCCTTTGCCGTAATATCTCTCAGTATAGCTTCCCGAATACTTGCGCCTATCACTACCACGGAGGAAAAAATAACATAGTCGAAGTTTGAATTTAAATAGGTTGACAGCGCAAAAGACATGGTTTTATCGCCATTGCGCAATCGAGGATCGGCAATCGAAAAAGGATTCACGCACCATGCCCAGTCACCGTCAAAATAGGCGCAGTTTTTGTATGACTCAAACAGGATTTCCGCTACGGTAGTTTTACCTACACAGGGCGAACCGGTTATGATAATTAACTTTTGTTTTAAATGATCAAGCATATTTTATCTCCAATCTCTTCGTGTGATGAATGGATTGCGTGTGTGGAATGGTGATAATGTTTTCCATTTTACCCTCCTCAATTTGAACGTTTCCGAACATTAAAGCTGCTCCAGCAGTTATGAAACATAGGTTCGAGGTCATCCATGATAAACCGCCGAGTATCAGTCGTTGTGTTTATCAATACAATTTCGGGTTATGATTTTAATTAGTGAAAGAAATAAATCCCCATTTATCATTCAAGCAAACAGCTGCCATGCCCTCTTGATATCGGTTAACTTCTTCGTATTGGCATTCTACGACGAGCGTTCCTTCTTTATTGATAAATCCCCATTTATCATTTTCATTGCTGCCAACGCTGACCGCTGCATATCCCTCATGAAAGCTTTCAGCGGATGAATATTTAAAAGGTGTTATTTCTTTTCCTGTTTTGTCGATATAACCCCACTCGCTATGCTGTGATCTGTTTAAGCAAACCGCTGCCAATCCTTCTTTAAAATCACGAACATATCCATATTTGGGAGTGATAACCTCGTTGCCTTTGCTGTCGATAAAGCCATATTTATTGTTTAATTGAACCCAAGCCATGCCTTCATGAAAGAACCAAATTTTATCATAGCGTGTCGCGCCTATCAAAAATTTACCGTCTTTATCCATAAGACCGCATCCACACCATGCCAAACCCTCGGAAAAGAAAGGAATAATTCCTTGTATCGTAAAATCATAGATGCATGGAATCACTTCTTTTCCCGACACATCAATAAATCCCCATTTGGCATTTGGATATTTGCCGACACTGGCTGCTATCATACCTTCTGATATATCGCCAAACCAAGTATATTTACCGACAGGAACGATCACTTTTCCGGTTTTGTCTATTACTCCAAAATGGTCACCTTGATTTTCGGTTGTGCCGGTATTTATGATTGCTACACCATCAGTGAAGATAGAATAAAAGTTATATTGGCAGGGTACCACTTCTTTGCCGGTGGTGTCGATAAATCCCCACTTGCTGCCGCTATATCCGGAAATCTCACCCATTTCTTCATCGAAAAATTTATAATATTCTCCTCCGTTTGATACAGCAGCCATGCCATCTTGGAAATAGGAAACGCTGTCATATTTTGGCGGAACAATCTCTTTGCCTGTTGTGTCTATAAAACCCCATTTATCTCCGGTGCAAACAGCGGCCATTCCCTCGCAAAACTTATATTCGTCGTCATATTTTAACGGGACAACTTCTTTTCCGGTTGTATCGATATATCCATATTTTCCATTCATTCTCACCATTGCCAAACCGCAGCTAAAGTCGCCGTCCTGGTCTCCTTCTCGCAAGGAATATGATCCTCCGGCCAAATCATATTTTATCGGAACAACCACTTTCCCTGTTTTGTCAATGTATCCCCACTTGCTGTTGATGCAAACCGCTGCTAAACCATCCGAAAAATCACTTACCTCATCATATTTTGGCTCAATTTCAAAAAGCTTTACCGCTTGGCTTTGCTGAGTTGACGAAGCCAACGACGGCACATGGCTTTGCTCTTGAACGCTCTGTATTGTTTGGTTTTGCTCTGTGCTTGCGGAAATACTGCTGTTCGATTGTGATGGAGAAATAATGCTGTTATTCAAACCGCAAGAAACCATTGAAATAGATATTAACACAGCAAACAGCAAATAAGCCGTTTTTTTCATGGAAATTTCCCCTTTCACTATAATCTACACAGCCATTTTATCATAAAACAAATCCACCATCAACCGATTTTATCGATTGACGGTGGATTTTTTGGTGGACCTGAAGGGATTCGAACCCACGACCTCTCGGATGCGAACCGAACGCTCTTCCAACTGAGCTACAGGCCCAAGTGTATATTTTTATGATGGGGTTTTTTAGGACTGTAGCTCAGTTCAGAGCTCACAGGCCCAAGTGTATATTTTTATGATGGGATTTTTTAGGACTGTAGCTCGGTTCAGAGCTCACAGGCCCAAGTGTATATTTTTATGATGGGGTTTTTTAGGACTGTAGCTCGGTTCAGAGCTCACAGGCCCAAATGAATCGTGAATGGGTGCGTTTAATCGATGCGCTTTTACGCGCGCAACATATTTTACAACACTCCGCGGGCTTTGTCAACTGTTTCAGGGACGGTAAAAGCAAAAACTCGGGGTTGGTAAATTCCCAAAGTTAAGATCCAGAGTGGACGAGGGGGTGGAATTTACTTTAAGACGCAAAGAATGGTA
>CAZPLU010000010.1:0-66717 GCA_964587625.1 uncultured Eubacteriales bacterium
TTGTAATTCCTCTTGCGGCAGGGATACTCACAAGGTTATATGTTACTAAAAGAAAGGGACTGCAATATTTCGAAGAAAAGTTTTTGCCTAAATTTGATGGCGCAACTACGACCGGTTTACTGCTGATGTTGATACTTCTGTTCGCTTTCCAGGGAGAAACGATTCTAAGTAATCCACTTCACATTATTCTTATAGCAGTACCCCTGACCATTCAGACGTTCCTCATTTTCTTTATCTCATATATACCTTGTAAATGGCTTAAGCTGCCTCATAATATAGCGGCTCCGGCCGGGATGATTGGTGCATCAAACTTTTTTGAACTATCCGTCGCTGTTGCAATTGCATTATTTGGAATGAATTCTCCTGCCGCCCTTGCTACTACTGTGGGAGTGCTAACAGAAGTGCCAATTATGCTGATTCTTGTGAAAATAGCAAATAATACAAAGCATTGGTTTCCAAAGCCAAAGACAAAATAAAAAGAGGTGAATATTGTGGGTGGGACTAAACCGAAAGTAGCATTTATATGTGTTCATAACTCATGCCGAAGTCAGATAGCCGAAGCACTCGGTAAACATTTAGCTTCAGATGTGTTTAAAAGCTATTCTGCCGGTACAGAAACAAAAGATCGGATAAACCCTGATGCAGTGCGGATCATAAAACAGCTTTACGGGATAGACATGGAAGAAACCCAGCGTCCGAAGCTTGTAGAAGATATCCCGCCTGTGGAAATAGTCATTACAATGGGTTGTAATGTGGAATGCCCCTATCTTCCAAGTAAACACCGGGAGGATTGGGGATTAGACGACCCAACAGGAATGCCGGATGAGGAATTTATTAAAGTAATCAGGGCGATTGAAACCAAAATTACAGCTTTGCGAGGAAAGCTCGCAAGTGATATTATTTGCGATAAATTACTTAACGGTACGAATTAATCATAATCTGCTCAACAAACGGCAAATGAACAGGGGTGTTCACCCCTACACACGGAAGAAATGGGAAACAGCAAGGGGGTGCACCCTACAAACGGGAGCAAGCTGAGGGGGTGCATTTTGTATCAAACTCGTGTTCTTTGCCACAATCGGACACCAATTTCGATACAGTTTTTTGACCACGCCTCACAACGTCCGATTCGTTTTCACGGTATCAGCCGATGTCGGCGAACTTCCCGCGAGCGTAAAACGGTATCTTTTAAATCCAAGCAAAGCAAAACAGCGGTCGGAATTTTCCGACCGCTGTTTTAATTATTACGAAATAAAACTTTTAAACGATGACTGATCTCATCCGAAGCTAAAACAACAAATTCAATGACATCTGATAATGTAATTATATTGGTGACAATTTTTGGGGTATTTTCCTTGTCCTCATACCATGCAAGCGTATAATTTTTTTCTTTTTCAACCTCTTCATCAGTAATAAAAGGATGAATTCCGATACTTTTGGCTTGTTGAAGGCAGTTCCAGATTTCTTTGCGAAATGCAATTTCCGTGTTATAAATCTGTATGTCCAAAAAACACATTTCATTTACATATATTTGACGCTCATTTAGAAGCGCCGTTTTTTTAACTTCTTGATATGTTTGGTGGAAACGATTATAAACTTTTTCTTGCCATATTATCTGTCATAATTAACGGCATATCCCAAACAAAAAGAGAAGTCAGAGCTCGTTTTATAATCCCTCAGAAAACGGTCAACATTCTCAAACCATTGCAGAATGTCTTTGCTTTCAAAATGCGATTGATTTCTGTCGTATAAAGTGTAATTTTTTTTGGAATCTACTCCATCCGGAGCTAAAGAACCGATATAGTACTGAGAATGATCAATATTTAGCGCAGCAAAACTGTTTAAAACAGAATAAGCCGTTTTAAAATGAACCAACGGTAATGGCATACGGTCCTCCGATCGATTTCCGTCTATTTCTTCCTCAAAAACTCCACCGCGGCCAAACCCGCCGATGCGCCCTTCGAGACCGCCGCCGAAATTTGCAACAGTCCGCCGGTGCAGTCGCCCGCGGCAAACAGCCCGGGCAGGTTGGTTCTGCCGCTCTCGTCGACCGCGATATAAGCGCCCTTGGTGACCGCGCCGAGCTTTTTGGCGAAGTCGGTCGCTCCGGCAACGCCGATGGCGACGAACAGACCCGAGACGGGCAGGGAAGTCCCGTTTTCGAATTCGACTTCCCCGAGACGTTCGTCCCCTTTCAAGGAGATGATCTTATCGGCGATCACGGTGAAATCGCCGAAATCGGCGAGGGTCTTTCCGCCGTTGGTCAAAATCGTCACGCCTGCCGCGATATTTTTAAGTTCTTCGGCTTCTGCAAGGGCATAATCGCCGTTGCCCAGCACCGCGACGCTTTTTCCGCGATAAAAGAACCCGTCGCAAACCGCGCAATAGCTGACGCCCTTTCCCTCAAATTCGGTAAAATTGCGGACATTCGGCGTCGTTCTTTTCGACCCCGTCGCAATCAAAAGCGCTTTCGCATCGTATTCGTCGGCTTTTCCTTTGACTTGGTACGCACCCATATAGCTGATGCCGACAACTTCGTCCTCCGCAACCTCGATCCCGAGGGTTTGCGCCTGCTCGATGCCGTCCAGATACAGCTTCGCCCCGTTTACCGGACCCGAAAATCCGTAGTAATTGTCAATTTTTTCGGCTTTTTGAAGCGAGCCGCCGCCGCTGTGAATCACGCACACCGACACGCCGGCCCGTTTTGCGTAAAGCGCGGCGGAAATGCCCGCCGGCCCGCCGCCGATGATGACAAGGTCAAAGTTTTTCATTGAAACAACCTTTCGGCCAGTTTCGCAATCGCCGCCTCGTTTTTGGGATTCGGCGTTTTTGCGACTTTTTTCAATACCCATTGCTCGGTGTGGACGCTGCGCTCGTTCGGCAGCATCCCGTTGAGCTCACCGAGCGTCTCCATCTCGATGAACCTTTCGTTGGTGTAGGTCTCGAACGACATGCCGTGGTCGGGATAGACGCCGTGCTTATTGTGTGTAAACTTTTTGACGAAAGCGGTGCCGTTGAGGATATAGGCCGATCTGCCCACGGTGTTGCTGATGCCGAATTTAAAAGCGCCGTCCGGCGTGCCCTCGACACTGCGCAGTGTGATGTAGTCCTTGCCCCAGTACACGCGACTGTCAGCCATGTTGGTATAGGGCCAGAGTTCGACGGTGCGGTTCGAGAGAAATCCCGTCTGCTCTTTGGGCTGCGGGACGATCTCAAGGCCGTTGGGCGCGAGCACCGAAAGCGCCCAGACCGCGATGTTGCGGATGCCGCCGCTGCGGTTGTCGATGATGTTGTTCACTGTGACGATCGGCTTTTTGTTGTCCACGACAAGCTCCAGAGAAAACTGCAGTCCGAGCGTCGGCGCCGGCTTCGGTTTAAAAGTGAATTGATTCCCGTCGCAAGACCATTCGACCGGCTCGTCCTCAGGCATATAGGAATAAGGGTATTCCTCCGGTGAGAACCAGATGCGGTGGCCGCCGACGATCTGCCAACATTTGCCCTTTCCGAATGCGGCCTCATAAACCGGGTCATTTTTTCCGTTGGTAACGGCGCGGTCGTCGTCATTGAACATGATATTTTGCCCGCCGGCAAGCGCTAAATAGATCACGCGCGGTCCGATGTCGACGGTGACCTTGAGCTCGACGGCGCCGTTGGTGATCGCCACGACTTTTCCGTAGTTTTGATATTCCTCGATTTGATGGGTGACAGCCATAAGATCCCTCCGTTTTTTGATGGGTTCATTATACCGTAAAAATGGGTTTGATTCAAGTGAAAAAATCACATAATTGCCGCCGGTGTCGCCCGATATTCATCTGCGGTTCTGGAGGGATCGGGCAGGCAGAGCGCATAAATCGAACTCGCTTTTGCCTCGTGCGCAAATGCCCCCGCGCACCTCGGATCCGCGGCGAATTTGGCGCTTTTCGTATAGATCGGCAGACCGCGCCTCGCGGCGTTTTTGACGATTCCGCCGCCTTTTTGGTTGAACGCAAGCGGCCGGATATAGGGGACAGGAGAGTTTTGCATCTGAGCGGTGATTCCCAAATAGGCGTTTAAAACAATTCTTCGAATCCGCGCATGTGTAAATCTTTTTGACTTTACGGCCTCATAAAGCGCCGTTAAATCCGAAACCGATTTTGCCGCCGCCAAAATCCGGTTTTCAAGTCCCTCTGAGACGTCCGGAACGATGCTCGTCTCTTCGGGCGACATCATGCGCAGCTTGGCGATGACGCCGCGTTCAAGCCGTAAAAGCGCAGCGGGCGCAAGTCCTTCCGATATCGCCATGTCCAGCCCCGCAGCCATTTCACGGGGGATATATGGTTGATATTCCACGCCGTTAATCAGCCATTCACGGATCTTTGAAGCCGAGGCGAAACCGCCCTCGGCATCTTGTCCGTCATGCGCCGCGCCAATCCGTTTAACCGCGATATACCGGCAGCCGGGGATCAACTTTTCCGCGGCTTTGATATACTCGATTGCAAGGGAATTGTTCGCGCCGGAAAGAAGGTCGCTGTAAAGTTTTGCGGCTTTCGCGACCGCTGTCGGGTAATTGACGCCTTCCGAAATAAAACTTCTCATTTTGTTGTTAAAGTCGTCGCTTGAGAGGTACGCGGCTGCCTTTTTGAGCCGTTCGCCGTCGCCGCATTCACAGCCGAATCCGACGGTATCGACGCCGAGCCGCGCCATGATACCGACGGCGGCTTCGGCAAACCGCTGTGCGCTGGCAACCGCCCAAGCGCTAGGCAATTCAATGACCAAGTCAACGCCGCATTCGACCGCTGCGCGGGCGCGTATCCATTTGTCGCAGATCGCGGGTTCTCCGCGTTGCACGAAATTCCCGCTCATCACGGCGACGATTGCGTCCGCGCCGTTTTTTCGCAGTTCATTCAAATGATAGACATGGCCGTTGTGAAGCGGATTATATTCCGCGGCGACGCCACAGATCATGCGATCTCCTTTATAAATATCAATTTTCGCTTGAATCAGGAGCGGTTTTGTAGTATCATGGAAATGGCGCTCGAAAGAGCATCTTTTTGTGATTATAACATATTTTGAAAAATCATTACAACCCAACGGAGGAAAAAATCAATGAAGATTTTGGTGATCAATGCCGGAAGTTCATCAATGAAATTTCAACTCATCGACATGACAAACGAATCGGTTTTGGCAAAAGGGATCTGCGACCGCGTCGGACTCGACGGGACATACAAACAAAAAAATGCGGACGGAAAGGCATATGAAGTCCAAATCGCCATGCCGACACATGCCGACGCCTTTGAAGTGCTCGTAAGAGCGCTTTCAAAAGGGGAATGCAAGGTGATCGACGAGGTCTCGGAGATCTCGGCAGTCGGACACCGTGTGGTACACGGCGGCGAAAAATACAGCCGGTCCGTTCGGTTGGACGAAACGGTCATCGCGGATATCGAAGCGCTGTCCGAGCTCGCGCCGCTGCATAATCCCGGCGCGGTGCAGGGGATTCGCGGCTGTCTCAAGGTCTTCGGCGACAAACTCCCGCAAGTCGTGGTATTTGACACCGCTTTTCATCAGACCATGCCGCCCCGGTCCTATTTTTATCCGATCCCGTATGAATATTATGAGGAATATAAAATCCGCCGCTACGGTTTCCACGGCACCTCACACCAATATGTCTCCGAACGCTGTGCGATGTTGATGGGTAAAAACATCCGGGACTTGAAAATCGTGACCTGTCATCTCGGCAACGGCTCGTCGATCACCGCCGTCTCAGGCGGGAAATCCGTCGATACCACCATGGGCATGACGCCGCTTGAGGGCGTGATGATGGGCACGAGGTGCGGCTCGATCGACCCGTCCATTGTGACCTATTTACAAAAGAAAGAAAATCTCACCCCCGATGAAGTCGATTACATACTGAACAAAAAATCGGGGATCTTGGGTCTCGGCGGCGTCTCGAGCGACGACCGCGACAACCGTGCGGCGACCGAAACGGGCAACAAACGCACCAAACAGGCGAGAGAAGTTCAGGTTTTAAGCGTCAAAAAGGCATTGGGCGCGATGGCGGCAAGCATGGGCGGATTGGACGCGGTGGTCTTCACCGGCGGAATCGGCGAAAACGCCGATACTTTCAGGGCGGGCGTATGCGACGGTTTAGATTATCTCGGCATCCGCCTTGACCACGCGGCAAACGAAAAGACCCTGTACGGACTCGAGGGCGAAATCTCCGTGTCCGACGGCAAAACCCGCGTCTATGTCATTCCGACAAACGAGGAGCTGGTCATCGCAAGGGATACGGCGCGCCTCTCAAAATAATGCCGGATCATCCTGTTCGGGCTTTACAACAAACGGAATATCGTGTAAAATATGTGAAAAGAAGAAGGGGGTGTTCGATTGCAGTTACCCAAATATCGCAGGATCATCATCAAGATCAGCGGCGAGGCGCTCGCGGGGGGACGGGACGGCGGAATTGACCGGGATACCTTGGAAAAGGTCTGCGAGAGCGTGAAAAAATGCTACGAACTCGGCGTGCAAATCGGGATTGTCGTCGGCGGGGGGAATTTTTGGCGCGGAAAGAGCAGCGAGCGCATGGAACGCACACGGGCCGACCACATCGGCATGATGGCTACGGTCATGAACGCGTTGGCGATGGCAGACGCACTGGAGCAGTTGGGCATTGAAGTCCGCGTACAAACCGCGCTCGAAATTCGCGCCGTTGCCGAGCCCTATATCCGCAACCGCGCCGTTCGGCATTTCGAAAAGGACCGCATCGTCGTCTTTGGCTGCGGAACCGGAAACCCCTTCTTTTCCACCGATACGGCGGCTTCACTGCGGGCCGCGGAAGTCGGCGCAGAGGTTATTTTAAAGGCCACCAACACCGACGGTGTCTATGACAGCGACCCCAAAAACAATCCGAACGCCCAAAAATATGACATCATCACGATGTCGGAAGTACTCGCAAAAGAATTGGATTTCATGGACGCCACGGCTGCCGCAATGTGCAAAGAGAACAAAATACCGGTGATCGTGTTAAATATCGCGGATCCCGAAAACATCCTTCGCGCCGTGGTCGGTGAAAATGTGGGCACAGAAGTCGTCTGTAACTGAAAATGTCAATCATAATACAACGAAAGGCAGTGTGAGACATGAACGACAACATCAAAAATGCCGAGGAACGGATGAAAAAGTCCGTTTCGGCTCTTGAAAACGAACTTGCGACCATACGGGCGGGCCGCGCGAATCCCGCCGTGCTCGACCGCATCACCGTGGATTATTACGGCGCTCCCACCGCGATCAATCAAATGGCCGCGATCTCCGTCGCGGAAGCGAGAATTTTGGTCATCCAGCCCTGGGATGCCTCGCTGTTGAAAAACATCGAAAAAGCCATTCAGACCTCCGATATCGGCATCAACCCCAACAATGACGGCAGGGTCATCCGCATTGTCTTCCCGCCGCTGACCGAAGACCGCCGCCGCGATCTCGTCAAGCAGATCGCAAAAAACGCCGAAGAGAGTAAAATTGCCGTCCGCAACATACGCCGCGATACGCTGGAAAAGCTGAAGGCCATGAAAAAGAGCTCGGAAATCACGGAGGATGATTATGACGACAGTGAAAAAGAAGTCCAGAACCTGACCGATAAATACTGCAAAGAAATCGATGAAATCGTCGAAAAAAAAGACAGAGAAATCTTGGAGCTTTAATCAAATTACCCCCTCAAAAGAGGGGGAGTTGTTTATGATCCGAATGAAGTGATAAAGGACATGGCGATGTTTAAAAATATCCCGCGCCACATTGCAATCATCATGGACGGAAACGGCAGGTGGGCCAATGCCCGTGCGCTGCCGCGCAGTGCCGGTCACGTCGCGGGGAGTCAGAATTTTCGTAAAATCGCCCGCCACGCCGAAAAATCCGGAATCAAGCATTTGACGCTTTATGTCTTTTCAACCGAAAATTGGTCGCGCCAAAAGCAAGAAGTCGACGCTTTGATGCAGCTCTTCGAGTCCTATCTCCGAGAGGCCATTTCGGATTTTGCAAAGGATAACATCATCGTCAATTTTTTCGGCGACCGCGCCCCGTTCGGCGAAAAATTGCAAAAACTGATGTCGGATGTCGAAAAGTTAAACGAAGGCAAAGACGGTATGCAGTTGAACCTTGCGATGAATTACGGCGGCAAAGCCGAAATTTTGCGGGCGGCGCGTCTGTTGGCGCAGGAAGTCCGGGACGGCCGCTTGCCTTGTCAAGACATCGACGAGAAGGTTTTTGAGCGTCACCTGTATACAGCCGGTCAGCCGCCGGTAGACCTTTTGATACGCACCGGCGGAGATTTGAGGATTTCGAATTTTTTACTCTGGCAGATCGCTTATGCCGAGATCACCGTCAGCAAAAAATTTTGGCCCGATTTTACCAAACATGATCTGGATTCGGCAATCGCGGAATACGGCAAACGCGACCGGAGATTCGGCGGTACAAGGTAAACAAACATAAAAAAGGAACAAAAAACGATGAAAAAAAGGTTCATTACGTCGATTGCCTTGGTGATTATCGTCGGAGCGGCGTTTTATGCGGCGGCTTATAAGGGTTGGGTGTTGGACATCGCCATGTACCTGCTCGCGGTCTTGGCGATCTATGAGTGTCTCAAAGTCATGAAATTGCTGCGTCTGAAATTTCTCTCTGGGATGTGTTTTGCATATCCAACGGCGGTCTCGGGTTTGATTTTAACGCAAAACAGCGGTCGAATCGCCGATTGCACCGTCGCTTTTGTGGTATTATTCATGTTCTTGGCGGTGATTTATCGGAGCCGTGACCGCGCGAAACTCTCCGCCGTGGCGACGGCCGGTCTGTTCTCGGCCTATGTCACCGCGGGATTTTCAATGTTGACTCTGTTGGCAAAACAACATGAGGGCGCGGTCGGCGCGGTGTTGGCGGCGACGGTTATTTTGGGCGCTTGGGCGGGCGATGTGGGCGGCTGGTTATTCGGCATCACCATGGGCAAGCATAAACTCTGTCCGACCATCAGCCCGAAAAAGACCGTCGAGGGTTTGATCGGCTCGTTGCTCATCTCGGAAATCGCTTTTGTCGGCATCGCTTTCGTGTCGCGCCTGATCATTCCGGCGCAGCCGCTCGATTGGGTGGTGTTGGCGTGGATCGCACCGTTTGCGGCAGTATTCGGGCTGATGGGCGACCTGGTCGCCTCGGTGCTCAAACGCGAGCACAATGTCAAGGACTTCGGCACCATCGTGGTCGGACACGGCGGGATCATGGACAGATTTGACGGCGTGATCATGGTTTCGATCCTGTTTTTTTTGGTGTCTCGTTTTACGGACTTTTTTTAGGATGAAAGGAAACTGGTTTGAAACTGACGATACTCGGAAGCACCGGGAGCATCGGTACGCAGGCGCTTGATGTCGCCAAAAAAAAGGGCTGCGAAATCGAGGCGCTGACCGCCGATAAAAACGTCGGACTTGCCGAACGGCAGGCCCGGGAATTTCGCCCCAAGGTCTTTTGCATGAACGATGTAACGGCGGCGGCAGCGTTGAAAACACGCCTTCGGGACACCGGCGTCAAAGTCCTCGGCGGTCATGAGGCCGTCTGCGAAACCGCGCAAAGACACGGCGATACGGTGTTGAACGCCATCGTCGGAATCGCCGGCCTGCGCCCCACCATGGCCGCGATCGCAAAAGGCAGGCGGCTCGCACTGGCAAACAAAGAGAGTTTGGTCACCGGCGGAGCGCTCGTGATGAAGCGCATTCAAGAGACGGGTTGCGAGTTGATTCCGGTCGACAGTGAACACAGCGCGATTTTCCAATGCATCGGCGGCAATAAAAACCGTTTGAAAAAAATCATTCTCACGGCCTCCGGAGGGCCGTTTTACGGCAAAAACAAGATCGGACTCGCGCATATAACGGCACAGCAGGCCCTCGCTCATCCCACATGGCGCATGGGGAAAAAAATCACCGTCGACAGCGCCACGATGATGAACAAGGGTCTTGAAGTCATCGAGGCCTATTGGCTGTTCGGCGTACCGGCCGAGCGGATTGACATTGTGATCCATCCCGGCAGCATCCTCCACTCGGCGGTGATGTTCGAGGACAATTCGATCATCGCCCAATTGGGATTGCCGGACATGCGCCTGCCCATTCAATATGCGCTGACCTATCCCGAGAGAGGCGATTTTGAGAGCGCGGCGCCGGATCTTGCCGAAATCGGAACCCTGTCTTTTTCAGCGCCGGACTATGAGACCTTTCCCGCGCCCCTCATTTGCAAAAAGACGGTGATATCGGATCAAACGGCGGCCTCAACCGCTGCGGCGGTCGTAAACGGCGCAAATGAAGCCGCCGTGGCCTTGTTTTTGGAGGACAATATCGGATTTTTAACGATCACGGAGCTTGTCAGCGAGGCGGTAGAGCGAATAAAACCCATGCCGATTCATACAATTGAGGATATATTCGACGCGGCCGCGGCCGCCGGTGAGTTTGTCCGGCATAAATGCGGCGTATAGGAGGACACAGATTTGAATATCGTATGGCAAATCATCATCGCGCTGTTGGTTCTCAACCTGCTCGTCATTGTCCATGAACTGGGACACTATATCGCGGCGCGTATCTTTAAAATAAAAATCCAGGAATTTTCCGTCGGGATGGGACCGAGGATTTTAAAAATCAAAGGCAAACACAACCTCTTTTCCGTCAAGGCCTTTCCGATCGGCGGCAGTGTTGCGATGGAGGGAGAGGACGAGGAGAGCGCCGACCCGGACGCTTTTCACCAAAAAAAGGCCTGGAAACGACTGATCGTCATCATCGCGGGAGCGGTGATGAACTTAATCCTCGGTCTGATTTTGACGAGCAT
Source organism: uncultured Eubacteriales bacterium (assembly GCA_964587625.1). Taxonomy (GTDB): domain Bacteria; phylum Bacillota; class Clostridia; order Oscillospirales; family JAKOTC01; genus DAOPZJ01. The sequence goes on from CAZPLU010000010.1 coordinate 10,816, forward strand.
CTTGGTGCTCGGCGAAAAAGCGCTTCCTTCGCGGACGATCCACGCCTTTTTCGAGGATGCCGTCAGCGTGCAGTCAGGTTTGCGGGAGGGGGATGAACTGCTGAAAATCGACGGTACGCACATCTCAATCTATTCCGACGCAATTTATGCCATCATGCGCAACCAGACCGGAGACGCCGAGATTACGGTGCGCAGAAACGGTGAAAAAATCACGCTTGAAAATGTGAAGTTTCAAACCGATGTGGTCGGGAAGACAACGGTCAGCATGCGCGATTTTTACTTCACCGCCGAACCCAAGACCTTCGGCAACATTGTCAACCACAGTTTTTACGGTACGGTGTCTTTGGTCAAAGTGGTCTACCAGTCGCTGTATGACGTCGCAAGCGGAAAATACGGCGCCGACCAGGTCAGCGGTCCGGTCGGCACGGTCGAGGTGATCGGCGAAGCGGTGTCGCAGGGTCTTGACTCCTTGATCTACCTCGCGGCATTTATCACCGTGAACCTCGGTGTGTTCAATTTATTGCCGCTGCCCGCGCTCGACGGTGGCCGTCTGATTTTTATTTTCATCGAGTTGATCAGAGGGAAACCGGTGCCGAAGAAATACGAGGGCACGATCCACTTCATCGGTTTCGCGCTGTTGATTGCGCTGATTATATTGGTCACCTTCAATGATATCAAATCGCTGATCTCGCGAAACGCACTTATTATGTTCGGGAATATGAGGAATTGAGACATGCGCAGAATTTGCAAAAAGATCGCCATCGGAAAGATCACCATCGGCGGCGGTGAACGAATCGCCGTCCAATCGATGCTGAACGCCCGCTATGATGATATTGAGGGAAATATCGGGCAGGCGAAACGCCTTGCGTCCGCCGGCTGTGATATCGTCCGGATCGCCGTCCCGAACATGGAAGCGGTCAAAACGCTTGCCGCCGTCAAAGAGGCCTGCGACATACCGCTGGTCGCCGATATCCATTTCGACTATAAGCTCGCCCTCGAATCGGTCGCCGCGGGAGCGGATAAAATACGGATCAATCCCGGCAACATCGGCTCAAGTGACCGCGTCAAGGCCGTTGCCGACTGCTGTAAAATAAATCATGTCCCCGTTCGAATCGGCGTCAATTCCGGCTCTTTGGGCAAAGACATCTTGCTTCAATACGGCGGGCCGACGCCGCAGGCGCTTGCGCAGAGCGCACTGTATAATGCCAAACAGCTCGAGCGGTTTAATTTTGACAACATCGTGATCTCGGTCAAATCGTCCGACGCCAAAGTGACGGTCGAAGCCAACCGGATACTTGCCCGGAGCTGCCGTTATCCGCTGCATTTGGGTGTGACTGAAGCCGGGACGGAAGAAATGGCGGCGCTAAAGTCCGCGGCGGCAATCGGTTCATTGCTTTTGGACGGCATCGGGGATACCATCCGGATATCAATCACCGGGACACTTGAGCGTGAGATTGACGTCGGGAAAAATCTGCTGACCTCGCTCGGAATGTCCGACAGACCGACGGTGATCTCCTGTCCGACCTGCGGAAGGACAAGAGGTCCGGTGGCGGAATTCACCGAAAAACTGCAGGCGGTCTGCAAAGACATAAAAAAGCCGGTAAAAATCGCGGTCATGGGCTGCGAAGTCAACGGACCCGGTGAGGCGAGAACCGCCGATATCGGAATGGCATTCGGAAACGGCTGTGCGATTTTATTTCAAAACGGGGAGATCGTCAAAAAGGGCAGCCCCGACGAAATTTACGGCGAGATCATCAATTGCTTGGAGGACTTAAAAAATGGCTGCAACGCTGAATGAATTGTTCTTTGGCGCGGTTTCGGATTCGCTGGTCGCTTCCGGCGAAGTCAGGGGGCTTGAAATTGATAAAAAAGAGAAGTTCATACGGCTGGAAGCCCTCTATTTTGAACCCGTCTCACCCAAAGCCATCGACCGGACTCAGGAAGAACTCCGTGAATGCTACAAATTGAAGACGGCCCGAATCGTGCCCATCTTTCCCCCAGAATTATTGGATACCGAATACCTGAGCGTATTATGTGAGTCCCTGCGGGATAAAATGGCCATTGTGAACGGGTTTTTGGACGAGGCGAAATACAGTTACGAAAACAACAAACTGACCGTCGAGCTCAAATACGGCGGCAAAGAACTGCTCGAAAAATCCGATTTTGCAAAGATTGTCACATCTTCCGTACATAGGAGCTTCGGCATCGACATCGAGGTGGAATTTTCGGGCACGGTGGAAATCGACCGCAATTCCGATGAATATGCCGGCGCGATCAAACCGCCAGAATTGCCGCAGATCGCGCCCCCTCCGGAACACACGCCTCCGCCCTCCGTGATTGAATTTAAGACGCAAGCACGCGCGGAAGAACAGACCGTCGAAGAATCCGGTCGAAGAAAGACCGTTCTTTTAGGGAGACGCATGATCGACCCCGCCGTCAAAATTGCCGAAATCTATCAAAAGCGTTTAAAAGACGATGTCGTCATCGAAGGGGATGTCTTTAAAATCGATAAAAAGCCGATCAAAGACGGCGCGACGGTGATCTTTAATTTTTTCATCACCGACGGGAGCTCATCAATCGGTTGCAAATTGTTTTTACGCAATTCCAAACTCGAGCTCGAAGAGATGATTCAGGAGGGGATGACCCTCAAAGTCGGCGGCAATGTGGAATTTGACGATTACGCCCAGCAGGAAGTGCTTATCCCGACCAATATCTGTCTGACCGAAAAGAAAAAGGTCATGGACAACGCCGAAAAGAAGCGGGTCGAGCTGCACTTACATACCTCGATGTCCGCGCTCGACGCCATCACGCCCGCGCAGACGATGATCAGACAGGCCTACGAATGGGGGCATCGCGCCGTTGCCATCACCGATCACGGCGTTGTGCAGGCCTTTCCGGAGGCGATGAATACATATGAAGACATCAAAAAGGCCGACCCGGAGGCCGATTTCAAGATAATTTACGGCATGGAGGCCTATGTTGTCAACGACAAAAGCGGCGTTGTGACCGGAAAAACCGAAGCCGCTTTCGACGACGAGTACGTCGTGTTCGACATCGAGACGACCGGACTTTCCTCCCAAAACGACCGCATCACCGAGATCGGCGCCGTCAAGATCAAAAAAGGCGTCGTTTTGGAAGAATTCAATACTTTTGTCAACCCTCAAATGCCGATTCCGCCCAAAATCGTCGAAATCACCGGCATCAACGATATGATGGTCGCCGACGCGCCCTTGGAGGCCGAAGCGCTTGAAAAATTTTTGAGTTTTACGGGCGACTGCCCTCTGGTCGCGCACAATTCCGAATTCGATACGGGTTTTATTTCGGAAGCGGTAAAACGCGCCGGGCGAAAATTCGAAAACGCGCACATTGACACGATGAAAATGGCGCGCCTCGTGTTTCCGGAATTGCAAAATCACCGGCTCGAAACGGTGGTTTCACATCTCGGATTGGACAATTTCAACCATCATCGCGCCTCCGACGACGCACGCGTCACGGCGAAAATCTTTTCAAAGATGCTCGACCGATTTCTTCAAAACGGTTGCAAATCCCTTTCCGATATGGAGGGTGCGTTGGTGGGCGGCTCCCTGAATAAACTCCGCGCCTTCCACTGCATCCTACTGGTAAAAAACCAAGTCGGACTGCGCAATCTTTACAAATTGGTCTCGCTGTCTAATTTAAACTATTTCCACTACACCCCGAGAATCCCCAAAAGTGTTTTAACCGAACACGGGGAGGGGTTGATCATCGGAAGCGCCTGCGAAGCCGGAGAACTCTACCGCGCCGTCGCCGAGGGAAAAGAGAATTCAATCTTATATTCCATCGCCTCGTTTTATGATTACCTTGAAATCCAGCCGCTGGGCAACAACGAATTTTTAATTCGAAGCGAAGATGAGAATGACAGACACATCCGATCAAAACAGCAGCTGATCGAGTTCAATAAAAAGATCGTCTATATCGGAAAAAAGCTCAACAAGCCGGTCGTCGCCGCCTGCGACGTGCATTTCATCAAGCCCGAGGACTGCATCTTCCGCGAGATCATCATGACCGGAAAGAAAATGAAGGACGCCGAGTATCAGGCGCCGCTGTATTTCCGCACCACCAACGAGATGCTCTCGGAATTCTCATATTTATCCGATCAAGAGGCCCGCGAGGTCGTGATCGAAAACCCCAATAAAATCGCCGATAAAATCGAGGTCGTGCGCCCGATTCCGAAGGGCACTTATACACCCAAAATGGAGGGCGCCGAACAACAACTCACCGACATCGTCTACCAAAACGCCAAAGCGCAGTACGGAGACCCGCTGCCCAAGGTGGTCGCGCAACGGCTTGAGCGCGAGCTCGCGCCCGTCATCAAGCACGGGTTCGCGGTCTTGTATATGATCGCGCAAAAACTTGTCGCCTATTCCAACGAAAACGGCTATATGGTCGGCTCGCGCGGCTCGGTCGGCTCGACCTTTTTGGCCGCGATGACCGGCATCTCCGAGGTCAACCCGCTGCCCGCGCATTATTATTGCAAACAGTGCAAACACAGCGAATTCATCGACGACGAGGAAGCCGTCGGCTTCGACCTGCCGCCCAAGAACTGCCCGAACTGCAAAACGCCGCTCGAGCGGGACGGCGTCAACATCCCGTTCGAGACCTTTTTGGGCTTCGCGGGCGATAAAACCCCCGATATCGACTTGAATTTTTCAGGCGAGTTCCAAAGCGAGGCACACAGATATACCGAGACGCTGTTCGGGTCGGAAAACGTCTTCAAAGCCGGCACGATTTCGACCATAGCCGAAAAAACGGCCTACGGCTACGTCTTGAAATACTGCGAGGAAAAAGGCGTCACCTTGCCGAAAGCCGAGATGGAGCGCCTCGCCGCCGGCTGCACCGGCGTCAAGCGCACGACCGGACAGCATCCGGGCGGCATGGTCGTCATCCCGCAGGGCCTCAGCGTCTATCAGTTCACCCCGGTGCAGCACCCCGCCGAAAAAAAGGACAGCGACATCGTCACGACCCACTTCGATTTCCACTCGCTGCACGACACGATTTTGAAACTGGACGAGCTCGGGCACGATATCCCGACCATGTTCAAATACTTGCAACAACTGACCGGCGTTGATTTTAAGGATGTCCCGATGTCCGACGAAAAAGTCATGAAATTGTTCGTCTCGACCGAGCCGCTCGGCGTCACGCCCGCGCAGATCAACAATCCGATCGGTACGTTCGCGATTCCCGAAATGGGCACGCCGTTCGTGCGCCAGATGCTGATCGAGACGCAACCGAAAAATTTTGCCGATCTATTGCAAATTTCCGGACTCTCGCACGGCACCGACGTCTGGTTCGGAAACGCGCAGGAACTGATCAAAAACAAGACCTGCACCATCTCCGAGGTCATCGGTACGCGCGACAACATCATGCTTTACCTGATCAAAAAGGGTCTTGAACCCAAAAAGGCCTTCAAGATCACCGAGATCGTCCGGAAAGGTAAGGCGAAAAAGGAACTCACTTCTGATTTGGTCAACGAGATGACGGCGCACGACGTGCCCGATTGGTATATCGACTCCTGTTATAAAATCAAGTTCATGTTCCCGAAAGCGCACGCCGCCGCCTATGTCATCTCCGCGATCAAACTCGGATGGTTCAAGGTCTATAAACCGCTGGAGTTTTATTCGGTCTATTTTACGGTCCGCAGCACCGACGTCGATTATGACTGCGCCGTCAACGGGCTTGAATATACCAAAAAGCGCATGGTAGAGATCGAAAACAAAGGCAAAGCGGCGACCCAGAAGGAGCAGGACAGCTTTGACATCATGCAAATCATGGTCGAGATGTTCGCGCGCGGCTTTGAGTTTTTACCCGCAAATCTCAATCATTCCGACGCCCGAAAATTTTTGATCGAAGACGGAAAAATCCGCCTGCCGTTTTCGGCGATTTCCGGCGTGGGCGAAAACGCCGCGCCGAATATCGCCGCCGCCCGCGATCAGAAGTATGCCACCATCGAGGAATTCGCGGCGGAGAGCGGCGTAACATCCGCGGTCATCAATTCCATGCGTGAATACGGCGTGTTCGGCGACCTGCCCGAGAGCAACCAGCTGACGCTGTATTAACCTGCGAACGGACACCGTTTTCCCCTTCATTTCAAAGAAGAGAAGCGTGAAAGAGTTGACGCGGGGGGCATCATATTTAAAATTACACAAAAGCGGCGGGGACGAAAGCCCCCGCCGCTTTTAATGGATTTTTGATATTCTATTGTTTTAACGCTGGATCTTCATTTTGCCTCAGGTCTGTGTACAACAACGTGTAGAAACTCAATAACTGCTGATTGGTGGTCTCGCGGCACCGGACGACGTCTCCGATCGCCCGCGCTTTTGCCTGTCCTGCCAGATCGCCGGGGCTACCGGCTTCGCCGCTGTCGCCGTCCGGTATTTTACCGAGCTGATCGATGGCATGGTTCAGGTATTCGGTCTGTACGGAAATCTTTTCGATCTGTTCCAGCACATAATCCATCGTCATCTTCGGAGCCGTCCCGGGTTGAGTTTCGGTGGTCGCGGTTTTTTCGGGAATCGCGGTTTTCATATCGGGTATTTTGATATTGTCGGTCATATGTTTATCCTCCAAATTTTTTAACTTTGGCGGACACGCAAGGCAAATCGTATGTTGCGAAATGAAGCGTGCCCTGCCGTTTTTTACGAGCCCTTTCGCCCGTTTGGGATAGGTCGCCTCATATGGATTGCCAAGCTCATCGACCACAAACACGTTTTTTTCGATGGGTGTCGCCCCCTTTGCGGTATCTGAGTTGTCATGTTACACGGCATTCCGTTTTTAGTGATGGGTGCCATCCCCGCCGCCGCAATCAGAGTTTACCATAAGAAGGTAATAAAGTCAACACCGATTACGGATCAAGTCAATGCCGGTTTCTCGGAAAACATTGACAAATATAAAATAATGTTATATACTGTTCTCGCCAATTGAAAATTCGGAGGGAACGAGATGTATTGTTCGAAATGCGGTACCGAGTTGCCAGAAAACACACCGTTTTGTCATACCTGCGGTGAGACGATCCAACCCCAAAAAGGCGCGAAGCCCGAACGACAAACGGAGCTGCAGCCGTCTGTTCAACAGGTGGTTTCGGTGGTCACAAGGCGCAAGGTGAAATCGCCCGGTCTCATAATCGCCGCCGCGACGGTCGTGATTGCGGCGGCGGTGATCGTAATCGTATTAGCCGGCGGCTCTCCGGAATATAAAGAAGCGGCCGCGCTGATGAAAGCCGAGCAATACGAAGAAGCGGTCGCCGCCTTTTCGGCGCTCGATCCCGATTATAAGGACGTGCGGAAAAAGATCGATGAATGTAACGACAACATCGGTTATCGGGCGGCCTCAGAGCTGATGAAGTCGCAGCAATACAGCGCGGCCGCGGAGGCGTTCCTCACCCTCGGCGATTACGAGGACAGCGCCGCTCAGGCGCAGTTTTGTACCCGGAGCGCGACCTATGAACAAGCGCTTGCGGCGATGGAAGCCGGCGAGTACGAGACCGCGAAAACCGCATTTCAAGGTCTCGGCGATTTCAAGGACAGCGTCACAATGCTGGCGGAATGCGAAAAGGGAATCAAGTATAATCAAGCGGTCGCTCTTATGCAAAACGGCGATTATGACGGCGCGAAGGCCATTTTACAAACCCTCGGCGATTACAAAGACGCCAAGGAACTGATTGAACTGGGCGGGCTTGAACAGCGATATGAACAGGCGAAAAATCTGATGGAAAGCGGCGATTTTGAAAAAGCGCTGACCATACTCCTCACGCTCGGCGATTATGAGGACAGTGCGTCAAAAGCCGAAAAGTGCAAAAATACCATCGGTTATAACGCCGCGATGAAGCGCTATGAAGCGGGCGATTTCGGAACCGCGAAAACCGCTTTCGAAGCGCTCGGCAGTTTTTCAGATGCAAAGACGATGGCACAGACCTGCCAAAACAACGCCGATTATCAAACAGCGTCCGATTTGATGGCGGCCGGAGACAACGAAGGCGCGGCAAAGATATTTGTTTCGCTCGGCAGTTTCAAGGACTCTGTCAACCTCGCCAAAGAATGCAAGTGTTCCAAGGATTACGAACAGGCGAAGGTGTTGATGGAGCAGGGCGATTACGAGGGCGCCGCCGAATTGCTGAATTATGCGTCGTCGGTGAATTATAAAGACGCAAAGGACTTGCTGTTTGAATGCAACAGCAGAGACACTTATTTTCAAGCGGTTGACGCCTATAACGCGAAAAAATATTTTACCGCCTATAAATTGTTCAGAACCATCATCGGTTATAAGGACGCCGCACATTATGAGGCCGCGTGTGTCCAATCCAGACCGACCACTGGGGTGCTTTTTCAAAACAGCTCCTATTACCAATCGCAAAACAAGCTCACCATCGTAAACAACAACAACCGTTATGTTTTTATTAAAATTTATTCCGGCGCTACTGTGGTCTCGACCATCTTCTTTAACGGCAAAGGAACGGTCTCGATCACCTTGCCCAACGGATCGTATAAATTCAAGGAGGCGTCCGGAACCACTTGGTTCGGCACAGAGGAACTGTTCGGCGACGGGGGCACTTATGCGGTTCTCACCTTCAACGGCGGCGCCGATACATATACTTTTAAAAACAGCGAATATACGCTGACGCTCGGAAACGTCTCGAACGGCAATGTCGGAAGCAACACCCAAAATTGGAATGATTTTTAAAACTCAAGCGCAGTTTCCCGGAATTGATTAAATCGATTTCGGCGCCGGAACAACTCAACCGCAATAACATCGGCGGCCGGAATTCCCGGCCGCCGTATGCTTCAACTATAAATTCTCAATTCCGATGCGTTTCAATTCCTCGAGGCGTTTCGGCAGATCCGCCTGCAAGACATCGTAGCCGGTGCTGTAAATCATGTCTCCGGACACCAGTTTAATCAGCCGGCCGAGTTTTTCGGGTTCACACCAGATATAGATTTTTTTCCCCGCGTCGGTGATGCGCCGATAGACCCCGGACCAATCCTTGTCCAGGTTCGGACCGTCGCCCGGAACCCACTGCACGCCGACAAACGCATCGATGTCCAAAACGGATTCTAAATGGTTCAATTGACCGATGCCGTCGAGGTGATAAAACGGGCGGTGCAGGCGTTCGGCGGAGGTCTTCAGCTCCGGCCCGACAAAAGTCCGAAACATCTCGTTACTGATCATATAGCAAAAATCCGATTGCAGGATATAGGTCGGCTTGGGGTCATAGACGCCGCACCACGACGAATAGCCCTTGGTCTCACCCTTGATGATATCCGTGATCTCATCGAAAAACCGAAACCACATGGTCTGAATCTCCCGGACACAGCGCAGCACCTCGTCCGGATCGTCATAGAGGTCGAGCAAAAGCCCCTCGGGCGTGCGGAACGAGGAGAGAATATCGAGAACCCCGCCGAGGTCGGTCATGGCCATCACGACATTTCCGCGCCACTTCTCCATGCCCTCGATATAGATGTCCTTGACTCTGCGCAGCCAGATGTTGTCGGGGTCATATTCAAAATGCAGTTCCTTGATCGGCAGTTCTTTTACCGGCGTAAACCAAGTGGTCTCCTTGCGCGCATGCAATTCGCAGCCCATAAACGCCGCCGCAACGCCCGCGCCGAACGCGTGCATGCCCACATACGGATATCCCTCACCCATAAATTCAATCAAAGAGAGCTCATAATCCAGTCGGTCGATCAATTGCTTCGGCGTCACGGAGAGGTCGCCGGCGGACATAAAATTCAAATGGGGAAAAGGCGACTCCCCGCGGTCCGAGATCCCTTTTTGAACCCGGATCGGCATAATCGGTCTTCCGAGCTTGTTTTGATGCCACAATTCATAGTATGCGCGCAGTTTCTCCCAGTTAAAATCGTCAAATCTCGGCATGTTCGGTTCCTCCAATCGGTTTATGCAAAATCATTTTCAGCGTTTTATAATCGGGTATGTATCGTTCAATCAGCGCGTAAAAGCGTTTTGAGTGGTCTTTGTATTTGATGTGCGCCAGTTCATGCACCACGACATAGTCGATGACTTCGTCCGGATATGCCATCAGCCGCCATGAAAAGCAGATCGAGTTCTTGCCGCTGCAACTGCCGAACCGGGACTTGGCCGAAGTGATCTTTACGGCAGTCGGACAGAGGTTCATCAGCTGTGAAAAGTATTTTAGCTTTACGGGTATCACTTCGGCGGCTTTCCGGCGCAGCGCGGTCTCCCGGGCGGCCATTGCAACATCATCCCGATTCTGCAGTGTCCTTTTTTCAAGCTGCTTGGCAATCCACGCGGAATTTTTTTCGACAAAGGCGTTGATTTTCGATTCGGGCATAAAAAAGGGCGCTCTCACAACCGGAACGCAGTCGTCCGCAATTTTCATTGACACGGTTTTTCGATCCGCCCGGATCAATCGGTAAGACACCATAAAACGCTCCGAAAAAGAAATATCACGACAAAGTATAACACAAAAAAAGAACGCCCGCAATACACGGGCGTGTGGTTTGTAAAAAGAATCTCGGCTCAGAAAATAATGCAGAGCAAGCCGTTGCAGCCGTCGTTGATGATTTTTTGAACGGTGTCCTGTAATTTCACTCTGGCTTGCGGAGGCATATGCACGAGTTTCGAATGCAGCCCCTCGTTGACCAATTCATGAAGCGACTTTCCGAAAATATTGGACTGCCAAATTTTTTCGGGGGACTCCTCATAGTCCTTGAGCAGATACATCACCAGTTCCTCGGATTGTTTTTCGGAGCCGACGACCGGACGGATTTCGGTCGTGATGTCGGCGCGGATCATATGGATCGAAGGCGCACCCGCTTTCAAGCGGACGCCGTACCGCCCGCTTTGTCTCATAATCTCAGGCGCTTCAAGCGTCAGTTCTTCCATTGCCGGCATCACAATGCCATATCCGGTGGCGTTGACCTCCTCGATGGCGTTGCGGTATTTATCATAAGTCCCCTTGACCTCGGAAGCGGCTTTGATAAACTCAAACAGAGATCCCTCATCCTCGATCTGCTGGCCGGTAATCTCGCTCATCACCTGGAAGAAGAGGCCCGGCTTCAGCTCGATCTCCACTTTCGCACTGCCGTTTCCGTAATCCCGCCCCGCGATTTCCGCTTTTTTGATATGCTCATTCGTGAACATGGCAGTCGGGAAAGCGTCTAACGCCTTGATCTTGGTCACGGCCTTTGCGGTTTCTTTGAGGACGGAGAGAAACTCGGTCTTCAGCCAAAACTCGGCCGGAAGCTTCATCAACCAGTTCGGGATGTCGATCCAAATTTCGCGCAGCGGGAACTCATAGAGCACGCCCCGGAGAATTTCGAGAATTTCGCCCTCGTCCATTTTGAGACAATTGACATTGATGACCCCGATTCCGTGTTGGGCTTCAATTTCGGCCTTGACGGAAAGCGCCGTCTCAGAGGTCGGATCGGCGCTGTTCAAAACCACCGCGAACGGCTTGTTGATCTCTCGCAGTTCGCCGATGACCCGCTGCTCGGCCTCGGCGTATTCGGCGCGCGGGATGTCGCCGAAGCTGCCGTCGGCGGTGACGACCAACCCGATGGTGGAATGTTCGGTGATGACCTTTTTGGTACCGACCTCCGCCGCCATATTAAAGGGGACCTCCTTGTCAAACCACGGGGTCATCACCATGCGCGGCGCTTCGTTTTCGATGTAGCCGATCGAGCTCGGAACGATATAACCCACGCAGTCGATCATGCGCACCTTGAATTCCCCGTCGCTGTCGATGCGGACCTTAACGGCCTCCTCGGGGATGAACTTCGGCTCCGTGGTCATAATCGTGCGCCCGGCAGAGGACTGCGGAAGTTCGTCGGTGGCGCGTTCCTTACGCGCGGGATCGACGATGTTCGGGACGACGAGGGTCTCCATAAAGCGTTTGATGAAAGTGGATTTGCCGGTTCTGACCGGGCCGACCACGCCGATGTAGATATCCCCGCCGGTCCGTCGTGCCATGTCTGCGTAAATGCTGCTTCCCATATTATCACTCCTTTTTAAACGGTGGGGATCAACAAGACGTCGTCATTTGTGAGCCGATCCAGATCAATCCCGTTTTGCGCCTTGATGATATCGGCTGAGGTGTTATAATATTTCGCAATGTCCCAAAGTTCTTCGCCCTCGGCGGCAAAACACAATACCAGCGGAGTCAGCGGCGGCTGTTTTTTAACCGCTTCATTGATTTTCAAATCCGTCAACAACTTAAAGACGGCGCTTTGGCATCTTGTCACCGTCGCTGCGACATCCGCTCGGATCTCCATGCCCGAGCCGGTTTGTACGGCCTTGCTGCCGCTGACGACTGCCGCCACGGTGAATTCACCGCTCATGGATCCGGTATTGACTTTTTGATCGAATTCGATGGCTTTTTCGGCAAAGAACAGTTCGCCGTCGTCATTTGCCGCCATCACAACCGCCGCCACCGTGCCGACCACCATCAACTCGCCCCGATCTGAGGATAACGCCACGGCACTGACCGCGCAGCGGGTATCCAACACCTTTTCGATGACCTGATCTCCGAAATCAACCGCGGCGGAAGCCGTGCAGGAGACCTCAAAACGCTCGCAGCCCGTCACGGCGGTGAAGTTGCCGTATTCGGCTTCGGAGGCGCACTCGCGGCTGTATCCGTCGAACAGCAGCTGCGTCGTCTCGATCACGTTGTTGACGGCGGTGATGCCCAAAATCAAATCCAGCGACATCCGCCGGTTATCGCCGTCCGGCTGTGAGACGACATTCAGCGCATAGGAGACGATTGAAGCGGCGACTTCAATTTCGTTGCTTTCGGTCGCGTCCAGCTCGGTGATTTGACTGAACGGAATCGAGAATTTGATGACGTGCGGGGCGGAGGAACTCACATCTCCCAGATAGAGCGCTTCCAAGGTCGCGTTTCCGTTGACGACAATGCGCCCCGAGACCGTTTTAAAACCGCTTTCGGTGATGATAAGACGGGAGTTGAGCAGTTTCATCACCGAGGGCCGAGTGTTTTCCAGCTCAAAATCCTCGCTGATGGCGAATTGACGGTTATAGGCCGAGACAAACCGCTTGACCGAGACGGTCTGCTTTTTCAACTCAATGTCTGCGCCTTCAATGCCGTCAAGCAGTTCCTCGCGTTTTGCGCCCTTGACCTCGGATTCCAATAAAAAGGATCCGAAAAGATCGATTTTTCGCGGCGAGATCGGCTGCGCCGAGCATCTGAGCAGCCGGGGCGTCACAAAGACCGCGCTGTCGGGCGGCACCGCGGCATCGATGATCTGCCGCCAGGCCGTGGTTTGATTGGCGCTGCACAACTCCCCGTCCGGTGACCGGTAGAGCGCGCAAAATCGGATGTTCCCCTCCACAATAATTTTTTGCTCCGTAATTTGTTTTCCTGTGACGAAAACCTCCGCTTCAGATCGGAGCACACGTTGAACCTCGGGGAGATAATCGGGGATCACCGCCTGCGAATCCACACGCGCCTCGGGTCTTGCCGAGAACAGCGTAACAGAGGAACCGATACTTTTTTTAATCATTTTCATCTGCATATATTGTCTCTCCTTTACACTCGTATGTGCCAATTGTTATGCTTGCAGTTGCGTTTTTATGAGAAAAGGTTTAAAATTACAACACATATTTATCGGCGAAGGAGGGTCGTTACGTGTCGAAAACCGTAAAACTCATCTGCGTCGCGCTTGCGGTATTGTCCGCAGGTCTGATTGCGTTTTCGGTTTTTAAAATAATCACCGCCGCCCCGCATATCGGAGCGACGATCTACGCCTCGCGGTGGGCGCCCTCAATAAACCTCCCGAACGGCAAAGTGAACTTGAACACCGCTTCAAAAGAAGAGCTTATGCTGCTGCCCGGCATCGGAGAGCTGCTCGCCGAGCGCATCATCGATTACCGAACTCAAAACGGCGGATTTTTTTCAAAGGGCGAGATCAAAGAAGTGCAGGGCATCGGCGACGGAAAATACGAAGCCATCCGGCATTATATTACGATCGGAACCTCCGGATAATATTTTTTACGGAAGGTACGACACGGTCGCAACACAAACGGAAACGCTTGAATGCGTTTTATCTCATGCGTTCATCATCCGCTTCAAGCGACTCGCCCAAAAAACCATATATTCAATCATCAGGAGGGTCATCATGGTCAGACACATTGTCATGTGGAATTTCAAAGAGGAATTCACCGAGGAAGAAAACATCCGAAACGCGCAAAAAATCAAAGCCGAATTGGAAGCGTTGCCGAATAAAATCGAGGGCATCGTCTCGTTGAAAGTGACGGTTTCGACGTTAAAGTCCGGCAACCGCGCCGTGGTTTTAAACAGCTTGTTCATCAATGATGAAGCGTTAAGTAAATATGTCGTCCACCCCGAACACGTCCGCGTCGGCGCTCTGGTCAGGGCGGCCTTCACCGACCGCGCCTGCGCCGATTATATTGAGTAATATGACAACTCCGTCTTTGCGAGGAGAGCGCGGGCCGAACCCCGCGCACGACGAAGCAATCCAAAGACAGCGACCGGGTATCCGGCGGTTCAAATTTACGTTACGGTCCGGATTGCTGTTATATAAAATACGGCAGGAGCGGTTTTCACCGCTACTGCCAAAACAAGTTCGATTGTTAAAATGTTCCACGTGGAACTTTTTTGTCATCGCGATTGAAGCCGAAGGATCTCGGGTTGACAACGGCTTCCGGATGCTATAAATTCAAATTCCGAATTTGTTTTTTCAAAAAGTCCACCGCGATCTTGATGTCTTTTTCCGGCGAATCCCCGACTTCGCGCTCGATCGTCAAAAAGCCGTCGTAGCCGGACGCCTTCAATGCGGGCAGGTATTTTTCGAAATGCACGTCGCCGGTGCCGAGCACGACTTCGCGGAAATACTCGGGGCGTTCGCCCATCTCCTCGTGCTTGACCAGTCCATAGATGATCTCAGGATCTTCCTTTTTCAGCAAAACGCCGTCCTTGGCGTGGGTGTGAACGGTCAGCGGGCCGAGAATCCTTGCGGCCTCAACGCTGTCTTCGCCGATGACCATCGCCAAATTCGCGGGGTCAAGATTGACCGCGACGCCCCTGACGCCGAGTTCTCGAATAAACCGCGCAAGAATCTCCGAGGGCTCGGGGCCGGTCTCAACGGCAAAATAAGCGCCGCACTTTTCGGCGTATTCGCCCAGTTTGTAACAGGCGCGCTGCATGACGTCGTAACGGGGATTGTTTCGGTCGGCGGGGATCACGCCGATGTGCGTGGTCACGACTTTGCAATCGAGTTCGAGCGCCATGTCGATGATGCGTTTGGAACGCTCGATGCGGTCGGAGTTTTCGTCCTCGTGCATAAAGCCGTGGCCGCCGAAATCCCCGCACAGCGCCGAAAAAACCAGCCCGTTGGAGCGGACATAATCGAGCGCCTCGCGCCGCTGTTTGGCGTTGAGGTTTTGCGGGCTGAACGCGCCGGTCGTGGCATAGGCCTGAATGCCGTCGGCGCCGACGGCGGCGGCCTTTTTAACGCCCTCCTCAAAACCGACCCGGAACGAATCGACGATGACACCGATTTTCATGATGACGACTCCTTTCGCAAAATGGTGGCGATATTTTTTATTTTAAAATCGGGAATATGACCGCATTAACCGAAAGGCGATCGAGTTTTTCGTTCAATTCTGCTTCCGTGAATGGGCCGACCACATAGCCGACCGCGTCGTTCCCGGCGGTAATGCGCCTGTATTCGCCCAGCTGCGGCAGTTTTTTTACATCGGCTTCTTTGATTTTAATCAAAAACTCATATTCACCGTCGTCCGCGCAAAACTCCTCCGTATCCTCCCAAAAGATATTGCGCGGGCTCTGCTTTTCGCGCACGCAGTCGACGATGTCGGAGATCACGGCGCTTGCGGTCGGGAATTTCCCCGCGCCCTTGCCGTAAAACATCACATCACCCGTCGCGTCGCCGTCGACGATGATTCCGTTAAAGACATCGTTGACGGACGACAGCTGGTTGGCGTGCTCCACGATCATCGGCCGGACAAAAGCGCTCACGCCGCCGCCGACCGGTTTGGCAATGCAAATCAATTTCAGGCAGCCGCCGCAGGCGCGCGCCAATTTGATGTCGTCGAGCCCGATCTGCCCGATGCCGACGGCCGGGATCATATCGGGGTGAGGGCGCTTTTGAAAGCAAATCCCGCTCAAAATCGAAATTTTGCGCGCACAGTCGTGGCCGTCCACATCCGCCGAAGGATTGAGCTCCGCATACCCCAGACGTTTTGCCATCTCAAGGGCGTCTTTAAAACTCATGTTGTCGGATTCCATCTTGGTCAAAATAAAGTTGGTTGTCCCGTTTAAAATGCCGCAGATACTGACAAATCTGTTGGCGGCAAGACATTGGCTGATCGGCTTGAGCAGCGGAACCCCGCCGCCGACGCTGGCTTCAAACTTTAACATCACACCGGATTTTTCGGCATACCCCAAGAGTTCCGTACCGCGGGTCGCGATCAGTTCCTTGTTGGAAGTGACGACGCATTTCCCGGCTTTCAGGCAGCGCGAGACATAGTCGTACGCCGCGCCGGTCCCGCCGATGGTCTCGACGACGACCGAGATCTCGGGATCGTTTTCGATGACCGAAAAATCCTTGATGAAAAGGTCGGTGTAATCCAGTCCGGTGAAATCCTTGATATCCAATATATATTTCAGGCACATGGATTCGCCGGCCGCCGTTTCGATTTTATCGCGGTTGCGCATGAACAGCTGCGCCGTCCCCGAACCGACTACGCCGTGACCCATGATTGCAAATTTCATAACGACACTCATCCTTTCGACCGGTTTGAAACGGTTTTCAAACCGAACTTTTGCCTGTCGGACGCGCATAAATGCAAAACGCGGTAAATACGCGCGTCCGATATGCGCCATTATAGCATAACACATTGGCATATTCAAGCAAAACAATCTCAAATTCGGTATTGCAAAATCGAGAACGGGGTGGTATAATAACCCTCGCGTCGGACCTTTCGCCGGTGTGATGGAATTGGTAGACGTGGTGGACTCAAAACCCACCGGTAGCGATACCGTGCCGGTTCGATTCCGGCCACCGGCACCAAACTGCCCATCATCAATTGCTCAACCCATTGATGGTGGGTTTGTTTTTTACAAAGGAGGACAGCGTGAAAAATAAATTTCACACTGCGGTTTTGGTGCCTTTCGGGTTTTAAACCGAAATCGGCGCAATTCCCCGGCTTGCGGAAAGGAAGGAGCTTTTATATGGACAAAACTTACGCTTTGTCGCTGTCCCTCGCAAACGATTTCAATGCCTATGTGAACGCCGCCCTCGAAAACAACGAAATCAGTAAAGACGAATGGTACGAAATAAACAACGTGTATTTTACAAAACTATATCTTTCACAAAATAATCCCCGCGGACAATCGGGACACGGGGGCGACGAATTCCATTATGCGTTTTCGCACCTGCCGATAGTGGAAGCCGTCTATAAAAACGGGACTTTTCTCGATGTCGGATGCGCCAACGGATATTTATGCGAGATGGTGCACCAATGGGCGAGCGCTGTCGGCTTCGACTTGCAGATGTTCGGGGTGGATATATCCGAGGGGCTGATCGAATTGGCCAAAAGCCGGCTTCCCCAATGGCGCGCTCATTTTTTTGTCGGCAATTCGTTTTTTTGGAAACCCAAGCAAAAGTTCGATTATATCCATATCGGGGGATTGGGCCAGGTTCCCGAAGAAGACGAACTTCTGTTTTTTAATCATATTATGGAAAATTATTTGTCCGACGGTGGAAGATTGATTCTCGGCCCTTGCTGGTGCGACGACGGTGATTCTCGATACAAGGGTATTCGAAAATTACTTGACTCCGGCATATCTCCGAACGGCTATATTGAAAAAACGCATTATAAGGACCCGAATAAACTGAGAAGGGCCGTATGGTTCGATAAAATCAAATGAGTAACATCTTGCGGATATTTCGTCCGATGATGCCCAAAAACCGAATGTCTGAAAAAGGGGGAAACCGGCAACAATGAAAACGGTATTGATCACCGGCGCCTCGGGCGGTATCGGCGCGGCGACCGCCCGGCTTTTTGCCGAAAAGGGGTGCCGTGTCGCGCTACATTATCACCAATCCGAGGAGATCGCGCGCGCTCTCGAACGGGAACTCGGAAAAAACGCATTCGCCGTCAGCGCCGACGTGTCGGATTCGGCGCAGGTCAAAGCGATGTTCCAAGCCGTGCAAAAACGTTTCGGCGGGATCGACGTGCTGGTCAACAACGCCGGAATCGCGGAGTTTTCCCTTTTCACCGAAATCACGGACGAACGATGGCGCAGGATGTTCGCGGTCAACGCCGACGGCTGCTTTTATTGCTGCCGGGAGGTGCTTCCGTATATGATCGCGGAAAAATCCGGCGCGATCGTCAATATCTCGTCGATCTGGGGCATCACGGGCGGTTCCTGCGAGGTGCACTATTCCGCCGCCAAAGCCGCCGTCATCGGACTGACCAAGGCGCTGGCAAAAGAAGTCGGCCCCTCGGGGATCACAGTGAACTGCATCGCTCCGGGCATGATCAATACCAAGATGAATCGCGGCCTATCTGACGAAGATATCGCAGGTTTATTGGACGAGACGCCGCTGCAAAAGCTCGGCACGCCGCTCGAAATCGCAAAAACCGCTTTATTTTTAGCGGAATCCGAATTTATCACCGGGCAAATCCTCAGTCCGAACGGCGGTTTTGTCATCTGAAACGGCGGTTTTGTCATCTGAAAATTCTCCTTGCCATATCCAAAAAAGTATTGTATAATCTTCGTGGGAAGTGAATTTTTCTCAGAATTTGAAAGGATTGGAAAATATGAACGTTTTTTATTCGATGATCGGAAGATTGCTTGAAGCTGGCGCGGTTTCGGCCGATCTGCTGACCGCCGCTCCGACAAACGCGGAAGTCGGCGCCGAGAGCGTTGCGGATATCGTTAGCACAATCGCGGAATCGGCCGTCTCGACCGCAAGCACGGTCTCCCAAGAAACCGGACTTTTCGGCGGCGGCGGGATCTGGCAAACGGTTATTCTTTTCGGCGTCTTGATTCTCGCGATGTACTTTATCATGATCCGCCCGCAGAAAAAGCGTGAAAAGGAACAGAAAATGATGCGCGACGCGCTTGCCGTCGGCGATGAGATCGTCACCATCGGCGGGATCTCCGGCACGGTTGTCAGCGTCCGCGAGGATTCGATCATCATCGAGACCGGTTCCGACCGCGACAAGATGAAAATTATGAAATGGGCCATCCAGACCATCACGGCGATGCGCAAGACAGAAGACAGGGAATAACAAACCCAATTCGAAGCCGCTTACCGCTGATTCCCGTCTTGATTTTAAGCGGCTTCACCATAAATAACGGAATAAAAACCGCTCTCTCGGCATAGTTTTTTACAACTTGTTACGAGAGGGTGTTTTTTATGTCTGCGGCTGAACTCGGCGCCGGTTTTGCGGTGAAAAAGACCATGTTATACGCGGCTATCTCGATTGTAATTTCAGCGCTGATCTGCCTCGCGGCGGCGGTCGTTTTCAGCGCGGGGGCGCCGGTAAAACTCATCGGGCCGATCGGTTGGGTGATCTGCGGCGTTTCCGGATTCGTCGGCGGCCTGATGAGCGCGAAAACGATCCGCAAAAAGTGCGTCCTGACGGGCATGCTCTGCGGTCTGTTCGCGTTCGCTATTTTATTTTTGGCGGGTCTATTGTTCGGAGACGGCGTGATGTTCTCAAAACTGGTGATCAAACTGGCGATTTGTCTGTTTTCAGGCGCACTCGGCGGATTTTTCGGAGCGGGGAACAAACGGCGGCGCAGCCATACCCGCTGAGACAAAAAAATCTCGCCGAAAACTTGAAAGACGTCTGCGGCTGTGGTATAATCAAAATTGGGGAGCAATGTGTTTTCCACACAAAAAAATTCGGGGGTTTATTTTATGAGATATATTAAGACCATTGCCGGAGCACGGCTCACCGCCGGTGTGAAAAACGGCGGTTGCGGCGAGTGCCAGGCGTCCTGCCAATCGGCCTGCAAGACCTCTTGTACGGTCGCAAACCAAAAATGTGAAAACAATCAAAACAACCGTCGTTTTACTCCCAAGACCGCAAAATAACGGGTTTTGCATGAGGGCCGCCTCTGATTACGGGGTCGGCTCTTTTTGTTGTCTATGGAATGCGTATAAGGATGGCTTGAAAAGATGCTGCATAAATATGAGCTGAACGGGTATCGGATCGCCCTCGACATCAACAGCGGCGCGGTCCATGTGTTGGACAAACTCGCCTATGACTTGTTGGATCACGCCTCGTTTGAAATGGGCAAAAGCGCCCCCGAAGAAGCGTATTCACTCGGTTCGCGCGAGGAAGTCGACGCCTGCTGGGAAGAATTAAAACAGTTGCGCGACCGCGGCGAATTATTTTGTCCGGACGATATGCGGCTCTCCGCTTTCAAAACGGCCTCCGCGCCTGTAAAGTCAATGTGCTTGCTGATCGCCCATGATTGCAACATGAAATGCGAATACTGTTTTGCCGACGAGGGCTGTTACGGCGGCGGGCGCAATTGGATGTCCGAGGAGACCGCAAAGGCCGCTATCGATTTTTTGATTGAAAAATCGGACAGTCGGCACAATCTTGAAGTGGACTTTTTCGGCGGGGAACCGCTGCTCAATTTCGGCGTCGTCAAAAAGACGGTTGAATATGCCCGTTCGCTCGAACAAAAACACAGCAAAAACTTCCGTTTTACAATCACCACCAACGGCGTTTTGCTCGACGACGATAAAATTGATTTTATCAACCGTGAAATGTCCAATGCCGTGATGTCGCTCGACGGCAGAAAAGAGATTCACGACCGCGTCCGCACCAACAAAAACGGCTGCGGTACTTATGACGCCATTGTCCCGAAGTTTCAAAAATTGATCTCCCTGCGCGGAAAAAACTTGAACGGAAAGCAGGATTATTACCTCAGGGGCACATTCACGCGCTATAACCTCGATTTTTCAAATGACGTGCTCCACATCGCCGGACTCGGCTTCGACCAGATCTCGGTCGAACCGGTCGTCGCCCCCGACAGCGCGCCCCATTCGCTGCGAAAAGAGGATTTGCCGCGTATTTTCGAAGAATATGAGACATTGGCAAAGCGCATCACAGAGCACCGCAAAGACGGCGGTTATTTTAACTTCTTCCACTTTATGATCGACCTCGAGGGCGGCCCGTGCGCCATCAAACGCGTCAAGGGCTGCGGCTGCGGCAATGAATATGTCGCGATCGCGGCAAACGGAGATATCTACCCGTGCCACCAATTCGCGGGCGTACCCGAAAAAAAGATGGGCAATGTCCGCGAGGGCGGCTTCCATCTCGAGATGAAGTCGGAATTTGCCACGGCGGATATTTTTTCCAAAGAAGAATGCCGAAATTGTTGGGCAAAATTTTATTGCAGCGGCGGCTGCGCAGCTAATAACTACTTATACAACGGGGACATCTTGAAACCATATGAGTTCTCGTGTGAGATGGAACGGAAACGTGTCGAGTGCGCCGTCATGATTAAAGCGGCGCTGGCACAAGAAGAAAACGAAAGTGACGAAAGAAAAAATGCCGTATAAAATCTATCTGATCCGACACGCAAACGCCACGGTTGAGCCGATCATCCTCGGAAGCACCGACCGGCCGCTGACTCCCAAAGGGGAACAACAGGCGGCGGAATGCGGCAAATTGCTCAAGGCGCATCCGGTTGACGCGGTATTTTCAAGCCCGTTAAAACGCGCATATCAAACCGCGAAGGCGGCATATCCGGACAAGACCCCCATTTTGATCGACGGACTTAGGGAATACGGGTTCGGCGAACTCGAGGAGAAGCCCTATTCGCAATATTTAAACGACGGGATCTTTGATTTGGATCGGATGTTGGCAATGGCCTGTGATTTACACAAAGCTGAAAAGCAAAAGGACTTTGTGGATCGCGTGTTCGCGGCGTTTTCCAAGATCGTCGAGAGCTGTATGAAGTCCGGCGTCCGCACCGTCGCGATTTTTTCCCACGGGGGCGTTATCTCTACGCTGATGGCGGCGTTTTCCTACCCGAAGTATGAGACACTGAGCTGCTGGCTGCCAGACAATTGCAGCGGCTATGTCATAAAAACCGATCCGACGCTTTGGATGCGAGACCGCGCCGTCGAAAACATCGGTCAAATCGTCTGCGGACAAATCGACTGCGGAAAAATTCACGACAACGGAGTAGAATCATAGGGTTTGAAACCGACGCTATAAAGGGGGATTAAAAAATGGCAAAAGTCCTCGTAAACACCAACATCTCCAAATTTGATAATATTCCGATGATTGCGCTGCGCGGCGTGGTGTTATATCCTGAAATGACGCTGCGGTTTGACGTCTCGCGGCAAAAATCGATCGCGGCGCTGCAGCATGTGACAGAGGGTGATCAACAGCTGATTTTTTTGGCGGCGCAGGCAAACGCAGAAGTGCAAAATCCACGCAAGGAAGACATCTGCGAGATTGGCACCATCGGAAAGATCAAGCAAATTGTCAAAACCGCGCCCGAGAGCTATGCGGTTTTGGTCGAGGGCATCCTGCGGGCAAAAATCAGCGGATATGTCCAAATGAAACCGTTTTTTGCGGTCAATCTCGACCGGATTGTGGAAAAAGCTCCGTTGCGTAACACGACGACGGGGGAGGCGCTTGTGCGCACGGCGCACCGCATCTTCTCCGAATATTTTGAGCTCAACGACAGCACGGCTCGCGAAATTTTGTTGAACGCCCTCTCTAAAAATCAACCGGGTGCGCTTTCCGATTTCATCGCGTCCAATTCCATGCTGCCTTTTGAAGAGCAGCAGGCCCTGCTGGAGGAAAAGAGCCACATCACGCGGCTGAAACGCGTGATTTCCATTTTGGCGCATCAAAATTCCGTCTTAAAACTCGAAAACGAAATCGAAGACAAAGTCCGTATCTCGATGGATAAGAACCAACGCGACTATTTTTTGAAAGAACAGATGCGCACCATTTCGGAAGAACTCGGTGAAGAGAGCGAGATGGACGAATACCTCGAATATAAAAAGCGCATCCATGAATTAAAGGTCTCCGCCGGGATTTCCGATAAACTCGAAAAAGAAGCGCTGAAACTCGTGAAAATGCCGCTGGGGTCTCAGGAGGCGACAATCATCCGCAACTACCTGGATTGCTGCCTCGATTTGCCCTGGAACATCAATGTTTCCAAAACGCATACCATCGCGCAGATGAAAGCCATTCTCGACAAGGATCACTACGGTTTGCAAAAGGTCAAGGATCGGATTTTGGAACACTTGGCGGTGGAATTGCTCTCCCCGGACATCAAGGGGCAGGTGATCTGCCTTGTCGGACCTCCGGGTACCGGAAAGAGTTCGGTCGCACGCTCCATCGCGCGGGCCGGCGGGCGCAACTTTGCCACGATCTCGCTCGGCGGCGTACGCGACGAAGCCGATATCCGCGGTCACCGGAAGACCTATGTCGGCGCGATGCCCGGACGGGTGATCAACGCGCTGATTGCGGCAAAATCGAAAAATCCCGTGATCTTGTTGGACGAGATCGACAAACTCGGCAACGATTACCGGGGTGATCCGTCTTCGGCGTTGCTGGAGCTGCTCGATTCCGAGCAAAATAACGCGTTCGTCGACCACTTTGTCGAGCTGCCGTTCGATCTCTCGAGCGTGCTGTTCATCACGACGGCGAACTATTATGAAAACATCCCCGAGCCGCTGCGTGACCGCATGGAGATCATCAACCTCACCAGCTATACACGTGAGGAAAAACGAAATATCGCAAAACTCCATCTGATTCCGAAGCAGCTGAAAAGACATGGTTTGAAAAAAGCCCAGCTCAATATCAGCGACACCGCCGTCAATGCTGCCATCGACAACTATACCCGAGAAGCCGGCGTGCGTGAACTGGAACGCGAGATCGCCGCCGTCTGCCGCAAGACCGCGCTTGCCATCGCCTCGGGTGAGGCGGTAAAAATGATCGTAAAAGCCGAAAACCTCGACAAATACCTCGGACCCGCCAAATTCAAGCCGGATACGGCGATCGACAACGAAGTCGGCGTCGCCACGGGCTTGGCTTGGACGGCGATCGGCGGAGACACCCTTCAAATCGAAGTCAGCGTGCTCGAAGGCAGCGGCAAACTCGAACTCACGGGTTCGCTCGGCGACGTCATGAAGGAGTCGGCGCGGGCGGCGGTCAGCTATATCCGCAGCGCAAGCGACAAACTCGGCGTCGACAAAGAATTTTACAAGTCCAAGGACATTCATATCCACGTCCCCGAGGGCGCGGTTCCCAAGGACGGACCGTCCGCGGGTATCACGATCACCACCGCGTTGGTTTCGGCGCTGTCCGGCAAGCCGGTGCGAAAAAACCTCGCGATGACCGGAGAGATGACTTTGCGGGGCAGGGTGCTTCCGATCGGCGGCTTGAAAGAAAAGGCGATGGCGGCCTACCGGATGGGCATAAAGATGATTTTGATCCCGGAGGAAAACAAGCCCGATTTGTTCGAGATTGACAAAGCGGTCAAGGACGCGCTGGAATTCATCCCGGTCAAGCATATCGACGAGGTTTTGAGCCAGGCGTTGGTCGCGGAGAATTGAGATGTTGAATTTCGAAATTGTCGCGTTTGAGACCTCGTTTGGATTCAGCGAACAACTGTTTGCGTCCGACCGGCCCGAAATCGTCTTTACGGGTCGTTCCAATGTCGGAAAATCCTCATTGATCAACAAACTCTGCAATAAAAAATCCATGGCAAAAGTGGGGCAGACCCCTGGGAAAACAGTGACGATCAATTTTTATAATCATCCGCAATTCCGACTGGTCGATTTGCCCGGCTACGGTTATGCCAAACGCGCCAAAACCCGTAAAGACGACTGGGGTGAGTTGATGGAGGACTATTTCAAGAGCGGCAGGGACATCCGCCTTGCCGTCGCTTTGACGGACATCCGCCACGAGCCGACCGACGACGATAAACTGATGATCGATTTTTTTCTCAGAACCGATGTGCCGTTTGTGGTTGCCGCCACGAAGGCGGACAAATTAAACAAGTCCGAACTTGCCGCGTTCCGCGATAAATGCCCGAATATCGGACAAAGCCGATTGATTGCCGTCTCCGCGCTGAGCGGACTCGGCATCGACGAACTGAAGAGGGCTGTTGAAGATGCCTGCGGTTACTGACCTATCGGCGCTGCCCAAAAAAATCAATTCGAAACTACCCAAAAAATGCGACCTGATCGCGGTGATCAAAGATAAACCGCGGTCAAAAGTGCTCTGTTTTGACGATCAATATTATTTAAAAATCACCGCCGACGGGTATTTGCAAAGAGAACCCGAAATGGCGACGTTTTTTTCCGCGTACGCTCTGGCTCCAAAAGTCGTTGCTTACTGCCGGAAAGGCGAAAACGGCTGGCTGCTGACCGAAGCGGTGAAAGGCGTTAACGCCTTGGATTTGATTCAAAACAACCCCAAGGAAACACTTTTTACATACGGTAAAACACTGCGCAAACTGCACGATTTGCCGATTAAGGACTGCCCCTGTGAAAATCGGGTGGAACCGATGTTAAAACGGGCGGCCGGAAATTTTTTTGAGGGCAAAGCGGAAGCCGCCCTGCTCGGCTATTGCGGCGTCAAAATGCTTTCCGACGCCTACAGCGAAATGCTGTTGTTATCCAAACACATCGGGAAGCCGTCGGTCATCCACGGCGACGCCTGCCTGCCGAACCTGATTGTCGGGGAGAGCGGCGCAAAGTTCGTCGACTGCGGCAACGGCGGCGTCGGAGACCGGAACTACGACCTGTTTTGGGCGCTCTGGTCGATCCGCTTCAACCTGAAGACCGACCGGTACGACCGGGATTTTTGGCGCGGATACGGCAAAAGCCCCGACGAAAAGGGCTTGCGGCTGTTCGGGTTGATCTCGGCTTTCAACGGCTATCGCGGAAGAGATTATTACAGTTTATATTGAATCCCCGTTGCGCTTTTTCACCTTTTTTTGAAATTGCGTCGGGCTCATTCCGGTATAGTGTCTGAACACGCTCGAAAAATAGGACGACGACGAAAAGTCCAGCGCAAACGCAACCTGCGTGACCGATTCCGATTCGAGCAGCTTTTTTGAGCGTTGAATTTTCAGGTAATTGATATAATCCCCGGGCGTCTCACCGGTCGAGACCTTGAACAGCTTCTTGAAATACGAGAGCGACAGGCCGATGTGCTCCGCCGCGTCGGCAAGCGCGATTTTATTTTCGAGGTTTTCTTTGATAAACAACTCCGCCTGCGCGATTTTCGCGGGTTTGGGCTGTAGCTTTTGATTGTCGCAAAAGTTTTTGGACAAAAACAGCGTCAACGCCGAGACGCCGAGCATTTTTTGAATCGGATCGATCAACGGGATATACCCAAACGCCTCTTTGATCAACTGGTAGCTGCGCGGATCGCCCTTGAAATGCCGTGTTTCGGCGTTTAAAAGCGTCGATTTCAAAAGGCGGGCTTGTTGTGTGTTATAAAACAAAAAATCGTCCTCCGCCGTCTCGAGCTGCATCCAGTAGAGTTCAAATTTCCCCTGCGGGTCGCCGCCGGAGCCGTGCAACTCATCGGGGAATGTGACAAAGAGATCGCCGCCGGTCAGGTGGAAAACTTCTTCGCCGACATGATAGGTCTGGTTTCCGCGCACGATATAACAGACCTCCATGCAGCCCGGGTGGATATGCATGGACAGCGGCGCGGAAGCCCTTTGGCTCGAAAAATGCCCGAACAGACGGATGCCGGGAACTTGAAGCTCTTTGTCGGTATAGGTCTGCCACTCATGGTTGAGTATAAAATTATAATCGTCAATGGTATAATCGGACATAAGCGCTCCTGAAACATTTGAAATCGTATTCAAAACGAATTTGAATGCAATCCGATATTGATACTGTATAATAAAAACAGAGTTTTGTAAAGGAGATCATTATGACTTCACGCGAACGGGTATTCAAGACACTGAACCACGAGGAGATCGACCGCTTCCCCAGAACCTTATGGGCGCTTCCGGGCGTGGGGCTTTTCAAGGCGGATCAGCTCGCCGATTTTTATAAACGCTTCGAGACGGATATTTTCAATCCGAAGATCAATTACGGAAAAAGCCGTTACGCGCAGGGCACGCCGGGCCGAAAAGGCAACTACGTCGATGAATTCGGCTGCTTCTGGACCGCCGCCGAGGAGGGCATCGTCGGCGAGGTCAAAAAGCCGGTCTTGGCGGACTGGGACGATTATAACGATTACCGGTTCCCGACCGAGCTGATCGATGAGCTCGACCTGACCGGGCTTGACGAACAATGCAAGGCAAGCGATAAATTCGTTCTTGCCAACACCTATATCCGCCCGTTTGAGCGCATGCAGTTTATGCGCGGCACCGAAAATCTTTTCATTGATTTGGCGTCAGGAGAGCCGATGCTTGAAAAACTGGCGGGCAAGCTGCACGATATGAGCATGAGAGAACTCGACCTGCTCACCGACCGCGCCGTCGACGCAGTGTCGTTTATGGACGATTGGGGCACACAGATTTCATTGTTGATTTCCCCCAAGACCTGGGAGCAATTTTTTAAGCCGATGTACAAGGAGTACAGCGATCTCGCGCACTCCAAAGGCAAAAAGATTTTCTTCCACTCCGACGGCAACATCGAAGCCATCTATCCGCATTTGGTCGAGATCGGCATCGACGCGATCAACTCGCAATTGTTTTGCATGAATATCGAGGGCTTGGTCGAAAAATACGGCGACAAGGTGACTTTTTGGGGCGAGATCGACCGCCAGTTCATCCTGCCGTTCGGAACGGCCGAGGAGGTCAAAAAGGCCGTCCGCCGCGTGGCCTCCGCCGTGATCAAAAAGAACGGCAAACGCACCGGCGCGTTCGCCCAGTGCGAATGGAACGCCATGGACCCGTATGAAAACATTTTAACCGTGTTCGAGGAATGGGATAAACAGTAGAACTATTATGAATCATAGCTAGCAGTTGGCAGGGAAAAGTGTGCAGTGACAGACCCGAAAACATCGTTGGATTAAACAGTGTTCGCCCGTAATCATACATTTTGTTAACAATGAAAGGCGCACCGTACGGTGCGCCTTTGTCATCTTGAACGGAGCGCGATTACGGCGCGTAGTCGAAGGATCTCGGTATCAAAAAGCCCATTAAAATCGTTTTATAAAATAACCTTTATCAGTCCGAGATTCCTCATGAGCGTCATGAAATGACGCTTTGCGCTCGGAATGACAAAATTTGCGCATCGGAACGACATTACTTCCCGAAAGCCACTTTTTCAATCTCGAACGCGATTTGCAATTCCTCGTTGGTCGGGATGATGTACACCGGAACAGTTGCATCCGGCGCGGAGATATTGGCTTCTTTGCCGTTCATCTTTTCATTCAGAACCGGGTCGATTTTGATGCCGAACCGTTCTAACCCCGCGCAGGAACCGGCGCGCAGCATCGGGGAGTGCTCGCCGATCCCGGCGGTGAAGACGACCGCGTCCAATCCGCCCATCTCAAAGGCGTAGGAGCCGATCAGCTTTTTGACATGGTAGCGCTGGATGTCGTTGGCGAGTTTTGCCCGTTCATTGCCGGCAAGTTCGGCCTCCTCAAGCTCGCGGCTGTCGCTGCCGATGCCCGAAACGCCCTGTAAACCGCTCTTTTTATTGACCAGCATGTTCAGGTCGGACAAAGACATCTTTTCTTTTTGAGCGATATAAAATAACGCCAGCGGGTCGATCATACCGCAGCGGGTGCCCATCAGCACGCCGTCGCAGGTGCCGAAGCCCATCGAAATGTCGACCGATTTGCCGCCGTCGACCGCGCAGATCGAAGCGCCGTTGCCGATGTGGCAGGTGACGATCTTGGTGTCCTTGGGGTTCTTGCCGAGCAGCTGTGCGGCGCGGTTCGCGACATATTGGTGTGAAATGCCGTGAAAGCCCATCTTGCGGACGGCGTATTTTTCGTAATATTCATACGGGATGCCGTAAATCGCATGCGCCATCGGCATGGTCTGGTGGAAAGAGGTGTCGAAAACGCAGACCTGGGGGATGTTTTTACCGAACATCTGGATGCAGGCGCGCACGGTGTTGGCCTCGGCGGGGTTGTGCAGCGGCGCGTATTCGGCGTATTTGTCGATGGTTGCGATCACCTTGTCGTCGGCGAGCACCGATTTGACGAGCTCCATGCCGCCGAAGACGATGCGGTGCCCGACCGCTTTGATATCTTTAATTGTGTCGATTATCTTTGTCTCGCCGGAAGTGACCAATTGGATCACTTTTTTAAAAGTGATCATATGGTCGGGAAGGGCGGTCTCGATGGCGAGCTTCTTTCCGTCGGGGAATTTATATTTGATCCTGCCGTCAATGCCGATGCGCTCGCAGTTGATCTCGGCGAGCACGCTGCGGGACTCCATTTCGATCAGCTGGCTTTTTAACGAAGAGCTCCCCGCGTTGATCACAAAAAAAATCATGCCTGAATGTACCTCCGAAAAATAATGGACGCCTTTGTCACCGATGATTGATTTTATCACATTCGACGGATTTTTGCAAATTTTATTGAGATCGATCATGCGGATCTTGCGCGAATTGCATATTGAAAAAAGTTTGCCTGTATACTATAATTGCGACAGGATGTTATTTTGGGGAGTGAGTGTTTATTTATCGGTTTGATGCGCTCAAAGCGCGCAGGATTCATTTCATCGGCATCGGCGGCAGCGGGATGTATCCGCTGGCGCAGATTTTACACAGTGAGGGCTATCAAATCACCGGTTCGGACAACAACCCGTCGCCCACGGTGGACGCTGTGAAAAGCATGGGAATCCCCGTAAAAATGGGACATTTCCCGGAAAATATCGGGGACTGCGAGCTGGTTGTCTATACCGCCGCACTGCTCGAAGACAACCCCGAACTGCTTGCCGCCAAAGCCAAAAGCATACCGACCATGACACGCGCGCAACTGCTCGGGACGGTTGTGAATTCTTATAAAAATGCCGTCGGGGTCTGCGGCACGCACGGAAAAACCACCTCGACCGCGATGCTGACCGAAATTTTTCTCAAAGCCGGAAAAGATCCGTCTGCGGTCATCGGCGGGAAATTACCTTCCATCGGCGGCAGCGGCAGGGTCGGGAACAGCGAATTTATGGCCTGCGAGGCAGACGAGTTCCGCGACACGTTTTTAAACATCCACCCCGCCCATTCATTGATTTTGAATATCGACGAGGATCACCTCGAATATTTTAAAGACCTCGACAACATCATCAATTCCTTTGCAAAATTCGCGGATCAGACCAAAAAGATCGTCATTGCCAACGGCGACGATAAAAATACGCTGAAAGCCGTGGCGTTTTGCAAAACCGACATTGTTTTGTTCGGAACTTCCACCGGATGCCGTTATCAAGCCAAAAACATCGCGGAAAGCGGCTCTTATTTCTCCTTTGAAATTTATATTGACGGCGTTTCAATCGGCGCCGCCAACTTGAAAATTCCCGGAAGACATAATGTTATGAACGCGCTCGGGGCGCTTGCGGCAGCCGATCAATGCGGCGTGGAGATGCAAACCGCAATAGATGCCGTCAACGAGTTTAAAGGCGCAGGAAGACGATTCGAAACTATTGGAAAGTTTAACGGCTTTACACTCGTTGACGATTACGCGCACAATCCCACAGAGCTTGCCGCCACGATCAGCGCCGCCAAACTGACCGATCACAAGCGCATCGTCGCCGTATTTCAACCGGTCACTTTTTCGCGCACCAAGCTGATGCTCGACGGTCTTGCCGATGCGTTGAATATGGCCGATCAGACGATTTTGCTGCCGATTATGGGCGCAAGGGAAATCAACACCTTCGGCATTGACGCGGCGGATTTGGCGGCAAAAATCAAAAATTGCGTCCTGACAGACGGCTTTGAGTCGGCGGCAAGAGCAATCAATGAAAACGCCGCGTCCGGCGATCTGGTTTTAACGCTCGGCTGCGGCGATGTCTATAAGGTGATCCCGTATCTGAAGCAAATAATAAACGTTTAATTGATGCCGCTATTTCACCCTTGTGAAATTGTAAATCTCGTCCGCCAAATCGGCCATCTTGGCACTTGCGAAGTTTCCCGTGACCAGCACGTCCAACCGGTCTGGTCTTGAGCGCAGCCAGTCGGTCAAAATCCCCTCGTAAAGCGTGCCGAACGCGGTCGCGTCGGAGATATAATCGAATATCGCCAGTTCAAAGCCGCCGAAAGCGGCTTTATTTGTTGCCGTTTCGAAATAATCGGTGTTGTCGAGCAGCGAGTAGCGCAGTTTTTCATCGCTCATCTCGGTATAATTTGAACCGGTCGGGTGGGAGGGTTGAAAGACCCGTAATTTCGGATTGTCCACCCCTGTAAAGGCCTTATGCTTTTCATTGTTGGAGAAGTCGGTATAAAAAACTTTTTTTCCGGCATGGACATAGGCCTTCGCAATTCCCCAAACCGCGGCGTCCATGGCGTGGGTCCCGCCGTAGTATAAGATGATTTTATGCTCCATCAAGCGCCGCCTCCCGTCAATGGCTGTCAAAAGCATAACACATTCCGACAAAAAAATAAAGCGCATATCACAACTGAGACAAGCATAAGATTTTCGTGAAACGGAGGTGGGGGATACGGACGCCTTTGAAAGCGCTTCAGCGGCCTTGGGCGGGGTGTTTTGCAGGATGCTCTCCGCGGTCAGCCGGGCGCAGAAAGACCGCGCGACCGAGATCACACTGCGCAGAGAGCGCTGCTTTTGCGTGGATGACGGGAATGAGACCGTGTTTTTTACAAAGACCGGCTGCCTTTGCAGGGACTCGGCCTTTCAGCTCTACAAACCCTCGGCCGAGGAGATGGAGGAATGTCTGTTTCGGCTCTGCGACTATTCCGTCCAGACCCACCGCGACCAGATCTCACAGGGTTATATCACCGTAAAGGGCGGTCATCGCGCGGGGATTTGCGGAAACGCGGTCAAGGACATGTCAGGAAAAATCATAAATTTCAACGACATCTCGACGATTCGGCTGCGAATTTCGCGAAATATTCCGGGCGTTGCCGACCGGTTGAACGAACTTTTTCTCGGCCCGAATTCGGACACGCTTCGCTCACTTTTAATCGCGGGCGCGCCCGGAACGGGCAAAACCACGCTTCTTCGGGACATGGCAAACGCGCTTTCCAATGCGCGGTACGGGAGATTTTTCACCGTAGCGGCGGCGGATGAACGCGGCGAATTGATCCCCGAAGGCGTCTGTTGCGACGTCATTCACGGCATGCCGAAAGCCGAGGCGATTTTACTTGCGATTCGAAATCTCAAGCCGGACGCGGTATTGTGCGACGAAATCGGCACATCGGCGGAAGCGATTGCTTTGACACAGGCGGTGAACAGCGGTGTCGCTGTATATGCATCGATTCACGCGGGCAGCGCCGAGGAACTGCTGTTGAAACCGCAGATGCAAATCCTGTCACAAAATCGGGTGTTTCAAAGAGCGGTGCTGTTGTCCGGATACGACGACGTCGGATACCGTTATGCGCGTATTGAGCTGGGAGCGGCGGGTTAAAATGCGTCTCGCGGCGGCGTTGCTGGTCTGCCTTGCGTCCGTGCTGATCGGGTTTTCACAGGCGGCGCAGCTTAAAAAACGCAAGGCGGCTTTAGAGGAACTTCGAAAGGTGATCGCGGAAATCGGAGGTCTGTTGAGATACGAAAACGCCTCGACCGACGCCATATTCGGCAGAATCGGGCGGCTGGAGCTGACGCACCTCGGCGCCTTTTTTACGAATTGGCGCATTCTCGGCAAAAGAACCGATCCGATGACGGCGCTGGAAAAAGCCGCGGCCGAACTGCCGGAATATTTTACGAAAGCCGATGGGGAGCTGATCAGGCAGTTGGGCGCGTTTTTAGGGCGCAGCGACGCGCAGACGCAGACCAACTTGTGTTTACAATTGGAAGAAAAATGCGGCGTTCTTCTCGATGAGTACAGACGGGATCGGGGCAATTTGGCGGGGCTCTATCAAAAACTAGGCGTTTTGATCGGCATCGCCGCCGCAATTTTGATTTTATAAAGTTTTTCGCCGCACAGCGAGGGAAGGGAACACAATGCTGGACATCAATTTCATCTTCAAAATTGCGGCAATCGGAATCATCGTGGCCGTGTTGAATCAGATTCTCGTACGCGCCGGCCGCGAGGAACAGGCGATGCTGACGACGCTTGCCGGGTTGATCGTCGTGCTTTCGATGATCGTCTATGAAATCAGCGGGTTGTTTCGCAACATCAAATCGCTGTTCGGATTATGAGCATCGACATCATCGCCGTGGCGCTTTTGGGCATGGTAACCGCTGTCATTTGCGTGATTATCAGGCAATACAAGCCGGAATTCAGCGCGGCGCTTGCGATCGGATTTTCGGTGATTTTAATGCTGTATCTGCTCACAAAAATCGCGCCGATTGTCAATGCAATGGAGACGTTGGCAACGCAGAGCGGAATCCCGTCCGAATTTTTTTCCGCGGTCACGAAAGCGCTGGGCATCAGCATTTTGGTCGGACTTGCCTGCGACAGCTGCATCGATGTCGGTCAAAACTCCCTCGCATCAAATATCGAACTCGCCGGGAAAATCGCAATTATTTTGCTTTGTATTCCCTTGATCGGCGAGATTGTGGAAGTGATCAAAAAATTGCTGTTATGAAAAACAACAAGCGAATAAAAAAGAAGCGGACAGCGGCACTGATCGTGGGGGCTTTGATTGCTTTAAATCTATTCTGCTTTTCGGCAGGCGCGCTCACCCAAGAGGAATATGATCAATTGATCGGTGAGCAGCTGACCGAATTCGGCGCCGACGAAGTCGAGCAGCTCCCCGACGCGCAGACAAAAGCGCTGCTTGAACAGATGGGTCTTGAGGAAATCAATCCCGCGGAGTATTTGCAGCTCCAGCCCGAGACCATGGCGGAGATCATTTCCGCGTTGACGAAAAAGAACTATCCCGCGCCGCTTGCCGCCTGTTTCGCCATCTGTGCGGTCTTGCTGATCGGGCAAATGATGAATGGTTTGAGGCCGGAAAAAAGACCCGGATTTGAAAAGGTCTTTCAATATTTTGCGGTTGTTGCGGCCGCTTCGGCCATCATGGTCCCGCTGGTCAATCGCATCGGCGAATCGTTCGGGCGCCTTGAAGAGGCGTCGGTGTTCATGACGGGATTCATCCCCGTGTTTTCGGTGGCGGCATCGGCTTCCGGGCAGCCGATCTCAGCCACGGTTTCGGCGGCGTCTCTGCTCGCCGTTGCAGAAATCGTCATATGGGCGGTCAAGAGCGCGGTCATTCCCGCCTGCGGCGTTTTTATGGCGTTCGGCGTCGTCGGAGGCATCACGGACAGCGCCGATTTGCAAAAATTATCCGCGTTTTTCAAAGGCCTGATCGTATGGGTGTTGGGAGCATCCGCCACCGTTTTGGTCGGAATGATGTCGTTGAAGGCCTATCTGACCTCCGCGGCGGATTCCGTGACCATCCGGACCTTAAAAATGCTGGTCTCGGGTTCGGTGCCGATTGTCGGCGGCGGATTGTCGGACGCGGTTTCTTCGGTGGTCTCCTGTTTTTCGATCATCAAAAACGCTTTCGGGTTTTTCGGCGTTGCGGCTGTTTTATTGTGCGTTCTGCCGGAGATTATTTCGGTCGTTTTGTGGAAGCTGGCGGTGGGGTTATGCGCGGCCATGGCCTCTGCCACCGACCAAAAAGGCATTTCGAAGCTGCTCAAGACGCTGGGGGATATGCTGTCGATCGTGATTGCGGCGCTGGTTTTGACCGCGCTTGTTTTTATTGTGGGGATCACGGTTATGATGAAGACCTACGGAGGCATATAAATCATGTTGAGGAACTGGTGCATCGGCCTTTGCGCCGGGGGGATTTTTTGCTCGATCATCCAACTGCTCTCACCGCCGAAACGGACGGAAAAAGTCCTAAAATTCGCCTGCTGTCTGTTGTTTTGTCTTTGTTTTTGTCTGCCGCTCCTCGGCGCGAAACTGCCCGAAGTCGCTTTTCAATCGGCGTTTTCGACGTCGGCTTCCGAGTATTCGTACAGGGAACTCAACAGCGGCGTGGAGTTTTTGATCATGAAGAAGCTGACGGCCGCAGGTGTAAAGGTCAAGCGCGTGACCGTGGAGGTGCAGAGCGAGACACCGATGGCAATCGTCGAAATCAATCGGGCGCAGGCCGTGGCATTTATCCTGGTTGAAAACTGTATCAGGGAAAATTTCGATATGGAAACAGAGCTCGTGTTTTCGGATTGAGGTGATTTTTTGTCCGTCATTGAAAAATTGACGCAATATTTCGGAAAAAACAAAAAGCTGCGCATTGCCGTTGTTGCCCTGTTGGTGACCGCGGTGATACTGCTTGCACTGTCCGAATTTATAAAAACCGCGTCACAAAATACACAAACCGGCTCAATGTCGGAATATACGCAGCTGTTGGAGCATAAAGTTAGCAACTTGCTCAGCCGTGTCGACGGGGTTGGCCGCATTGAGGTGGTGATCACACTGCAGGCGAGTGCCGAACCGGGCGCGGATGGTGTTATGACCCAAGCGAGAACGGATATCCGAGGCGTTGTCATCCTCTGCGACGGCGGCGACGACATTAAAACGGTATCCAAGATCACCGAGATCGTGTCGGCGGCCCTTAACATCGGCTACAATCAAATCTACATCACAAAAATGAGCAGCGAATAGGAGGCAATTTTCAGATGAATAACGGAAAGCGGCAGATCATTCTGGCGGCCTTGGTGGTGGCGTTGGGAGTGACGGTATATCTCAGCTGGGTATTCGGCAACCAGACGCCGCTGACCGATATGACCGGCGCAACCAATCTCAGCGATGTGATCGATGTCGGAAACACCAATATCGAGGGTATCGAAGGAATATTAACCGAAAATGCCGAAAAATATTTTACGACCGCTCGGCTGTCGCGTCAAAAGACCCGTGACGAGGCAATTCAGACCTTGCAGGAGACCATCAACAACGCCACCGACGAGGAGGTTAAAATGACCGTTGCGCAGTCGGTTTTGGTCATGGCGGATCATATTGAAGCCGAGGGACGGATTGAAAATCTTGTGATGGCAAAGGGTTTTGCCGACTGCATGGCCTACATCAACGGCAGCACGGTCAGCGTGGTGGTCGCCACAGGAGAAGACGGTTTGACCGCGAGTCAGGCCGCGCAGATCCAAGATATCGCGGTCTCCGAGACAGGCGCGGATGTCGAAAACATCCGTATCATCGAAATGAAGTAAGTTTCCGGTTGAAATAGCCGCTTTTGTGTGGTATAATTTGCACACAAAAGCGGCTGCTTTTGATTTAAAAAGAATTCGGTGAATTTGAGGAATAAAATTTTTAACTTGAAAAATAATTTTCAAAAAGAAGGACGAAACGCCCGAGGGCGTGAAAACTTCCCTGATCGGAAAGATGAAATCATGATGAATCGAAGAAAATCCCGAGAGGCCGGTTTTTTGATTGTGTTTGAACAGTCCTTTACGGGTCAGACCGTCGAAGCCGTTGTCGCTTTGGCTAAAGAATACCGTGAATTCGTGTTTGACGACTATTCGCTTTCTTTGGCGAAAGGCGTTGAACAAAATCGGGATCGGATCGATGTTTTTATCACCGAGCACCTGAAAGATTGGACTTTAAACCGCATCTCAAAGGTCTCTCTCGCGATTTTACGCTGTGCGGTTTATGAGTTTAAGATCGGCAACACCGTACCCGAGGAGATCAGCATCAACGAAGCGGTCGAATTGTCGAAAAAATATTCGATGCCCGAAGATACGGCGTTTGTCAACGGGGTTTTGGGCTCGATTTCCCGCGCCGGGATAAAGGCGGGGGATTCGGGCGAAAACAGTCAAGATGAATAAAACCGACCGGGCGTTTGCCGATGGGTCTGTATTGGCAAACGCCGATAGATCTGTATTGGCAAACGCCGATAGGTCTGTATTCAATAGATCTGTCTTGGCGTTGGATACCAGCAATTATACCACTTCCGCGGCTGCGATCGGCGGCTTGCACCAAGGTCAAATCGGCTTGGTTCAAAGTCGTCTTTTGCTGCTTGTCAAAGAGGGCGAAAGGGGTCTGCGTCAAAACGACGCGGTTTTTTTA
The DNA here is from genome assembly GCA_964587625.1 of uncultured Eubacteriales bacterium. Classification (GTDB taxonomy): domain Bacteria; phylum Bacillota; class Clostridia; order Oscillospirales; family JAKOTC01; genus DAOPZJ01. Next base: position 47,948 of record CAZPLU010000010.1, read on the forward strand.
CACATTCGACAATTGCCCGAAGTGGTTGGAAAACTCGGGGAAATCCCGAACATCGGCGCGATCGGGTACAGCGCGGCGCCGAGGGACCGCGACGGCTCGTATATGCCGTGTTTCAAAGCGGGCGAAGCCGTGGCGCGGTCGATGGCTGCGGTGCTGGGCGTACCGTGCCATGCTTTTTCACACCAGTCAGGACACATCGCGGCAGCCGTTTTCGGGTTGGACATGCTGTCGCTCCTGTCCGAAGAGTTTTATGCCTTCCATCTCTCGGGCGGCACGCTTGAGTGTATTTTCGTGCGTCCGGACAAGGATACTATCATCGCCTGCGAATGGGTCGGCGGTACGGCGGATATCAGCGCGGGGCAGGCGATTGACCGCGTCGGCGTGATGCTGGGACTTCGGTTTCCCTGCGGTCCCCAACTCGAAGAGCTCGCCGTGAAAAGCAACCGTACTTTTCATCGAAAAGCGCCGGTCAGAGAGGGCAGGGTCTGCCTCTCCGGACTTGAAAATTTATGCAGAGAACTGTATAATAAAGAATGTCCGGAGGATGTCGCAAGATTTTGCCTGGACTATATCGGATCCAGCGTTCTCGATTTGTCTGCGCAATTGACAAAGGCGCGCCCGGACGCAAAAATCGTCTATTGCGGCGGCGTTGCGGCGAACACACTGATCCGGGATAAACTCACGAATGAACGGACGCTGTTCGCCCCCATTCCGTTTTGTACCGACAATGCGGTCGGAACCGCTGTTTTAACCGCAATCAAGGAGGGTGTGTTGTGAGTATTGCTTTGACGGTGACACAACTGAATACCTATCTCAAAGCGGTGATGGACAGCGACGATTTGCTGCGGGGCATATTCGTGACCGGAGAAATTTCGAATTTCACCCGGCACTTTAAGACAGGTCACCTGTATTTTACGCTGAAAGACGGAAACAGCGCGATCAAATGCGTGATGTTCGCGCCGCAGACAAAACGCCTCAAATTCACTCCATCCGACGGGCTTGCGGCCGTCGTCAGCGGCAGGGTCTCGTTATTTGAGCGCGATTCGAATTGTCAGATCTATGTTGAAAACATCTCGCCGAACGGCGCGGGTGCGGCCAAAGAAGCGCTGCGCAAGCTCTATGAAAAACTGAACGGCGAGCGGCTGTTTGACGAAGCCCGCAAATTGCCGCTGCCGCATTATCCGAGCAAAGCGGCGGTGATCACCTCTGCTTCCGGCGCGGCTTATCCCGACATCGTCTCGGTCTGGAAGCGCCGCTGGCCGATCTGCGCGCTGGAATCGGTTTCGGCGGCGGTGCAGGGGGAACAGGCGGTCGCGCAAATTTGCGCCGCGCTCAAAAAATTGCAAAACACCGATACCGAGGTCATCATATTGGCCAGGGGCGGCGGTTCGGATGAGGATCTTTGGGTTTTTAACGATGAAGAGCTGGTCCGAGCGGTTGCGGCAAGCAAGATTCCGATTGTCAGCGCCGTCGGACACGATATCGATTATACGCTCTGCGATCTCGCGGCATCCGTGAGAGCCGCAACCCCGACCGCGGCTGCAGAAATTGTATTTCCCGATTGGCGCGAGGTGAACCGTATCTTAGAGGCATTATCTTTCGAGGCAAAAAGAGCGGTGTCCGCGCTGGCGGACGATCGCGGGTTTCGCGCGGAACTCGATTTGACGGCGGCTTTGGACGCGTTTTTGCGGATCAAACAACAGCGGTGGATTCGCCAATGCGAACAGTTGGAAGCCTTGTCGCCGATATCCGTTTTACTGCGCGGGTATGCGATTGCGGTGTCGGACGGAACGGCTGTTCAAAACGCCTGTGAGATGCGCAAAAAGAAAAATTTCGATTTGAAATTTCACGACGGGCAAGTCCCCTGTCAGGTGAGGACGGAAGAACGCGTATAATGGATTTAAACCTCTGCGAAAGGATTGTCAACTGTATGAGTGAAAAAAGATTCGTCTTTGAAGAGGCCTTAAAACGGCTGGAGGAGATCAACCGACTGCTTTCGCAGGGCGACGTGATGCTCGACGAGGGCATATCGCTCTACGAAGAAGGCGCGAAATTGGCCGCGCAATGCAAGCAGGCGCTCCAATCGGCGAGAGATCGCATTCAAAGAGCGGAAACCGAAGTTTGAATGCCCAAAGGAACGTAAAAAATGATTGAAACCGATTTTTTGAGAGAATTGAACACGAGAGCGGAAAACGCCGACCGCGCGGTGCGCACGTTTCTCCCCAAGCCGGAATCCTTTAACCGAACGGCCGCAGAAGCCATGTTATACAGCGTGCAAAACGGCGGAAAGCGGCTGCGTCCGTTGTTAATGATCGAATTCTTTCGCTTGTCGGGCAAAGACGAAACGCTGATTTTTCCGTTTGCGGCCGCGCTCGAATATATCCACTCCTACTCGCTCGTCCACGACGATCTGCCCTGCATGGACAACAGCGCCCTGCGGCGCGGAAAGCCCTCGACGCACAGGCAGTTCGGTGAATGGCAGGCGCTGCTTGCCGGTGACGGTTTGTTGAATTATGCGTTTGAAACGGTTTTGAACCATGCCGATTGCGCGCGGCTGTCCCCCGCAACGGTCTGCGCCTGCTTGAAAGAACTTGCAAACGCCTCGGGTTTGAGCGGCATGATCGGCGGTCAAAATTTTGACCTCGAGAGCGAGGGAAAGCGATTGGATTTTGAAGAATTGTCACTTTTGCAGGCCAAAAAAACCGGCGCATTGATCAGAGCCGCCGGCAGAATCGGCGTGATCGCCTCGGGCGGTGACGAAAACACGCTAAAAATCGCGGAGGAATATTGCGGGAACCTGGGTCGGGTGTTTCAAATCACCGATGATATTCTCGATGCCTGCGGAGATGAAGCGTTGCTCGGAAAGCCGACAAACGGCGATGGCAGACAAAAAAAATCGACGTTTGTGAGTGAACTCGGACTCGAAAAAGCAAAAGAAGTCGCTTTTGAACTGACCGAAAAAGCCGTCAAAGCCGCAAAGCTTCTTCAAAACGACTTTTTTGTCCGTCTTGCAACGCATCTGCTCACACGAAAAAATTGAACTTGAACGGAGACCCAATGCTTCCAAACGGATTATTGTCAAAAATCAATTCCCCCGCCGATCTCAAGCCGCTGAGCAATCAACAGCTTGAGCAATTGTGCGTTGAAATCCGCCGCGAAATTCTTGAGGTCGTCTCGAAAAACGGCGGTCACCTGGCGTCTAATCTCGGTGCGGTCGAGTTGACCTGCTGCCTTGAAAAAGTGTTTTGCAATCCGGAGGACCGCATCATATTCGATGTCGGTCACCAGTGTTATACCCACAAACTGCTCACCGGCAGAAAAGAGCGTTTCGGCTCGCTGCGAAAAGAAAACGGCATTTCCGGTTTTATGCGCCCGTCCGAGAGCGAGTACGACGCGGTCGTCACCGGTCACAGCAGCACGGCGCTCTCTTCGGCGCTCGGGCTCTCGACGGCGAAGCATCTGCGCGGCGAAAGCGGGCAGGTGGTCGCGGTGGTCGGCGACGGCGCGATGACCGGCGGCATTTTCTACGAAGCGCTCAACAATACGGCGCAGTCGGTGAATAAAGTCGTCATTGTCGTCAACGACAACGAGATGTCGATTTCCAAAAATATCGGCGGCGTTTCAAAACATCTCGCGAAACTGACCTCCCGCCGGAGTTATTTTAAATTCAAGGATTTTATTGAAAGATTTTTGAAAGGAATTCCGCTGATCGGAAAATGTCTGTTCGATTCGGCGGTGAAATTTCGCGACTTTTTAAAACGGATCTTTGCATACAGCACCATCTTCGCTGATTTGGGCATCAAATACATCGGGCCTGTGGACGGGCATGACATCAAGCAGCTTTTGACGGTTTTCGAACGCGCTAAAACATTGAATGCGTCTGTGGTGGTGCATTGTGTCACTGTAAAGGGAAAGGGCTTTATCGAGGCGGAGGACAATCCGATACGGTTTCACTCGACCGCGCCGTTCATCATCGAAAACGGTGCCGCGATCAAAGCGCCCGATCTCGATTTTTCCGCCGCTTTCGGCGAAGTCGTCTGTCAACTTGCCGAGACGGATAACCGCATCTGCGCGGTGACCGCTTCGATGTGTGACGGGACCGGTCTTTCGGCTTTTTCCAAGCGGTTTCCCGACCGTTTTTACGACGTCGGCATCGCGGAGCAACACGGCGTGACGTTTTGCGCCGGGCTTGCCGCAGGCGGCATGATTCCGGTCTTCGCGGTCTATTCGACCTTTTTGCAACGCGGGTATGACCAACTGATTCACGACGTCGCCATCGCCGGTCTGCATGTCGTTTTTTGCGTGGACAGGGCAGGACTGGTCGGCTCGGACGGCGAGACGCACCAGGGATTGTTCGACGTCGCCTATTTTAACAGCATCCCGGGTTTCACGGTTTTTTCTCCGGCGGATTTCAATGAATTGCATCAATGCCTGAAACGCGCAACCGATATCTCCGGTTCCGTGGTCATCCGTTATCCGAGGGGCATTCAAAAAATCAATAAAAACGAGAGCGAACTGTGTAAAGGCGAAATACTTGCCATTGGGTACGGCCGTATCGGCGTCAATGTGATCAACGCAAGCAAAGGGACAGTACCCGCAGTCAAACTGATACGAATCAAACCCATCGAAGAAGAAGCAATCAACAAGGCCTTGCAGTATCAAAGAGTCCTGTTTTTTGAAGAAGCCGTCCACGCCGGTTCGGTCGGCGGAGAATTCTTATTTCAATTACAACAACGGGGCTTCCGGGGCAGCTTTCAGCATATCTGCATCCCGGACGAGTTCGTTTCCCACGCCAGCATCTCAAGCCAGTTGAAGCAATACGGCCTCGACGAGGAGAGCATTCGGCAGCGACTGCTTTCGGAGGCGGAAAAAGGTATGCCGCAATGAGAGCCGATGTTTTTTTGGTTCAAAAGGGGCTTGCCCCGAGCCGCCGGAAAGCGCAGGAACTGATTCAATCGGGCAAGGTCACCGCAGACGGTAAAACGGTCGCTAAGCCGTCCGAGGAACTCTCCGAAAACAGCGAGGTTTTATGCGAAAGCGGCTGTGAATTTGTCGGGCGCGGCGGTTATAAACTCCAAGCGGCGCTCGACGCGTTTCAAATCGACGTTTCGGGCCTCATCGCCGCGGACATCGGCGCGAGCACAGGCGGATTTTGCGACTGCATGTTGCAAAAAGGCGTCAAAAAGATTTACGCCGTCGACGTCGGACACGACCAGCTTGCCCCCTCGATCAAATCCGATCCGCGGATCGTCTCAATGGAGGGCGTGAACGCAAAAGAACTCGATAAAAACTTATTTGAAGACCCAATCGATTTTTTAACCGCAGATCTCTCGTTTATTTCCGTGACAATTTTATTCGACAAATTTCGAGAAGTGTTGAAAGATGACGCCGGGGCTGTTATACTGATAAAGCCACAGTTCGAAGCCGGAAAGAACAATATCAAAAAAAACGGAATCGTCAAAGACCCAAAAATACATGTCAACGTGATTAAAACCGTAACGGAAAGCGCACAAAAGAGCGGATTCTCGATCTGGGGTCTCATGCCGTCGCCGATTACGGGCGGTGGCGGCAACCGCGAATTTTTATTGTATTTAAACTTAAAACGCTCCAGCTCACAATTGCCGGATTTGGAACAAGCGATCAAAAAAACCGTGGAAACCGCGCATATCGGAGCAAAAAACCCCGGCGCGAAAACGCGCCGAAGGGGAGAGGAGGATCACAAATGAGAATCGCATTGTTGTCGACACAGGTCTGCACAACGAGTATAACGGCGGTCAACGAGGTGTGCGGGTACTTAAAATCCAAGGGCGTCGAAGTCGTGATGTACGAAAAATACCGCGGCTACGGCGACATCTGTTCTTATTCCGACGATTTTTACGGCATGATCGAACGCTGCGACGTCGTGGCGGCGGTCGGCGGAGATGGGGTCATGCTCCACGCGGCCAAACATGCCGCACAGCACGACAAACCGGTGCTGTGCGTCAACTGCGGTCGCTTGGGGTATCTGGCCTCGATGGAATCCGGCGAAATCGGCTTGCTCGAACGGGTCGTCGCCGGAGATTACGACATTTTAAAGCGCCGCATGCTCTTTGTTTCGCACGAGACCAAAAACGGCGTCAACGAATATTTTGCCCTGAACGACGCGGTACTCGGCAGCGGCAATATCGCGAAAACGATCGAAGTCGAGGTTTTTTGCGGAGACAAAACCGTGATGAAAGTCAAGGGCGACGGCGTGATCTTCTCAACGCCGACCGGTTCGACCGCTTACGCTTTTTCCGCCGGCGGTCCCGTGATTGACCCCCGCCTCGACTGCGTCTCGCTGACGCCGGTCTGTCCGCACTCCTTTTCGGGCAGAACGCTGGTGTTTTCCACTCCGGTCGAATTTAACGCAAAAGCGCGGCGGGGCGATGTGTTTTTGACGGTGGACGGGGAAGAGGGCGTCAAATTTGAAAACGACGACGTTTTGAACGTTTCAGCTTCGGATAAAAGCGTTCGTTTTATCACGCTGAAAGAACAATATTTTTTTGATATATACAGAGAAAAAATCAATAGCGCCCTTTGAAAAAAACAAAACCGAAAGGAAAATCGAGATGAAAAACAAGCGTCAGGAAAAGATTTTGGAGTTGATCTCCGGCAACGAAATCCAGACCCAAGATGATCTGTTGAAAATGCTCAACGACTCGGGCTACAATGTCACCCAGGCCACGGTCTCGCGGGACATCAAAGAACTGAAACTTATCAAAGTCACCACGAGCTCGGGCAAATATCGCTACAGCGTCGGAAACCGCGGCAACTCCAACGAACCCGAGTCGCGCTTTATCTCGATGTGCGAACAAAACGCCGTTTCTTCCGATTTTGCGGGCAACATCTGCGTGATCCGGTGTCTCAGCGGAACCGCGAACGCCATCTGCGCGGCGATGGATGCGGCCAGAAGCGACATTGCCGGCACGATCGCGGGCGACGACACGATTTTTGTTTTATTTAAAACCTCCATGCAGGCGGAGGATTTCAGCGCGCACATCCTCCGCATCATCAGCGATTGACATCTTGAGAAGGCGGTTATCATGCTGACCAAGCTCTACATCGAAAATGTCGCCGTCATCAAATCGGCGGAAGTTGATTTTAACGCGGGCTTTACGGTGCTGACCGGTGAGACCGGCGCCGGAAAATCGGTTTTAATCGATTCTGTCAATGCGATTTTGGGACAGAGAACCTCGAAAGACCTCGTGCGCTACGGTGCGCAGAAGGCCTTTGTCAGCGCGACTTTTTCCGGACTTTCAACGGACGTCGTCAAATTGCTCATAGAAAACGGTTATGAATCCGAAGACGGCGAATTGATTTTATCGCGTGAAATTCAAATAAGCGGAAAGAGTGTCGCCCGAATCAACGGCCGCCCCACCGCCGCACAGTTCTTGCAGGAACTCGGCAACCGTCTGATCAATATCCACGGTCAGCACGACAGCCAAAAACTGCTCGACGAAAACACCCATCTCGAAATCCTCGATTCTCTGGGAGAATACCCCGAGGCGCTTGCCGATTATCGGGCGGCTTACGCAGGATTAAAGCGGATCAAAACACAACTGGAAAAATTGTTGCAAAACATCAACGACCGTGAAGAACGGCTCGACGTTTTAACATATCAAATCAATGAACTGGAATCCGCCCGGCTCAAAGAGGGAGAGATCGACGCCCTCGAAGCCGAACGGCAGTTGATTTTACATGCTGAAAAGGTCTTGGAGGCCGTTGAGAGCGCCCGGAATCTCATCGACGGAAATATCAACGCCGACGGCGTGCGCGCATCTTTGACCGAGAGCGCCCGGATGCTGGAGACGGCGGCAAAATATTGCGAAAGCGCCGGTTTGGTCGCCAAACGCCTTGATGAAATTACGATTATCCTGCAGGAGCTCTCATTCGACCTGTCGGATCTTTCTGACGGGCTCAACTTCAATCCCGATCGGCAGGCCGAGATTGAAGACCGTTTGAGCGTACTGGACAAGCTGCGCCGCAAGTACGGCGACGACGAAAAAATCATGTTGAGCAAACTGGCACAGCTCAAAGCCGAATTTGACACATTATCCGACAGCGATTACAAAACCCAGAAGCTCAAAGATGAGTTCGAGCGTGCAAAGCAGGTCGCCTTTACAATGGCTGATACACTTTCCGAACAGCGACATGCCGCAGCCGACCGTTTTTTGAGCGCGGTCGCACGGGAACTGGCTTTTTTACAAATGCCGAACGTCCGGTTGGAGGCGAATTTCGAAAGAGTTCAACTCGGCAATTCGGGATATGACAGGGTGGTGTTTTTAATATCCGCAAATGTCGGCGAACCGCCCAAGTCCATCTCTAAAATTGCGTCGGGCGGCGAATTGTCACGCATCATGTTGGCCATCAAAAGCGTACTTTCGACACACGACGACATTCCGACCTTGATTTTCGACGAAATTGACGCGGGCGTCAGCGGGAAAACCGCCGCCAGGATCGGCGTCAAAATTAAGCGGGTTTCCAAAAACCGGCAGGTGATCTGCGTCACGCACCTTGCGCAAATCGCCGCGTATGCAGACGGTCATCTCTTGATCGAAAAATCCGAAAATCAAGCCGACACGCGCACCACGGTTTCGGTTTTGGACGATCGGGGCAAGGTGGAGGAACTCGCCCGCATCCTCGGCGGCTCCGAGATCACCGAAACGACGCGCAACAACGCGCGGGAGCTGTTGGAGCAAGCACGGCTCGCGCCGGTACGGGCGGAAAAAACCGATTGAATCTTACGCCGTTTTTTGTTATACTGTCTTTATACCTTGGTGAAGGAGTCCGTTATGACACTTTTTGAAGAACTGAAAGCCCGTGAACTCGTGGCGCAGACCACCGACGAGCAATTGATCGCCGAAAAACTTGAGAAGGACTGCGTCACTTTTTATGTGGGTTTTGATCCGACCGCGGACAGTTTACACGTCGGTCACCTGCTTGCGATCGTCTCGATGGCGCGTCTGCAGCGTGCGGGACACAAGCCGATCGCGCTGATCGGCGGCGGCACGGCCATGGTCGGCGACCCGTCGGGCCGCAGCGATATGCGGCAGATGCTCACAAAAGAACAGATCGATTATAACGGCAGCCGCTTTGTCCGACAGATGTCGTCGATTTTGGATTTTTCGAGCGGCAGGCCCAATCAGGCGATTTTGGTCAACAACGCCGACTGGCTGTTAAAACTCAATTATATCGACTTTTTGCGCGAAATCGGCGCGCATTTTTCGGTCAACCGGATGCTGACCTTCGAGTGCTATAAATCGCGGATGGAAAAGGGCCTCTCTTTTATCGAATTCAACTATATGCCCATGCAGAGCTACGATTTTTTGATGCTGTTCCGCGACTACGGCTGCACGATGCAGTTCGGCGGCGACGACCAGTGGTCGAACATTCTCGGCGGCACCGAATTGATCCGCCGCATCGAGGGCGCCGACGCGAACGCGATGACTTTTAACCTGCTTTTGACCGGGGAAGGCAAAAAGATGGGCAAGACCGCGAAGGGCGCGGTCTGGCTGGACCCCGAGAAAACCACGCCGTATGACTTTTTCCAATATTGGCGCAACGTCGACGACGCCGATGTCATCAGGATCATGAAGATGCTCACTTTTATCCCGCTCGGGCAGATCCAGCAGTACGAAAAAGCCGCCGGAAGCGAACTGAACGCCGTCAAGGAGACGCTCGCCTACGAGCTCACCGCCATGATCCACGGCAAAGAGGCGGCGGACGGCTGCCTGACGGCTGCAAAAGCCCTGTTCGGCGGCGGCGGGGATCTTGAAAATATGCCCTCAACTGAAATCATCAAAGAGGACTTCGACACGGACGGCATCGAAGTGCTGAAGCTGCTGACTTTGTCCAAACTCGCCCCCTCGCGCGGGGAGGGTCGCCGTTTGATCGAACAGGGCGGCATCAGCGTCGACGACGAAAAGATCACGTCGTTCACCGCCAAAATACCGTTCGCCGAATTTGAAAAAGGTCATGTGATCGTCAAAAAGGGCAAAAAGGTCTTCCATAAAATCATTTTGAAATAAAAGAGGTCATTATGAATTTCGAAAAGATCAGCGAATTGCTGAGCCCATACGGATTGAATCAGATTTCCGAAATTCCGGTCGATTCCATCGCCATCGAAGACGAAGTACGTAAAAACTGCGAAGTCAACGCCTGCGGCAGATACGGCAAGACCTGGGGCTGCCCTCCGGGCATCGGTTCCATCGCCGAATGGAAAGAAAAAATCGCGGCCTTTTCACGCGCGGTCATGTTCAATTATGTCGGTAATATCGAGGACTCTTACGATTTTGAGGGTATGCAGAAAATCGGCGAAAAATTCACCGAAATCGTCAGTTCAATCGATCGGAAACTGCGCGGGACCGGCGAAAAATATCTGTTGTTCGGCGCGGGCAGCTGCTCGATCTGCGAAAAATGCACCTATCCCGAAGCGCCCTGCAAGTTCCCCGAAAAAATGATCCCGTCGATGGAATCGTGCGGTATGTTTGTCGCAAAAATGGCCGAGCCCAACGGGTTTAAATACATAAACGGCGCCAACACCGTCACCTATTTCGGTATCGTCTTATATCAAATACAGGAAGGCAAGTAACTATTTGTGAAAGGATCACCGTATTCATGGACATCACAATCAATCAATCCGGAGAGCTGACGCTCGGGGGCATAGCCGCTCCAACGCTCGCCAAACAATATCAAACCCCGCTCTATGTTATGGAAGAGGATAAGATTCTCTCGGCGATCAGGGCTTATAAAGATCATTTTGCGAAATATTATCCGGGTAAAGCCGTCATTTGCTACGCCAGCAAGGCCTTTGCCTGCAAAGAGATGTACCGCATCTGCGAACGCGAGGGCATCTGCGCCGACGTGGTCTCGGGCGGCGAACTCGCAACCGCGCTTGCGGCGGACTTCCCGGCCGAACGGGCGTTTTTCCACGGCAACAATAAAACGCGGGAGGAACTGACACTCGCAATCAACTCCGGCGTCGGCATGATTATCATCGACAATCTCACCGAGCTCGAGCGCGTCGAGGAGATCAGCGTCACGCTCAACAAGCTCACAAGGGTCTCATTCCGCATAAAACCCGGCATTGAAGCGCACACCCACGAATATGTCAAAACAGGCCAGATCGATTCAAAATTCGGCCTTGCGCTCGAAAACGGAGAGGCGATCGAGGCCATACGCCGCCTCTGCTCGAATTACGCGCATCTTGAACTCGTCGGGCTGCACGCACACATCGGCTCGCAAATTTTCGATGCGCAGCCGTTTATGGAGACGGCGCGTGTCATGCTGCGTTTCCTCAAAACCGTCAAAGAAAACACGGGCAAAACGCTCAGACACCTGTCGCTCGGCGGCGGATTCGGCGTCAGATATACCGATTCAGACAACCCGATGCCGCTTGAAAAAACCATCAAAATGATCTCCGAAACGGTCGCGGACGAATGCGCAAAATTGCAACTCGAACTGCCCGAACTCTCGGTCGAACCGGGCCGCAGCATCGTCGGCGAAGCCGGAACGACGCTGTATACGGTCGGAAGCGTCAAGGAGATTGCGGGTGTGCGCAACTATATCGCCATCGACGGCGGCATGACCGATAACCCCCGTTACGCGCTCTACGGCTCGAAATACACCGTTTTGATCGCGAACAGAGCGGGGGAAAAAAAGGACTATATCGCCGCGATCGCGGGTCGCTGCTGCGAGTCGGGCGACCTGATCGGCAAGGATATGGAGATTCAAATACCGGTACCGGGCGACATCATGGCGGTTTTGACGACGGGCGCGTATAATTATACCATGGCGTCCAACTATAACCGTATCCCGAGACCCGCCGTGGTCTTTGTCAAAGACGGTGAGAGCCGCATTGTCATCAAACGTGAGACCTACGCGGATTTACACCGCCTGGATGTGTAACCCCGCGAAAGGACGGCATTATGAACTGCTATGACGGATTGGCGCGATTTTACGATGAATTGATGGATTTCGATTACGCCGCTTTGTGTGACTATTACGAATCCGTCTTTGCAAAATACAACCGCCGTCCCCATACCGTTCTCGATCTTGCCTGCGGCACCGGAAAAGTCAGCGCAGAGCTGGTCAAACGCGGCTATGACCTCACCGGAGCCGATCTCAGCGAAAACATGCTGGCCCGGGCGCAAGTCAACTTGGCGAATTACCCCAAAGCGCTGCTTTTGCATCAGGATATGCGCGTTCTCGATCTCAACGACACGGTCGACGCCGTTGTCTGTGCGCTCGACGGCTTCAATCATCTCTCCGATACCGCGGCCCTTGTTTCGGCGTTTCAAAGAACGGCTTTGTTTCTGAATCGAGACGGGCTGCTCATTTTCGACCTCTTTTCCGAGGAAAAGTTTTTCAGAGTTTTGCCCGAAAACATCTCGGTTTTCGATCTTGAAAATGTCTATTGCGTCTGGCAGTCCCGGCTTACGGGGAAACGTAAAATCGGACATGATCTGAACTTTTTTATCCCCGAAAAAAACGGGGGATACAGCCGTTTTGACGAACGCATCAATGAGTATTGGCACAGCCCCGCAGCGGTGAAAAACGCGTTGAAAAAAGCCGGGCTGACGCTTTTGGAAATCGATTCGGCGGATCCATTGCGAACTTTTTACATCGCGACAAAGGTATAGGCAACCCACATGAAAGGATGATTATCAGGTTGGACGAAAACGTAAATTTTTACTCATTTTCAAGGGTGGCGGTGCGCTTTTTCTTTCGAATCTTGTTCGCTATCGTGCTGTGTATCGTCATGTACGGCACCTTTTTCAGCTTTTTTAACGCCGAATGGTATCAGCGCCTGCTGAGCGTGCTGGTTTTGACACTGCTCGTCTATATGATTTATACCGGTATGTGGAGCGTGGGCATACACGACCGCGACGAGATTTATTTCGAGCGCATGCATAGAAACCCCTATCGTGGGTTGGCGATTTCCGCGTGGGTCGGCATTCCGTATGCCGTCCTCAACACGGTCTTGCTTTTGAATTGCCTCAACGCCGCCGACGAGGTAAAATACGCAAGCACTCGGTTGATTTATCATTTGATCAATGCGCCGTTCCTGTTTATCACTTTGAATTACGATTATCACAATGTCAAAAACGCGATCATTGCCGGCATTCTGCTGCCGCTCTCCATCCTTGTCTTCGGCGGCGCCAGCTATTATCTCGGATTGAAAAACATCTCTGTTTTGCAGATGGGCCTTTACAAGGGCGACAAACAAAACAAAAGCGGGGGGAAGTAAAAATCTGCGTGCCTAACCGGGAAAAGGCGCGCAGGTATACGGCAAGCGTTCCGTTCATATTTATAACCAATTAAAAACGCCTTTTTCAGGCGAGACGGAGTTGGGTATGAACAGAAACGGATTCAAAATCAATTACGCTTTCAGGTGGGCGGCGGCTTTGCTGACGGCGATTATTTTTATGACATTGGGGATCACGGATCATGCCGCGCGGATTTCGGTCTCCCAGAACAATGCCTCTCGCAGCACGATCGATGTGATCATCGATCCCGGGCACGGCGGCGTGGACGGGGGAGCGGTCGGCGTGACGGGCGGTATTGAAAAAGAAATCAATCTCTCCATCTCGCTGTATCTGCGTGATATCCTGACCGGCGCGGGTTTAAATGTGCTTATGACAAGGAGCACGGACATCTCCATCCACTCCGAAAATGCCATCTCCATCCGGCAAAAAAAGACCAGCGACTTAAAAAACCGGCTTGCCATCATCAACGCCAACCCCGACGCCGTTGTTATCAGTGTACATCAAAACAGCTTTACAGCCGGTTATGTCCACGGCACGATGATTTATTACGGAAAAACCCATCCAAACAGCAAGATCCTGGCGGAACATGTGCGTAAATTTATCAGGATATTCCAGACGGATAATGAAAAGCAGTTGAAATCGGCGGGGAATGATCTGTATTTGATGAGCAACGCAAAAAGTCCCGCTGTTTTAATCGAATGCGGTTTCTTATCGAATCCAAATGAGGAGGCGCTGTTAAAGTCCCGGGAATACCAGGAAAAAATGGCGCAGGCCATCGCGGACGGCACGCTTGCGTATTTTGCCGGCCGAATTGTCGGTGAATCGGAAGTGCAGTTTTAGAGTGAAGCCGCTTGAAAATCAACATGAAAATAAACGGGAAGCGGTTCCATAATGGGAAGGCGGTCAAAAACATGAAGTCAAAGTCGGTATATGTCTGTCGGGAATGCGGTTACGAGACCTCAAAATGGATCGGAAAATGTCCCTCCTGCGGCGAGTGGAACACGCTGTCGGAGGAACTGCGGGAGACCACAATCGCATCCGTGAGTAAACAGAGCCGTGCGGTCATACCGCTGCGCCTTCACGAGATTCGATCCGATTCTCAAAAACGGACAAGCACCGGAATCCGTGAATTTGACCGCGTTTTGGGCGGCGGCATCGTCAGCGGCTCGCTGGTTTTGGTCGGCGGAGATCCGGGTATCGGAAAATCCACCATCTTGCTCCAAATGTGCGCTCATTTAGGCGGCGAGGGGAGCATTCTCTACGTCTCCGGCGAGGAATCCGCACACCAAATCAAATTGCGCGCAGATCGTTTGAAAGTGGATTGTCAGGGGTTGCTCATTTGCGGCGAAACGGATATCGCTGCAGTCGCGGAGCAAATTAAAATCCAAAAACCCCAGCTTGTCATCATCGATTCGATTCAAACGATGTCACATCCGGGCGTCTCCTCGGTCATGGGGAGTGTGACACAAGTGCGAGAATGCACCAATGTGATGATGAAGATTGCAAAGACGACGGGCATTCCGATATTTTTGGTCGGTCATGTCAATAAAGACGGCGCCATCGCGGGACCGAAAGTCATGGAGCACATCGTCGACGTGGTGCTCTATTTCGAGGGAGAACGGAATTTGAGTTATCGGATTTTACGAACGGCAAAAAATCGTTTCGGCTCCACCAATGAAATCGGCGTGTTCGAGATGCTCGATACCGGGCTTGCGGAGGTCCGAAATCCCTCTGCCCAACTGCTTTCGGGGCGACCCATCAATGTCAGCGGCAGTTGTGTCGGCTGCCTGATCGAGGGTTCCAGACCCATCCTGTGTGAAGTACAAGCCCTTGTCAGTCAAGCCGGCTTCGGCAATGCCCGGCGAATGGTATCGGGATTCGATTATAACCGCTGCTGTATGCTCATCGCGGTGCTTGAAAAACGCTGCGGACTGCGTTTCGGAGATTTTGACACCTATTTGAACGTCGTAGGCGGTCTTCGCATGGACGAACCCGCTTCCGACCTTGCGGTCTGTTTGGCGCTCGCCTCCGGCTTGACCGATAAAGCGTTAAAAGAGGATATGATCGTTTTCGGTGAAGTCGGATTGGCGGGTGAATTGCGTTCTGTCTCCAATGTGAGCCAGCGGATCGCGGAGGCCATTCAGCTCGGCTTTAACAGCTGTATTTTGCCCGCGAAGTGTTATGCGCAGATCAAAGGGCATTATCCGGACACCTTCACGCTCTATCCGGCTTCCACCTTGAACGGGGCCTTTCAATCGGCTTTTTACGGGGAACAAAACTAAAATGAAATAAAGATAATCCCGTTCACATATTCCTCCAAGACGGCGGTAACAATACAACAAAGCCGTTTTGGAGGGATATTTTTGCCTTTGAAAAAGAGAGCGGGGAAACGGATGGCGCTGCTTCTCGCCGCCATTCTCGCGTTTGCTGCCGCTTCGTATTTTTATTTTTCCGCAGGGATATATGTAAAGGTTAACTGCATTACACCCTTGATTACAGACAAAGCCATTCTTGTAACTGGTCTCGGATATTTGAAAGAGGGAAAACGGACGGGATATTACTTTGATATTCCGGTTAAAGTTGAACAGGTCTATGTCAAAGTGGGGGATATGGTCAAAGCGGGCGATCCGCTGTTAAAAATTGATTTGAAGGCGACACAACTCACGGCCAAAATGGCGGCTGCGGGGATTATTACGCAGGAGAGCAAATCGTTGGAAACCGCAAACATTTTGGAATTTTCTAAAAAAGTCGGCACAGACGTCAATGAAATCCTCGCGAAAGTTCCGGAATTTGTCTATGCGGCTTATGATTGCATCATCAGCGGAGTATCGGTTCAGAGCGAGGAATATTCAAATCCTTATTCACCCTTGGTCACCATGTCGGATCGTTCTGTCATATGCGCCGAAATCACCGTCGACGAGCGGGATGCGTCGGATATTAAAATCGGCCAGAGGGCTGTCATCAGCGGAAGTGCGCTGGGTCAAAATTATACGGCGGTCGTCACATCGGTGGCCGCAAGAGCGACGATGACCGGTACAGACGCCGGCACTTCCGGCAAGGTGGATATCAAGCTCGAACTGAGCGGCGACACCGATTCACTGGTGATCAATTCCTTGGTCAGAGCGGACATTGTGACTTCGACACAACAAAATATAGTAATTGTCCCATATGAAGCCGTGGTTTTTTCACAGGCCGAGGATTATGTGTTTATCAATCAAGACGGAATCGCGATAAAGAACATTGTGAAAACGGGAAGGGCGTTTGAAGACGGAATTGAGCTGATATCGGGTATTTCGGCAGATGATCGATTAATTGTTTCCGAAATCGGTAAGTTGTCAAACGGTTGCAACGTAAAAGAATAGAATTTCGAAAAAAGTGTAAACGGAGTTTTCGAAAGGATATGATAAAAATGAGAGTAAAGCTGATATACTTGTCATGCAGAAATATTTTTAATAAAAAAGCCAGGAGCGTTTTATGCATCGTCAGCGTGATGATCGGTGTTTTTTCGGTCATGTTCCTCTCGTTTTTCGGAGATTCCGGCGCGGCGGCCATCGACGGAGAATTAAAAAAGAGCGGCATCGGGGGATTATTGATCTATAATGAAAACAACGATATCATCCCGGAACATGTCGCGCGGACCGCAGCGAACTCCGAAGCCGTACAGGAAACCGCACCGGTGACGATGGCATTTTCAGCCGTCAAGGGTTTTGAAAAAGTGAAATGCATCTCTTGGGCAATCGACGAACGGGCAAGAGAACTGATTTCCGTCGAAGCGGTGCAGGGGAGATATTTCAATAATGCCGAGTTTAAAACGTACAGCTGTGTCTGTATGATTGACGAAGCGCTTGAGAAAACCGTTTTTAAGAATCAATCGGCGGTGGGGGAGACGCTGAACATCCTCATCGGCGCGAAATATTATGAGTTTGAAGTCGTCGGGATTGTCAAAACCGGCGGCGGCATTTTACAAAATTTCACCTCCTATATTCCCAGTATGATATTTTTTCCCCAATATACCTTTTCAAGAATTAGCGGCATCACGGGGTATACACAGATTGCGGTCGGATTAAATGCGGAGGCGGATGCGGAAAACGCTAAATTCGAGATATCACGCCGTCTGAATGATATCATGCCGTTAAAAATAGAAAATTTAGCAAAACAAAAAGAAAACTTGAATAAAATCGCCGGAATCACCACCACGATTCTCTCCTCGGTGGGTATGATCTCCGTGTTTGTGGCCGGTATCGGAATTATGACAACCATGTTGATGTCGGCGGAAGAACGAAAAAGAGAAATCGGTATCAAAAAAGCCATCGGCGCCGGCAGGGGAGACATCGTCGCCGAATTTTTGGGCGAATCTGTGATTTTGATGCTCATCGGATTTATTTTGGGTCTGGTAATTGCAATTCCGGCAACAATCATATTGGCCGAACATTTTAAAATTTCACCGGAGATCTCTATCGATAAAATCGGATTTTTTTTCATGGTCACAATTTTACTGGGGATTGTATTCGGCGGGTATCCGGCGTATAAAGCCGCATCGATGAATCCGAGCGACGCATTGACGAAATAAAGTCCTACAGCGAAAAAGGGCAGAAAACCGTTCTTCATAAAATATAAAACTATACAAAATAAACACGAGGTTTTGTAGGGTTTGAAGTAGAAGTGAGGATTTCAAGCGGCGATATATGCCGCGACAAAACAGGGCAACCCCCCCGCAGGGTTGCCCTGTTTTGTCGCTCCCCGACCCGCAGGGCGGGTAGCCCATCCCTACCGAGGCGGCCCGAGGGCCGCCCCCCGTGACGGCCTGCGGCCCGTGGGCCGCATATAGATAGGCCGACACGGGCAATCATCCGGCACCACCGAGCGTACCACAGGCCAGACAAAACGCTGCTTTTGTCTGATTTTTGTCCTTAAACCCCCGCAGGGTAAATACAGACCGAAAACCAGACAAAAGCCGCGTTTTGTCTGACCTGTCGACACGGCGGCCGGAACATCAATTATACGGAACTCGGCGTAGCCGAAATACCTTGACCCCGCCGCGCTCGGCGCGGCACCATCAAAAGGCCACGACACAGGCATGCCGCCGACAGCCGCCAAAGCATACGCGGCGCTGGCGCTCCCCCCGGAGGGGGGACGGGAGGGGGGAGAACCCCCGCAGGACGTACCAAACCAAACCCCCGCAGGTCGAGCCGCCCCGCAGGGCGCAGGGCGGGGGCGGCAAGGGCGCACCCGCGCAGGTGCCCCGCATGAATAAGCACCGAGCCCAAACAAAAGCAAAGCGCCCCCACGAGGGGGGCGCAGAGAGAGCCACCGGAAAGAGCATCCACGGACGCCGCAAAAGCGACGGGCGGCTCCTGCACACTCGCGTATGCTGGCACCACTCACCATAGCACAAGACGGGGGATTTGTCAAGCCCCCGAGAAAAATTGTTATTAATTCATGATAATTTCATAGCGAATAATTAACGCATGAAAATTGCAG
>CAZPLU010000011.1:0-55862 GCA_964587625.1 uncultured Eubacteriales bacterium
TTCAGCGGGGACTTTTTGCTTAATCATATACGAGCCATGACCGCGGGGTGAGTTTTCCCCAAACGCATGAGCTTCCACACGCGTCATGACCGCGGGTTCACACCCGCTCAGTCGCTCATATAGGGCAGCAGCGCCAAATGGCGCGCGCGTTTGACCGCTTGGGTCAGGGTGCGCTGGTGAACGGCGCAGGTGCCGGTCACGCGGCGGGGCAATATCTTGGAACGCTCCGAGAGCAATCTTCTGAGCTTTGCAACATCTTTATAATCGATGATACCGCCCGCTCTGTCGACGCAGAACTGACAGACCTTTTTATGCTGTTTTCGATTTCTAAAAGATCCGCCGGATCTTTCTGACTTTTCCATATGGTTTCCTCCTCGGTTGTATTTGGGTTAGAACGGGAGATCGTCGTCGGTGCCGACTTCTTCGAAATCGCTGTCGGCGCCGTTCGAAAAACTTTGGGGCGCGCCGAAGTTTCCGGCCGCCTCGGGGGCGTTTCCGGGCGCGTTTGACGCGACGCCCGACTCGCGTTTGCTTCCGCAAAACGACGCATTGTCCACCACGACCTCAACCGCCTTGCGATTGTTCCCGTTTTTGTCGGTATAAGTGCGGGTCTGCAGCGAGCCGGTCACGGCGATCATACTGCCCTTGTCGAAATAGTTCGTGACAAAATCGGCGGTCTGACGCCAGGCCACACAGTCGATCCAGTTGGTCTGGCGCTCCTGACCGGGTTTGGCATAGGCCTTGTCGATCGCGATTGTAAAACTGGTGACCGAGATATCGTTCGGGGTCTTGCGCAGTTCGGGTTTATCGGCGAGCCGCCCCATTAAAACAACGGTATTCAGCATGATAACCTTTCCTTTCTCACTGATTCCGGAAAACGCGAAGCGTCAATCCGGTCTGGATTTGTTTTTTTGCTCAGACGTCCTTTCTGACGATCAGCCAGCGCAGGACGTTTTCCGTGATTTTGCTGACACGTTCAAGCTCGGCCGGAAAATCGGTCTTCTCGGTCGTGAATGTGTAAAGCGCGTAATACCCCTCGGGCTTATAGTTGATCTTGTAGGCAAGACGGCGCTTGCCCCACTCGTCAACCTTGAGCTGTTCGCTGTTTTCGGTGATCAAGGTCTTGAACTTGTCCACCATCGCCGCGACCGCCTCATCGCCGATCTCAGGGTCTATCACGAGCACATACTCATAATTAGCCACTGTTTCTGCACCTCCTTATGGTCAAAAATCGGCCCCGGGGAACAAAATGTTCTCCCCGAATCCTTTTGGATTCATTTGTTTCAGGGGCAAGGAATGCACGGGCTTTTTACCCATAGCCCGGTAATTATATCAAAGTTTCCTTTCCCTGTCAAGAATTTTATTAAACCGCTGTTGAAACATACGCGGCAGGTTTGATTGTTTCAATTGACATCGGCGGGGTCTGTCGGTATAATTTGAACGGATTGGAGGCGACGATATGGAACTTTTTCATCACACGCAAAACGGCCTGCCCGAGTGGCAGGCAAACCCCGGTGTTTTTTCGATCAACCGGCTGCCGCACCGGTCGGATTTCACGCGCTGTTCGACGCATGCCGAGGCGCTTTTGTGCAGCCGCTGGAGCGGCGGGCGCTATCTGTCTTTGAACGGCGAATGGGAATTCGCTTTTTATGACAGCCCCGCCGAGGTAAAAGCGGGCTTTGAAAACGGTGAGATCCCGTTCGGGCGCATCGGGGTGCCCTCGAATCCGCAGGTGCTGGGGTACGGCGTGCCGCAATATTGTAATGTGCAGTATCCGTGGGAGAGCGGCGAGGACGTGATGCCGCCGTACGCACCCGAGCAAAAAAACAACGTGTTTTGTTACCGCAAGCGTTTCTTTTTGCCGCAGGGCTTTGACGGAAAAGAGGTGATTTTGCATTTCGCGGGCGTGGACAACTGTTTTTATCTGTGGGTCAACGGCCGTGAGGCGGGATTTTCCAAAAACTCGTTCAACGCAGCCGAGTTCGACATCACGCGGTTTTTGCGCGAGGGCGAGAACCTGATCGCCGTGCAGGTGATGCAATACAGCGACTCCAGCTGGCTCGAGGACCAGGACTTCTGGCGGCTGTCGGGCATTTTCC
This sequence comes from uncultured Eubacteriales bacterium, assembly GCA_964587625.1. Lineage (GTDB taxonomy): Bacteria > Bacillota > Clostridia > Oscillospirales > JAKOTC01 > DAOPZJ01. The sequence continues at coordinate 2,100 of CAZPLU010000011.1, forward strand.
GCGACGTGTTTTTATACGCCGTACCGCAAAAGGCGCTCGTCGATTTCGGGACCGTCTGCGACTGGTCGAACGGATACGGCAATCTGACGCTGTACGGAAAGACCGGGACGGCCTCGCACGCGGCGCTGTACGACGGCGAAAAAGAAATTTTTTCGGCGGCGGTCGAGGGCGATTTCAACCTGTCGGTGACGCTTGAAAACATCCGGCCGTGGAGCGCCGAAAAGCCGAATCTGTACACGATTGTTATTTCCGCCGACGACGGGAGCGAGTTCTGCTCGACGCGTGTCGGCTTCCGGCGCATCGAAAACCGCGCGGGCGTATTGTATCTCAACGGCGCGCAGTTAAAATTCGTCGGCGCGAACCGGCACGAATTCGACGCCGCATACGGACGGGCCATCCCCCGCGAGATCATGGAGAGCGACGTGCTGATGATGAAGCGGCACAACATCAACGCCGTGCGCACCTCGCACTATCCCAACCACCCGTATTTTTTGGAGCTGTGCGACAAATACGGCCTGTATGTGATCGACGAGACCAACATGGAGACCCACGGCACCTGGGGGTATCCCGATGTGACCCGCGTGCCGGGCGACGACAGGCAATGGGAGCCGGCGCTGTTAGACCGCGTCGAGGCCGTGTTCCAGCGCGACAAGAACCGTCCGAGCGTGATTTTGTGGTCGCTCGGCAACGAGAGCAACGGCGGAAACGTGATCCACGAGATGTACAAGCGGTTCAAATCGAAAAACGACGGGCGGCCTGTGCATTACGAGGGCGGCAGATGGAGCGAAGAGGGGACTTGGTCCTCCGACTTGGTTTCCGCGATGTACTCGTCTTTTGAACAGTGCGACAAACTGCTCAAGCAGGGTAAAAAAGAACAAAAGCCGGTTGTTTTGTGCGAATATGCCCACGCGATGGGCAATTCCTGCGGCGATCTCGACGCCTACACCGATTTATTTTATAACACCGAGGGATTTGCCGGCGGCTTTATCTGGGATTTTGTCGATCAGGCGATTTGGAAGACCGAAAACGGCAGGACCTTTTTGGCCTTCGGCGGCGACTTCGGCGATTTCCCGAATGACGCGGAGTTTTGCGGGGACGGTCTGATCACCGCCGACCGCAGAATTACGCCGAAGCTGATTCAAGCCAAATACAGCTACCGTCCCGCGGTATTTTCATGCAAAAAGCCGGGCAGCGGCGAATATACGGTCAAAAACCGCGCGCTGTTCACCGATATCAACGAATACGATGTCGTCGTGACCTATACCAAATTCAACGGGTTCGAGCAGACGGTGCTCTCCTCGCAAAAGTTGGCGGTCAACTGCCCGCCCGGGCAGACCGCCGAATTCACGGTGCTGCCGCCGAAAAAGGTCGACGGCGAACTGCAGGCGAGGGTCGAATTGGTGCTGCGCCATGACACGCTCTGGGCAAAGGCCGGATTCGCGGTCGCCTGCGATGAATTTGTCACGGGTAAACAACCTACAGCGGCTGCTGTCAAGAGCGCGGCTCCGCGAGCCGTTAGCACCTACGGCAACCTCTATATCGAGGGACAAAATTTCACCGCGCGGTTTTCGCGGCGCAGGGGCGAGTGGGAGAGCTACCGCGTAAACGGCCGAGAGCTGCTCGCGGCGCCGGTGCGTCCGATCTTCTGGCGCGCGCCGACCGACAATGAGAACGGCTGGCGGATGCAGTCGGCGCTGGCCTGCTGGCGCGGGGCCTGCGACAGCCGCGGCGCGATTGTGCTGTCGGGATTCAAAAATGCCAAACAGGGCAAGGACTGTGTCGAGGTCGAGGTTTTTTCCCGCGCCGCCACTTTTATACCCAACATCATTGAATTGGTCTACCGATTTTACGGCGACGGAACGGTCGAGATCGATTTTGAGACCGCGCTCGACAAAAACGTCCCGTGCCCGCCCAAAGTCGGCATGCAATTTGTTTTGACGGGCGGCTTGAAGAGTGTGAAGTGGCTCGGCATGGGCCCGCACGACAACTATTGCGACCGCGTGACCGGCTGCCTGCTCGGCGTCTGGGAGAAGCCGATCGACGAGATGTATTTCCGTTACCTGAACCCGCAGGAGAGCGGCAACGCCATCGATGTCAGAACGGCAAAAGTGTTTGGAGATTACGGGGTTTCGGTCACCTGCGACCGGAATTTCGAGCTGAACGTCGGGCGCCATACCGCCGAGGAGCTGGAATTTGCGAATCACTGGCACGAACTGCCCGAGACCGACAAGACGGTGTTGCAGATCAATTACGCGAGCCAGGGCGTCGGCGGCGACCTGAGCTGGGGTGAGAACGGCAGACCGCATGAAAAATATTTGCTCAAACCCGGAAAATATCGCTATCAAATTCGGCTCACGCCGCAAAATAGCTAAAACAAAAAAGGACGGACAGCAACATGGCCATGACCAGCAGAGAGCGCTTTTTGCGCTGTTATGAACACAGGGAAGCCGACCGCATCCCGATGACCGACATCCCCTGGCAGGGTACCCTCGACCGCTGGCGGCAAGAGGGCTTGACCGAAGCGGTCTGGGAGGATCGGTTCGGTTTTGACCGCATCGCGTTTTTCGGCGGCGACAACTCCCCGCGGTTTCCCGCCGGAGTCATTGAGGAGACCGAGACCCACCTCACCAAGGTCACCGGATGGGGTGTGACGCTGCGCTATATCAAGGGCGTGGACTCGACGCCGGAGTTTTTGCATTTCGAGGTCACCGACCCCGACAGCTGGCGGATAGCGCGCGAGCGCATGACCCCCTCGCGCGACCGCATTAACTGGGAAAAAATCGCGGAGAATTATAAAATCGCAATGGAGCGGGGGCTTTGGCGGTACGCCAACTTCTGGTTCGGCTTTGACGTGACCCATTCGTGGTTTGTCGGCACGGAGACGCTGCTGATGGCGCTCGTAGAAGAACCCGAATGGTGCGCCGAGATGTTCAACCGCGAACTCGACCTGAACATCGCGCTGACCGAGATGATGCTCGACGCGGGGTATGAGTTCGACGGTATCCAGTGGCCCGACGACATGGGGTATAAGCACAACCAGTTCTTTTCGCTTTCAACCTACCGCGAGCTGCTCAAGCCGGTGCAGAAGCGCGCCTGCGACTGGGCGCACGCCCACAACCTGAAAGTGCATTTGCATTCCTGCGGCGACGTCAACCCGTTTGTGCCCGAGCTCGTCGAGATCGGCGTCGACGCGTTAAACCCGCTCGAGGTCAAGGCGGGGATGGATCCGGTCGCGCTCAAAAAGAAATACGGCGATAAATTGGTGTTGCACGGCGGCATCAACGCGGTCAAGTACGAGCAGACGGAGGAGTTCATCGCCGAAATGGAAAAGGTGATTCCGGTCGTCAAGGAGAGCGGCGGCTATATCTTCAGCTCCGACCACTCGATCCCGAACAATGTGTCGCTGGCCGAGATGACCGCCGTCGCCGAGGCGGCGATGCGGCTCGGAAAATATTGATCTTTTCTTGAAATAAACAACGGATATGATATAATCAAAACAATTGAATTCGGAGGCACGGGGTTTGGTTTTATAATCAAAGAAAACAAAAACTTATCATGATCAACCGGACCAAACCCCACGACTTCTGTGAAAGGACGGTCAATCATTATGTCACTGACAAAAGTTGCAATCATCGGATGCGGCGGAATCGCCAACGGCAAACATATGCCGTCATTGAAACGCACGGGTATGTGCGAGATGACGGCGTTTTGCGATCTTGTCAAGGAACGCGCCGAAAAAGCCGCCGCCGAATACGGCGTCAAAAACGCAAAGGTCTGTACCGATTATCAAGAGCTGCTCGCAAATCCGGACGTCGAAGTCGTGCATGTCTGCACCCCGAATCGTTCCCACAGCAAGATCACGGTCGACGCGCTGAATGCGGGCAAGCATGTCATGTGTGAAAAGCCGATGGCGATCAACTATCAAGAGGCCTTGAAAATGGTCGAGGCCGCAAAGGCCAACAACAAGCTGCTGACCGTCGGTTATCAGCAGCGCAACCGCCCCGACGCGGCTTATCTGAAAGCCGAATGCGAGAGAGGGACGCTGGGCGAGATCTATTTTGCCAAAGCGCGTTCGGTCAGACGTCGCGGCGTTCCGACTTGGGGCGTGTTTTTGAACGAATACGAGCAGGGCGGCGGCGCGCTGATCGACATCGGCACCCACGCGCTCGACATGTGTATGTGGCTGATGCGGGACTGGGATGTCAACTATGTCGTCGGCACCTCTTATCACAAGCACAACAACGACACCGAGACCGCGAACCTCTTTGGCGACTGGGACGTCAACCAGTTCACGGCGGACGACGCCTCTTTCGGATTTATCGTGATGAAGAGCGGCGCGACGATCTTTTTGGAGGCGACTTGGGCATTGAATACGCTCGATCTTGCCGAGGCAAAAGTTGAACTCTGCGGCACCGGCGCGGGGGCGGACATGGTCGACGGCCTGCGCATCAACGGCGTCAAAAACAACCGCCAGTATATCGAGACACCCGATTTCTCCACCGGCGGCGTCGCGTTTTTCGAGGGCAGTCAGGGCGGCAGCCCCGCCGATATCGAGCAGACGATCTGGATGAACGCCGTCAACGGCAAGGGCAAACTCTCGGTGCTGCCCGAACAGGCCGCCGCCGTCACCCGCTGCCTCGACGCGGTGTATGAGTCCGCCAAGACCGGCAAGCCGGTGTATTTTAAGTAGACAAGTTGAATGATGTCACATAGCAAAAACACTAAGAGAGGTTTTTCGTTATATCTCAATAACTGGAATCCTTCGGCAAAAAAGTATATCAATACTTGTAGTATATGTGGCAGTCAAGGATATAGCCCGGTGATTTTAGCAGAAGATTTTTTTAATAAAAATCATGCTTATTCGCGAAATAAGGCAATATTCGAAGAATTAACAACCATACTCAAACCTTTGCCTTTGGACTATTTAAGCAGATGTGAAACCTGTGCAGAAGTACAAGAGCGAAAATATAATAAGTAATATCCAAGGAGAATATTTATGAACGTGACGATATTCGTCGAGGACGACAAGGCCAATACCCAACCGGAGGTATTAAAGGTATACAAAAACGGCATCGCCGCCGAACTCGCGACGATCTTCAAGGGCGATCAAGTGCGTACGGCGAATGTATTTGAGCCGGAATGCGGTTTGACCAAAGAAGTTTTGGACGACACAGACGTGCTGCTGTGGTGGGGGCACCGCTTCCACGACAGGGTGCCCGACGGGGTCTCCAAGCGCGTGACCGACGCGGTTTTGTCCGGAATGGGTTTTATCGCGTTGCATTCGGCGCACTACTCCAAGCCGTTTAAAACGCTGATGGGCACGACCTGCTCCCTGCGCTGGCGCGACGACGATTTCGAGCGGCTTTGGATCACATCCCCGTCACACCCGATCGCCATGGGACTGCCGGAATACATCGAACTCGGGGAAGAGGAGATGTACGGCGAATATTTTGACATCCCCATGCCCGACGAGATTGTCGCCATGGGCTGGTTTCGGGGCGGCGAGGTCTTCCGCTCGGTCTGCACGTTCCGCCGGGGACTGGGCAAGGCGGTCTATTTCCAGCCCGGCCATGAGACCAACCCGACGTATCTCAACAAAGATATCCGCAAGATGATCCACAATACCGCTGTCTGGGCCGCCGCCGATGTTCGGGCCGCCGAACCGACCGGAAGCCGGCACTGCAAAGTGCCGCCGGAATCCGAAAACAAATCTTCAGACAAAAATTTTGAGCGTTAACAAAAACCGAAATCAAATTTACCAAAACTTCCGCTCAAATATGAAAAGGATGGTAATCATGAAATTAGGCGTTTTAACCGTACTGTTTTCCGACCGTCCGCTCGAGGACACGCTGAAATATCTCGCGGGTATCGGCATCGATACGGTCGAGATCGGCTGCGGCGGTTTCCCCGGACGCGCGCACTGCGACCCCGAAATTTTGCTGTCAAGCCAAAAGGCGCTGGACGAGTTCAAGGCCGTATTCGGGCACTACGGCGTCGGCATCTCGGCGCTCTCGGCGCACGGCAACCCCGTGCATCCCGATAAAACCCCCGCCGCGACCGCGCACGACCACTTTGTCAAGGCGTGCCGGTTGGCTCAGAAGCTCGATATCGACCGCGTGATCACCTTCTCGGGCTGCCCCGGCGACCATGCGGGCGCGAAATACCCCAACTGGGTCACCTGCCCGTGGCCGGACGACTTTTTGAAAATCCTCGACTGGCAGTGGGATGAGGTGTTGGTCCCGTATTGGAAAAACGCGGTCAAGGAAGCCGGTCAATACGGAATTGAAAAGATCGCGTTCGAGATGCACCCGGGATTTTGCGTCTACAACCCCGAGACGATGCTCAAAATCCGCGACCGGGTCGGCCCGCAATTGGGCGCGAACTTCGACCCGTCGCATCTGTGGTGGCAGGGCATGGACCCCGTCGAGGCCATTTATGCGCTCAAAGGGGCGATTTACCACTTCCACGCCAAGGACACCAAGGTCAACCCGCGCACGACCCGCGTCAACGGCGTGCTGGACACCAAGCACTTTTCCGACGAGCCGAGCCGCAGCTGGATTTTCCGCACGGTCGGTTACGGGCACGGCGAGGACGTGTGGCGCGACATCGCGTCGGCGCTGCGCATGACCGGATATGATGATGTGATGTCGATCGAACACGAGGACTCGCTGATGACGCCCACCGAGGGGCTGGAAAAAGCGGTCGAATTATTACGCAGGGTGATCGCGTTCGAGCCCAAACCCGGCGGCATGTGGTGGGCCTGACCACAGTAGGGAACGGTCTTGACCGTTCCGTTGTCCTCATTATAATTATTTTTTAAATCCGCAGAATTTAACCATATCTTCGCGGGCCTATGCCCGGCGGAGACGGTTGTCGAACACGGTTCGAAGACCGTTCCCTATAATATTCAAAGGCAGGTAGTAAAATTTGTCTTCACAAAAAGAGGCGGCCGCCGAGCATGCGGTCATCGGCGCGACTGCGATCTCAAAACCGTTTGAACGCAACCCCCACCCCGGCGCGCAGTGGTTTCCCACGGCGGGGCTGGGTCTTTTTCTGCACTGGGGCATCGCCTCGGTGTTCGGAAACACCGATTTGTCGTGGGGGATGATGGAGGACTGGGTCTGGGACGCGCCGCTTCCCGGCTATCCAAAGGTCACGCCGAGGCGATACTATGAGGAAGGCGTTTCGAAATTTCACCCGGACAAGTTCGAACCCGAAAGGTCTTTGGGCGCGGCGGCCGGGGCGGGGTTCAAGTATGCCGTCCTGACGGCCAAGCACCACGACGGTTTCACGCTGTTTCCGAGCAAATACGGCGAACTCGGCGCGGCGCATTCGCTTTACGGGCGTGATTTGGTCGGTGAATATGTTGACGCCTGCCGGAAGACCGGTTTGAAAGTCGGCATATATTATTCGCCGCCGGATTGGTATTTCAACCGCGAATATATGAGTTTTAACTGCAATAAAAACCCTGACGGAAGTCGGATTTTAAAAAACTTCGATTTGCAGCCGGTTGACCGTGTCCCCGAAATGCCGCCCGAACATAAAAAAGCGTATATCGAACTGGTACGCGGGCAGACATTGGAGTTGTTGACACGCTACGGCAAAATTGATATCATCTGGTTCGACGGGCGCGGCGTCGGGGAAGACGACCCCGACCCGATCACCATTGAAGAAATCCGCGCCCTGCAGCCCCAAATTCTGATCAATCCGCGCATGCACGGCAAAGGCGATTTCTCGACCCCCGAGTGCTCAATCCCAAAGACAGCGCCCGAGGGCTGGTGGGAGATGTGCCATCTTTTGAACGACTGCGGCTGGGGCTATACGGTTCATCCGTACAAGAGTTTTGCGTGGTGGCGGGAGACCTATGAGCAAGTGCGCGCGATGGATGGCAACTTTTTGACAAACGTCGGCCCGATGCCGTCGGGGGAGCTGCCGCAGGTGTATTATGAGCGTATGGCGCAAATAAGGGATTATTTAAAAGGCAAAAAATAACGGAGGAATTTGAACAATGCACAAGGTGGGAATCATCGGATACGGCGGAATGGGGAGCGGATGGCATCCGCAGCGGTTTGCCGACACCGGCAGGGCAAAAACCGTCGCCGCCTACGACGTCAATCCGGTGAGGTTGGAAAAAGCCGAAAAGGACGGGCTGATCGCCTGCAAGAGCGCCGAGGAACTGCTGGCGAGGCCCGATATCGATATTATCGTGATTGCGACCCCGAACAATTTCCATTGCAAATACGCGCTGATGGCGCTGGGGGCCGGAAAGCACGTGCTGTGCGAAAAGCCCGTGATGATGAACGCCGCCGAGCTTGAAAAAGTGCTCGCCGCGGCCGAAAAGACCGGAAAAATCTTCTCGGCGCACCAAAACCGCCGCTTCGACCGCGATTATATCACGGTTAAAAACGCGATCGAAAACGGTATGGTCGGAAAGCCGTTTTACATCGAGAGCCGCGTGCAGGGCTGCCGCGGCATTCCGGGCGACTGGCGCTGCGTGGCGGAGGCCGGCGGCGGCATGCTCTACGACTGGGGCATCCACCTGTTGGATCAGATTTTATGGATGGAACCGTCCCCGGTGACCGAGGTCTATTGCCATCTGCTCAAGGTCAAGTTCGACGTCGACGACAATTTTAAATTATTGTTGAAATTTCAAAACGGGCTTTCGGCGTTGATCGAGATCGATACTTATTGCTTTTTGCCGCTGCCGCGCTGGCATGTACAGGGCGGCCGCGGTACGATGGTCGTCGACGACTGGAACTGCGGCGGCAAGATCCAAAAATCCAAAACCCTCGAAATGGTCTGGGAGGAGGGCGTGGTCTGGACCGAGGGCGGTCCGACCAAGACCATGGCGCCGCGTCCGCGCGAGAGCGTCGAAGAATTGGCTTTGCCCGACGTTCAGACCGACGTGGTCGACTTCACCCGCAATTTCCTCGACGCGGTCGAGGGCAAGTGCGAACAGCTGGTCAGACACGGCGAGATGCTGCGCGTGATGAAAATCATCGACGCGGCGTTCAAGTCCGGCGGCGAGGGCGTCTGCGTCCGGTTTTAATATGGTTGCGCTGATCAAACCCGTTTCCGGCGCCTGCGACATGCGCTGTTCGTATTGCTTTTACCGCGATACGGCGGACAGACGCGCCGTCCGGGCGGTGCTGATGTCGGTCGACACGCTGAGAGAAACCGTGCGCGAAGCCGTGCGGTATTCGCCCGCGCGATGCGATTTGATCTTTCAGGGCGGAGAGCCGACGCTGGCGGGACTCGATTTTTACCGCGCGCTGGTTGAAATCGAGCGGGATTATCCGGAGACGGTTTTTTTGCATTCAATTCAAACAAACGGACTGAACATCGACGGTGAATGGGCTAAATTTTTCGAAAAGTACGGTTTTTTAGTCGGACTGTCGTTGGACGGGGTGAAAAAGACCCATGATCTGTACCGTGTTCAGGGCAAAAGCGGAACCTATGAACGGGTGGTCCGAGCGGCGGAGATCTTGCGCAAAAACGGCGTAAAGTTTAATATTTTGACGGTCGTCACGCCCGAAATCGATGAAAATATTGTTGAAATATATACCGAATATATTAAACGCGGATATTTATACCAGCAGTATATTCCGCAGCTCGGTGCGTTCGGAAAGAAATCACCGTTAACTGCGAAGGCATACGGGGATTTTTTATGTGAATTGTTCGATCTTTGGCATGCCGATTTCACGGGCGGAAAGGACGTTTTTATCCGGTATTTCGACGATTTGGCGCAGGTATTGGCGGGTCTTCCCGCCCCGACCTGCGGCATGTGCGGCGCGTGCGCGCCCCAGTTTGTCGTCGAGGCCGACGGGAGCGTCTATCCCTGCGATTTTTACGTGGCGGAGGAATACCGGCTCGGGAGCGTAAAAGACGGGTTTGCGGCATTGTCGGAACGCAGGGAGAAGAGCGAACTGCTGAGGCGCTCGCGGAACGTACCGGAAAAATGCGAAAAATGCGGATTTTATACGGTCTGTAAAAACGGCTGTCTGCGGGAGCGCGGCGGCGACGGCGTGAATGAGCGCTGCGAAGCGTACAGGCGGTTCTTTGTCCACGCGCTGCCCCGTTTGCAAAAATTGATATGAGTCGGAGGGATTCGCATGAAAAAACTCGATCTTTTCAAAACACCGGTCTCGCTGCACGGTTTTGACGCGCAGGGCGTCAAAAATCTCTGGCGGCTGCCGCCCGATTTGCAAGACCGGATCAATCTGGGCGTGGCAAAACTTTGCAAGAACACCTCCGGCGGCCGGGTCCGCTTTTGCACCGACAGCAAAAAACTGAGCGTCCGGGTGACGCTCGCCGAGGAATCGGTTTTCCCGAACATGGCGCTTTCGGGCAGCGCCGGCGTCGACCTCGCCGTCAACGGCCGGCTCGTCCAGAATTGGAAACCCGATTTCGGCAAACACGCATATGAATTCGAATATAATCTGAACGGAGAAAAAAACGAGATCTGCTTTTATCTGCCGCTCTACTGCGGGGTGGCGGAGTTTGAGCTGTACGTCGACGACCACGCCTTTGTCGGCGCGGCGAGACCTTATGCCATCCCGAGACCGGTGGTGTTTTACGGCTCCTCGATCACGCAGGGCGCGTTCGCCTCGAGACCGGCGAACAGTTACGCCGCGATGGTCTGCGGATTGCTCGACGCGGATTTCAAAAACCTCGGTTTTTCCGGTTACGCGCTGGGTGAGGAGAACATGGCCGACTACATCGCGGGGCTCGGGATGAGCGCGTTCGTGCTGGATTACGACCACAACGCCTGGCCCGAGCGGCTCGAAGCGACCCACGAGCGGTTTTTCAGGCAAATCCGGGCGAAAAATCCCGAATTGCCGATCTTGATTTTATCCCGCCCGGACTTCGAACTCAATATCCCCGAGAGCATCCTGCGCCGCGGAATCATCAAAAGAACCTATGAAAACGCCGTCGCTAATGGCGATCAAACGGTCGAGTTCATAGACGGCGAGACCGTTTTCGGGGCCGTGCTGCGCGACCGCTGCACGGTCGACAACTGCCATCCGAACGACCTCGGGTTCGAGCGCATGGCGATGGCGGTATATCCGGCGCTGAAACGGTTCTTGGGGTAACTTAAAATTTAAAATTCAAAATCAAGCAGGGCGGGTTGATCACAGCCAGCCCTGTATTGGTTCATTGCAATGTAGCTGTATTTATGTTATAATTCGGTCATAGTTCCACCTTTTCTGAAAGGATTTTTTTATGCCGATCTGCATTCCGCTCGACCTGCCCGCGCGTGAAATACTCGAAAACGAAAATATCTTCGTCATGGATCGAGAAACGGCTTCGGCGCAGGACATCCGCCCGCTGCGGGCCGTGATCATGAACTTGATGCCGACCAAGATCGCCACCGAGACCCAGCTGCTGCGGCTGCTGGGCAATTCACCCTTGCAGATCGAAGTCGATTTGTTGCAAACGGCCAGCTATACGCCGAAAAACACGCCGGTCGAACATCTCGCGCGGTTTTATACCACGTTCGACGCGATCAAGGACAACTGCTACGACATGCTGATCATCACCGGCGCGCCGGTCGAAACGCTCCCGTTCGAGGAGGTCGCCTATTGGAACGAGTTCTGCGACATCGTCAAATGGGGCAAGGCGCACGTTTTTTCGACCTTGTATATCTGCTGGGCGGCGCAGGCGGGGCTCTATCTATTGCACGGCATCAACAAGTACCCGCTCGGCCAAAAGCGGTTCGGCGTGTTCGAGAGCCATCCGCTGAAACCGAGACACCCGCTGCTGCGCGGGTTTAACGATACGTTTTATGTCCCGCATTCGCACCATACCGAGGTGGCCGTCGGGGATATTTTGGCCGAGGAGAAGGTCGAGCTGCTGGCGGCCTCGAACATCGCGGGAGCCGACATCGCCGCGACCTCCGGCTGCCGCAACGTGTTCGTGTTCGGCCATCTCGAATACGACACCGACACGCTCAAAAGCGAGTATCTGCGCGACCTCGCGGCGGGGAAACCCATCGATCTCCCTGTGAATTATTTTACCGACGACGACCCCGACAAAGCGCCCGTCAACCGCTGGCGCGGGCATGCCAATTTGTTTTTCGCCAACTGGGTCAACACCGTTTATCAGGAGACGCCGTATGATTTGAGCGGAGGGTTTTGAAAATTCAAAATTCGCAATTGAGAATGCAGAATTCGAAATGAGATTGATTTGGAGGCATCTTTATGAGTAATATAATTAAATTTGAAGCTGACAAATTACTCTATAATAATGGACTTCTAGATATGCTTGAAACATATGGACGAACTCATTTGGTTGGCAGTTATAGAATGGATTTAATGACATGGAATGATTTAGATCTCTATGTTGAAAATGATCAGGTTCAATTGCTAAACATCTATGAGTTAATGAAAAAAATTTTTGATAACTTGCAGCCCAAGTGGTTTGAGGGAAAAGAGGTTATTGAAGATGGAAATAAACATTACTTTATTGGTTTTGAAACGGATATAACAGGTGATCTGTGGAATGTGGATATTTGGTTTTTTAATAAACACTTAATAGAGAAAACTGAGGAATACTGTGAAAAAATCGCCCGAAAAGTGCACGCGAATCCAATATTATATGATGCGATTGTCAATATAAAATGGCATTTAATAGAAGCCGGATATTATGGAACGAAATTCACAAGTGTAGATGTATATAAGGCAGTTACTGAAGAGAATATATTAAATATAGATGATTTTTACGCCTCAAGAATTTGATCGATATTGAACTGATCACTGTGATCTTCCAACTGTTCACTGAGCAGTAGTATTATAATCAAGTTTTTGCTTGACAGCCAAAAAATCACATGCTACAATGCATTTACATACTGTGACGAAGAACGGTTGCGCCATCAGTTTCTTTCAGAGAGCCGTCGGTTGGTGCGAGACGGTGGAAACGGCAGCAGCGGATCCCTTCCGAGTACGAACCCGAAACCAAATGCTGTCCGCAAGCGGTGCTTGCGGCAAAGCCGCATACGGACAGTATTACCATAGGCGTTTGCGTGGCGGCCGCGTTAGGGCCGGGGGCTTGTTTGAGCCGTTAAGAGGCGCTATTTTGCGCAATATGGGTGGTACCGCGGGAGCAATCTCGTCCCTACGATGGGGCGGGATTTTTTGTTTTTTCGATTTAGAAAGGAGCGTTCACATGGAGAACAAATTGACCGAGATCGCCGAGCGAATTAAGGCCTTGCGCGAAATCTTCGGCTTTTCCGCCGCCGAGATGGCCGCGGCGACCAACCTGACCGCCGGACAATACGCCGAACTGGAGGGCGGCACGAGGGATTTTTCCTTCACGTTTTTGTATCTGTGCGCCGAGAAGTTCGGCGTGGACATGATCGAGCTGCTGACCGGCGAAAATCCGCACCTGACGGGCTATACCGTCGTGCGTGGGGGCAAGGGCTTGCCGATCAAGCGGCGCGAGGGGTTTGAATACAACCACCTCGCGGCCAATTTCCGCGATAAATTTGCCGAGCCGTTTTTGGTCAAAGCACCGTATTCCGAGGCCGCGCAGAATCAGCCGATCGCGATGTCCGTGCACGAGGGGCAGGAACTGGACTATGTGTTGTCGGGTACGCTGAAATTCGCCCACGACGGGCATTTTGAGATTTTGAACGCGGGCGATTCGGTGTATTACGACTCCGGCACGCCGCACGGTATGATCGCCGCCGGCGATTCGGATTGCGTGTTCCTCGCGGTCGTATTGAAAGGGAGAGATCCGAGATGAGAGACATCCATTTGAAATATGTCGAGGAGACATACGACGAAAACGGGATTTTATGCGAATATCAACTTAAGATTCCCGAAAATTTCAATTTCGCCTATGACGTGGTGGACGACATTGCCGCGCACGAGCCGGGCCGCCGCGCCATGCTCTGGGTCGGCAAAAACGGAGAGGAACGCGCGTTCACGTTCGGCGACATGAAGCGGTGGTCGGACAAGACCGCGAATTATCTGCGTTCGCTCGGGATTCAAAAGGGCGACCCGGTGATGGTCGTGCTGAAACGGCATTACCAGTTCTGGTACTGCGCGTTGGCACTGCATAAGCTCGGCGCGGTGCTGATCCCCGCCACCTATATGATGACCGCGCACGACGTGAAATACCGGGTCGACAGCGCGGGCGTGAAAGCCGTGATCTGCACCGCCGACGGCGAAGTCGGCGCGGCGGTCGAACAGGCCGAGCCCGAGTGCCCGACCTTGAAAATCAAGATGATGGTGAACGGCGCGCGCCCCGGTTGGCTGGACTTTGACGCGGGCGTCGAAACGGCAAAAGAACCGTTTGAAAAGGTTGCGACGAAAGTTCACGAGCCGATGCTGCTGTATTTTTCGTCGGGGACGTCGGGTTATCCCAAAATGGTGCTGCACGACTATTCCTACGCGCTCGGGCATCTGCTGACGGCCAAGCACTGGCAATGCGTCGTGCCCGACGGGCTGCACCTGTCGATCGCGGACACCGGCTGGGGCAAGGCGGTCTGGGGGAAGCTTTACGGCCAATGGCTGATGGAGGCCGGGGTGTTCACCTACGACATGGACAAATTTTCGCCCGCCGAGATCCTGTCGATGGTCGGAAAATATAAACTCACAACATTGTGCTGTCCCCCCACGATGTTTCGGATGTTCATCAACGAGGGGCTGGAAAAATACGACCTGTCCTCTCTCAAACACACGACCATCGCGGGCGAGGCGTTGAACCCCGATGTATTCAACAAGTGGCATGAGGCGACCGGATTGAAACTGATGGAGGGCTTCGGTCAAACCGAAACCACCGTCGTGATCTGCAACACCCGAGGCATGGCGCCGAAACCCGGCTCGATGGGAAAGCCGTCTCCGCAATATCGGGTCGATCTGATCGATTCGGAGGGCAACCCCTGCCCCAACGGCGCGACCGGCGAAATTGTCATCAGATATGAGCCCCATCCGCCGGGCCTGATGCGCGAATATTACCGCAACGAATCCAAGACGGCGGAGGCCATGCACGGCGGCTGGTATCACACCGGCGACACCGCCTGGCGCGACGAGGACGGCTATTTTTGGTACGTCGGCCGCAACGACGACATCATCAAGTCGTCGGGCTACCGCATCGGGCCGTTCGAGGTCGAGAGCGTCCTCGTGACCCATCCGGCGGTGCTCGAGTGCGCCGTCACGGGCACGCCCGACCCGGTGCGCGGTCAGCTGGTCAAGGCCACGGTCGTGTTACGGCCCGGCTTTGCGCCGTGCGACGCGCTGGTCAAGGAATTGCAAGAGTACGTCAAGCGCGAGACCGCGCCGTATAAATATCCGCGCGTGATCGAGTTTGTCGAAAAACTGCCCAAGACCATCAACGGAAAAATCAGAAGAGTTGAGATAAGGGAAAAGGGTTAAAATGTCATCCTGAGCGGAGCGCGAAAGCGCGCAGTCGAAGGATCTCGTCACCTGCAAGCCGACGGACTTGTTTCCGAAAACATTCGGCAGTCCGAGATTCTTCGACTTCGCCGTTCAGCGCGAACGGCCGTTCTCACAATGACAATTTTTTTACAAAAAATCCGCGGGTATAAGTTCGCTCGGCGGGGTGTAGTCGCCTCGCCTGATTTTATATAGGGTTTTCTTGTTAGATTGGAAAACTTATGATATAATAAATCAAAATATAGGCGGGGAGGTCGGGCATTTGGCGGTTTGCGCGGTGATTGGCGGGGGCGCCGCCGGGATGATGGCGGCCGGACGGCTCGGCGCGGCGGGGATAGAGACGCTGCTGTTCGAACCCAACGCCCGGCTCGGCGCGAAGCTGCGCATCACCGGAAAGGGTCGTTGCAACCTGACCAACGCCTGCGACGTCCGCCAATTCATCGAAAAGGTCGTCACCAATAAAAAGTTTTTATTCGGCGCGGCGAACCGGTTTTCCCCGTCCGATTGCATTTCCTTTTTTGAAAACGACCTCGGGGTGAAACTCAAAACCGAGCGCGGCGGCAGGGTTTTCCCCGCGG
This sequence comes from uncultured Eubacteriales bacterium, assembly GCA_964587625.1. Lineage (GTDB taxonomy): Bacteria > Bacillota > Clostridia > Oscillospirales > JAKOTC01 > DAOPZJ01. The sequence goes on from CAZPLU010000011.1 coordinate 18,076, forward strand.
ACGACGACGCCCACACCGTGGCGAACGCCCTCGAACAATACGCGCTGGCTCATGCCAAACACATCCGATCAAGGGTGGCGGCGGTTGAAAAGCGTGGGGATGGCTTTTTAATTAAAACAGAGGACGGCGGCTATATTGCCGACGGCGTTTTGATTGCGACCGGCGGGATGAGTTACCCCAAAACCGGCTCGCGGGGCGACGGGTATGTTTTCGCAAAAGCGCTCGGGCACACGGTCACGCCGCTGCGGGCTTCACTGGTACCGCTTTTATGCGCCGAGGATTTATGCCGCGATTTGCAAGGGTTGTCCCTTAAAAACGCCGGGTTGAAATTGCTGGTCGAGGGCGTGAAGCCGGTCTATGAGGAACAGGGCGAATTGTTATTCACCCATTTCGGCGTCAGCGGACCGCTGGTTTTGTCGGCGAGCGCGCATCTGGGCGACGAGGCGGTGAAAAAAGCGGGCGGCGCGCAGGAGCTAATGGACGCGGGAAGGGTGAAGCTCTCGCTCGACCTCAAGCCCGCGCTCGATGAAGAACGGCTGGACGCGCGGATTTTGCGGGATTTTGCCGAAAACGCCAACCGGGATTTTAAAAATTCGTTATCGGCGCTGCTGCCGTCAAAACTGATTATGCCGATGGTGAAGTTATCCGGCATCCCGGGCGACGCCAAGATCAACGCGGTGACCGCCGAACAGCGCAGGGGACTGGCGCGGCTGCTCAAGGACCTGCGGCTGACCGTGGCCGGGACAAGGCCGATCGACGAGGCGGTCGTGACCTCGGGCGGTGTAGATGTGCGCGAGGTCGATCCGGCGGCGATGGCGTCCAAACTGGTGAAAAACCTCTGGTTTGCGGGAGAGGTGCTCGATCTGGACGCTTACACGGGCGGTTATAATTTGCAAATCGCGTTTTGCACGGCGGCCGCGGCCGCAAGAGCGATCGCTGATAAAATTTCGTGAAGAAGTTAAAAATAAATCTTTCAAACTTCGTTAAAGGGGCTGCGAAAATGCCGATATCCATTGCGATTGACGGTCCGTCGGGCGCGGGCAAGAGCACGCTCGCCAGACGGCTAGCCGAAGAACTGGAATATATCTACATCGACACCGGCGCATTATACCGCACGGTCGGTCTGCATGCGGTGCGGGTGAACGGCAGCTATGACCATCCGCCGTCGGTAATCGATTCACTCAAAAACATCGACATCAAAATGAAGCTCGACGACGGCAACCAAATGATTTTATTGGACGGCGATCCGGTCGGTGACAACATCCGGACGCCGCTGATCTCGATGGCGGCCTCGGCGGTCTCTGCGATTCCGGCGGTGCGCGATTTTTTAATGGATTTCCAGCGCGGCGTCGCGACGAAAAACAACGTCGTGATGGACGGGCGCGATATCGGAACGGTGGTTTTGCCTGATGCGAAAATTAAAATATTTTTGACCGCGACCCCCGAGATTCGGGCAAAGCGGCGGTATCAGGAACTGCTCGATAAAGGCAAACAGGTGACTTATGAAGAAGTGCTCGCCGATTTGAAAAAACGGGACGCCGACGACACCAGCAGGGAAGCCGCGCCTTTAAAAGCCGCGCCCGACAGCGTCACGGCGGACACCACGAACTTGGATATACAGCAGTCGTTCGAACTACTGATGCGCATCGTCAACCGAAAACTCGCCGAGGAAAAGCGACTGAAAAAACGCGCGCTGGAAAAGGCGGAACGGGAACTGTATTCGGTCGCCTGGCAGGTCAAGGTGCAAAAAAATCTGAGCGGAATCGCAATTTGGCTGTTTCGGGTAAAAACGGTCGGGGTGGAAAACATCCCGAAAGAGGGGCAGGTCGTGATCTGCCTCAATCATTTGAGTTATCTCGATCCGGTGCTGGCGGGATTTGCGAGTCCCCGTCCCATCAACTATATCGCCAAATCTTCGCTTTTTACAAAGCCCCTGCTCGGATTTTTGATCCGAAAGCTCGGCGCACTGCCGATTGACCGGGACAAGCCCGAAGTCGGCGTATTCAGAACCATCGGGAGCTTACTTGAAAAGGGGCGTGCGATCGGAATTTTTCCCGAGGGCACCCGCAACAAAAAGGACTGCCAGATTCAACAGGGAAAGGCGGGCGTCGGGATGATCGTGCTGCGGGCGGGCGCACCCGTCGTGCCCGTGCTGCTGGAATATCCTAAACGGGCGGGGTTGTTCAGACCGACACGCATCATCATCGGCAAGCCGATCCCCGCCGAACAGCTCGACGTCGGCACCGGGAAACAGCGGTTTCAGGCCTGCGCCGACGCGATCATGGCCGCGATCGCCGCTTTGAGAGAATCCGAATCCGATTAGAATCGAGGGCTTATGGAGATCATCGTCTGTAAAAACGCCGGAACCTGCTTCGGCGTCAACCGCGCCGTCGACATGCTTGAGGGCCTGCTCAAGCAGGGTAAAAAGGTCTGCACGCTCGGACCGCTGCTGCACAACAGGGGATTGATGCGCGAACTCGAGGAAAAAGGCGTTCGGGTCATCGGCGACCCGTCCCAAGCCATGCCCGGCGAATGCGTGTTGATCCGCAGCCACGGCGTGCCGCAAACCACGGTCGAGCGGTTAAAAACGCTGGGACTAGAGTTTTACGACGCCACCTGCCCGTGTGTCGCCCGCATTCACAAATTGGTTTCACAAATCCCGAAAGAAGATATTTTATTTGTGGCCGGGGACGCAAGCCATCCGGAAGTTATCGGAATTTTAGGTCACGCGGTGTGCGAAACATATACATTTGGAACAACATGGGAGTTGGAACGGCTGATCGCCGAAAAGTCGAATTTTGTCGAAAAAACGATTCGGTGCGTTGTGCAAACCACATTTTCGGTATCGGAATGGAAAAAGTGCGTGGAAATTCTCAAAAAGCACTATACAAACTTGAAAATTTTTGATACAATATGCAATACGACTCGTCTTCGGCAGACCGAGGCGAAGGAAGTTGCATCGGTCTGTGATTTGATGTTTGTAATCGGCGACCGCGAGAGTTCCAATACCACGAAGCTCTTTGAGGTCTGCAGCGCGGTCACAAACACCGTGCGCGTCGAAAATCCCGACGAGATCTCGCGGGTACCGGACTGCCGCCGAATCGGCATCACCGCAGGGGCGTCAACTCCGGTCAAAAACATTATGGAGGTTGTTCATAAGATGGACGAAAATAAAGAGATTCTTCAAGGCCAGGAGGAAGTCGAGAAGACCAAACCGGAGAAACCTGAGGAATTCGACTTCGAAGCCGAACTGGAGGAGTCGTTCAAACGGCTGTCCAAATCGGACACCATCAAGGGTATCGTCACGGGTGTCTATCCGGGCGAGGTCGCCGTCGATATCGGCCGCAAACATGCCGGCTATATCCCGCTCGACGAACTCTCCAACGATCCCAACGCCAAAACCTCCGATCTGGTCAAGGTGGGGGACGAACTGATGCTGATGGTGCTGAAGACCAATGACGTCGACGGCACGGTTATGATGTCCAAAAAACGCGTCGACGCCAACGAGAACTGGATCAAGGTTCTCGAAGCCAAGGACAGCGGCGACGCGCTCGAGGGCATGGTGGTTGAAAATGTCGGCGGCGGCGTCATCGCTACATACGAAGGCGTACGCGTGTTTATTCCCGCATCCCACACCGGAATTCCCAGAGAGGGCAATCTTGACGATTTGCTCCGCAAAACCGTCAGGTTTATCATCATCGACATCGATGAGCGCGGCAGAAGAAAGCGCGCCGTCGGCTCGATTCGCAAGGTCTCATTCGGTAACCGCAGGGAGTTGACCGAAAAGTTTTGGGAGACCGCCAAGGTCGGCGACGTCATCGTCGGCAAGGTGCGTTCGATCGCGCAATTCGGCGTGTTCGTCAACCTCAACGGTCCGGACGGTCTTGTGCACCGCACCGAACTCAGCTGGAACCGCTTTAAAACCCTCGGGGATGTCGTGACCGTCGGCCAGGAACTCAAGGTCATGATCAAAGAACTCGACCCCGAGAAAAAGCGTATTTCGCTGACCGCCAAATTCCCGGAAGACGATCCCTTTACCAAGTTGATGGAACAGTACCAAGTCGGCGACGTCGCCAAAGTCACGATCACGAGTTTGGTCACCTACGGCGCGTTTGCCTCGGTCGTGCCGGGTGTGGAGGGGTTGATTCATATCTCCAACATCGCCAACCGCGTCATTGCCAAACCCTCCGATGTGCTCAAAAGCGGCGAAGAAGTTGATGCCAAGATCATCGATATCAACCCCGTGACCAAAAAGGTCAGCTTGTCCATGCGCGCATTGATCACCGAAGAACCCGACGCGCACGCAACGGAAGTCGTCGCCGTAATCGCCGATGAAAAGCCCAAAAAGACCGCGAAAAAAGCGCCGGCTGAAGCGAAACCCGAGACCCCGGTCGAAGAGGCGAAACCCGAGACCCCGGCCGAAGAGGCGAAACCCGAGACCCCGGCCGAAGAGGCAAAGCCCGAAACCCCGGCCGAAGAGGCGAAACCCGAGACCCCGGCCGAAGAGGCGAAGCCCGAAACCCCGGCCGAAGAGGCGAAACCCGAAACCCCGGTCGAAGAGGCGAAATCCGAGGCCCCGGTCGAAGAAGCGAAACCCGAAACCCCGGCCGAAGAGGCGCCTAAACCCAAGCGTGCTTCAAAGAAAAAAGTCGAAGAGACGGCGGAGACGGCCGAATAATCATAAAAACGGGCGGGCGTATTGCCCGCCCGTGAGCATAAAGACCTTTGGCATCCAATTCCCATCTTGAAAGGACGCCCGAAACATGTTCTTAAAATCCGTCGAGATGTTCGGCTTCAAGTCGTTCCCCGAACGCACCCGCCTCAGCTTCAGGCGGGGCGTGACCGTTGTGGTCGGGCCGAACGGCTGCGGCAAGAGCAACATCAGCGACGCGATCCGCTGGGTGTTCGGCGAGCGCTCCTCCAAGGCGCTGCGCGGCAAAAAGATGGAGGACGTCATTTTTTTAGGCACCGCCGACCGGCCCGCCTCGGGACTTGCGGAGGTCTCGCTCTATCTCGACAACGCCGACCGATCGCTCGATCTTGACGAGGATGAGATCTGCGTGACAAGGCGCATCTACCGCAGCGGCGAGACCGAATACCTCATCAACAAAAAACCCGTCCGCCTTGCGGATTTGCTCGAGATGTTCATGGACACCGGTCTCGGGCGGGACGGCTATTCGCTGATCGGGCAGGGCAAGATCGCCGAGGTCGTCTCGGCGAAAAGCGAGGAGCGGCGCGAGATTTTCGAAGAGGCCGCCGGCATCTCCAAACACCGTTTCAGGCGTGAGGAGGCCGAAAAGAACCTCGAAAAAGCCGCTTTAAATCTGGTGCGTTTGACCGACGTCGCGGGCGTTTTGGAGTCAAGGGTCGAGCCCTTGCGCCTCGAGGCCGTCAAAGCCAAAGAATATTTGACGCTCTCCGCCGAAAAGACCGGGCTCGAACTCGGCGTCTGGCTGAATACGATTCAAAAGAGCGAGGCCGCCGTCAAAAAATGCGAGTCCGACGAGGAGACCGCCAAGGCGCAGGCCGCCGAGAGCGAAATCGAAAGCCGAAAAGCCGAACAGGCCATTCAAGATATTTTCAACGACTCCCAGACCTACATATTGAAAATCGATTCCCTGAGGCGCGAGACCGATACCCGCAGCGCCGAAATCTCCGACTGCCGTTCCAAAATCGAGATTGCGAAGGGCGACAGCGTCCACCGAAAATCCGACCTCGCCCGCATCACCGAGCAGCAAAAACAACTCAAACAGTCCATCGGCGACAGCGGCACATTTAAAACCGAGAGCAAAAAGCAGATCGCCGAAAAAGAAGTCGAATGCAAGACCTTCGAAAACGGCATCGCCGAAACCGAAGCGGCGCTCGCTGCATTGAACGCCGAGACCGGCGGCGCGGAAAAGCGTTTTACCGAGCTTTTTACCGAAATTGAGGGTGCGTCCCAAAAGGTCAACGACCTCAAAATTACGCAGGTTCAATTAAAATCCAATATCGAACAGGCCGAACAGCGGCTGACCGAACACCGCGAGGCGCTCGATATCCGCACCCCGCAGTTGGTCGAAGCCCGCGAAGAGGCCAAGTTTTTGGCTTCGGACAGCGCCCGCATCACGGCCGACATCACCAAATGCCGCAACAGCCGCGAAGGGCTGGTATTAAAACTCGAAAACCTGCGCGCCAAGCGGGACGGTACCCGTGAAAACATCGGTCGATTGGAAGTCGAAATCGGACAGGCCCTGCATAAAGCCCAGACCCTCGAGGACATGGATCGGCAGATGGAGGGCTACGGCGGCGCGGTCAAAGCGGTGCTTGAAAACCGTATGTTAAGCGTCTGCGGCGTTGTGGGGCGGCTCGTCAACGTGCCGGAAGCGTATGCGACCGCCATTGAAATCGCGCTCGGCGGGGCCTTGCAGCACATCATTACCGACGACGAGCAACAGGCCAAGTATGCGATCAATTTTTTGAAACAAAATAATCTCGGGCGCGCCACCTTTTTGCCGGTCAGCGCCGTCACGGGCGATTTGTTGCCCGAGCGTGAGTTCTCGGGCAAGAACGGCTATGTCGGCATCGGCGCGGACTTGATTCAATACGATACCAAATATAGCGGCGTCATGCGCCGTCTACTCGGCCGAACCGCCGTCTTCGAAGACCTTGACAGCGCGTTATCGGCCGCCAAGGCAAACGGATATCGATACCGCATCGTCACGCTCGACGGGCAGGTCGTCAATTCCGGCGGTTCGCTGACCGGCGGCTCACTCGGCAAGGGCGGCGGCGCGCTCTCCCGCGGCAACCAGATCAAGACCCTGCGCGAGACCGCCGCAAGACAAAAAAAGAAATGCGCCGCGCTCAAAGCCGACTTCGAAGCGCTCGCACCCGAAATCGCATCCGCCCAACGGGCGGTGGACGCACAGGCCGAGACCATTGCGGGGTTATCCGAAGAAAAAGTGCGCATCGATTTATCTCTGACCTCCGCGCAGCGCCAGCAGGACGAACTCTCGGAGCTGATCGCCAACAGCAGAGTCGCGATCAAAAACCTGACCAAACAACTCGAAACCGACAAAAAGACGCTCGCTTTTTCCGATTCCGCGCTTGAGACGGCTTCAAAACTCCTCGACGAAAAGAGCGCCGAGAGCCGCGCCCTGTCCGAGGGCAGAACCGATTTTTTTACGCGCCGCGAGACATTGCTCGCCGAAATCGCCGACAAAAAACTCAAAATCGCCGAAAACCGCAAGGACATCGGCATCCTCGAAAGCAGCATCGCGGCTTCGGGAGATGACGCACAGACCAAAGCCGAACAGATCGCCGCGCTTGAATGCGAAAAGAACGCGATTGAATCCGCCGAACGGACGGGCGCGCAGACCATCGCGTCGCTCGAGCGCCGGATTTCGGAACTGACCGGAAAAGTCAACGCCGTTACCGAACAGATCAACGCCGCCATCGCCCTGCGCGAGACCACCGAACGCCGCATGCGGGAAGCGCGCGACACCGAACGGGCGATTATGACGAGGCGCGAGGCGCTTGTCGCCGAACAGGCCCGTTTGCAAGAACGCCGCACGGCGGCCCGGCGCGATTTCGATTCCACCGTCGCCCGCCTGATGGACGAATACGGAATGACCCGCTCCGAAGCCGCCAAAAAGGCCGTCCCGATCCAAAATCAAGCCGAAGCCAACAAGACGCTCTCCAAACTGCGTGAAAAAATCCGCGCTCTCGGCAGCGTCAACACCGGCGCCGAGCAGGAATACGCCGAAGTCAGCAAGCAGTATAACGACCTCAAGGTGCAAATTGACGACATCGAAAAGTCCCGCGAGAAACTGCGGGTTTTGATCACCGAACTCAACGCGACCATGACCGAGATGTTTGAAAAGACCTTTTTTGAGATCAACAAGCAGTTTTCTTCTGTCTTTACGCAGCTCTTCGGCGGCGGACGCGCGGAACTGCTGCTCGAAGACCCCGAGCATATGCTCGACTGCGGCATTGAGATCAAAGCGCAGCCCCCGGGCAAGAGCATCAAAAATCTCGAACAGCTCTCGGGCGGTGAGCAGGCATTTTTGGCAATTGCGATCTATTTTGCGATTTTAAAAGTCAAACCGTCGCCGTTTTGCCTGCTCGACGAGATCGAAGCGGCGTTGGACGAGGTCAATGTCCGCCGGTTCGCCGAATATCTCGCGGCCATGTGCGACAAGACCCAGTTCATCATCATCACCCATCGGCGCGGCACGATGGAGATCGCAAACACCCTCTACGGCGTCACGATGCGGCAGGGGGGTCAGACCGGCGGCATCTCCAAGATCATCGAACTCAACATCGCCGAGGTCGAGCAGAAGTTAGGTATTAAGATTTAATGTCATCCTGAGCGAAGCACGGATGTGCGAAGTCGAAGGATCTCGGCACCCACAAACCGACGGATTGATTTCCGAAATCTTTCAGCAGTCCGAGATTCCTCGGCTTGCGCTCGGAATGACATTTTTAACGAAAGGTATAAATCATGGGCCTCTTTTCCAATATGAAAAAGACGCGCGAGTCGTTCGGGCAAAAACTCGCGGCGGTCTTCGGCGCAAAAACCCAAATCAATGACGACCTCTATGAAGAACTCGAAGACGCGCTGATCACCGCCGACGTCGGCGCGGTCTGCGCCGCCAAAATCACCGACGAACTCAGCCAAAAAGTGCGCAAGTATCGTTTGGAGACGCCCGAAGAAGCCAAGACGGCGCTGCGTGAAATCATCACCGATATGCTCTCGGGCGACAACGCGGTGAAACTGTCCACAAAGCCGTCGGTGATCATGGTCATCGGCGTCAACGGCGCGGGCAAGACCACGACCATCGGCAAACTGGCGGCCAAATATCACGCCGAAGGCAAAAAGGTCCTCGTCGCGGCGGCGGACACGTTTCGCGCGGCGGCCATCGAGCAGCTCGAGGTCTGGACGCAGCGCGCCGGTGTGCAAATCGTCAAGCAGCAACAGGGCAGCGACCCCGCGGCGGTGCTTTTTGACGCGATCACGGCGGCGACCGCCCGCGAGGCCGATCTCTTAATCTGCGACACCGCGGGCCGCCTGCACAACAAAAAAGACCTGATGGACGAACTCGAAAAGATGGGGCGCATTTTGAAGACCCGCCTGCCCGACGCCGACGTCGAGACGCTGCTCGTGCTCGACGGCGTGACCGGCCAAAACGCCGTCAACCAGGCGCGGGAGTTCTCCAAGACCAACGAGATCACCGGCATCGTGCTGACCAAACTCGACGGCACCGCCAAGGGCGGCATCGTGATCCCGATCCGCACCGAACTCGGCCTCCCGGTCAAATTTATCGGCGTCGGCGAAAAAATCGAGGACCTGCGCGAATTCGACCCCGCCGAGTTCGCCGAAGCGCTGTTATGAAGATTTATCTTGCCACCGGCAACCCGGGCAAGGCGCGGGAATTTGCCGATCTGTTCGCATCATATGATATCGAGATCGCCGTCCCCGAAAATATGCCCGACGTCGAGGAAGACGGCGCGACTTTTGCCGAAAACGCCCGAATCAAGGCACAGGCCCTGTTTGACCTCTGCGGCGAAGCCGTGATCGCCGACGACAGCGGACTCTGCGTCGAAGCGCTCGGCGGCGAACCCGGCATCCGCTCGGCCCGTTATGCCGAACCCGGCAAGCGCCGATTGAAAGTGCTGGATGAATTGCTGGGCATCGCGCCCGAACACCGCACGGCGCGTTTTATCTGCGCTCTGTGCCTGATCGAACCAAACGGCAATATCACCGAATGCGAAGGAACCTGCGAAGGGCATATCACCGACCGCTCTCGCGGCGCCCGCGGCTTCGGATACGATCCGATTTTTCAACCCGCCGGTTTTGATAAAACCTTTTCCGAACTGTCACAAGCCGAAAAGAACCGCGTCAGCCACCGCGCCGCCGCCGTCAAAAAACTGATGGAGATAATCGGCGCAACAAGATGAAAGGAATGTCCGAATGAATTCCAAGGAACGGGCGCGGCTGCGGGCCGCGGCAAACGCAATCGAGACCATTTTACAGATCGGCAAGGGCGGCGTTATCGAAAACACCGTCAAGGAGGCCGACGACGCGCTCGAGGCCAGAGAACTGATCAAGGGCTGCGTGCTCGAGACCGGCCCGATTACCGCTGCCGAAGCGGCTGCGGAACTGGCCGAGAAGACCCATGCCGAAGTCGTACAGGTCATCGGCCGCCGGTTCGTGCTCTACCGCAAAAAAAAGGACAAATAAACATGTCGGGAACAGGGATTTTCGGCGGCAGCTTCGACCCGGTCCACGAGGGCCACCGCAAGCTCGCGCTCGAAGCGATCGGGCAGCTCGGTCTCGACCGTTTGATTGTCATGCCGACGGCGACCTCTCCGTTTAAAATCGGCCGAAAACACACCTCCGGCGCAGACCGCCTCGCCATGTGTAAACTGGCTTTTGACGGGCATCCCGAAATCGAGACCAGTGACCTCGAACTAAAACGAGGCGGCGTCAGCTTCACCTACCTGACGGTCAAGGAACTCGCCCGACCGGGTCAAAAATTATATCTGCTGACCGGCGCGGATGCATTTTTGAGCGTTCAGCGTTGGAAATACGCCCCGCTGATCGCGCAGGATGTCTTTTTCGTGGGCGTAAGCCGGAGCGACCATGAACAGGACGAATTAAAAAAACACGCCGACTACCTGCAGGCGCTGGGCTTTTCGGTGCAATTGATGCCGTTTGCGCCGTTGCCCATCAGTTCCACCGAGATCCGCCGTCGCCTGAAACTCGGACTTTCCACCGAAGGGCTTTTATTGCCCCCGGTGCGGGATTATATCTTTTCTCACGGGTTGTACGGCTCGGGAAAACCGTGACGGGTCATACATAAAAAATACCCTGTTTATCCTCCACCCATCCATAAAACGACGCTTGAAAGGAGCCGCTATGTCCGTGTATTTAAACGAGTGCCCCGTCTGCGGGGGCAAGGCCGAACTGACGCATGTCTACGAGTCCCGAACGGCCTATCAAAAACGGGACGCCTACTACTGCGAATGCCCCGAATGCGGCAAATCGACCGACGAATATTTGAACGAGGAAGAGACCGCCGCCGTCTGGAACAAAAGCCGCGCCGAGGATTTGAAAAACACCGAGGAGCGCATTGTCCGCTCGGTGGAGGTCAAGCCTTTTAAGGTCTGGCTGGATACGTTTTCGCGCCTCTTTTTGCTCTTGCTCGGACCTTTGCTCCTGTTTTTCCTTGTTTATTCAACCAAATACATCGATCAAGACGGTTTTAACATGGCGTGGTGGCTTTGGGCGACCTACGGGATCATTTTGGCGTTTTGGCTCGGCTTCGGCATCCCCGCATACGCCAAATACGCCGCGCAGCGCAACCGGGTGATCCGGCATATCCCGAAAGGAAACCGCGCCGCGAACCGGTTTGCGGTTTTTATCGGCATTATTACCGCCGCTGCCGTGCTTGCATTGATTACGGTCTACATATTTATCCCCATCGCCGAGGGTGCCCGAATTGCCGAAACCCTCCCCAACGACAGCGCCCCGCTGATGTAAAATGGGATATTGCCGTGGTTTTCTTTTCAAAACACAATGGATCCGCTTATCGCAATTTTCCATGTTTAAAAATATCCCCCGCACGGCAGCCGTACGGGGTTTTTGTCATCCTGAGCGAAGCAATGCATTTACGAAGCCGAAGAATCTCGGACTGACGAAAGTTGATTGATTACAGCGTAATAATTTCGCCCCAGACCTCGCCGGAAGCGCCGGCGGCGTTCGCCTCGTCGGTGTCGATGTGCATCGACGCGTTAAAACTGTCGCGCACGCGGACGACGACGTCTCCGAGAATCAGGGAACGGTCTTTGGTCCCGATTTTGACCGAGACGATCTGTTTGTTTTCAACCCCGGCCGCTTCGGCGTTTGCGGGGTTCAGATGGATGTGGCGCTTCGCCGCGATCACACCCTCTTTAAGCTCATACTCCCCGGCGGGGCCGACCAGCTTGCAGCCCGGCGTTCCGGCGGTGTCGCCCGATTCGCGCACCGGCGCGGCGATTCCGACGGTCCGAGCGTCGGTCAGCGACAGCTCGACTTGCGTGGCGGCGCGGCAGGGTCCGAGGATCGTCACGCCTTTTATCGTGTTTTTCGGGCCGACGACGTCGAGCCGCTCCTCGCAGGCGTATTCGCCCGGCTGGGAGAGGTTTTTCTTTATGGTCAGCTCATGGCCTTTTCCGAACAGGGCTTCGAGCGCTTCTTGGGTGACGTGGATGTGGCGCGCGGAGGTTTCGACGAGGACTTTCATAATCAAAAAACACCTTTCCGAAAAATCTTTTTCTGTTCGGATTATAGCATATTTCTGCTCAAAACGCAACCTTGCGCCGTGTGATGCCAATCGTATCGCCGCTGTTGAAATGAAAAAACAAAACATCCGATTTCAAGGGACTGTCAAACGCATTTACACCACCCCGCGTTCACACGCGCAAACAACCAAGCAAAAAGCCCTCCCTCAACTTCCGGCGGGGAGAGCGTAAGTTTTTTATATTTTTTATTCGAGCGTGATTTTATCTTTTAATTCATTTCGGACGTCGTTGATTTTTTCGAGATAGGTGTTGAAATCCAAATACATCGGGGTTTCGTCTTGATATTCCGCCGTGTCTAGGTGATAGAGAGCGGCTTCGCAGGCGAAAACCCGGTAATCGCTGATATACACGTCCAAAAAGTCGACGATGTAATATTCGTCGGTCTCTCTCCAGAGATACTTCATCAATTCCTCTTTTGAGAGTTCGACGCAGAGGTCGTTGCGCGTATAGGAGATGTACTGGGCCATCATTCCGCCGTCGATGTCGGATTTTTTAAACGCTTGCAATAACATTGCCGGAATACGCAAGTATATTCCATTCGTCTGATGCCAAGTTAACTCCGTCATCGACCAGCCGCCGTTGAAATAGATGATATCGTCTTCTAATGAGGGGTAATTTTCTTTGAACCGATCTCGCAACCCAAACGGCCCGGCCGGTCTCACGCCGCTCTCCGTAAACATCCGCGGCAGATTATTTTCGAACGGATATGCCTCCACTTTTTCCGGAAACACGGCTTTAAGGCCGATCTGTTCCAGCGAATACCCTGTTGCGTATTGGGTCGTCTCCTGCGATAACTCGTCGTTTGAAGAAGATTGACCGGAAACCCCGGGCGCGGGATTCGCACAAGCGGTAATTCCTAATAAAATACAAACAAATAATATCCCGAATTTCATCATGCGCAATGTAGTCCCCTCCTTTTTACGGCGTGATTTTTTGCTGAATATATTCCTAATTACGATACTATCATGCAATATTGCCTATGTCAAGCGATTATTTTAAATTAGTTTTATAACATTTATACAAATTATATCGAAATTCGATAAATAATGTTCACTAAAATCATTAAAACGCACCTTTACCGCAGTCAATCATCCCCGCGTTTTTTAATGCCGTAATAACCGCGCCATTCGAAAACCGCCTTGCGCCGCTCTTGACATCGCCCTCGCCTTTCGCTAAAATAAGATCATCAATCCGGAGGTATCTTTATGAACATCATGCGCACCGAATATCCCAGACCCCAGTTTTTCCGCCCCGCCTGGCGCAACCTGAACGGCGCGTGGGACTTTGAGTTCGACTTCGGCGACAGCGGCGAGGCAAGGGGTCTGCTTGAAAAAAAATACGGCCAAAAAATCAATGTGCCGTTCTGCCCCGAGTCCAAACTCTCGGGCGTCGGATATACCGACTTCATGAACGCGGTCTGGTACCGCCGCACTTTTACGCTCTCCGCGGACGAGCGCTCGGGACGCATTTTGCTGCACTTCGGCGCGGTTGACTACGAGGCCACGGTCTGGCTGAACGGCGAAAAGGCCGGTGTGCATAAGGGCGGTTATGCCTCTTTTTCGGTTGAGCTGACCAAGCTCGCCAAAGAGGGCGAAAACACCCTCGTCGTGCGCGCGCGCGACGATAACCGCAGTCATCGCCAGCCGCGCGGCAAACAGAGCGAACTCTATCATTCCCGCGGCTGCGACTACACCCGCACGACCGGCATCTGGCAGACCGTCTGGCTCGAATTTTTACCCGACACCTATATGGCGGGCGTTCGGGTCTTCACAAATTATAAAAACGGCGCGGTCGGCGTCGAGCTCTCGGTCGACGGCTGCAAAAAAGACCTTTTCGCCTGCGTCACGGCTTCTCTGGACGGAAAAACCGTCGCGGCCGCCGAACAGCCCTGCGCCGGAGCGGTCACCCGCCTCGATTTCACGGTCGAAAACCCCAAACTCTGGGCGCCCGGCAGCCCGGATCTTTATGATATTCAATATGAGCTCGTCCGCGCGGGCAAGGTGATCGATACCGCCGACGGCTATTTCGGCGTCCGCACGGTCGAAATTCGCGGAAAAGGCCTTTATCTCAACGGCAAGCCGCTGTTTATGCGCACGGTGCTCGACCAGGGCTTCTGGCCGGACGGCGTCTATACCGCCCCGTCCGACGAAGCGCTCAAACACGACATCGCGCTCTCTCAATCGCTCGGTTTTAACGGCGCGCGGCTGCACCAGCGCGTGTTCGAGGAGCGCTGGCTCTACTGGGCCGACAAGATGGGCTATCTCGTCTGGGGCGAGCACGCCAACTGGGGCATGGAGCAATCGTCAAAAGGCATCGGCATTTTTTTACCCGAATGGCTCGAGATTATCCGCCGCGACTTCTCGCATCCGGCGATCATCGGCTGGTGTCCGTTCAACGAGACCTGGGATCGAAACGGCATGCGGCAGGACGACGACCTGTTGCGCATCGTCTATCTGGCGACCAAGGCCTATGACCCCACCCGCCCCTGCATCGACACCAGCGGCAACTATCATGTCATTACCGACCTGTACGACATCCACGACTACGAGCAAAAAAAGGCCGTCTACGACGGGCGCTACCGTGATAAAACTTACGACGACCTCTACGAGACCTACACCGACCGTCAGCGTAAAAACGGAACGCCGTTCTGGGTCAGCGAATTCGGCGGGGCGCGCTGGGCGCCCGGACGCAGCGACGGCTGGGGCTACGGCGACGCCCCCAAAACGGACATGGAAGTCGCCGAGCGATTCGATTTCCTCACCGCAGCGCTTCAGTCCAGCCCGGACGTCGTCGGCTATTGCTACACCCAGATGACCGACATCGAGCAGGAACAAAACGGCCTGTATGCTTATGACCGTTCAAAAAAATTCTGCGACGAGGCCTATGAGATCATCCGCAAGGCCAATCTGAGGGTATCGGAGTTTGAAAAATGCTCGTCTACTACATCAACCTAGTCCTGATTGTCGGGCTCGGCGTCGCGCTTACCTATAAAAAGCCGACCAAGCTCAAAAACGGCGTCTACCTGACGGTCACATTCGGGTACATGTTCCTGCTGTCCTATTTCCGATTCGGCATCGGCTTCGACTACGACAGCTACGCAAACCTGCTGGAACTCCAAAAACGACGGATGGACGAGGGCGGCAGCATATTCGCCATCACCGGAGAGGGCCAGGAAGCCGGGTATGTGCTGCTCGAAAACATCTGCGGTAAGCTTGGCATCGGCCATACCGCGCTGTATGGGATTTTGGCGGCGTTCATGCTGCTGTCGGCGGCGGTTTTCATCTATCGATTTTCCAAAAATGTCTGGATCTCGACTTTTATCTATGTCACGCTGACTTTTTTTTATTCGACGCTCAACTATATGCGCCAGAGCTTGGCGTTGGCCATCGCGTTCTGGGCGTTCGGGTTCCTGTATAAAAAGAAGGACTCGGTCAAGGCGTGGATTTTGAACTTCCTCCCCTATGCGGCGATCATTGCAATCGCGGCGACGATGCACAAGGCCGTTTTACTGATGCTCCCGATCTATTTCTTCGTCTGGCTCCGCCCGAAAAAGTGGGTTCTGCTCGCCTACACGGTGTCCTTCGGCCTGATTCACATCTTCTACAATCAACTGCTGGAACTGGGGTATACCTACCTCTATCCCCAATACCGCGACACCTACTATATGCAGCCGCTCGGATGGCATTTCCTGATCATCCCGATCCTGTTCTGCACCCTGGCGCTGGGCTTGCAAAATACATTATACAAAAAAGACGAACGCAGCGTGGTGCTGGTCAATATGGTCACCTACGCGTTCCTGTTTTGGAGTTTCGTCATCCGCTCGATGCTGCTCGAACGGTTCTCGGCCTTCTTGTATTGCGCCGTCATTCTGCTCACGGCTGAAATTTACAGCGCTTTCGCGCCCGCCCCGGGCGAACTCGAGACCGGTAAAGCCGAGCTCAGGGCGCTGCACGACGCGGGCGCGGCAAAAAATAAGCTCAAACAGGCGAACCAAAAAGTGGAGGATCTGAAACTGGCGCAGGTACTCTCCGTCTCCGGATTGGTCATCGTTTTGACGGCGGTGTTCGTCTACCACCAGTTCGGCACGACCGACGGCAACACGGGCTTCCACGGCGTATTCCCCTATAAATCCAATGTCGCCTGGCTCGAAAAACTCAACGGGCAACTCGACAAAGACCCCGTCTGGTGGGGCGATTGGGAAAAAGAGCACTACCATCCGAAATAGCGGATTTTTCGATGGCCTGTCCGGTTTAATCCGTGTTATTTAAATCGCTATACTCGATTCATACCGATGAACGGGCGCGCTCGATAATCAATGAAACTTTCCAATACTGACGACGCGGGGTTTCCGTTGGTTTGCACCTTTACTCGGTTTTTTTCTTTAACGCCAGTAGGGGCTTGATCCGTTTGTTTCTTGCCCCCGGAAGCAATTCCACGACGCAATAGCCGACGCGCCTGCCCTCTTGATTGACGATCTCGGCTAAAAGCTCGAAAAAGAATACGTTAAATTGGCCGCTGGATATGGGTTTGATCAGATATTCTTCTTCTTTTACGTTCTTTATATTGACCCGCCAGCCATCGGAAAACTTGTATCGGGTGTTTGGCTCCGTAAAAAAATCCAAAGGTTGTATCCGATAATCATTTACCCTTTGATATGTGCCGTCCCGCCTGATGTAAGTCCCATCGGTATAACCGGTTCGCGGGAAAGAAAACAGCATAACCTCCTCGTCGTCAAAAAACCGAAGCGAAAACCACTCCCAATTCGTTAAAGGGTTTGTAAGAGTGCAAATTCCGCCCTGCCGGTCGAACCAGGCCTTCCCCTTCACCGCATGCTTCTCTCCGTTCAACACCAAAATTCCGTCGGCGGATAAATTCGTCAGCGAATAGTAATAGGTGATCTGCTTCGGGTCGTTTAAAATCCCCATTTGCAACTTTCCGTCCTCGCAATTCCAAACGGGGGCCTTTTGCGCGCTCATGTTTAACTTTATGTCGTATTCTTTGGCCTTCATAAACAAGTCCATATCGCCCAAAGTGCTGTTTTCGTTCGGGGAATATCGGATGCTCGCCAAATCGCCGAAGGTCGTTTCTTTCAAATCACCGGTAATGTTTTTCCCCGAAAAGTCCTGGTACTGCGCGTAATAATGCTTTTGTGCGCCTATATCCGTCACCGCGGTCAACAGCATATGGAATTGGAAACCCCAAAGTTTGATCTTTGCAAGCGTATATTGGAATGAAAATAAGTTTTTAGTTTCATCTTCCAAATACCCGGTGGCATACCACCATTCGCTGCATTTTTCATGCGTTAAAAATTCGTCCTCGAAACTTTTGTGCGGAACCCCGATACCGTCCGTATATGTAATTTTACCCATTTCATCCTACCCCCTTATGAAAGAAAACAGTTAAGATCCTTTGTCCGTCTCGGATTACACAACTGTGTATGTTATAAATAGATTATATAAAATATGAACGGCACAAGTCAACCGAAAACCGCTCATTCAACCATCTTATACAAAACGGTAAAATCGAGTAATGAAGTAAACCGGACAAACGCGGTGGCGATCCCGTATGTCAAATTCCGTTTCAAACGCGCTTATCACGAATACGGAATGTGCATACGAAGCATATCCGTTGCGGATATACGGGTACGCCGGAGTCGCACGAAAACTTTTTATATAGAAATGCCGAAAAGTCCGATAAAATCGGACTTTTCGGGCGTTTTAGTGGATCTGAAGGGATTCGAACCCACGACCTCTCGGATGCGGCATCTGACGGCTCGGGTCCCAGTCGCCGCGCATAACGGCTTGCCGGCATACGCCCGAAAGCCCCATGACCTCTACATACGAGACCGATATTCCGGCGGCGTTCGGCAGCGCGGCCACGCATCCGCAGTAGGAGTTGTCCTTCCATTCGCCCCATTTCAGCGCCGGAATCCCGTCGATATAACTCCCGCCGTTTGAATTTTTACCTGATACATCTGCTTCACTCCGCCTTTCCCTGCGTTTTCTTCGGCTATTTTTAAATCTCCGGCTTCTCCTTCGGCGAATACCCCTCGGGTATTTGTTCCGACAATAACCCGACCGCCTGATCAAGCCGTTTTGCATAATCGCGGAGCGCGGCGGCGACTTTCGAACGCTTTTCTTTGTCGCGCATTGTTTCACGAACCGCATCCATATCCATCCCGCCGCCAAGCTCATCCAATTGAATCCACAATAAATTTTTTCCGTTGCCGTCCGGTTTTTCGGTAGGGGTCAGTTTTAAAATTTCAGCATTCAAATGTGATAAATCCGAATAACGGGGGTTCATTTCGGCAAGTTCCCGCAAATGGAACATCGCAAAATCGCCGTTCGTAGCCAGATTGCAAACATAGACGCCGTAATTCTCCCAAAGGGGAAGCCCCTCCTCCGCAAACCGACCTTGCTCGATGTCGTCCGCCCATGCACGATAAGCCGCCGATCCGAAATACAGCCCGTCGCGCTCCGGGAGAGTCAGCCAATACGCCATTTTTTTAACGATATTCCGGTATACTTCTTCGCGCGAAACCTCGCGCCGCTTTTCTCCGATAAAAATCAAATCCAGCTTATTTTCGCCTGTCATTTCGTATTCGATCGGCTTTGTTCCGCTTACAAGCAATTCAAGCGTATTCTTTTCGGGATGATATCCGACGATCAGACAGTGCGTGCCGACGTCGCTTTTCCATGCGGGAATATCGTTCAGGTTCGTTTTGACGAGAACCGGAACGCCGCTGCTGATATAAGCGGCGATTTTTCGCAGATAGTAAGCCGTATCCGTATTAAATTGTTTTGCCGTGACATATTCGTGGTCATACCCCAACGCATCGAATACATGCGCAATATGTTCGGGTCCCGACAAATATCCCGATACGCAGTATTCGCGGCCGGCAGCGGGATTGTGATGATAGACCTGCGAGACGGTATCGCCGGTAAGAGCGGCGATGTTCCAAAAATAGAGGTCTTTATGTCCGCCCACACGTTCTAAAATGAATTTGATGCAGTCGGGCAGCGCATAATTATGTCCTTTCATTCCGTCCAGCAACGGACGAATATCGGACAAACGCGGCGGTTCTCCGCCTGAAGCGGTGTCCTGTTCTTTTTCAGACGCCGACACGAATTTTTGTTCCATCATCTTCAAAATCTCCGGTTTTTGTTTCGGTGAATACCCCTCGGGGGATTCAATCACAGGAATGTATGCGTAGCAAGTATGGGGCGGGGTGTTATACTCGGCGTGGCAGTGATACTCGATTTCCACAGGGACATCGGGATTTTGTACATAGCCGTTTTCTTTTGCCGCGTTTCTCAACGGCTCGAAAAATTCATATAACGGGGCTTTTTCCTTGCCGAGCAGCGTTTTGGCATTTGGATCATCGCCCTTTACGCGAAGCCATAAGCCGCCGGGTTGCGTGAAAATATCATATCGTCCATCTTGCTGATCGGTATAGGACTCATTCGCGAACATGATTCCGCACGGCTTGTCGCTGCAGGTGTAGTTGATTGAAAGCGCCGCACTCCAATCGGGATTCACTTTTTCTTTGATCGGAGCGGTTTCAACAAGCCCTTGAAAGCGTTTCAGCGTCTCGCCGCTGTTGGATTCATCGGTGTTATTGGCGGCGTAATCGACGCTGCCCACCCAAATCACATCAGGACGCCTGACAACCTCAAATTCCGCGCCTTTATAGCTGATGGTTTGAACCGGTTTTTCAATCTGCCGCGCATCTTCCGCCAAAGAGAGTATCTCCGGTTTCAGTTTCGGGGAATACCCCTCGGGATTTTGGTCAAACTTTTTGATGGCTTCGCTCATTTTGCTTCCCCCTTTTTTCGGCACGCGATCAAATATCCCAGAATGTTATATCCGGTCTCTTTTTTATATGCCTCGTCGGCAAACGCATATAATTCGCTGCACCAACCCGTCTCCGGAACGCCCTCATACCCCTGTTCGGCCATATATTTTTCCACGGTGCCGTGGGCGACCGACCAGATGTCGTCCCCGTCTTTATATTTATACCAGCAGACCGCGACTTCGGTTGACGGTATTTCACGGCCGACAAAACCGTCCGGTACGGCTGCGCTCTCCTTCATCAGCGTGCCCACGAGGTATGAAAAATTCTCGTCTCCGTTTTGATTGATGTTATAATAAAGTCCCAAATGCGCTTCCAACAAGATGTTTTCCCGCTGTCCGTCCAAATAGTCGAAGGTGCCGTCTGTTTTACAAGCGTCCCACAGACGGCTTAACGGCGGGTTGGCGTCTTCCCCCTTGATGCCCTGCTTTGCGATGGGATAAGTCACCTTTTTGCCGATCAGCAGGGACTTGGGCAAGCGGAAAATTTCTTTTTTAAATAGGTACGGCACGATTTCCGCGCCGATCCTCACCTCCGCGGCCGCTTGGGCCAGTTTAATGATCTCCGGCTTCTCCTTCGGGGAATACCCCTCGGGATTTTGGCGATTGGGTTTTTGATACGCTTCGCTCATACCTGCGTCTCCTGTTCCGTTTTATTCGGATCATTCCCGTTTTTCTTCTTCCGTTTTGATCACAATCGGAAAATACATATCCATCTGATGATAGCCCATCACTTCCCTGGCCGCCGGCGGCGATGTGATGTTCCCCAAACTGCGCCGCTTTTCCGTCTCGTCCAAAACAAAGCAGCCGCTTTTCCGCACCCACTCTTGAATCCCTTTATAAACCCGGTCATGATCCTTGCCGTCCGCGTCGACGCTGATTGCCACGGCGTATAACCCGCCGGGAAAATCGATCACCTCAAATCCGCCGGTATCCCCGGGAACCTCCCCGACGGCATATCCCCATTGGAACCCGCCGCCCGCGGGGCTCCACATAAAGTTGCGCGGATAAAACCGGTCGGCACGCTTTTGATCAAACGCGGAAAACCACTCGCAAAACCGGTCCATCACCCCGCCCGGCCCAAAGCTGTCGGGGCCGTTCGCGGGGCCGGAGGTCACCATCTTGCAGGCGGGCAGCTCCACGATCCGGACGGCGTCGCGTTCCTCGTCCGCGATCGCGGAAGCCGCGGCTTTGGGCGCCGCGCCGTTTTTCAAAGCCGCCGAATCGGCCAGTTCCAGAATCGCGGGCCTCTCCTTCGGGGAATACCCCTCCGGCGTTTGATCGAATTTTTTTATTGCTTCGCTCATTTCAACTCCTCCTCAAAAACCGTCAGGATTTCGTCGCACACGCCGCCCATCTTTCTCAGGATCTCGGCGATCTGCGCCCGGAACCCATGCGTTCCGAATTTGTCCATGGGCGGAAAGAAACCGCCCTGCAATGCCCAAATTTCCTGCCGGAAATCCTGCATCTTTTTATAAAGCGGCAGCAGTTTCACGGCCATCGCCAGATCGGGGTATCGCTCGACCGCTTTTTTGAAAAAATCATACGCCGCGCTGGTGCAGACGCAGCAATAGGGGGAGCAGTGCAGATCCCAGCAGACGCCGTTGAGTTCGCCGTCGGTTTTATTTTCGAAATACGAATCGGTTTCAAGCGTATCCGCCCAGATTTCAAACGCTTTTTTGCCGAATGCGTGCGCTCCTCTGTCATCCAATCCTTTCGCAGGATACAGCGATAAAAACGAGGGAATGGAATCGATCACGCTTTGATAAACCCTGCGCATATCGGGCTTTTCAATTTTCTCGCCCGTAAAAAACAACCCGTATGTCGTGTCAAGCCCATTGGTAATGGTTGAATAACCGTATTCATCGAGCGAATCCTGCGGCAGGCGTTCGGGACCGGTATAGAGGTTGACGTATAACACGTCATTTTCATCGTAGCCGCCGATCAGGCAGCCCTCCGGCAGCGGATCATACCGATCATATCGATTGTTGTCGTACAAGGTGACATTACCCATCCCCCAGGCCAGAACAGGGATATTTTTGTCCACGGACGCTTTGATCGCGTTCATCGCCGCGCGGAAGTCCTTTTTGATCTGCGCGTTGGACAGGTAGACGCAGTCATATCCGAAAGCGGCGTAGGCCTTCTTCACAAACTGCGGTACAAAAAAGTTGCTGGTCACGCCGCTGTCGCACTGCACCCGGTTCGGGTTGCCCTTTTCGGCGGCATACAGATAGGTGAAGTTATCGCCGGTAAAATTGGCGTAAAAATGAAAATCGTCGATACCGGAGCCGAGTTTTAATCCGACGGAACAGATGGCGGAACAAAGGAAATAGTTCTGCCAGGGCTCGATTTTTTTATAGTCCTTTATTTTGTTTGTCGTATACGGCGGTTCGCCGCCGTGAAACGGGTCGGCAACCGTGTCGGACGCAAAAACCGCGCATTGCGCCAGGGTGAGAATCTCGGGTTTCAATTTCGGGGAATAACTCTCCGGAACTTGTTCAATTTTTTGAATGGGCTCACTCATGGTCAAATATCCTCCTTCATCAGACGGCTTCACGTTCTAATTTTATTGATTACCTCAAACAATTCATTATGCAGATGACTCATACGGCGCAGAACAACAGCAAGTTCTTTTCTCACTTCCGGTTTGGAAATCACACTGACCGTTGCAAAGAAGTCCCCGCCGTGAAGTTTTTGGATCTCGGGCAGTTGTTCATACATCTTCATATAGATTGCTTTGACTTTGGGCGCATCCGGCAGACCGCTCAGTTCGGCGATCCTGTCGTAGAAGAATCTCATATGGCACTCGCAGGTCAGGGCGTTGATCCATGGCGCATGATGCCCCTGCCATAAAAATCCCTGATACGGGTCGTCGCTTAGATTTTCCATGTTTTTATCGTCCAGCAGCCCATCCGCCCAATCGGAGTACGCCTTTTGCCCGAAAGAAATTCCGTTGTAGTTTGGCAGCGAAATAAAAGCGGGAATTGACATGATCGCTCTGCGGCAAATCTCCGGAATTGCGGTTTCGTACAATTTTTTGTTCAGGATATAAAGTCCGCCGGATTTGTTTAAGCCGTTTTTCACGGTGCAATAACCGTATTCGTCAACGGGAAGGTCCTCGGGAAATGCATTCACAAAAAGAATATCGTTCTCATCATACCCTCCGATATTACACCATTCTTTATGATGTTCGATGATACCGTTTTTTTGCTGTATATGACCAATGCCGCCGGATATAACGGGAATCCCTCTGTCAACCGACGTTTTAATGGTTCTTAAAACCAACTCGTAATTATTTTTTATGGTTGCTTGGTCAATATAAAGATATGAATAGCCGATTTGTCCCCAAATATAAGGCATTAATTTATGGCCGAAAGCAGCGGTTATTCCGTGGTTGCCCTCAAAATTATATACCTGTGTGAATAATGTGCCGCTGACAGCTTCAAACAACGCGCAATTATAATCAGGTGATTCACCGGCGGCTTTCATGACCGCAGTGAAACAGCCCTCCAATTGGAAGTTTTCGCTTTTGTCGTCATGCCATAAACGGCGGATTCCTGCGATTTTATTAGATTTCGGCGGATCTCCGCCGTCTGTTATATACATTTGCAATTCATCAACAGCTGTCGGTGTATGATCTTTTATTGCGATCTGTAATATCTCCGGCATTTTTTTCGGGGAATAACTCGCCGGGTTTTGTTCGAATTTTTTCACCGCTTCACTCACTTGGATTCCTCCTTTATATTATATTTTTACACGGAATCAAAACATCCCATTCGACGCCGTCGTTATCAATTTCATCGAATATTTCCATATCAAGCGCGTACTTCTGTTGAAATTTTCTGTCGGGTTCATATCCGGCCGCTTTTAGCCAGTCGTATTTCGGCGATCCGTGTTTTCGTTCTTTGAAAACGGCATATGTGCTCTCCGGAAAATCTTTTATGACGCATGAGGAAGGGATGTTTTCGAGGCCCGATACTTCTATGCCATAAAAATACAAACGCCTGGAATGATTCTCTTGCTTGCCGTAATCCGCATCAGGGTCGGCTTCCCATATGCCGATAAATCGCGTGGGCCGGATCTTGTTTCCGATTTTTTCAAGGTTTGTTTTTAATGATGATTTTACATCGTCCATTCCCTGCCAATGGCTTTCTTTCAAATCAATCGGGGCCTCAAAACCCGCAAGAAGAAACTTTTTTGCAATGATCGTGAACTCAACGCCCTCAATCGTGACGGTTTTTATAATCTTTTCCGCAATGCTCAAAATCTCCGGCATTTTTTTCGGGGAATACCCCTCCGGGATTTGAGGATTCAATTTTTTCACCGCTTCGCCCATGTTTTTACGCTCCCTTCAATCTTCTCCCGTCAAGAACGCTTTTACTTTAACATATCGAAACCTGTCCGCGTTATCCGTTTTTGTCATTTTCATTGTTTTTCAGGCGCTTAAAAAGCGTCATTTCCACGCTGTCCGCGTCATACCTGCCGTCTTTCGCCTCATAGACCGCGAACACCGGCTCGTTATGATGCGCCACGCCGTTGTTTTTCAGCCACCGCTCGAGCTTCGCCGCACCCACGGAAATGTCCCCCAAGCAGCCGTCGGGCAGCGCGGCATAAGTCCCGGCGGGAATCCGCAGCAATTCCAACCGGCCGTTTTCGGACAAGTGAAGCGCGCCGCCGCATTCCACGCCGCATTCGCAGAAGTCCCCGTACGCACTTATGCATATTCGCACATAAAAGCGCCGCGCGTTTCGGACCAGCAGCGGGTGGCGCTCTTGCAAAAACCCCATCACTTTTTCCGAAGCCCTGCGCTCGGCGTCTTTCCCCGCCTCCCGCGCGATCAAAAACGCCTTTTCCGGTTCTTGTACAATGGCGATATGCCGCGCTGTCCCGCGCTTTTTAACGGGCAGATATAATTTTAGTCTATGCGGCTTTCCGTCTTTGAACAGATATTCCTCAAAATAGCCCTCTTCGGCCTGCTCGAACATGCTGGACGAGAGCCAGACGTTGTATAAATAATTCCACCCGTCGCCGATTTCCCGCTCGTTGTAATTCACCGCGCAAACCGCGTATGTACCGGATTTTTCGGAAATTTTGCCCGCGCCGTCCGTTTTTTCGGTCATCAATTCATAACAGAACCGATTTCCGATCTGCTTGCCGTTTCGGCCGAACACACGGCCTTTGATTTCGCCGAGCGAGGCGACCGCCCTATCCTCGATGCCCGAGAGGCGGGAGTCGTAATAATGGGTTACGGCGCATTCGGGAATCGTCTCCGCGCCGACCTTGACCGCGAAATTGACCTCGTTTGCGGCAAAGGGGTAAAAATAAAACCAGGTGTCCGACTTCCGATATTCGATCGGCGTCAGCCCGACCAGCCCCTTGAACTGCTTGTGAAAGGCCTGCTGGGTCTGGTATCCGCTCCCGGCGGCGATCACGTCGAGGGGCAGTTCCGAGCACTTCAGCCGCTCGCAGGCGTTGGAGATGCGCCGCTTTCGGATATACTCCTTGACCGAATGCCCCGTATACGAATAAAAATCCCGGTACAGCTGGCTCACCGAAAAAAAATGCGTTTTCGCGACGGCTTCGGGGTTGAGTTCGTCCGATAAATTTTTTTCGATGAACTTGACCGCCGCGTCGATTTGGCCGTTTTTTTGCATAAAAAATCCTTACAATCAAATAATCCGAAACCCGGCTGATGTTTTTTATTTTATCACGAATTTTGCGAACAAGCAAATCCGCCGCTTTTAAAAAATTTAATAACTTGCGAAAGCGCGTCTTGAAAACGCGGAGCGTTTCCCTTGCGTTTTGGGAGATGTTTTAAGTTTTTGTTCAAAACGAACGCCGCGGTCTGCGCATAATAACATCGGCATTCGAACGAATTTTGCAAAAATTTCATTTCGAAACCGCGCAAATTTTGTCTGAATTCCTATTATTAAAATCAAATGACAGGCAGGTGTGAATTTGAAACAAAAATTCAAAACGATATTATCGGTTCTTTTGGCATCAATTCTGCTGTTTATGATATCGGTCTTTCCGGCGGCGGCGCAGACGACCACCTATAAGGTGGTCAAGGGCGACTCGATGTGGAAGATCGCCGTCCGGTATCAGGTGGGTGTCAGCGAGATCATCGCGGCCAACCCGCAGATCACGAACCCCGCGCTGATCTACCCCGACCAGATCATCACGATCCCGCTCCCCAGCGCCTCCGTGACCGCCTTCGAGCAGGAGGTCGTCAAGCTGGTCAACCAGACCCGAAAAGCCCACGGTTTGAAAGAACTGACCATCAACTGGCAGCTGGCGCGAGTGGCTCGATATAAATCGCAGGATATGCACGACAAGCGCTACTTTTCGCATACCAGCCCGACCTACGGCACGCCGTTCACGATGATCAAAAACTTCGGCATCACCTATCGGACCGCGGGCGAAAACATCGCGATGGGCTATACGACCCCGCGCAGCGTCTTCGACGGCTGGATGAACTCGAGCGGCCACCGCGCCAACATCCTGAACGCCGGCTACACCCAAATCGGCGTCGGCTTCTTCGAAGAGGGCTATTACTGGACCCAGATGTTCATCGGGTAGTGTTTTAATTTTACTTTTATAAAGATTTCGCCGTTCTGTAAAAGAACGGCATTTTTATACACTGTGTCTTGAATTCAACCCCAAACCGCCCGATTTGCGGCGGCTATGAGCGATCCCATCCATCCGCCTCTTTTGAACGAGCGGCATTTTTTTGAAACCTTTTTTTACAATTGACTTTATCATGCCTTTGCAGTATAATGGAATCGGTTTCCATGACGCGAGCGGCAAAAAAATAACACAGCAAAATGCCGGGATGGATCCGACGAAATCACCTTTTATTACACTGTACTCCGGTTAGTTTTCGTCCGCCCGGTAAAAAGAAGCGGGGGTTATGGAACCCCTGATTTTAAATATACGCCGTCACCATGGAGCACTGTTTCGAATGACTGGAAGGAGAATCCGCTATGTCCGCCGCCAAATCAATGAAAATCTTTGTCACCGAACTCGATAAAAAGCGAATTGAAAAACTGCTTGATAAAATGATCGAAATAAAGGTATCCAAGGACGCCGCCGTCAAGAAGCTCGAAAACGAGCTCGACCGTGCCGTCGTTGTCGAGTCCGGACAAATCCCGCCCGATGTGATCACCATGAACTCAAAAGCCGTTTTACAGCTCGACGGGGAGGACTTGGAGGTCTCGCTGGTCTACCCCGACGAGGTCGATTTGGATGAAATGAACATATCCATTTTTTCACCCATCGGCACGGCGATTCTCGGATACCGTGAGGGAAGCGCCGTCGAGTGGGAAGTCCCGTCCGGCATTTCGAAAATACAGATCAAAAAAATCCTGTATCAGCCCGAGGCGGCGGGTGATTTTGATCTTTGACCCTCCCGCGGCGGTTTTCCAAACCGCATTCGCCTCCCGCCGCATCACGGCGCGACCGGAAAAACGCGGCATATCCTCGGTTTATGCCGGGTTTTGAATCGGACCAAAGTCGGAAAGGACGGGAATAACATTGTCATATGATAAAAACGCCTGCATCGCTCTCCTGCGCGAAAAACAGCAGTCGCTTGCCGCGCAGGGGCTCGGCAGATATGCCCGCAGAGGCGATTTTGCCGAAGAAGAAGTCGTGGCTATCAAGGCATATTTGGGTCCGTGGCCGCGCGCGCTTGAAGCCGCGGGCATCAAGCCCCCGCGCCTCCGCGCGCCCGAAAGCGTATCCGCGGCCACTGCCGCCAACTCGAAAAGAATAAAACGCCGATAGAGACCGACGTTTCGTCTCCGGAATCGAGACCCACTCCAAATTATTATAAACAAAGCGCATCGTAGAGCCGATCACCGCCCATTCTCATGTTGATTTTCAAACGTCTTTACGCGAAACTCCGCGCGCCCGAAAGCGTATCCGCGGCCACTGCCGCCAACTTGAAAAGAATAAAACGCCGATAGAGACCGACGTTTCGTCTCCGGAATCGAGACCCACTCCAAATTATTATAAACAAAGCGCATCGTAGAGCCGATCACCGCCCATTCTCATGTTGATTTTCAAACGTCTTCACGCAAAACCCCGCGCGCCCGACCGAGCGCGCGGGGTTTATGTTGATTTTCAAAAGATCGAAATCGACCGTTTCACCGGAGGTTCGCATGATTTCAGTTCACATCCGAAACTCCGCTTCAGGAGCCGGAGGCGGCCAGCATATCCTCCGTCACATCCCGCATCTGACACAGATCCACTTGATTTTTGTTCATCAGCTGAACCATGGCCTCTGCGGCCTCCCGCGAGGTGGTGACATCCGAGAGCAGGAGGACTCCCCGTTTGAAACGCTCCCGCCCGATGATCGCATAACCCTCGTGTGCCCCGGCTTGACAATCCGTGTATTTTTCGCACGTGGTCATGTATTGATACTTCCCGAAACTCATCATAAAATCGATACGCCCCTTTTGAATAAATTTTTGTTGCATCTCCCATTTTTTTCATTTGTACATTTTATGACAAATTTCCTGTCATATTATGTAAAAGGGCTTTGTGATGCGGAAATATGCCCTTCACCTATATAAACAATCGAGAAGGCGGTTTTCTTACATTTCTTCATAAAAGTTTTATAAAAACATTTCGACATAATTCGACATTGTCTGTTTCCGGCGTTATTCCCCCGTTCTGAAACCGATATTACTTTTTTAAATGCTTTATGGTCAGCGCGACCATCTCCTCGACCGAGACCGTTCCGACGCCGAAAATGGAGGTGTCCGCTTTTTCATTGAAAACCGAAGTCCAGTGCTCCCCAATCCCCGCCGCACCGACCGCCATTCCGACGATCGAGCCGACGGTCGCGCCGTTGCAGTCGGTGTCGAATCCGGTCTGCACCGCAAGGCAGATCGACTTTCCGAAATCGAGCCCGCCGAAGCAAAGCGCCGCGACCACGATCAGGGCGTTGGAAATCGTGTGGCACCAGTGGTACGAAATGCCCTCGTCGTAATTGGCGTGAATCCACGCAAAACACACCTCGGCGCTCTCGCCGCCGTCGATCAGCGCAAGCAATCTTTTTATTTCGTCATACAGCCGCGAGGTCTTGGGAACCTGCCGCAGCCCCGCGCCGATGATCTCCCGAATATCGTCTGTCGCCGCCGCCTGCGCGAGCATCGCCGCGACGAACATCTCCCCGTAAATGCCGTTTTTCACATGCGAGATCGAGGCGTCGCGCCAGGCCATATCGGCGGCTTCGACCGGATCTCCGGGGCAGATATAACCGAAATAATCCGCCCGGATCTGCGCGCCGATGTATTCGCGGAACGGATTTTTGACCACCGCCGAGACCGGCGGATAAAAGCCGTTGACAAAATTGACGAACGCGACGCGCTCGGCGGTGCAGTAGGCGTCCTTGGGCTGGTTTGCAAGCCAGCATTTTGCCACGTCGATCGGCTGAAACGCCCGCCCGTATTTTTCGACCAGCCGCGTAGCCGCCATCACCGTATAATTCGTGTCGTCGTCGGACGGCGCGCTCGGAATATTTTTGGCATAACAGCGCTTTTGGATCGGGAATGTATATTTCGCGGCGATTTCGTCGGTGATCTCGTCCGCGACGAGATAGCGGCGCAGCGGATAGTTGCCGGTCTCTTTGAGCAGCGGGATCAGTTCTTTTGTCCGAATGCCCTCGAGCGGTTTTCCGAGCAGGCAGCCCGCGATCCGCCCCAGCCACGCGCCTCTGATTTTTTCTTTCAACGCCTTGATATCAACCGAAACGGCTTTGTCGGCGCTCCCCTCGCACAGCGCGCGGATGCCCTCCAAATCGGACGGCTCGTCAAACGCGTATCCCTCGCGCTTTTTGCAACTCTTTAACAACCCGAACAAAATCCCCGCCATCTCCTCGCGGGCTTTCCCCGGCGGCAGCAGGCCGATCTCATTGGCGAGCTTTTTATAGGGCTCGATGTCATAACCCTCGTCGCGCATCTGCATACACTCGATGTGGAGGTTGGCCGAATAGACCTCCCAGTGGTGCATATCGGCGTAACTCGGCACAAATTCACGGTTAAACCGCAGTTCCTCGTCATTGTTGGCGGCGGTCTTGGCGCACACCAGCCCGTCGAGCGTGATGTTGAAATATCCGGCGATTGCAACGAGCTTATCCAGCTCCGGCCTCGTCGTGTCCGATTCCCATTTCTGCACCGCCTGCCGCGAGACATGCAGGATGTCGGCGATTTCCTCCTGCGTCAGTCCCGCTTTGGCGCGCAGCGCCGCGATTTTGCTCCCGATGGTCATATGATTACCTCCGATTCTCTCATGTTTGATTTCATTATATCCGTTTGCATCTTTTGAATCCACCACCCCCCGGGTTCAAAAAAGGCAACCCGCGGTTGCCAGCCGATTCACCATCCCGCCTTTTATCCCATAAACTGTGTGGACTACATAGAGAGGCGGAATGATATGGTTTCCATCTTGTCCATCGACGGAGGCGGCATCCGGGGCATCATCCCCGCGGCGTTTTTAATCGAGCTGGAAAAACGGACCGGCAAACCGGTCAGCGAACTCTTCGACCTGGTCGCGGGTACCTCGACGGGCGGCATTTTGGCGGCGGCGCTGACGGTACCGGACCGGTCGATAAAAACCGCCGGCCGCAACAAACCGAAATACACGGCCAAACAGGTGCTGGACGCCTATTTCGAACACGGGGGCGAAATTTTCCATCGGTCGCCGCTGCGCGCGGTACGCACCCTCGGCGGGCTGATCCGACCCATCTATTCCCCGCGCGGACTGGACAAAATGCTCGACCGATACCTCGGCGGCGCGCGCCTGCACGAGACCCTGACCGAGATTTTGATCACCGCCTATGATATGGCGAGCGGCACGCCGTGGTTTTTCAAGACCTCTTTCGCCGAAACCCACCGGATGCCCGTCGACGACCCCCTGTTGTCGAAAGTGGTTCGGGCGACCTGCTCCGCGCCGACCTATTTCCCCCCGCTGTGCATGGAGGGATTGTGCCTGACCGACGGCGGCGTGTTCGCCTCCAATCCGGCGGTGTGTGCATACGCGCAGGCGCGCAACATGTTCCCGGGCGAGGAAAATTTTTTGCTGGTCTCGCTCGGAACCGGTCTGCAAACCCACAACCGCCCCTGCTCCGAGATCGAAAATTGGGGGATTTTGAACTGGGCCGTTCCGATCAGCGCAATTTTATTGAACGCCGCGAGCGCGACGGTCAATTACCAGATGCGCGCCTTCATCGGCTCGGGGAATTACGCGCGGTTTCAGGTGCAGCTGCCCGAGGACGCCGCCAACATGGACGACGCGAGCGAAACGAACATGAAAAAACTGCATGCGCTCGCGCTGCGCGAGATCGAGCGCCAATCCGCTCCGATCGACCGGGTCTGCCGCCTGTTGCAAAACCGCGCCCGTCCCCGCGCCGAAAAACCGTTTCGCGTGATCAAATCGACCTCCGTCTCTTAATCCCGCTCCCGTTTTTTCGCCGCGATCACGTCCCTTAAAATCGCCTGATCGACCCGGTGCCCAAATTGCGCGTATGGGCCGTCGTTCAAAACGGCCAGCCCTTGCTTTTCGAAAATTTCAACCATCTTTTCGCGCGGCAGCACATTGCAATTCCATGAAAATACCATGCAGCCACCCGGGCGCAGCACCTCGGCCCACCCCGGCAGACAGACCTCGAGCAGTTGCCCGGGGTTTCGGGTCGTTTCCGATTGCTTTTCTCCGGTCACATTGGCGTGCTGCACGCCGTAGGGCAAGTCGCCGACGAGCATATGGAAAAAATTCTTTTTATAATATTGCGCCGCGTACCGCGCGTCCCCCGCGATGAATTCCGCCGTTTTGTTGTTGCCGTCCTTCTGCTCCTGTTTATCGCGGGCGATTATAAAATTATGCTTATGCGCGCAAAATGACTTGTTTGCGCCCGAAAAGCGTTCGGATTTGCATTCGAACTTATATTTGGCGGTCTCCAAAAACTTTTGCAAAAACCGGACGGCCTCCGCGGTCACTTTTTCGCCGATTTCGACACCGTATACGTCATATCCCTTGACCAGACCCTCGAACAGCGTCGTGCCCTTTCCGGCCAGCGGATCGAGCATTCTCAACGGTTTTTCGCAGGGCTGGGAAAAACGCGCGATATTGATCAGCATCCGTGTGAAACTCTCGTTGGTCTTGCCGGTGTATTTCAGCATCCCGCCGATGCCCTCGTCGACAAAGGGCCCGTCGGCGCGGGCGATCGGGCGCAGCAGTAACGCTCCGTTCTTTTCTTCCAGCGCGAATACCGCGTAGACGAACGACAGCCCCGAGACGATTTCAACGTCTTTTTCCGTCAGTTCCCCCGCCGTCTCGAACACCAGATATTCGACGCCGCCGATGTTTTGATTTCGCGGCGTTTCACACGCGGTTTCAAACCGCCTCGCCGCGATCTCGAACTCCGGCAGCGCGAGTTTCAAAGCCGTCCCGAAATAGACCCGGCTGTGCCCCGGATGAACCAAAACGGCGTATCTCATCGCCCCATCCCCCATCGTGAATATATGCCCATCATAACACACCGCAGCCCGAAAATCCACCGCACAGCGTTTTTAAAAATTTTACCGCAAGAGACGCAGATGGGGCGGAGATCATCCGCCCCATTGAAATACCACATTGATTATATCACCAGCAGCCGCAGCACGGTCGGGATGTGCATACAGCGCCCCTCGAGCCGAATGCCCTCGCCGCCGTCTTTCGCGATCCCGATTTCCGTCGGCAATTCGCAAAGCGCGCGTTCCACGGTATCAACCGGTAATTTGCATTGTTCGGAAAGTGTCTGCGTTGCGACAAACACGCCGTAGTCCTTCGCGGTCAGCTCATAAAGCCCGAAAAACACCTTTAACGTGTCTTTATTTTCAAATGTCTGCAAAACGCCGCGGATGTCCCGCAGTTCGGCTGTCGAAACGGGCCGTTCGATCTTCCCGTTCGCAAGCAAAACGGCGTTGCCCTTCATCACCGACACGCCCTCGGGCTCGCTGCAGGCCGAAAACCCCCACTGCCCCAATCCGTTTTCGGCGATCCGGTCCCGCCCGGTGTCCCACGGCACAAAGCACTTGTACCCCTTCGACACCGCACCCTCGTGCAAAACATATCCGAGCTTATAAGCCAGTGCGAAGCTCTCTTTTGCGGGCGATTCCTGAAACAGCGCCTTGATTTTGAGACAGACGTCGCCGAGCGTATCGGCCGGCTTGTACCCGAGCAGCGCGTCGGTCGTCACGCCGAAATAGGCCGCGATGTCCGGCAGCAGGGCGATGTCGGGGCAGCACGCGCCGCTCTCCCACTTCGAGACCGACTGGTTGGTCACCCCGAGCGCCTGCGCCAGTTCCTCCTGCGTGATATTTTTTTGTTTGCGCAAAAACGCGATCTGCTCATTGATTTTGATGGACATGGCAATTCCTCCAACTGTTTTTTGGTAGGCCCCGGCGGTAAATCTTTTTGCCGCCGTTTTGATTATAATCAAACCCCGCCCGAAAACAATGGCGCGTTTTTTGGAAGAATCACCGTTTTTTCCAACCCCCGGTTGGACGATGTGATGCGTTAAATGCCCTGCCGTTTGCCGGACGCGTGTCCGAGCTGTCCCTCTTCGCGCAGCCAGCGGATGGTGTCCTTTACGGTCTCATCGAGCGGGCGGCAATGAAAACCCAGTTCCGCGGCGGCCTTTTCGGCGCCGTAATCGTTGTTGCGCTCCAGGTTATACACCGTGTAGCGGCTGAACCACGCGGGCTGTTTGCGCATCTTGGAATAAAACGCGCCGATCCCCGCGAAGGGTTTGACCAGCCCCAACGGCAAAACAATACGCGGCGGCTTTATGCCGGCGGCACCGCTGATCGAACGGATCAGCTCCTCAAACGTATAACAGCGGCTTGCCATGATATAGCCCTCGCCTTTGCGGCCTTTTTCGGCGCAGGCGAGGATGCCGTCGGCCAGGTCCCTCGCGTCCACCGAATTGAACGTGCCGCCGATGCTGACCGGCAGCTTCCCCTCCGCCGCCATTTTCAAACAGCCCGTAATCATCCCGAAGCCGTAATCGTTCGGTCCGAAAATTCCGCTCGGAAAGATGACCGAAGCGTCCAAATCCCGTTCCCGCGCGGCTCGCACCACCAGCTCGGTGGCCATCGCTTTGGTCTTCGCGTAATACCCGATCACTTTTTCGGGGTCAAAGACATCGATCTCCCGGATTTTTTGTCCCCTCGGCAGTTCGGGAATCGCGCCGGTCGAGCTGATATAGACCAATTTCTTCACCTTGTATTGCAGGCATTTTTCCACGATATTGCGCGTGCCGTCCACGTTGACGGCGCGCACTTTTTCGTCCGGGTTCGGATCCATCGTCACGATGCTCGCGGCGTGAATCACAATGCGCTCCGTCTGTTCCGATCCGAAAAACCTGTCCAGCGCGTCAAGATCCAAAAGGTCGCCCTCGACCATCTCCACGCCCTCCGGCATGCTGGATATCGCCTTGTCCTTCGGTAGCACGTAAGCACGCACCCGCTCCCCTCTCTCAACCAGTTCCCGGACGATGTTCCCGCCCAAAAGACCGGTTGCGCCGGTCAGCAGATAAAGTCGATTTTTCATTCGTTTGATCCGTCCCATTCCATAACATTTCACGTTTTACACACTTGTGTATTTAACAAATTTATTATAGAATGGATTCGGGAAAAATCAACCCGAAACGCGCCTTTTCGCGCATCTTACACAAAACGGGGGAATTGAGTATGATTCACGAGCAGGGAAATATCGTAGCCGCAAGAACCCGCAAACTCATCACCGACGCTTTTTTGGCGTTAATCCGCGACCGCCCTTATGAGGAAATCACCGTCACGGAGATCTGCCGGCGCGCCGACGTCGTGCGCAAGACCTTTTACAACCATTTTCAAGCCAAGGACGACGTGATCAAATGGCTGATGAACGACTGGTTTTATCAATTGGAGTCCAAGATCAACCTCCGGCAAATGAGTGTGCGCCAGATTTTACGCGTCGCTTTCGAAGTGATCATCGGCAACCGCGAAGCCCTTTTGCTCTTTTACCGCCGCGGATTGTTCCGGTTTGCCAATGCCGCCATCTCCGCCTATATCACCAAAGATCATCTGCTTTCCAAGCTGGATGAAAAAAAGATCGACGCCCGCGCTTACCGTTATATCGCCGCGCAGGTCTCCGCCGTTTTGATCAGCGTCATCGAGACCTGGATTGAGAACGATTTCGCGGAGCCGGTCGACTTTTTGGCGGAACTGACCGAGGCGCTGATGTATCAGCCCTAAAACAGGATTGCCCCGCCGTTCATTGCGCTCCGACTGTCGCTTTGCCGTTTATGACCTTCGTGTTCGGTTTATCCGGGCGAATATGCGCGGCTGTCCCGCTTACCGGAGGCGCTGATGTATCAGCCGTAAAACGGGATTGCCCCGCCGTTTGTGATCGGTTATAATAAGTACAGCCGACCCGAAAGGAGCGCCTATGAAATTCGTATCGTGGAACGTCAACGGCTTGCGCGCCGTGATGAACAAGGGGTTCGCCGACCTCTTCACCGCAGCGGACGCCGACGTCTTCTGCGTGCAGGAGACCAAAATGCGGCGCGAACAGGCCAACATCGAATTCGCCGGCTACACGTCGTATTGGAACAGCGCCGAAAAAAAGGGCTATTCGGGCACGGCGGTTTTTTCACGCCTCGAGCCGCTCTCGGTCGCCTATGATTTCGGCACCCCCGAACACTCGGGCGAGGGCCGCGTGATCACGCTGGAATTTCCCACGTTCTATTTCGTCACCGCCTATTCGCCCAACTCCCAGAGCGAATTGGCCCGCCTGCCCTACCGGATGCTGTGGGAGGACGCGTTCCGCGCCCACCTCGCCGCGCTTGACGCTCAAAAACCCGTGGTCGTCTGCGGCGACCTGAACGTCGCGCACAAGGAGATCGACCTCAAGCACCCCAAGCCCAACATGGGCAGCGCGGGCTTTACAAACGAGGAGCGCGAAAAATTTTCGCTGTTGTTAAAATCCGGCTTCGTCGACACCTTCCGCCTGCTCTATCCCGACAAGGCCGGCACCTACACCTGGTGGTCATACATGTTCAAAGCGCGGGAGCGCAACACCGGCTGGCGCATCGACTATTTTTTGGTTTCGGAGCGCCTTGTTCCATTCGTAAAAGACAGCGTGATCTATGCCGACATCATGGGCAGCGACCACTGCCCCGTCGGTCTGATTTTGGATGCTGTATAAAAACGGTCTCAAATCGCATCCGATATGACCGTTCCGAATCCGATTCCCCACCGCACGGTACCGCCCTTTTCATTTTTCACTTTTCACTTTTTTCTTCACCCTTCACTCTTCACACTTTACCCTTCACAATTTATTCTTCACTCTCGTATCCCCTCTGCCCTCTGTCCTCTCCCCTCTGCCCTCTGCAAGGGCAGCGACCATTGCCCCGTCGGACTGATTTTAGATGTTATGTAGAGAACGGCCTCAGATCGCATCCGATATGACCGTTGTACCGTACCTCTTCTCTCTTAATTTCATTCTCGTATCTTTTCTGCCCTCTGTCCTCTCCCCTCTGCCCTCTGCACGGGCAGCGACCATTGCCCCGTCGGACTGATTTTAGATGTTATATCTCCTCTGCCCTCTGTCCTCTCCCCTCTGCCCTCTGCAAGGGCAGCGACCACTGCCCCGTCGGACTGATTTTGAGCGCTTTGTAGGGAGTCGCATCATGCCAAAACCAATTTGCTTCATCTTCGGCGCGGGCGAACACTTCGGCCCGCCGCCCGTCCCCGCCCCCGGCGACCTCGTCGTCGCCGCGGACGGCGGCTTTGCCTACCTCGAACAATACGGCCTCGCCCCCGATCTGGTCGTCGGCGATTTTGATTCGCTGCCCAAAAAGCCGCCCTCCGGCGTACAAACCGTCGTCCTGCCCAAGGAAAAGGACGACACCGACATGGCGGCGGCCCTGCGCGAGGGCTGGCGGTGGGGTTATCGCGTGTTTCACATCTACGGCGGCACGGGCGGACGCCTCGACCATACGCTGGCCAATATCCAGTGCGTGGCCGATCTGGCGCAAAGGGGCGGCACGGGTTTCCTTTTTGACCGCGACACGGTGATCACCGCCATTTATAACAACGGCGCGGCTATTCATAACAACGATGCGGTCATCCATACCGGTGATACGGCCATCTATCATAATAACGGCAAAATCACCTTCCCCGCCGCCGCGCGCGGGATCGTCTCGGTCTTCGCACATACCGACGTCTGCGCCGGCGTCTTCGAGCGCGGCCTCAAATACCCGCTAGCCGACGCGACCTTATATAACACCCGTCCCCTGGGCGTCAGCAACGAATTTTGCGGCGTCCCTGCCGAAATTTCCGTCCGTGAGGGCACCTTACTTGTAATTTTCCCGAAGGATATATAAGGATTTGTCATTCCGAGCATGGCGCACATTGTGCGCCCGCCGAGGAATCTCGGACTGATAACGGCCAACGGACACGGGCTGCCGTAAACCCCATGATGGCGAGATCCTTCGACTTCGCTCAGGATGACACAATCGCTGTCATTCCGAGCGCAAGCCGAGGAATCTCGGACTGATAACGGCCAACGGACACGGGCTGCCGTAAACCCCA
>CAZPLU010000011.1:55962-63751 GCA_964587625.1 uncultured Eubacteriales bacterium
GCCGAGGAATCTCGGACTGATAACGGCCAACGGACACGGGCTGCCGTAAACCCCATGATGGCGAGATCCTTCGACTTCGCTCAGGATGACAACGATAACGAACTCAGGCGCGCCGATTTTCACCGTCGCGCCTTATTTATTTGATCTCCGGCTCCAGCCCCTCGAACTCCGGGCTGTCGAAAAATTTTTTGAGCGTGATCTCCAGGCCGTCGCAGATCTTTTTGACGGTTGCGATCTCGGGGCTTTTGCTTTTCACGCCGAGGATGCTGTAAATCGTAGACCTGTCCATTCCGCACAAATAAGCCAAACTGCTCGGATTCAATTTCCTTTCGCCGCAAAGGGATTCGATCCTGTGCGCGACCGCGTCTTTCAAGGTCATTCGATTTCCTCCCCGTCTGATATATCCCACAATATTGTAGCAAGCCATTTATGGGGAGTTGCGGGACATGTCCCCCATTCAACCCGTCACCCCTTCTCAAACCGAATTTGCACAAACTTGTTCTTCCCCCGGCTCAAAACAGCGTCGCAATCCACCCGGCAGTCGATATCCTCCACGACAACGCCGTCCAACTTGATGCCCCTGCCCTCGATCAGCCGCTTGGCCTCCGCGTTGGATGTGGCGAATCCGGCCGCCCGCAGCAACGAGACCACCGAGACCTCGCGCTCCGTGATAAAAAGCGTCTCCATCCGTTCCGGATTTTGGCCGGAGGCGACCGCCAGATAACGCTGTTCGGCCGCGACGGCCGCCTCCCCGTGATACAGACGCACGATCTCCCGGGCATACGCAAAATGCGCTTGCCGAATGTCGTTTCCGATCAACGGCAAAAACATGTCCTCGGCAATGTCGGTCGTCAGGCGGAAATAGTCCGCCAAAATCCCGTCCGGAACCCGCATGCACTTTTCGAACATGATCTCCGCCGGCTCGTCGATGCCGATGTAGTTATCGAGCGACTTGCTCATCTTCTCGACTCCGTCCAGACCGGGCAGTAGCGGGAACGTGATGACCTCCTGCGGCTCCCGCCCGTAGTCCCTTTGCAGCTCTCGCCCGACCAGCAGATTGAAGGTCTGGTCGGTGCCGCCGACCTCGACGTCGGCGTTGAGCGCGACCGAATCATACCCCTGCATCAGCGGGTATAACAATTCGTGGACGCCGATGGGCTGATTGTCCGCGTACCGCTTCGCAAAATCGTCTCGCTCCATAATACGGGCAAGCGTATATTTCCCCGCGAGTTTTAAGACCTCCTCAAAGCCCATTTTTCCGAGCCACTCCGAATTGTAGGCGATCCGCGCTTTTTCCGGGTCGAGGATCTTTGAGACCTGCTCAAGATAACTCCGCCCGTTTTGCCTTGTCTGCTCGAACGAGAGCGGTACTCTTGTCTTGCTCCTGCCCGACGGGTCGCCGATCATGCCCGTAAAATCGCCGATCACGAAAATGATCTCGTGCCCCGCGTCTTGAAGCCGTTTCAGCTCTCTTAACGGAACCGTATGCCCCAGATGCAGGTCGGGGCGAGACGGATCCGCGCCGAACTTGATTTTCAGCGGCTTTCCGCTCTCAAGCCGCTTTTTCAGACCCTCCTGCGAAAAAATATCCACCGCCCGCTGCCTGATAATCTCAAATACCGTTTCGTTTTCCATCATAAACCCCTCCTAAAAATCAAAAACGGCTCAAGGATAAACCCTTGAGCCGCTGCCTTTGGTCAAACGAATGTCAAACCGGCAACAACCCAAGTCCGTTTCCGTAATAATAGGAAACAGACAAAGTGTATGCCGTGTGATTCATTCTCATCATAAAACCTCCGATGTGAGGATGTCGCTATTATATCAGAGCCGAACCCGGTTGTCAAATCGTGGTGATATGCTCTACTCGTACATCTCCGCAAGCCCTTTTTCGATGCAGTCGATCGCTTTTTCATAATATCCGGCGGCCTCGGCCAGAATCGGCGCGACCGCCTTGCTGCGTTCTTCGTCGACGCCCCAGGGTGATTTCCACCCCAGATACGGCTCGCAGGCGGCAAACGCCTTGACCTCTTGTTCCATATACCCGGCGGCTTTTTCAAGCTGTTCTTTCGTCTTGGTACCGAAATGTCCCGAAATCTCCCGTAAAAATCCGGGCGCGGCGGCGTGGGTGGAATGATAGATGTCATAGCAGTAAGCGTCGGCGAGGTCGCGATCTTTACCCGGTTTGCCGTACGCCTCCGCCCACTTTTGAAACGCCTGGATGCCCTCATAGGAATACCAGCCGCCCTCCTCGGCCTTATCCTTGACGGTTCTTGCGTGTGAAACGGCATCCTTGAGCGCGTTGATCTCGGCGGCCTTCGCGTCGAACGCCCGCACTTTTTTGCCGATTACGACCGCGCCGAACGCAGGACAGATTTCAACCGCTTTTTCGGCCCGGTCCCACGGCTCCGCGTGGTATTCCGTTCCGCCGACCCAATAGGAACCCCATCCGAAAAACAGTTTTTTCTCCTCGTCGCAGCCGCAGACCACGTCCCACTCGGCGCTGGTCATCGCGTGCCAGACCAAAACCGGCCTTCCCGCGTCGATCTGTTCTTTCACCGCCTCGATCATTTGTTCGGTCTGTTTTTCGCCGTTCGGCCCGAAGCACGGGACTTCCGCGCATTCATACCCGAGCAGTTTGACCAGTTCGGGCGTCCACATCCGCATACAGCAGGTCGGCCTGCTCGGACAGCCGGTCGCAACGCGGAACGCCGCCCCCGCGATTCCCTGGATGTATTCCGGCGACCATTCCTCCCCGAGGTAATTCATGCTCACCCGAACCCCCTCGAACAGCGGCTCCTTGTACTTATACGCCGGCACGTCTTTTAAAATTTTCACTGTCTTTCCTCCGTCCATGATATATTTTTTCGTAAAAGCTGCATGTAAAGCGTCGATTCGATTTCGGCCCAATTCTTTTTCCTTCTGCTCTCGCCGAATGAAATATGATTCCCCTGCACGGCATATCCCGTCTGTTCCTTCAACCATTTCGAGGGAAACAGATAAATTCCGTTTTCCGTCTTGAATTCTTTTAAGTAGTCAAGCAATTCGCCGAACCACTTCGTCTTTGCCACAGTCGGATACTTGGAAATGTATTCGGCAAAGAACAAGAGCTTCGGGGCGTTTCCGTTTTCCATATATGCCCGTACATCGGACCAGCCCGGATATTTCGGATCCCAGCCCATGCCGTAATATTTTTTGTCGCCGAAAATCAATATTCCGTACCCGTTCTGAATTTTGCCGTTGAATTCGTCATTGGAGATATAGCCGATGATCTCGTCGATTCTGCGGTCGATCTCCGGATTTTTCAACTCGTACAGCTTATGCATGCCGACGATGTCATAAATAAGTGGATAGCAAAATCCGTGCACAGCAGTAATTTCGGGTCTGATAAATTTCGAATTGACCCAGTTCTTCGGGACGCCCTTGAGTTTGCTTCTCTCTTCGTCGCCGATGTAAATATCATAACTCTTTCGACTGACAAAGCGATGCATATCGTCCAACCTCGCCGATAGGAGTTCAATGATCACATCGTCTTGAAACCCCGCGTTTGCCAATAAATTCGCAGATAAATTGATTGAGAATGCGGACGGGTGCGCGCTTCGATACGGCAGGTTGTTATTGATGTATTCAAAATAATAACCGACCGCGTCCCGCACTTGTTCAAAACCCGCGTGAAGGCCCAACTGCGTGCATTTCAGCATGGCGTTTTCAAGATTGAAGTCAAACGAGCCGTGATGCATTGACCAATGCTGCGGAGGCGTCTCCGGCTTCAACGCTTTCAGCCAGTATTGCACCTTGTCGTTTTCAAGCAGTTCTTCTTCGATTTTTACGGCTTCATCCTCAAGACAAAGTAATTCGTTATACACCCGGCAGCGTGTCGTCGCATCGCCGTTTTCGATCAGCCATCCGCACGCCTTTTTGTCAATCATGCCCGTACCCCCTTGTCCCTGATATAACGGAATCATTTTCCCATTATACCACTGTTTCCTCGCTTTGATTGATAATTCTTGCGGGTTTTGAAAAATTCCCCCGCCTGTGGTATGATAAAAAACAGATCAGACAGCCGCCCGGGAGGATACATGCGGATCGAACCTGAAAAATTAATAGCCGTCGGCATCAGTCAATACGGTTTGATTTCAACCGCGCGGATCCCCTTTTCGCCGGAGGTGCGCACGTTCTGCGAGGGCAATGTGTGCCGCAACTACGGCACAACTTGGGCCTGCCCGCCCGCCGTCGGCACGTTCGAGGCGTGCAAAGCGAAATGCCACTCCTATCAAAACGCCCTGGTTTTCAATCAGGTGTTTTCGCTCGAGGACTCCTTCGACTTCGAGGGCATGCGCGCCGGACACGCGACGTTCAAGCGGACCTGCGACAAGCTCTACGCGCTGGTAAAAGAACAAGCGGCCGGTTTTTTACTGCTCTCGAACGAGGGCTGCCGCCGCTGTGAAAAATGTACCTATCCCGGCGAACCCTGCCGTTTCCCCGAACTGCTGTTCCCGTCCGTCGAGGGCTTCGGCATTTTGGTCGCGGGGCTCGCCGAAGCCGCGAATATCAATTATATCAACGGTGCAAACACCGTCACCTATTTCGGAGTGTTGCTATATAACGGCTGACTTTCCGGTTATAAAATCCGCTTTGAATATATTTCACGTTTATAGATAAAAGTCGCCGCATCACGGATGTCGCAAACCCATTAGCCGACAGCGTTTATTCTTTCAATAAAGAATATTGCTTGACACCCCAGAGTACCTTTGTTATGATGGTAAAAACGACCGCGATTTTGGGGGATTTATGTCGAAAACGGGACCGGACGCGAAGCCGATTGTCAAAGCGCGCACGCGAAAGCCGCTTGCGCCTTCGAAAATTTCCGAGCCGCTGGTTTTCATCGGCCGTTTTTTAATGCCCGTCTATCTGCGCCTCGCGCTCTCCTTCCGAAAAATCGAAATCAAAAATCCCGAGACCGTTCTCGGGGCGCTCCGCGACTTCCGGCAAAAAAAGACGCGGCTGATCGTCGCGTTCCGCCACCCCTACGGCGACGAGCCCCAGCTGCTTTTTCACGTCTTCGAATATCTTCTCCCGCGCCTCGCCAAAAAAATGAAGACGCCGCTCACCCGGCGGCCCCGCCTTCGGCTGGTTCACGACTACGCCGTCCCGCTCTGGGGCGGCGCGTTCATCCGGTATATCCTGCCGCGCGCGGGCGCGCTGCCGGTCTATCATGTCAAAACCGAGCCCGCAAGCATCAAAAACATCCGAAGCGTCCTGCGCGACGGAAACTCCCCGCTCGGCATCGCCCCCGAGGGTCAGATCTCCTACCACAGCGAGACCCTGCCCCGCATCGAGCAGGGCGCGGTACGCATCGGCTTTTGGTGCGCGGACGAACTTGAAAAAGCCGCCCGCCCCGAAAAAACCGTCATCCTCCCGGTCTCGGTGCATTATCAATACGACATACGGGATCAAAAAAAAGTCCTTAAAGCCCTCTCCCGCCTCGAAGCCCTCTGCGGCATCAACGCCGCGTCAACCGATTTATTGCCGCGCATCGAGACCCTCGAAAACCGCCTTTTAAAAATTGCCGAGGAGTATTACGCCACCTTTGGTTATCAACCGCAAAGCGCGGCGCCCGGACCGGAAGACCGGCAGCGCCGTTGGGAGGCGCTTCTGCCGTTTGCGCTGGGGATCGCGGAGCATACCTTGGGGCTTGACCCCAGAGACGACTCCTTAGCCCAGCGGATCTACCGTGTGCGTCTGGAGGGCTGGAACCGCATTTACCCCGAAAAACCCGTCGAAGCCCTTTCCCCGCTGGAAGCCGCCCTCGCGCACCGCCGCGCCGGCGAGGCCTGGCACGCGATGCGGCATATGGAACTCGTCGATCTGATGTCCTACTACGACGGCGGTTATCTTTCGGCCGA
Organism: uncultured Eubacteriales bacterium; assembly: GCA_964587625.1. GTDB lineage: Bacteria > Bacillota > Clostridia > Oscillospirales > JAKOTC01 > DAOPZJ01. Next base: position 61,866 of record CAZPLU010000011.1, read on the forward strand.
CCCGAATTCATTTGCCCGCATCGCCGAGACCGCGCTCAATCTGCGGGACCTCGCCTGTCGCCTGATGGGCGGCAACATCACCGACCGCCCCAACGACATTCGCAAAAAGGCGGTGATCGTGCCGGGAAATTGCCTCGACCTCACCGGGCGGCTGCCCGACTACCGCAAAAACCCCAAACGGATTGCCCGCGAAACCACCGACGCGCTCGCCCGCGCATTCGAAAACTGTATAAGGACGTATCATCATGAAAAATAAAGAAGCAGCCGTAAATACGGCCAAACTGCCCTTCGGCGTCAAAATGGGCTTTGGGATCGGCGATTTGGGGGGCAACCTCTTTTTCACCGCGATGGGTTTTTATTCGCTGATCTATCTCACCGACACGGCGGGGCTCGACCCCGCGCTCGCGGGAGCCGCCATTTTAATCAGCAAAATCTGGGACGCGGTGATCGACCCCTTCATCGGTTATATTTCCGACCGGACGCGCTCCCGCTGGGGCCGCCGCCGCCCCTATTTCCTCTTCGGCGCGCTGCCCCTGCTCTTGGCGATGTGGCTCTTTTTCACCGCGCCCGAAATCAAGGGGCATCAGACACTCGGGCTGATCTGGGCGATTCTCGCGCTCTGCCTGCTCAACACGGCCTACAGTTTCGTCAACATCCCCTACGGCTCGCTGACGCCCGAGCTCACCAAGGACTTTAAGGAACGCACGTCCCTCAACGGGTTCCGCTTCAGTTTCGCGGTCGTCGGGACCATCCTCGGCGCGGCCATCGTGCTGCCCATCGTCGGTCTTGCGGGCGATGCCCGCAAGGGGTACTCTTGGGTCGGGCTTATCTTCGGCGCGATCATGGCCGCGACCATACTGGTCACGTTTTTCACGGTCAAAGAGCCGCGGCGCGACCCCGACTCCGAACCGGCCAAGGAAAAGTTGCTGAACAATTTTTTCACCGTCTTTAAAAACAAGACCTATGCGCGGCTCGCGGCCGTCTATACGCTGCACCTCACCGCGCTCACGTTTGTCCAAACCATGCTGGTCTACTATTTCAAATACATCTACCAAGAAGAGGGCAAGACGACGATCGCCATGATTTTATTGCTCGGAGTCGCGATGGTCTGCGTCCCGATCTCGGTTTTGGTCTCCAAGCACATCGGTAAAAAGCGCACCTATCAACTCGCGCTCGGCATCATCGCCGTCAGCTGCCTCGCGATGTTCTTCTTTGCGCATACCCTCGGCATGACGTTCACGTTTGCCCTGATGGGTTTTGCCGGGGTCGGCGTCGGCTTCGGGTATGCGCCGCCGTTCGCGATGCTGCCCGACGTGGTGGAGGTGGACGCGGTGCAGACCAAAAGCCGTAAGGAGGGCGCGTATTACGGCATGTGGACGTTCTTCGCCCAGGTCGGCGTCGCGGTCGCGGGCGGATTTTCCGGCCTCTTTTTGGGCTTTGCCGGATTTTTGCCGGACTATGTCAACCAGTCCGGCGGCGCGCTGTTCGCCATCCGTCTCCTGATCGGCCCGATCCCCGCCGCCATCTTCATCGGGGGCATCCTGCTGATCCAGCGCTACCGGCTCGACGAAAAGACCTACAACGCCATCCTCGCCGGGGAAAAGTGATTTTTATATTTCACAAAGGACAGAGTTTATTTTATCTATATGAAGCACTCGTTGCGCACACATTCGAAACATATATGATCGATGTGACCGGCCGAAAATTCCCCCGCCCGGCGCTTGACAAACCCGCCGCCGTTGTTTATAATAATTTTGCCGTCGGAGCTTCCGGGTTTCCGTCGGCAGCCAACTTCATATGCGGGTATGGCGGAATTGGCAGACGCGCTAGATTCAGGTTCTAGTGAGCTCACGCTCATACAGGTTCAAGTCCTGCTACCCGCACCA
>CAZPLU010000012.1:0-22686 GCA_964587625.1 uncultured Eubacteriales bacterium
CCGCGCATGATGGTGGTTGGAAATTAGAAATTGGAAATTAGTAGAACGGGGGAACAGATAACCACTGACGGAAAACGGGATTTTGCGGGGAATGGTCTTGGATCGCATTCGATGTGACGCCCGCGCGTATGGAAATTAAAAAATAGGAATCGGGAATCAGCAGACGAGGGAACGACAGCAAAATTCCCCTCCCTCGGAGGGGTGCCCGCAGGGCAGGGTGGTCAAATAAAAAATCGAAAATCGGCGGAACCGGATAAATCCATTTTGAAATTTTTTGATTCTTCCCGCGCTCTTATCTGCCCTCTGCTCTGCCCTCTTGCATCCCGACTTCGATCATTTGAAAGGATAAAAACATGCTGCAATATGAAGAAATTTTATTGACGCTGCGGGACAAAAAGCCCGAATTGGACGAATACCTTGAATCGGTCGGTTTTGATCGGCTCAAAGCCGAACTAGTTCAACTTGAACAGCAGACACACGATGAAAAATATTGGACGGATGTGGCGGGGCTGCAGGCGCTGATGAAAAAAATCGGCGCTGTAAAAGCCAAAATCACCGCATCCCAAAAACTCAAAGACGATTATGAGGACTGCGTGGCGCTTGCGCAGATCTGCGACGAGACCGAGGATCTGCCGATGCTCGACGAGGTCAGAGCCGCCGTCGAGGCCTTTGAAAAACAACTGGAAGAGAAAAATCTCGCGCTGCTGCTTTCGGGTAAATATGACAACAGCAACGCCATTTTGACCTTCCATCCGGGCGCTGGCGGCACCGAATCCCACGACTGGGCGCAGATGCTCTACCGGATGTACACGCGCTGGGCTGAGCGGAGCGGATATAAATATCATATTTTAGATTATCAGGACGGCGAAGAAGCCGGGCTCAAGAGCGCTTCTATTTTAATCGCCGGAGAAAATGTCTACGGTTATTTGAAATCGGAATCCGGCGTACACCGGCTGGTCCGCTGCTCGCCGTTTGACTCCTCAGGCCGCAGACACACCTCCTTCGCCGCCGTCGAAGTCATGCCCGAGATCCCCGACGACAACGACATCCAAATCCGCGATGAGGACTTGAAAATCGATACCTACCGCAGCGGCGGAGCAGGGGGGCAGCACGTCAACAAGACCGAGTCCGCCATCCGCATCACCCATATCCCGACCGGCGTCGTCGTCGCGTGCCAAACCGAACGCAGCCAGTACCAAAACCGCGATACGGCCATGAAGATGCTGCGCTCCAAACTGGTCGACATCGCCGAAAAACAGCACCTCGACAACATCGCCGACATCAAGGGCGTCCAAAAAGAGATCGCCTGGGGCAGCCAGATCCGCTCCTATGTCTTCATGCCGTACACCATGGCGAAAGACCACCGCACCGACTATGAGATGGGGAATATCAACGCGGTCATGGACGGAGAGCTCGACGGATTCATCACCGCGTATTTAAAAATGCAGGTGAAAAAGGACTGAACGGACGCCGCGCGGGCGGGTAAATCTATTGGAAAACTATTGTTAATCCGACAAATTTGTACTATAATAGATTCGGAACAAAGCTATTTCCGTTTTTTACAAATTATAAACTATCAATAGGGGAGAAAAAGAAAATGTTTACGAAGGACATCGGTATCGATTTGGGCACGGCCAACACGCTGGTCCATGTGAAGGGAAAAGGCATCGTGCTGCGCGAGCCGTCGGTCATCGCGCTCGATGTGCGCACCGACGAGGTCAAAGCGGTCGGTACCGCGGCGAAAGAGATGATCGGCAGAACCCCCGGCTCCATCGAGGCCATCCGCCCGCTCAAGGGCGGCGTGATCGCCGACTTCGATGTGACCGCGAGTATGCTTCAGCACTTTATCCGCTCCGTCTCGGGCAGCGGTTTTTGGAGCCGTCCCCGCGTGATGGTCTGCGTACCCTCCGGCGTCACCGAGGTCGAATGGCGCAGCGTGCATGAGGCGACGCTGAAAGCCGGCGCCAAAGAGGCGAAGGTCATCGAAGAACCGATGGCGGCGGCGATCGGCGCAGGTCTGCCGGTCGGGGAACCGATCGGAAGCATGGTCGTCGACATCGGCGGCGGCACGACCGAAGTTGCCGTGATCTCCCTCAACGGCATCGTCACCGCCAAATCCGTCCGGGTCGCCGGAGACGCGTTCGACGAGGCGATCGTGTCCTATATCAAAAAAAAGTACAACCTTTTAATCGGCGAACGCACCGCGGAAGACGTCAAAGTCAAAATCGGCTCGGCTTTTCCGGTCGAGGAGATCGGCTCACTCGACATCAAGGGGCGCAACCTGCTCGACGGACTGCCCAAAAATATCACAATCACGGCGATCGAAGTCCGTGAAGCGCTGTCCGATCCGTTGGCGGCCGTGCTCGAGACCATCCGCGCGACGCTCGAAATCACGCCGCCGGAACTGGCATCCGACATCATCGACAGCGGCATGATGCTGACCGGCGGCGGCGCGCTGCTGCGCGGCATCGACAAGTTCGTCAACGTCGACACCGGCATCCCGGTGCGCATCGCCGAGTCCCCGCTCGACTGCGTTGCCGAGGGGACCGGAAAGGCCTTGGAGTATTACGAGCATCTTTCCGATACCCGCAGTCCGCGCCGGCGTTAGCCGGACATCCGACGCTTCGGAGATTTGAGGATGAAGGAGTTTTTCAAAGGGAGGCCTTTTAAATTCATCATCGCAGTCGTGGTGGTGTTGGTCGGCGTTTTGATCGGCAGCGCCGCGAGCGGGCGAAACCTCTCCGTGCCCTCGGACTGGCTCGGTAATCTGACCTCTCCGTTTCAAAGCTTCGCGGCGGCGCTCAAAGGCGGCCTCTCGGGAGTCGGCGCCTATTTTTCCGATAAAACCGCCGCGGCGGCGGAAAACGAAGCGCTCAAAGCGCAGATCGCGCAATTGCAACAGCAATTGGCCGATTATGAGCAGCTCAAGCGTGAAAACGAACAACTCAAAGAAATCGTCGGCATCACCGAACAGCGCGAGGATTTGAAAATGATCGGCGCGACCGTCATCAGCGGCGACAGCGGCGAATATTACGGCATGTTTTCGATCAATAAAGGCAGCAAAGACGGCGTCAAAGAAAAAGACGCGGTCGTCACGGCGGCGGGCGTCGTCGGATATGTCAGCGAGGTCTCCTATAACCATTGCAAAGTCACGACGCTGCTCTCCCCCGATTGCAACGTGGGCGGATATGACATCGTCTCGGGCGATTTCGGAATCTTAACCGGCGACAGCGCGTTTTCCGCCCGGGGGTTGTTCAAGCTCGCGTACTTGCCCAAAGGCAGTGTCATCGCGGTCGGCAATATCGTGGTGACTTCGGGACTCGGCGGCATCTATCCCGAGGGTTTTGTCGCGGGAATTGTCCAGCGGGTCGTCGCCGACGATCAGGGGCTTGCCGCAGAGGCGGTGCTGACGCCCACGGCGGATTTTTCCAAACTCAAAGAGGTGCTTGTGGTGATCGGCTTTGATCCCGGCGGCGCCGTGCTGCCCTCCCCCTCGGCGACCTCATCCCGGACCGATTCCTCTTCGGAAGCGGTTCCCGACCCATCTTAGGCACCGGCGATGCGCAGGGAGTTTTCGACGCGCACCAAGCTGTTCAAATGGCTTTGGTACTGCGGACTGGGCTTTTTATTCTTTTTGATCCAAAGCGCGGGTTTTTTCCCGCCGATCTACGGCACAAGGCCGAACTTTTTGCTTGTCTGGGCGTTGCTATCCGCCATCTGCGAGGGCCCTTATCAAGGCGCCTGGTTCGGACTCGGCTGCGGCGTTTTTTTCGATATCATCCACATGGGGACCGCGGCGTATTTTCCGTTGATGATGGTGATTTTTTGTTTTTTAATCGGCGTTTTGATCCGCACGATCCTGCGCAACAATCTCACGACCGCGCTGCTTTTGGTCATCACGGCGGTGTTCTTGATCAAATTTTTCGAATGGCTGCTGTTTGTTTGGCTGGCGGGCGCAGACGCCACCGCCTTCTCTCTCGTATCGCGCACCCTGCCCTCGGTTTTATACACGATCGTTTTTATCCCGCCGCTCTATTGGCTGGTCATTTGGATCAAGACCCGCTACGACCGGCTCAGCGATTGAATCGCAAAACATTTCGTTCTCCGAAAGATCTAAGAGGAAATGATATGGGTAAAAAAACCGCAAACGTTCGCCTCATTACCATCATCGCCGTCACGGCGGTGTTGTTCTCGGTGCTTGCGATCCGGTTTGCGCAGTTTCAGATCCTCGAGACCGATGCCATCGCCGCGCAGGCCAAGCAGAGCGAGGAAAAGACCATCAGCGTCGAAGCCGCGAGGGGCGAGATCACCGACCGCTACGGGCGGGTGATCGCCGGAAACAGCATGAGTTATTCGGTCATCATCCGGCGCGGCAGTTTCCCGTCGGGCAGCGACGGCGAAAAACGCATCGAGGTGATTTTGCGGATGTGCAATCTGCTGGCCACAAACAACGAGCCGCTCGCACTGTCGCTGCCGTTGAATACCGATTCCGAAAATCCGCAGTTTTTACCGGATCGGGACGGCGATGTCGCAAAACTCAAAACATTGTTAAAAAAGCAGCCCTACGCCACGGCGCAAAATTGCTTTGATACGCTGGTCGAGCGGTACGATCTGACCGGACTTTCGGCCGCCGACGCGCGCAGGGTCATGGGTGTGCGCTATGAGATGGAAATCGGCGGATTTTCGTCCTACCGGCAAATCACGATTGCCAAAAACATCACGATGGCGACGATTACGGCCATCAAGGAACAAAACGAATTGCTGCCCGGCGTCTATATCGCCGCCGTCCCCGAGCGAACGTATTACATGCCCGATGTCGCCGCACACATCGTCGGCTACACCGGTCCGATCTACGCCGAGGAATACGCCGAATTGAAGACGCAGGGATATGCCCTCGACGACATTGTCGGCAAGGGCGGCGTCGAGAAGATGATGGAGCGCTTCCTGCGCGGAACCGACGGCACGACCGTGACCCATTCCGACGATCCCGAAACCGCCGTGACCAGGGCGAAAGACCCGATTCCCGGCGCGACCGTGGTGCTGACCATCGACGGCAACCTGCAAAAAACGGCGCAGGAGTCGCTGGAGGAGACCATCAAAAAGATTGCGGAAAAAGGGCAGTATGCCGGAAACCAGGGCGCGGACGCGGACGCGGGCGCGGCGGTCGTGATCGAGATCGCCACCGGCGAGGTGCTCGCCGCCGCCAATTATCCAACCTACAGTTTGGAAGATCTTTTAAACGACTATAACGCGGTTTTGAACGCCGAAAATCAACCGCTTTTCAACCGCGCGTTTCAGGGGACCTATCCGCCCGGCTCTGCTTATAAGCCGCTTGTGGCGCTCGCGGCGCTCCAGTCCGGAACGGTCACGCCGAGCACCAGGGTCACCTGCACGCACAAATATACCTACTACGACGATTATCAGCCGAAATGTCTGGGCACGCACGGGTCGATCTCGCTCGAACACGCGCTGGCGGTATCTTGCAACTTCTATTTTTTCGAAGTCGGCCGCCAGACGACGATTCAAGTGATCGAAAATTACGCCAAGTCGTTCGGTCTCGGTGAAAAAACCGGCGTCGGCCTGCCCGAGGCCTCCGGTATCGCCGCCGGCGTCACCTACCGCTCGTCGATCGGACAGAAATGGGTGCCCGGCGACACCCTTCAGGCCGCCATCGGCCAGGGCGACAATTTATACACGCCGCTCCAGCTGGCAAATTACATCGCCACCATCTGCACCGGCGGCGTCCGGTATCAGCCGCGCATCGTCAAGCAGGTGGTCTCAAAAGACGGCGCCGAAACCCTTGTCGCCGACGAACCGGAGATCGCCGCGACGGTGGAACTCGACCCGAAGAACATCGAAGCGGTGATGAAGGGCATGCTCAGCGTGACGCTGGACGGCACCGGCGCGGGCGTGTTCCGCAATTATCCGATCAAGGTCGGCGGCAAGACCGGCTCCGCCGAAATCGCGAGCGGTTCCCCGAACGCGGTGTTCGTGGCATTCGCGCCCTACGATGACCCGCAGATCGCGGTCGCCATCGTGATCGAGCACGGCTGGCACGGCGGCGACGCGGCAAACGTGGCAAAGGCGATTTTCGACGCCTATTTTTTTCCGGACGGCATCAAAGCGGCCGCGAACGTCGGGCAGTTGGTGCGGTGAAGAATGCGGCCCGATGGCCGCTCCCGTCAACAATGTGAAGTCAATAAATGGATTGTGTTTTTGCGGGTATGCGCCCGCTTGGCGGATTGTAGGCAGCCCGCCTGCGTTTTTATTTATAAATTCCACAACAGGGAACAGTCAAGGCCGTTCCCCCGCCCTATTTCATCTTATCGGCCAACGCCGCGAGCTGTCCGCGGTCGGCGGAGAGCACCGCGAAAACGGCGTTGTAGAGCAGCTCCGGGTCTTTGAGAAAATGGCGGCCGAGGGTGGCGGCGAGTTCGCCGCTGCCGACCGCCGCGCGCACCGACATCAGCAATCCGCCGCGGTCTTTGATGTTGCAGACAAGGCAGACATTGTCGTCGATGGTCTCGATTGAAAATTCGTTTTCGGCCAATAAATCGGTCTTGTGCGCCACGCGCATGCCGCGCCCCAAAATCCGGTCGCGGATCGAGACGGGCAGCGAGTCCTGCAAAATATCGCAGCTTTTCGCGCCGCGCGGGGTGAGCTCGAAGCGACCGTCCTCGGTGCGGGCGACGTTGCCGTTTTTGAAAAGCAGATCGAGCGCTTGGGAGTAGTCGAAATAGTTGACCAGTTCGCTGCCCGGCAAAATTTCGTCGAGCTGCGCCTTGGTCAGCGGCTCGGGGATGTGCTTGAGCAGGTAGCAGATTAAAATTTGGATGCCCTCGAAGTCGATGATGCCGCCCGGGGCGACGCCCTGCCGCTCCCGGATGCCGTCGCTGAGTTTATCCGCCGCGTCTTTTCGCATAAATACCGTCCTTTCTCACCGTGTTGAAACGTGATGCAGCAGCCGTGAAATAAAAAATTCGCATTCCGATTCAGGATGTGCCCTCAAAAAGCGAGCACATAACGGATTTCCGTCAGGGGTTTGCCCAAGGTGATCTCTTTTTTCACCCCGTCGGAAACAAATCCGTATTTTTCGTAAAAACGCCTTGCCCTGCCGTTTTCCTCGAGGACCCAGAGAATCGCCTCGCAGAGGTTCTCGTTTTTGAATGATTTCAATGCGTACGCCATCATCTCCCCGCCGAGCCCTTTGGACCAAAATTCCTCTTTCAGATAAATCGCGCAGATCTCGCCCGCAAGGGGTTTGTCTTCGTCGCGGCTTTTCCCGAGGATCAGGATTCCGGCGATTTGGTTTTCATGGACGGCGCAGAGATAGGAATATTCTTTTTGCTCCTTCAGATTTTTTTGAAAGCGCTCCGCCCATTTTTCCGCGGTCAATCTGTTCAGGTATTCGTCCGGGACGATGCCCTGATAGGCGGACCGCCATGACGCGATATGGCACGAGGCAAACTCAAAGGCGTCTTCGGGCGCGGCCTTGCGGATTTCCATAGGACTCCCCCTCTCTCACCGGATCACCTTGTCGAAAAAGACATACCGCTCCCGCCGGTTGTAGACGCCGAGCACCATGCCGATGGAGATAAAACTGACCATGACCGAGGTTCCCCCGGACGAAAAAAACGGCAATGTCACGCCGATGACCGGCACGAGCGAGAGCGTCATTCCGACATTGATGACGGTCTGTGCGAAAATAATTGCAAACACGCCGACGCAGACGCATTTTCCCGAGACGTCGCGGGACATCCGCGCGGCGTTCAAAATCCGCATCAGGATTGCAAAAATCAGGATCATGACGATCAGGCAGCCCAAAAACCCGAATTCCTCGCCGAGCGCCGCGATGATGAAATCATTGCGCTGCTCGGGTACGATCGAGGCCTGGGTGCGCGGTCCGTTGAGCCAACCCTTGCCGAAAAAGCCGCCCGAGCCGATCGAGAGCTTGCCCATGATCTGCTGGTAGATATAGTCGTAATCCGGGTCGAGTTCGGGAAAATAGACCGCCAAAATCCGCTTTTTTTGATAGGTCTTGAGCACATAGGTCCAAAGCAGCGGGACCGAGACCGCCGCCGCGCCGAACGCCACGACGAAATAGCGCAATTGGACGCCCGCCGAAAAGGCGATGAACAAAAAGATAAAAACAAAAATCATCATCGAGCCCCAGTCGCGTTGCAGCAACACCAGCCCGATCGGAATCGCCGCGTGCGCGACCAAACCGAGCACGCCCTTGCCCGTCTTGAGCTTATCGCCGAGGGTTTGGATATGCAGCGAGAGCGTATAGATAAACGCGAGCTTGAGCAGTTCCGAGGGTTGCAACAGCAGACCGCCGGGCAGTTCGAGCCAAGCCCTGTTGTCGGTGCCCGCGGGCGCGTATCCCCAGATGTAAGTCATCGCCATCAACAGCACGCAAATCGGGACGAAGACCTTCCAGAGTTTTAACAGGACTTCATAGTCGATCAGCGACACCAAAATCATCGCGATCAGGCCGATGCCGATGCCCAAGCACTGGACGACGGCATGGCGGTTGGAATTGTTGTGGGTCGCGCTGTAGATGACCGCGACGCCGAAGGCGGCGAGGCCGACGCACAGCAGAACCAGCGCCATATCCAGTTTTTTGACGAATTCGGATATCGCCCTGCCCGCTTTGCTCAAGTCATCACCGCCCTTTCGCAAGCTCAGGTTCAAACGTTCCGTTTGATCCGCGTTTGTCGCCGGCGAGCCGCCGGTTTTATTCTTTTAAGCCGATTTTCAACTCGTCGAGCTGTTTTTTGTCGACCCGAGACGGGCAGCCGCTCATCAGCTCCGAGGCGTTTTGTACCTTGGGAAACGCCGTGACGTCGCGCAGCGAATCCGCGCCGCAGATGAGCATGGCAAGCCGGTCGAGGCCGAGGCCGGCCCCGCCGTGCGGCGGCGCGCCGAAGCGGTAGGCGTCGACCAAAAAACCGAATTTGTACTCCACCTGTTCCGGCGTCAGGCCGAGCAGCCCGAACATGCGCTTTTGCAGCGCCGGATCGTTGATGCGGATCGAGCCGGAGAGCAGCTCGACGCCGTTCAGCACAAGGTCGTAGGCCTTGGCGCGCACGTTGCCGGGGTCGCTCTCGAGATAGGGCATGCACGCCTCGAGCGGCATCGTGAACGGGTGGTGCATCGCGGCCCACTCGCCGCTCTCCCCGTCGTATTCGAAAAACGGCATCTCGACGATCCATACGAGTTCATAGCGTTCTTTTGAAACGAGGTTGAGCTGCTTTGCGACGAGGTTTCGCAACGCACCGAGCACCGGCAGCGCGACTTTGTTTTGATCGGCGACAAACAAAACGGTGTCTCCCTTTTCACAGCCGACGGCGGCAAGCAGGGTCGAAAGTTCGCCCTCCGCGAGGAATTTTGAAAAAGAACAGGTGGTCTCGTCTTCGCTCCGACGGATATACGCGAGGCCTTTCGCGCCGATGCCGCGCGCCGCCTCGGTGAGCTTGTCGATCTCTTTGCGGGTGAGGACGGAAACACTGTTTTTGGCGACGATGCAGCGGACGCTGCCGCCGTTTTTCACCGCGTCGGAAAAGACCGGGAAGCCGCAATTTCTCACCGATTCGCTGATGTCCTGAATCTCCATGCCGAAGCGCAGGTCGGGCTTGTCGGAGCCGAAGCGGTTCATCGCCTCGGCAAAGGTCAGGCGGCGGATCGGGAGGTCGAGTTCGCGGCCGAGCATCCGCTCGAAGACCCGTTTCATATAGCCCTCGAGCATGGCGAGGATGTCGTCGACGTCGACGAACGACATCTCAAGGTCGATCTGGGTGAATTCCGGCTGTCGGTCGGCGCGCAGGTCCTCGTCGCGGAAACAGCGCGCCAGCTGGATATAGCGGTCGAAGCCCGAGAGCATCAAGAGTTGTTTATACATCTGCGGGGATTGGGGCAGCGCATAAAAATTGCCCGGATGGATGCGGGACGGGACGATGTAGTCGCGCGCGCCCTCGGGGGTGGACTTGATCATCATCGGGGTCTCGATCTCGATAAAGCCGTTTTCGTAAAAATAGTCGCGGGTGACGTCGGCCAGCTTGTGGCGCGCGAGGATGTTTTTTTGCAGCGGGGCGCGGCGCAGGTCGAGATAGCGGTAGCGCAGGCGCAGCTCCTCGTTGGCGTTGCTGTTGTCGAGGATTTCGAACGGCGGGGTCTCGCTCTTGGTGAAGAGCTGCAAATCGGTCACAAACAGTTCGAGCTCGCCGGTCGGGAGGTCGAAATTTTTGCTCTCGCGCTCGCGTACCGTCCCGGTCGCGCCGATCACATATTCGCTTCTAAGCGTGAACGCAAGATCAAAGACCCCGCGGTCGGTGGCGTCGTCGAAGGCCAGTTGTATGATACCGGTGCGGTCGCGCAGGTCGGCGAAAATCAATCCGCCGAGGTTGCGCTGTCTTGCCACCCAGCCGCAGACCGAGACGGTCCTTCCGAGATCGGCCTTGGTGACTTCGGCGGCGTATTTGGTGCGTTTTATCATCAAGATTCTTCTTTCTTTATTATGTGATTTTTATTTTTTCAGCGCCGCGATCAGTTCGGTCTCGCCGTCGGCGGCGATTTCGCGGTCGTTTTTCATATCCTTGAGAATATATTTACCGGTTTTCATCTCCTCCTCGCCCAAAATCAGCGTGAAGTCGAACCCCGTCTTGTTGGCGTAGCGCATCGACGACTTCAAACTGCGGGTCGAGAGTTCTGTCTGGCAGGGAATCCCGGCGGCTTTGACCGCATCGGCCAGCCGCGCGCAGCGCGGCTTGGTCTCATCTCCGATCGGTATGATAAATACTTTACCCGCGGCGGGTTTTTCAAATGCACAGCCGCATTTTTCGGCGAGCAGATACATGCGCTCGATGCCCATCGCAAGACCGAGCGCCGGGGTGGGCTGGCCGCCGAGCTCCTCGACGAGGCCGTCGTACCGCCCGCCGGCGCCGACCGCGTCCTGCGCGCCGAGTTGATCGGTGACAAATTCAAACACCGGGCCGTTGTAATAGTCGAGGCCGCGCACGATGCCGGGATCCAATTCATATTTGACGCCGAGCTCGGATAATAACGCGCAGAGCGCTTCGAAGTGCTTTTTGCAATCGTCGCAGAGGTAATCGGCGATGACCGGCGCGCCTTTTGCAATCGCCTTGCACTCGGGCGATTTGCAATCTAAAATGCGCATCGGGTTTTTATAAAGCCGCTCGTCGCAGGTCTCACAAAGGGCTTTTTTTCGTTGTTCGAAATAAACGACCAGCGCTTGTTTGTATTCGCCCCTGCATTCCCTGCAGCCGATGGAATTGAGTTTCGTCATGACCGCGTCGGCGATGCCGATTTTTTGAAACGCGCGGTTCACCATGGCGATCAATTCGGCTTCGGCCAGATAGGAATCCGCGCCGAAAATTTCGAAGCCGACCTGGTGGAATTCGCGCAGCCGCCCCGCCTGCGGGCGGTTATAACGAAAACAGGTCGTGAAATAAAACAGCTTTTGCGGCAGCGCCTCTCCCGCGAGACCGCTTTCCAAAAAAGCACGCACGACGCCCGCCGTGCCCTCGGGCGCCAAACTCAAGTCCTCACCGCCGCGGTCGGCAAACGTGTACATCTCCTTGCTGACCACGTCGGAGGTCTCGCCGGAGCTGCGCGAAAAAAGCGCGGTCTTTTCAAAGGTCGGCACACGGATCTGACCGAAGCCCGCAAGGAGGGCTTCGGCGGCGAATACTTCTTCGATTTGGCGGTAGGCGGCCGACTGCTCGGGCAGCGCATCCGCCGTACCGCGCGGTTTTTGGAATTTGACAGGCATTTATTTTTCGTCCTTTTATTTTATTGAGTGTAATGCGAGAAGGCAGAGGTGAGAGAGCAGGGGGCGGAACGGGTGATGAGGGAAATGTTTTTTGTTTCTCAATTCCTATTTCCCGGTTCCCCTCAGGCAGAGGACAAATACGAAAGGCGATAAGAAAAAAAGTTGTTAAACCAACACGATTCCGCCTTCTCAGAGGGACACCTTTGCCCGCAAAGGCCGGGGTGGTTTTTGATTTAAAATACCAATGACCTGTTTGAAAAAGAATCGTTTAATCTTTCGGGTTGACGATGTCGCGCCAGTCGAGCCAGCCGTTGGCGAGTCCGTGGATCAACACTTCGCCGGTCGCAATATTGGTCGCCATCGGCACGGTATGCGCGTCGCAAAGCCGCATCAGATTGAATTCTGCCCCGCTCATGCGCTGTTGGTTCGGAGAACGGAAAAAGATCAGCATATCGATGCGGTCGCAGCTCACCAGCGCGGCGATCTGTTCGATCCCGCCCTGCGAACCCGTCATCAGCGATAAAATTTTAAGCCCCGCGCCCTCGGAGACCAATTTGGCCGTCGCGGCCGTGGCGCACAGGTCGTGCTTTGCCAGAATGCCGTTATAAGCGGTGCAGAATTGTACCAGCAGTTCTTTTTTGTCGTTGTCGGCAATCAGTGCGATGTTCATGGCCGTCTTCCTTTCCTCAGCGTAATCCCCGGTATCAAAGACGCGTCAGCGGTACATATCTGCCGCAGATGCGCGCGGCGATGTTATAAAACGACTGCACGCTGACAGCCGATTTCGGCAGCCGCAAAACGCCTTTCCGCGAGAGCTTTGAAAACTCGGTGTCAACCGGGACCACCCCGAGCAACTGGCTGCCCACCGCGTCGATAAATTCGTCGATCGAGGGCGCGATCTTTTTGCGCACGAGCCGCCGGTCGTATTTGTTGAGCAAAAGCCGGCTCTTTTTTCCCATTTTTGCGATCAGAGCGCCGGTTTTGGTCGCCGCCCGCAGAGAGATATCCTCGGGGGTTGAGATGATCACGATCTCGTCCGCCGCCGTGACCGCGCTGTCGAACTCCCTTCCGAGTCCCGCGGGCGCGTCAATGAGGATGAAATCATATTGACCGACCAAAATGCGGCAAAATCTGTTGAGGTCTGCGCCGGTGCAAAACTTCTCGGGGGTCAGCGCGGCCGATGCGAGACAAAGACCCGCAAGTTGGGGGCAGGGAATCACCACGTCCGAGATCTCGCAGCGTTTTTCAATCGCGTCGCAGATGTCAAACAGCACGGGTTTTTCCATGCCGAGCAATATGTCCAAACCCGCGATGCCCTGATCCGCGTCGACGAGCAGCACGCGTTTCCCACGGCAGACGATGGAAGCGGCAATACAAGCGGCGAGCGTGGATTTCCCCACTCCGCCCTTGCCCGAGCAGAAGGTCAGTATCTTTTGCACGCTGTGACCACCCTTTCGCACAACAGGTTTGCTCTAAAGTCACAAAGAGCCGTTTATAGAATAGCATATACGCGGGTTTTTTTCAAGCGCGACGAAAGCGCCGAGTAAAACCATTATAAGGTGCGCCGAGCGGGAACCCGCCGCGATGCCCCTGTTCAATCTTCCCCCAACTTAGTCAGCTCATGATAAACCCTTGCCACGGGCAGGCCGACGATATTGCTGTAATCGCCCGTGATCTTTCGCACAAATTTGACCGCAAGTCCTTGAATCGCATACGCGCCCGCCTTGTCCCTGTGTTCGCCGCCGGCGATATAATCGTCCAGTTCGGCCTCGGTGATGGGGTACATCGTGACGGCGGTGCGTTCGTAAAAGGTCTTTTTGCGGGTTTTACCGTTTTTACGCGCCAAAATGCACACGCCTGTATAGACAAAATGGGTGCCTCCCGAAAGCTTTTTTAAAATTCGTCTTGCGTCTTCATCGTCTTTGGGTTTGCCCACAATAACGACAGAGCCGTTTGGGGCGTTGATGACGACGATCGTGTCCGCGCCCAAGACGGCGAAATCGCCTTTTTCGCCGGAGAGCTCCTCGAAGACCGCCCGGGCTTTTTGCGCGGACAGGTCGAGCACAATCCGAGCCGGAGTGGAAGCGTCGGTCTGTTCGGGGTCGTTGCGGGCGCGGGTTTCAAAGGGGATGCCGGCCAAAGCCAGCAGTTCGCGTCTGCGGGGAGAGCCGGAGGCCAGATAGAGTTTCATGGCGTCTTTTCTTTCTTTGTATTTTAAAGTAACGGGAGAATGAGTTCTGAGACGTCGAAAATGATTTTGTCCGGGATTATTTTTGAATTCGGCGGAAAGCCCTCGTTTTTGTAATCGTTTTTAAGGATTGCGGGCGGATATTGCGGCATTGCGGTTCCTTTCGTTCAGCCGGCAATTCGGTTCATTCCAAGGCGCTCGAGCCCAAACGCACGAGCCCGAGCGCCCGAGCCCGAGCCGGGTGATATGTGTGGTTTTCATGCGGAAAGACCGCGAATTCGCGGCGTTTCCTCGAAAATTATACCAAAAAAGCGCGCAAAAGGCAAACGAAAACAGCCCCAATCACGAATTTTCACAAATTCATTGACAGCGGGGTTTATTCATGTAAAATAGGGATGGTGAACGGGAATGCGTTCGCTTTTTTAAAGGGATTCAACGATATGAGAAATATAAAAACCGTCATAAAAAACGCGGCGTTTTTCCGCGTGTTCAATCTGCGTGAGGAAAAAGCGCGCGGCCGCACCGCGATGATCGCCTCGTCTGTCATCGCGAGCATTGCCGCGAACTTGACCGGCGGCGTGTTCTACTCCGGCTTTTTGCTCGGTTACAACATCAGCTTGGTCAATATCGGCATCCTCTCGTTCGTGCCGTATATGGCGTCGCTGTTCAGTTTGCTCTCGCCGCTGGTTTTGGAGCGGTTTAAAAAGCGGAAATGGCTGCTTGCGGGCGGGCGGATTCTCTATTATACCATCAACATTCTCGGGCTGACCCTGCTGCCGGAACTGGTAAAAGAGCCCGGCGCGCGGATTGTCGGCTTCGCGCTGATCATCTTTTTCGCGAACGCCGTCAACAACATCTTTTCACAGGGCTATTCGGTATGGCATCTCAACTTTCTGCCCGAGGACATTCGGGCGGATTATTTCAACCAATCCAGCATCGTAAACAACATCATGACCGGCGCGGTACTGATCGCCTCCTCCGCCATCACCGACGCGTTGCCCGCCGGCGACGCACAACTGCGGGTGATCGTGATTTTGCGCTACATCGCCTATGCCGTCGCCTTATTCGACGTGCTGATGCTGTCGCTTCCCAAAGAATACCCGTATCCGCAGACCCTGCAGAAACTCAATCCCGCCAAAGTGCTGACGCTGCCGTTTAAGAATAAAAAATTCTTGCTGACGATGTCGGTCATGTTCGCCTACACCTTCGCGGCCAACATCTCAACGCCGTTTATCAACGTGCATCTGATCGAAAATGTCAAGGTCAGCTATTCGCTGATCAACGGCATCAACGCGGCCTATTTCATCGTATTTATTTTGTTCGGCAATATTTGCAAACGCCAGATTGCCCGCTGGTCGTGGTTCAAGACCTTTGCGGTTTGGGTCATCGTACAGGCGCCGACCTTTTTGCTGTACGCTTTCGTACATCATACCGACGGCGTCAACTGGCTGTTCATCGCGGTGCGCCTGATGCAGCATGTGACCGGGCTGTTTATCACCCTGACCTATTCGAATTTCCCCTACATAAACCTCCCCGAGACCGACCGTACGGCATATCTGTCTTTTTATGTCATTTCGGTTCACTCCTCGGCGCTGCTGAGCATGCTGTCCGGGACCGGTTTCGTCAAGCTGCTCGGCGATTTCTCGCTCAATTTCTTGGGCACAACGATCAACAGCGTGCAAATGCTGCTGTTTTTGACGTTTGTGCTGCAATCCGGCGTGGGCTTATTGGTGTTTGCGCTGCTGCCCAAGATCAATCCCGAGAACTGGAGCGAACCGCCGCGGATGCCGCGTGAACGGCTGATGCCGCCGTGGGTGCGAAAAAACCTGATCGTCGAGTCGGAAAAACAATGACCCCTCCGGCTGCGGAAACGGCATCTACATATTCCTTCCACGGAGGCGGATTTTTACGGAAAAAGTCCTTGTGCTTGCCCCTGAGTACTTTAATACGTTCAAATGCAAATGCGGGAATTGCCGCAGCGTCTGCTGCAAGGGCTGGGGCATCTCGCTGACCGAAACCGAGTATTTCCGGCTGCTCGGTCTTTCATGCACCCCGCGGTTGCGGCGCACCCTTGACGGCGCATTTCATATCGCCGACCGCCCGACCCGCGAGGCCTATGCTTTTGTCTCCCCGTCGTTTGAAGGCGCCTGCCGCCTGTTGGGTAAAGACGGCCGCTGCGAATTGCACAAACAATGCGGGGAGGACGCTTTGCCCTCGGTCTGCCACCTCTATCCGCGTTCCTTCAAACCCGGGCCGCAGCCGGAGGGCTGCTGTTCTGCGGGCTGCGAAGCCGCCGTGGAGGCGCTGATCGACCGATCCTGCCCGCTGCGTTTTGAAACAATCCGAACGGAATTTCCCGGCGTGTTCCCCGTGCAGGACGTAACCGCCGCGGCCGTCGGTGAAACGCGGCACAGGTGCATCGCGGTAATGCAAAATCCGTCGCTCTCCCTGCGGGAGCGTATCCACGCGATCGGCCATATCCTGCTCCATCCGCAGCCCATCCCGTTTGTCCGGTATCAGACGCCCGATTTTTTGCGGACCGCCGAAAAGCTGATTACGGCTTTTTGCGATATCAGCCCCAATATCGCCGAATACGGCGAAAAAGCGCTTGCCGCCGTCGGACTGCCCGGCGACCTGCAGTTCGCCGCCGCGCGCTGGCGCAAAGCCCTGCGCCGCACCTATGCCGTTTTGCCCGACTGCGACGATTATTTTGAAAATCTGATGGTCAATCACCTGTTTTACGAACAGTTCCCCGATATCCCCGCCTGTAAAACCCCGCAAGAGGCCTTTATCTCCTTTTACGCCGCTTATGCGCTGGTGCGTTTTATCGGGATCTGCCTTGCGCAAACCCGCGAGTCCTTTGTCGACGCGGTCGCCGCCGCTTTCCGTTTTATCGAGCACTCGAATTTTTATCGCAACGCCGTTTTGCTGTTGCGCGACAACCCCGACGGCTTCCGCCCGGACGGCGCCACACCGCCCTCGAACGCGTCGTAGCGGGCAGTTTCCGCTCCCAAACACGGGAAAGAACCTGCACACCGTTTGTCCGAGAGCGCGCGTTCCCGTCCTCGGCGATAAAATCGTAGGGGCGGCCCCATGTGGCCGCCCGCGAAAATGGGAATTGCAAATCCGCAGGGAGAACGGAA
The DNA here is from genome assembly GCA_964587625.1 of uncultured Eubacteriales bacterium. Lineage (GTDB taxonomy): Bacteria > Bacillota > Clostridia > Oscillospirales > JAKOTC01 > DAOPZJ01. The sequence goes on from CAZPLU010000012.1 coordinate 17,123, forward strand.
AATTTTTACGCACGATCGTCCCCGTGCGGCTTCCTAATTTTACAGCAGATGGTTCCATCAAAACGGAGCTGCGCCGCGCCGCCGGGCGGCCGCATGGGGCCGCCCCTACCGCGAAAATAGGCGGTAGGGCGGTTGGAGGGGATTATACGGCTCCGGCTTCGTATAAAAAGGAACGCCCCTGTTTTCCGACCCGCCTCACCGCGCCGACATGGGCAAGCACGTTCAGCGCCGTCTGCCCCAATCTGTGGTTGCGCCCGACCGCTTTGGCGTAATCCTTGGTGGTAAACCGCGCGGGCAGCCCCTGGGGAACCAGCTTTTTATAATCACCGATTTCACGGATATAAAACTCCCCGATCAACTCATTCGGAATCCGTTCACAGCGCGACGACCCCTTCTTTTTGTCCTTGCTCCAGCCGTTCAAAAAACGGTATTCGGTGCATTCGAGCAACACAAAACACAGGTGCAATTTCGGATGGTCCAAATACATTTTAATCTTATAAAGCTCTCCGAACGCGTCGTACACCGACCCGGTTCGGGGGCTTTTTCGTTTCGCCGTGGTCTCCCCGGTCTCATTGTCCACCCAGCACAGCCATTTCAAACGCGGAATCGGGTAGACCACGGTCACATCGGCAATCCCCAAAAACGCCTCAAGCTTGCTGCGCAGCACGTTGAAAGCCCGCGTCTGAATTTCGAAAATGCCGCGTTCTCCCAACACCACGTCGGCGACATACCGCCCGAACTTGATCTCGCAGATGCCGCCGTCCAACTCAAAATAGCGCTTCAACACCGCGTGCAGCGTCTTTTCGGAAAGGGTGCCGATCGACCGCGCGTCGCGGTTGCTCTCTACCCGCGCACCCTCGACAATCTCCGCGCACGCCGCCCTGAACCGCGCTCTTTCGACTTCTCCGGCCCCCGAAAATTCGTTTCCTTTGATCATATCCGTTCTTTCTTCCCAAACACCGTCAACGCTTGTCTATCTGTGGAAACGGCTTCATGCGGCATCCCGTCGATTCCGGGTGCCAAATTTCCCCGTTTACATAAACCCTGTCAAAAATATACCACATCTGCCTTTTGCTGTCGAGAAAAAAATTCACTTTTGAACAGAAGGTATTGACATCAAAGGTTTACTGTGTTAAACTCAGTTGGGTTTAACTGATTAAACCTGAAACGATGTTTAAAAATACACAGATTGCAACCCGGATAAATGGGAGGGGATATTATGGATAACCTAAAGCTGTTCGACGCAGAATACCGGTTCATGGACGTCATCTGGGCCAATGAGCCGGTCAATTCGACGGAACTCGTTCGCCTGTGCGGCGAGGCGCTCGGGTGGAAAAAATCCACGACCTACACGATGCTGCGGCGGCTGTGCGAACGCGGCGTCGTCAAAAACCAAGACGCAACCGTCGTCGCCATCACCAAAAAAGACGAGGTGCGCCGCTACGAGAGCGAGGCGCTGCTTGAAAAGGCCTTTGACAACTCGCTTCCGACCTTTTTGGCCGCCTTTTTGCATGACAAAAAGCTGTCTCAAAAGGAGGCCGACGAATTGAATAAACTGATCGGGGAGGCGGCGAAATGAGTGCCCTGTTCATCAAAATCCTCAATATGAGTATGACCGCCTCGGTTGTCGCCGTCGGCGTGATGCTGGTGCGTATTCCGCTGAAAAAAGCCCCGAAGCTGTTTTCCTATCTGCTCTGGGGGCTGGTGCTGTTCAAACTGGTCTGCCCGGTGACCATCGAATCGGTCAAGGCATTGATTCCGGTCAAAGCCGAACCCATACCGCAGGCCATCGTCACCGCTCCGGTTCCGCAAATTGACAGCGGTATCCGTATGATCGACAGCACCGTCAACGAATTTCTCTCAACCGCCCCCGTGAAACCCGCCGCCAGCGCCAACCCGATGCAGGTCCTCCTTGAAATCGCCGCATGGGTCTGGATTGTCGGTGTCGTTGTTTTATTCGCTTATGCCCTGATCTCTTATTTTTTGATGAAACACCGCATGAAAACGGCGGTTAAAACCGGCGAGGCATTTGAATCCGACCGCATCTCAACGGCATTTGTACTCGGCTTTTTCCCGCCGAAAATTCATCTGCCCGCACACCTTTCGCCCAAAGAGCGTGAATACATCCTGCTGCACGAACAGACCCACATCAAACATCTGGATTATATCATCAAGCCGATTGTCTATGCGGCGGTCTGCCTGCACTGGTTCAATCCGCTGGTCTGGCTGTCGTATAAAACGGCGATGCAGGATATGGAATTGACCTGCGACGAGAGCGTGCTGCGGCATTCCGGCGCGGATATCCGCGCCGACTATTCCCGCTCTCTGCTGTCACTCTCCCAAAAGCGCAGCGGCTTGTTAAGTCCGCTTGCGTTCAGCGAAACCGGAGTCAAGCCGCGCATCAAAAACGCGCTCCACTATAAAAAACCGGCCTTTTGGATCATCCCGGCTTCAATCGTCCTGATCACCGCCGCCGCGGTCATCTTTCTCCCGAATGCCGGAAGCGTTCCGCCAACCTCCGAATCCGCAAAGGCCGACATCCCCGCCGGTGCAACGGTGTACGAACTGCATATGACGATGCCCGATTACGCCTACATCAACAACATCGAAGCAAACAACGACATCGTGACCGAAGAAATATATAAACCCATACAGCTTCAGGGATTCTCCGGTCAACTCGGGCAGCGCTTCCATTTCGAATCCGACTTGTATGCTCGTTTAGACGGTTATGACGAGGCCTTTTTTCAAAACAAGTGCCTGTTCGCCGTCATTTTGCGTTCGACCAAGGATAAAACCTGCCTTTTCGAGGGTGTTGAATATACCGAGGCGGTTGAATCTTCGAATCCGGCCGCTCTGTCGGATTTGCTTGTCTCCGTTTCTCTGAAGCTCGCCGACAACGGCAGCGGATGGGTCGAGGCCGACGCCTGGTGGCTGGTATTAGTCGAACTGGGCCCCGACGCCTCGGGGCGCGCGCCGTCCGATTACCGGGTGGGGGACGTGCTGCGCAACGAAGACGCCTCGGCGCTGTCTCAGCAATACAAGACCGTCATGTATTACACAGAGAACGGCGAAGACATGACCGACCGCTACCTCATCCGGCGATTTTCCGACGGCAACAACGAGCTCTGCACGGTTCAAGGCAAACATCTTCTGAGCGGAGTTGATTTTTACCCGCTGCCCCATGTGATTGGCGTACTCCGTGACGGCGGCTGGCGTTTGTATGACAAAACCACATTTAAACCCGTGTCCAGCCGGATCTACGAGGAACTGTCGTGCGAACAGTACCCCGACGACTGCTGGAATCCCGACCGCTTTCTCGCCAAGCGCGGCGGTTTCTGGGCGCTGCTCGACGGAAACGGAACCGAGCTGACCGGCGCGGTCTACAAACAAATCCGTTTTAACACCTATGAAGAGACCCGCGCGGTCGCCGTTGTAATCCAAAACGGCAAATACGGCGCAATCGACTACGACGGCAACGTTGTGATCCCGCCGGAATACGTCTATTTGAGCACGCTCATCTACGATGACTACCAAAAGGACACTTATTTTGTCTTCGACGGAAAGCGGTGGGGGATTTTGCAACTGGAGGATGACCTGACCGCGAACCCGCCCGACTGGACGGCGCAGGTGCCGAAAGAGGTAACCGAGCGGTATTCGTTTTACGCCCCGAACGGCTATTCCGCGTCTAAGGAGGACATTCAAATCAGCGCGCTGTTCGAAAACGACGTCGGATTCAAAATCCTCGGCAGCGAAAACGGCGATATTTCCGACGAACAAATGGCGATCCACGCCTCTATGCACATGGAAAATTACAGTTATGATAACGGCAACACCCGCGCCGAATACGACGCCCTGACCGAGAAATATTTCGGCAAAACCCTGACCGACTATACCGGCGGCGGGATGTTTGAGTTCATTCCGGGCACCGACCGCATCCGCGCCGTCGGCTGGAGTTTTAATAGCGGTATGTACACGCTGCCGCGCTCCGTGTCGCTGTCGAACGGTCAATATACCGCGCAATTTTACTGTATCGACGTCCCCGATTCCTACTGGGACGACTCCCCGTACGGCTTCGCCGACGTCAGGCGGATGCTGTACGGCGGCGAATGGGGTCCGTTTATCGAATCCGGGCTCACCTTCGGACTGCGCGAGGTCGTCTTCGCGCTCGGCAAAGGAGCGGACGGCGGCGATTACCCGATCTACAAAAGCGTCCGAATCTTGCAATCCGATTTAAAAGCACCGATTCAATAAACAGCGTTTCCAAATGTCATTCACGCTCTTTGTTGCTGCACCAAATACACCCGGCGCGCGATTTTACTTCCTGCGAAAATGCGCGTTGACATAATCAGCCGCCAATGGTATAAAATAAGCAAGCCCATTCTGGTTTCACTTATGAACCAATCATCAGGAGGTCACAATGATACTCATGTCAAACGGATTCGAACCGGACAAAAAGACAACGGTCGCAAAAAAACCGATGTTCGGCATCATCATCGCCGCGGTGGTTGTCATCGTCCTCTTAGGCGTCATCTTCCTTCCCAACCTCTTAAAAACCCCCGCCCCGGATGAGTCCGAACCGTCCGCGCCGTCCGAATCCGTCAGCAACGCGGACGAACTGAAAGCCCAAATGGGCGAACTGCTGACAGACGACATCGGCTTTCAATTTTTGGGCAGCGAAGACGGTCAAATCACCGACGCCCAAATGGCGGCATACGCCGTGGTCAAAATGGACAATTACAACTGGGATACAGGCAACACCCGCGAAGAATACGACGCCGTGACTCAAAAACATTTCAACAGGAAACTGACCGATTACACCGAAAACGGCATGACCGAAGCCCATCCGGACAGCGTCGACCGCATCCGCGCCGTCGGCTGGGGTTATGAGGTCAATTATCATGCGGTGACGCGTTCGCTGACAAAAGAGGGCGAAAACCGGTATGTAGGGCAGTTTTATTGCCTGCATATACCCTATTCCATTGATGAGGGCTGGAATTACACGGATGAAGAAGCCGGATCCATGTTTGCCGGAGACAACTGGGCGCCGTTTGTGCAATACGGTCGAAAACCCGTTTTGCTCGAAGTCACCTTCACGGTCGGCCATGAAGCGGGCGGCGCCGCCTACCCGATCTACGAGCGCGTCAAAATCTTGCAAACCGACCTCACCGCCCCTCTTTCGTCGCAATAATCCTTTTCTTCTCCCCGTCCATTGAAAACCGAACGCAAAAATCCGCACGCCCCCGCTTTTATTTTAAAAGCGGGGGCGTTATTCATTCCCCTCTTGGGAGGGGTGGCATGGCCGCAAAGCGGTCATGACGGGGTGATCCGCCATTCCGAGCGGAAAGCGGTTTTTCAAACGTTCCGTCCGAAGGATCTCGCCACCCGGCATCCGCCGGATCACGCGTCAATCAAACAGCTTTTCAAAATCCACCGTGCGGTCGGCGACCCCACCCTGTCATCCTGAGCGGAGTGCGTACCGCATACGCACGAAGCCGAAGGATCTCGCCATCCGGCATCCGCCGGATCACGCGTCAATCAAACAGCTTTTCAAAATCCACCGTGCG
>CAZPLU010000012.1:22786-32802 GCA_964587625.1 uncultured Eubacteriales bacterium
GTCGGCGACCTCAGCGATGAAATTCTTGTCATGCGAAACGAAGATCACGCTGCCCGCAAAATTCGCGAGGGCCTTTTTCAGCCGCGCCACGCACTTGACGTCGAGGTGGTTGGTCGGCTCGTCCAAGATCAGCAGCGTGTACGGCCTGAAGATCACGCGGCAGAGTTTGATTTTGGCCTGCTCTCCGCCCGATAATTGCGCGACCGGCTTGTTGATCAGCTTTGCCGAAAGCCCGCACGACGCCAGCGCCCGCCGAATCTCCACATCCGGCACCGACGGATACCACTCCTTGACATATCGGAACGCCGTCCACTCGGCTTGTTCCCAGACGCTCTCCTGCTCGTAATACCCGACCGTCGCCTTCGGGTGGAACAAAAACTCCCCCGAGATCGCCGGAATGAGCTTACAGACCGTTTTCAAAAACGTCGTCTTTCCGATGCCGTTAAAACCGGTCACGGCGACTTTTTCGCCCAAGACCAGCCGCAGGTCAATCGGCGGCAGCAGCGCGAAATCGTACCCGACCGAGAGGGCTTTGGTCATCAGCACCTCGCGCCCCGTGATCGGCTGGTAGCGAAACGAAAACGTCGGCTCGGGGCTGTCCGTCGGCTTGTCGAGGACGTCCATCTTTTCCAGTTCCTTGCGGCGGCTCTTGGCCATCTTGGAAGTCGACGCGCGCGCGAGGTTGCGGTCGATGTAGTCCTGCAGCTTTTCGATCTGTTTCTGCTGGCTCTCGTAGTCCTTGACGTAGGCGGCGCGCCGCTCCTCCTTGAGTTTTGCGAAGGTCTCGTAGTCGCCGCCGTAGCGGGTGATTTTGCCGTGCTCGATGTCGCAGATGCAGTTGGTGACGCGGGTCAAAAACTTATAATCGTGCGAGACGATCATATAGGTCCCTTTGAAATTATTCAAATATTTGACCAGCCATTCGATGTGTTCGGCATCCAAAAAGTTCGTCGGCTCGTCGAACAGCATCACGTCGGGCTCCTCGAGCAGCAGCCGCGCCAGCATGACCTTTGCGCGCTGTCCGCCCGAGAGCTGCGCGGCGAGCCGATCCAGCCCGAACGCGTTCAAGCCGAGGCCGGCGGCGGTCTTTTCGATCTTCGCCTCCAGCCCGTAAAACCCGTCGCGGTCAAGCACTTGCTGCCATTCGCCGCATTGTTCGTTCAACTCGGCAATGCGCGCCTCGTCCTTGCAAACCGCAATCTCTGCAAACGCCCTTTGCATGTTCGCGTTGGCCTCGTAGGCCTCGGCGAACGCCGTGCGCAAAAATTGACGCACCGTGAGCGCCGAACCGATGGTCAGTTGCTGGTCGATGTACCCCAGCCGCATCCGGGCGTTGAATTTGATCTGTCCTTTGTCGGGCAGCACCTTTCCAGTCAGCATGTTGACAAAGGTGCTCTTGCCCGCGCCGTTCAAGCCGGTCAGACCCATCTTGTCGCCGCCGAACAGCTCCATCTCGGCGTCGTTGAAAAGCGGTGCGTCCCCGAAGGTGTGGCACAGCGCTTTTACTTCCAATACGCTCATTTTATATCAGTTCCTTTATCGCGGGCGCGGTATAAATCCGGCAGGGACTTCCGTCGTCCCCGACGCCCTGCGCCAAATACCGCCAGCCGTATTTTTCATAATATCGCGTGTGGTCGGTACACAAATATATCGTGTCAAAGCCGCTTTTCGCGGCTTCCTTTCGTGCGAATCCGAGCAATTCCCCGCCGAGACCCCGCCCGCGTGACGATTTTTCAACATACAGCGCGCAGACATAGGGAAACAGGTCGGTGCGGTCGACAAAGTCGTTTAAAATCAACCCGCAGCCGCCGATGATCCCGCCGTTTTCATCAGTCGCGATAAACCATTTTGGAAGCGGCCCGCGGTTTTCGATCATGTCGGCAAAACTTTTTTCGTATTCAACACGCTGTATCCCCCATTTCGAGGCGAACCAGCCGACCGCAGCGTCTGTAAACTGCGGCTTATCGGCGACGCAAAATATCTCAATCATTTCAATTTGTTACCACCCGTCGGCGAAACCGTAAACCGGAATCGTTATCATGCCGATACTCACCCATGCTCATTTTTTACCCTACACGCCTGAAAGAATAGCATCATTTCGGGTTTTTGTCAATTCCGGCGGTGTCATTTATTCGTGTCATCCTGAGCGGAGCGTGTGTATGCGACCGTATCGCATACACACGCGCAGTCGAAGGATCTCGGGCTGCCGGCGGCTTGTCGGTGGCGAGATCCTTCGATTCCGCTGCGCTTCACTCAGGATGACAAATCGGGGTTGGAAAGTAGAAATTAGAAATTGGTAAACGGGAAACGGTTGACTCCCCTTTTGTATAATATTTTTTCATCCTGAGCGCAAAGCGTCATTTCATGACGCTCCGGAGGGATCTCGGATTTATACAGTCAAATGATTCCGTTCCCGAAAACCGCTTGCGATTTAGTCCCGAATATCTTATAATGAACTCAATTACTTCGTGGAGGTTATTATTTTGAAAAAAATCGCATTCATCGGAGCCGGCAGCTTCGGCTTTACGCGCGGGCTCGTCCGCGACCTCTTGACCTTCGACGCGTTCAAAGACGCGCACATCTGCCTGATGGACATTAACAAAGAGCGCCTTTCCTACAGCGAAAAGGCGGCCAAAAAGCTCGTCGCCGCGGGCAATTATCCGGCCAAGGTCACGGCGACCCTCGACCGCGCCGAGGCCCTCAAAGGCGCGGACGGCGTCGTCATCACGATTTTGGCGGGCGGTCCCGAAATTTTCCGCACCGACATCGAAATCCCGAAAAAATACGGCGTTGACATCAACGTCGGCGACACGCGCGGCCCGTCGGGCATCTTCCGCTTTTTGCGCACCGCCCCGAAAATGCTCGAAATCCTGCGCGACGCAGAAACATACTGCCCCGACGCCGTCGTGCTGAACTACACCAACCCCATGGCGATGCTGTGCCGCTATTTGCAAAGCGAAACCGCGATGAATGTCACGGGTCTTTGCCACAGCGTGCAGGGGACCGCGAGCATGCTGGCACGCTGGATCGGCGCGCCGATGGAAGAAATCAGCTACACCTGCGCGGGCATCAACCACCAGGCGTTTTATATCGATTATAAATGGAACGGCAAGGACGCCTATCCGCTGATCAAAAAGGCCATGGAAAAGCCCGAGGTCTATAACGAAGAGCACGTCCGCAACGAGATGTTCTTGGCGCTCGACTACTATGTCACCGAGTCGTCCGGCCATAACTCCGAATACAACGCGTGGTTCCGCAAGCGCCCGGATCTGATCGAAAAATACTGCACAAACGGAACCGGCTGGAACCCCGGCGAATACGCCTATATCCTTAATGAATACTTTAAACGCGAGCAGGACGGCAAGTGGATGAAGGATATGGACGACTGGCTGGCCGAGGAAAATGTCGATCTCAAACGCGGTCACGAATACGCCGCCTCGATCTTCAACGCCGTCTTCGGCGACCACACGCCCTACGAATTCAACGGCAACATCCGCAACTTCGGGATCATCGACAACCTGCCAGAGGGCTGCTGCGTCGAATCCCCGGTGCGCGCGGGCAAGGACGGCATCAAGCCGTTCAAAGTCGGCGCGCTGCCCGACCAGCTCGCGGTGCTTGTCAACACCAGCGCCCGCTGCGAGGAATTGGCGGTGCAGGGCTGCATCGACGGCGACAAGCGCAAGATCTACCACGCCGTGCTGTTCGACCCGCTGACCTCCGCGGTGCTGTGCCCCGCCGAAATTCAATCGATGGTCGACGAAATGTTCGAGGCCGGAAAGGCATACTTGGGCTACTTTAAATAAAATTGCCAAGTATTATTGAGACACATATCAAATTTTATTCTTCAAAAATACGCAGACATTGCCGTTCCGGTCACAGGCGGCGAGCGCGATCATGATCACGCTCGCCGCCTTTAATTTTTCCAGTTCACACATCAGCCATTGCTCGTCCTTGCCGATCTCCGAGAGGTTCTTGTATAAAATCTTCCCGTCGATGACCAGCTCAGTTTTCAGCGTGTCCTGCGGCGGCTTCAAATTCATATCCTGCGGCGTCAGCGTCCGCTTCGCGGCAATCGGCAAAAAGCTGATCTCGCCGTTCGGCTCCAGCAGAGCCGTCCGGATATCGGTCGGGTCGAAAAAGCCCGCCGAACGCGCCCTGCATAAAAATTCATTGATATCAATGCGCGCATGCTTGAAATTCTCCATAAAAAACTTGCCGCCGTCAAATAATATCACCGGTTTGCCCGTGATGATCTTGCGCATCAAAATGGATTTATCCGATAACAACGCCGCTCCGATCGCCACCAGCCCGTATACGATCATCGCGGTCAGCGGAACCCCGAAATCGTCAAAGCCCGTTATGGCAAGTTCGGCCGCGATCGAGCCGATCGTGATGCCGTTGATATAATCGAAAACCCCGAGCTGTGAAATCTGCCGTTTCCCCATCAGGCGGGTCAGCCCGAACAGCGCCACCGCCGACGCAAACGCCATCACCGCCGTTTTTAAAATCGCCTCCATGCGCACCGCTCCTCTCTCCCGTCAGTATTTCCGAAAAAATTTTATTTATTTTCCCCGGCGCCTTGACATCCGCCGCTTATCCATATATAATCCGAATAGGAACTGATTCCGAGGGGAGGGAACGGACATGGGCAGACGAAATACCATCCAGCGCGATCTGGTTTTGCAAGCGGTCACAACGCTCGACAATCACCCGACGCCCGAGCAGGTATACGAATGCGTCATCGCCCGCTTTCCCAAAATCAGCAAAAGCACCGTGTACCGCAACCTCAATATTCTGTGCGACCTGGGGGCGCTGGTCAAAATACCGCTGCCCGGCGCGGCGGACCGCATCGATCACAACCTGACGCCGCACTGCCATGCCGTCTGCCGCAGCTGCGGCGGGGTTTTCGACGTCCATACGGCCGCGCCCTTCCCGACCGCACCGGAATGCGGGGACTTCGAAATCGAGGACGTACGGATGATTTTCACGGGATTTTGTGCGAATTGCAAACAAAAAATCATTTCAAAGGAGAAAAACTGACATGAAAGAACTCAAAGGCAGCAAAACCGAAAAAAACTTGATGGCGGCATTCGCCGGCGAATCTCAGGCGCGCAACAAGTACACCTATTATGCCTCCAAAGCGCGCAAGGACGGCTTTGAGCAGATCGCGAGCATCTTCGAAGATACGGCGAGCAACGAAAAAGAACACGCCAAAATCTGGTTCAAGCTGCTGCACGACGGCGGCGTCCCGACCACCGCGGTCAACCTCGCCGACGCGGCGGCGGGCGAACATTATGAGTGGACCGATATGTACGCCGGTTTCGCCAAAGACGCGCATGAAGAGGGCTTCACCAAAATTGCGGCGCTGTTTGAGATGGTCGCCAAGGTTGAAAAGACCCACGAGGAGCGCTACCGCAAACTGCTCGCCAATGTCGAGGACGGTTTGGTGTTTTCCAAAGACGGCGAAACAATTTGGGAGTGCAGAAACTGCGGCCATATCGTCATCGGCAAAAAATCCCCCGAGGTCTGTCCGGTTTGCGACCACCCGCAGTCGTATTTCGCCGTCCGCTGCGAAAACTATTGATGCGCGAGCCATGTCCCTGTTAAAAAAGCGCCCTCTGCGGCGCTTTTTGTCATGATTGACTGCGCCGTAAAAAAATCCCTCCGCATATCCGGAGGGAACGTAAAAATCAATATAAAATCTCTTTTATATCGCTAATATTTTACTAATATTTTATAAAGTTTACGCATATTTAAAGTGTTGACAACCATCATAGGCGATAGTATAATGGTTTTCGTCCACACTTTTTGTTTCGCCCTCAGCCCCTTACTATATAATTCTTTTGGAGGAATCATACATGGTATTCAACAAGATCCGTGAAATCATCTGCACCCAGCTCGACATCGAACCCGAAAAAGTCACCATGGACGCCAGCGTCACCGATAATCTCGGCGCGGATTCTCTGGACTTGGTTGAGCTCGTGATGTCCATCGAGGAGGAATTTGACCTCGAAGTCCCGGATTCCGAGATCGAAAATCTCAGAACGGTCGGCGACATTGTGCGCTATATCGAAGCCAACTCCTGACCCCATCCGCTTAACAGAGGCGTCCGACGCTCGGGCGCTTTTTTGTTTATCGAATCATACGGAGCGGATTGACCGCAACCCGACGCACGGCATCCCCGTCGCGCCTTCATGGACGGTTGAAACCTTGAACGAAACGCGCTTTCCGCCTCTGCCCCTCTCTCCGCCGATTCCCGTCTTTAACTTCTGTATTCCTTTACGCTCTCTTCGCCTTTGAGGACGCGCAGCGCTCCGGAGGAGAGGGCGAGCATCTCGTCTTCGCCTGGATAGACCAGCACCCGGGCGATCAGGTCGACTCTGCGTTTGATCGCACCGGTGAAGCGGTTGGAATAGGCGAGCCCGCCCGTGAGGACGATGGCGTTGACGCGCCCCTCGAGCGCCGCCGACATCGCGCCGATCTCTTTTGCGACCTGATAGGCCATCGAATCCATGACCAAAGCGGCGAATTCGTCCTGCGTTTTGATCATCTGCTCGACCTCGCGCAGGTCGTTTGTCCCCAAATAGGCCGACATTCCGCCGCCGCCCGAGACAAAGCGCATCATCTCCTCTTGGGTCTTGCCCGAAAAGCACATCTCGATGATGCCGGTCACGGGGATGGCGCCGCAGCGCTCGGGGGTGAACGGCCCCTCTCCCGCCAAACCGTCGTTGACGTCGATCACCCTGCCGTACATATGCGCGCCGACCGTGATCCCGCCGCCCATGTGCGCCACGATGAAGCGGCCGTTTTCATAATCGATGTTGAGTTCTTTGGCGGCGCGGCGGGCGACTTGCTTGGTGTTCAACGCGTGAAAGACGCTGCGCCGTTCGATGCCCGGAATGCCCGAGAGCTTGGCGCAGGGATCCATCTCGTCGACGACGACCGGGTCGACGACATAGGCGGGCAGACCGTATTTTTGTGCGATCTCATAAGCGATGATGCCGCCGAGCGACGACGCGTGCACCAGCACCGAGGCGTTTTTTAAATCCCGAATCATGGCCTCGTTGATCAAGTATGTCCCCGAGTCAATGGGCTTGACGATGCCGCCGCGCCCGACCACGGCGCTCAGCGATTCGGGGGCGATGCCGTTTTCTTCGAGCGTGTCCAACACATACCCCATGCGCATGTCTTTTTGTGCCAAGACCCCGTCTAGCGCGCACGACTCGGCGGTACTTTGATAGACGGTCTTTTCGGCGACGCGACGTTGATTTTCGTCGAAAACCGCGATTTTCGTGGACGTCGAGCCCGGATTGATGGCTAAAACAAGCATATATGTGGCCTTCCTTTTGAAAGTTTTCAGCTCTGTGAAATAATTTGTTTACTCTTTTGACACCAGAAAGATTTTTTCCGAGAATCCGCCGCGCTTTTTAAATTTTTCCGCTCGGATCTTTTGCAATCCGTCCATAGAAGTGCCCCGTGCTTTACAAATCGCATCAATCACTTCCAGCACGTCCGCAAGCTCATCCAACTCTTGGCTTTCGAGATACTCGCCCACTTCTTCGGTCAGTTTTTTATTGAGCTCTTTTGAATATTGATCATCGGATAATACCTTTATAACAGGCGTTTCACCCTGCTGTCTGATGATATCCGGAATCCGATCTCTTACCAGTTTCCCGAACGCTTGCATGGGTTTGTCTCCTTTCAAGGCGGGATTCATCGATCGTTATATCCCGAGTTCCATAATCTTTTGCGTGACGTCGTCGTCCCCGATGGAGATGCTGTAGATGCTCTCGATATCTTCCAGCCGGCGGGTCAGCGCGTCGTCGATTTGACCCTTGTCGAGCTTGATGATCAGCACGGATTTGCCCGGCTCGCTCTCAAAGGTGAGAAGCACCGAGATGTTCCAGCCGCAGCGGCGGATGATGCCGACAATGCGATCCAAGACGCCGAGTTTGTCGACGACGGAGAGTTTATAGATTTTGCCCATGGGAGACCTCCTCGGATATGTTGATGGGACGCGCTTGCGAACGATAAAACCCCCGCGAAGGTCGGTCCGCGGGGGTTTTGAAATCTCGGGTTTATGTTTTGGTACGGTGAATTGAATTGTAGGGCAAAAACTTACTCAGCGCGGCGCATACGGCCGATACCAAAACGGCTGCGACACCCGCTTCGACAAGTCCGTTCGTGGTCGCGACGCCGATGACGACGCCGCCGACGGCGGTGAGGGAGATCTCATAAATCTCCGCAATGACCGGAGCGGCCAGCAGCCAGAGCGCGCCGAGATAGAGGATGGTGTTGTACAGCGAGCCCAGCGCGCCGGTGAGGGCGTAACCCGGAAAACGCCGCTTTTTGAAGACCCTTTCGAAACCGCGCGAGGTCAGCCCCGCGAGACCGCCCATGAACAGGCGCGGGAAAAACGCGATTACGAAATAGAGTAGCGGGCTCTGCTGGATGATGGTGAGCGCCACGACGTCGGTCGTGTTGCCGGTGAGCGCCAACGTGAAGCCGAGCAGTCCCCAAAATCCGCCGAGAATCAGTCCGGCAACGGGTCCGAGAATGACTGCGCCGATGATGACCGGCAGATGATAAATCGTCGCGACAATCGGCCCGATCGGAATGTTTCCGATGTTCAGGACGGTCAGAACGACGATGATGGCGACGAGCACCGCGAGGCGCGTCAGATAGGATACCTTTTGATTGCGCATGATAATTCCTCCTTGCTGTCCCCCGCTATGGAAGGCGGTGGGACGCTGTCCGGACGGGTGTCCGGTGAGCGGACGAGAGTCCGGTGTGTATTTATTATATGGAGCTTTGCGCGGTCTGTCAATCGTTATTTTTAATGAATCTGCTGCTTTTTTGCCGCCGTATTGAGATGATAGATCGCCAAAAGACCCTGTAATATCAAATTCGGGCGCAGGTGGAGCTCATGGCGGCAGCAGCCGGAGATGGCGTCGGAGAGGCCGCCGGTCAAGAAGACCGTGCATTTTCGGCCGAGTTCCTCCTCCATGCGGTCGATCATGCCGTCCACCATTGCGGCGGTGCCGTAGATCACGCCCGAGCGCATACAGTCGACGGTGTTGTCGCCGATGACCTTTTTGGGTATTTTGAGGTCGATGTGCGGCAATTGGGCGGTGCGCGACGAGAGGGCTTCGAGCGAAATCTGAATGCCCGGGGCGATGATGCCGCCGATGAATCGGTTGCCGGGCAGCACGACGGAGGCCTTGGTGGCGGTTCCGAGGTCAAACACGATGAGCGGCGGCTTGCATTCGGTCAAAGCGCCGACGGCGCCTGCGACCAAATCCGCGCCCGTCTGCGCCGGATTTTCGATCTTGATGTCGAGCCCGGTTTTGAGGCCCGCGCCGACGACCAAGGGCTCCGCACCGTGGTATTTGCGGATACCCTCGGCAAAGGTCGAGGTCAGCTGCGGCACGACCGAACCGATGACCGCGCCGCCGGCCTGCAAATTGACCTCATGCAGTTTTAAAATCTCGCGGATTTCGGCGAAATACTGGTCGGTCATGCGGCGCGTGTCGGTCTGCAGACGCGACACGAACAGCAGGTCTTCGCCCTCGTAAGCGCCGATCGTGATGTTGGTATTTCCGATGTCGAACAGCAGGAGCATGGATTTACAGTCCTTTCATGACAGGTTCCGGGGAGAAGATCAAGGGCGATATTCGCCCGCCCAAATAGGAATTGGAAATTAGAAAATAAAAATTGGTAGACGGGGGAGCGAAAAATCCTTGCCGTAGGGGCGACCCCATGTGGTCGCCCGCCCAAATGGGAATTGGAAATTAGAAAATAAAAATTGGTAGACGGGGGGAGCGAAAAATCCTTGCCGTAGGGGCGACCTCATGTGGTCGCCCGCCCAAATAGGAATTGGAAAGTTAGTACAGTCCTTGTAAACGAGGACCGGAAAATTGGTAGACGGGGGAACGAAAAATCCTTGCCGTAGGGGCGACCCCATGTGGTCGCCCGCCCAAATAGGAATTGGAAAGTTAGTACAGTCCTTGTAAACG
>CAZPLU010000012.1:32902-62937 GCA_964587625.1 uncultured Eubacteriales bacterium
GGAAATTAGAAAATAAAAATTGGTAGACGGGGAACGAAAAATCCTTGCCGTAGGGGCGACCCCATGTGGTCGCCCGCCCAAATGGGAATTGGAAATTAGAAAATAAAAATTGGTAGACGGGGAACGAAAAATCCTTGCCGTAGGGGCGACCCCATGTGGTCGCCCGCCCAAATGGGAATTGGAAATTAGAAAATAAAAATTGGTAGACGGGGAACGAAAAATCCTTGCCGTAGGGAAGACCCGTTATTTTCGGGAATAGCCACGGGCGAACGCGATTTGCCCCGCGGAACGGAGCAACAAGGGTGTCGCGGCGCGGATTTCGCTCCCTAAGATTTGGTGTAGGTCGTCCCTTGCGGGGTGTCGGTGAGGAGGATGCCTTTGGCTTTAAGGGCGTCGCGGATGCGGTCGGCTTCGGCGAAGTCCCTGGCCTTTTTGGCGGCTGCGCGCAGTTTGATCTGCGCCAAAATTTCGGCGTCGGCCTCGCGGTCGCAGGCGGTTTGCGCCGCGGCGCGCTTTTCGGCGGCTTCGAGCAGGCCGAGCGAAAGCACCGTGTCGAATTTTGCGAGCAAAGCGCGTTTGGTCGCGCCGTTGGCTTCGGATTTCAACACGTCATAGACGGCGGTAATGGCGAGCGAGGTGTTCAAATCGTTGTCCATCGCCTCGGCGAATTGAGCGACAAATCGGTCGAATACGGTATTGTCGACCGCGCCCTCTTTTTCAAGGGCCGCGATTTTGCAAATGAGTTTGTCGTAGGCAAAAACGGCGTTGTCAAGCGCTTCGTAAGTAAACTCCAGCGTCTTGCGGTAGTGGGAGAGCAGGCAGAAGAAGCGGTAGGCGAGCGGATCGTAGCCGTGTTTTTCAAGCGCCGATACGGTCAGAAACTCGCCCGAGGACTTGCTCATCTTGCCGGCGTTGGCATTCAGATGGCGCACATGGAACCAGTAATTGCACCACTTGTGACCCAAATACGCCTCGCTCTGCGCGATCTCGTTTGTGTGGTGCGGGAAGATGTTGTCGACGCCGCCGCAGTGGATGTCGAGCCGTTCGCCGAGCGCGCGCAGCGAAATGCACGAGCACTCGATGTGCCAGCCGGGATAACCGCTTCCCCAGGGGCTGTCCCATTTGAGCTCCTGATCCTCGAACTTGGACTTGGTGAACCACAGCACAAAATCGGCCTTATTGCGCTTGTTGGGATCCTCGCAGACGCCCTCGCGCACGCCGACGGCGAGGTCCTTTTCGTCCTGCTTGTTGAAGACGTGATATTCTTTGAGTTCGGAGGTGTCGAAATAGACGTTTCCGCCGGCCTCGTAGGCATAACCCTTATCAATCAACGCGGCGACCATCTCGACGAACCCGCCGACGCAGCTTGTCGCGGGCACGACGATCTCGGGTTTTTTGATGTTGAGTTTTTCGCAGTCGGCGAAAAAGGCGTCGGTATAAAATTGCGCGATCTCCATCACGCCCTTATGTTCGCGCTTCGCGCCCTCGAGCATCTTATCCTCGCCGGTATCGGCGTCGCTCGACAGGTGTCCGACGTCGGTGATGTTCATCGCGCGCGTGACCTCGTAACCCGCAAAGCGCAGGTATTTTTCGAGTACGTCCTCCATGATGTAGGAGCGCAGGTTGCCGATATGGGCAAAGTGATAGACCGTCGGGCCGCAGGTGTACATTTTGACTTTGCCCGGCTCGTTCGGGATAAAGTCCTCTTTTTCGGCTGTAAGGGTATTATAAAGCTTCATCTTTTTAATTCCTTTTTGATGTTGTCGATCTCGATTTGCAAACGGCAGAGTTCCTGCGCGACCGGGTCGGGGATGTGGATCTGGTCGAGGTCGTGCACGATCTTATGGCCGTCCCGCCTGACGATGCGTGCCGGGACGCCGACGGCGGTGCAGTTCTCGGGGATCTCCTCGAGCACGACCGCGCCCGCCGCGACTTTGGAGTTGCTGCCCACCTTAAACGGGCCTAGCACCTTTGCACCCGCTCCGATCACCACATTGTCGCCGAGCGTCGGGTGGCGCTTGCCGGTGTGCTTGCCCGTGCCGCCCAAGGTCACGCCCTGGTAGAGCGTGCAGTTGTCGCCGATTTCGGCCGTCTCGCCGATGACGACGCCCATGCCGTGGTCGATGAACAGGCCTTTTCCGATTTTGGCGGCGGGGTGGATTTCGATGCCGGTGCGGCGGCGGGTGGTCTTGGCATACCAAGACGCCAAGAAGTAAAATTTATGTCCGTAGAGCCAGTGCGCGACCCGGTGGCGGCGCACCGCCCGAAAACCCGGATAGAAAAGATAGACCTGCGCGGCGCTTCTCGCCGCCGGGTCGCACTCCCGAATTCGCGAAATGTCATATTGAATGCTCATAAAATCATTTTAAAGGTTTTGTTCCTTGCAGTACTGCTGCCAGCGCCAGGCGTCGCGGCACATATCCTCAAGGTTGTATTGGGCTTTCCAGCCGAGCTCGCGCTCGGCTTTCGACGGGTCTGCATAACTCTCGGCGCTGTCGCCCTCCCGGCGCTCGACGATTTCATAAGGGATTTCTCTGCCCGAGACCGTTTCCATCGCTTTGACGATTTCGAGCACCGACTCGCCGCGTCCCGTGCCGAGGTTATAGACATAGACGCCGCTGCGGCCCGTCAGTTTGCCGATGGCGGCGACATGGCCGCGCGCCAGATCGACCACATGGATATAATCGCGGACACCCGTGCCGTCGCGGGTGGGGTAATCGCCGCCGAACACGCGAAGGCGCGGCAAAATTCCAGCCGCGACCTGCGACACATACGGCAGGAGATTGTTCGGAATATCGTTTGGCTTTTCGCCGATTAAGCCGCTCGGATGCGCGCCGATGGGGTTGAAATAGCGCAGTGCGGTCACCGACCAGTCGGGGTTGGCGTGCGCAAAATCGCGCAGCATCAATTCGGCAAAGAGTTTGGTTCGGCCGTAGGGGTTGATGGCCGAGAGCGGGAAACCCTCGCCGATCGGCACCGATTTCGGGATGCCGTATACCGTGGCGGAGGAGGAAAATATGAGCTGTTTGCAGCCGTGTTTTTGCATGACCGAACACACCGAAAGCAGCGAGTTGAGGTTGTTTTTATAGTATTTGAGCGGGTCCGAGACCGACTCCCCAACGGCTTTATGCGCCGCGAAATGGATGACGCAGTCGATTTTATGCCGTGAAAAAACCGCCGAGAGCATATTTTCATTGGTCACGTCAACCATGTAAAAATCGTAGGGGCTGCCGGTGATGAGCCGGATGCGGTCATTGACCGACGGAGACGAGTTGCTGTAGTTGTCGACGCTGACGACCTCATAACCGGCGCCAAGCAGTTCGACGATGGTGTGGCTGCCGATGAATCCGGCGCCGCCCGTGACAAGAATTCTCATGCGGTTTAACCTCCAAAAGGACGGGATACCCTTATTATATAGTAATTTTTCCGGATATGCAACAAATGGCACAGGTAAATCATATGGTCGTTTCGCTTCGTTTCACCGGCCATTCCCTATTTTCTGTGCCAGTATTTCCGTTCCAACCCGCGATACTGCACCGCCTCGGCGATGTGGTCGGGTTGAATCGTCTCGCTCCCGTCCAAATCCGCGATTGTTCTCGCCACTTTCAGCAGCCGGTCATGCCCGCGCGCCGACAGCCCGAGCCGGTCGAACGCCTTGTGCATCAGCTCGTCGGCTTTGGGATCGAGCGCGCAGTATTGCGCGAGCAGAGCGGGTGTCATGTTCGCGTTGCTGCGGCACTTTTCGCCGAACCGCTCCCGCTGAATCCGGCGCGCCCTCATCACGCGCTTTGCGATCTCGGCGCTCTTTTCCTCGCCCGACTTCGAAGACAATTGCTCATATTCCACCTGCGGCACCTCGATGTGGATGTCGATTCGATCCAACATCGGCCCCGACAATTTCGCCAGATACCGCTCGACCGCGTTCGGCGAGCAGATGCACTTTTTGCTTTTATGCCCGAAAAAGCCGCAGGGGCAGGGGTTCATCGCGGCGACCAGCATCAGATTGCAGGGGAATCGCACACTGCCGCTCGCCCGCGAAATCGTCACCGAGCCGTCCTCGATCGGTTGGCGCAGCACCTCCATGGCCTGCCGCGAAAATTCCGGGAACTCGTCCAAAAACAAGACGCCGTTGTGCGCGAGCGAAATTTCGCCGGGTCCGGGAATTTTTCCCCCGCCCGAGAGCCCGGCGGTCGAGATCGTGTGGTGCGGGGCGCGGAACGGCCGCGTCTTGATCAAACTCGCGCCGCCGCGCAATTGTCCCGCCAATGAAAAGATCTTCGTCGTCTCCAGCGATTCGTCGAGGGACATCTGCGGCATAATCGTCGGGATGCGTTTCGCCAACATGCTCTTGCCGCTGCCCGGCGGGCCGATCATCAGCACATTATGCGCCCCCGCCACCGCGATCTCGAGCGCCCGCTTGGCCTCGTATTGCCCCTTGACCTCCGAAAAGTCCAAAAACGCGCTCTCGGGGACATGCTCCTCCAAAAACACGGCGGGTTCGATCTGCGGCCCGCCCTTTAAATGCGCATAGATTTGATTGACACTCTTGGCGGGGCACACCGTGACGCCCTCGATCGCGCCGCCCTCGTCGCGGTTGCCCTCGGGGATGAACACGTTTTGAAATCCCGCCTGACGCGCCGCGATCAGCATACCGACGATGCCGCGCACCGGACGCAGCTCGCCGTCGAGCGACAATTCCCCGATAAAGGCGTTCGTTTTGGTGTCGAACTCAATCTGCCCGCCGTCGGCCAAAATCGCCATCAAAATCGGCAGATCATAGACCGGCCCGGCTTTTCTGACGTCGGCGGGCGCGAGGTTGACCACATAATGCCCGATCGGCATCTCAAAGCCGCTGTTTCGAATCGCGGCCTTCACGCGTTCCTTCGACTCCTGCACGGCGGCGTCGGGCAGCCCGACGACCTCGAACGAAAACAGGCCTTTGGCGTAATCGGCCTCGACGCGGACCACATAGCTGTCCATCCCGAACGTACCGAACGAAAACACCGAAATCAAATTCTTACCCCTCTCTTGTTTCGTGTAGGGAAATGCCCATAATCGGAACGGTCAAGACCGTTCCCTACAGTCCCTTTTTTCCGTTTTGAACAGCAATTTGACCATCTCCGAAAACGGAAAGGCGCCGGCGGCGGCGGCGAGCGCCCAAAACGGATAGACCGCCCCGGGCTCGAGCATCAGCCAACCGATCAACGCGAACGCCCAAAACGCGCCGACCGCCCGGCCCAACAATTTTTTGTTGGAAAACAACGCGCTTGCAAACAGCGATTTTTCGTCGGCAAAACACAGCGCGGCGACGCAGACGCCGCACGCAAGCGCGATAAAACTCCCGGCCTTTTCAGCGCCGACGCCCAAAGACGAGCAGCCGACCGATGCGGCGACGAGATAGATTGAAACGAGCAGGGCGTGCATCCCGGCGCCGCGGCCATACCCCGCCCCGGAATTGTACCCGCTCCCGCCGGGTGGATTTGCACCGTGATTTTTATGCGTTTTGAATTGCTGCCGCCGGATGCCGGGGATCAACAAAAACTTCACCGCCGAAAAAATGAGCAGCGCCGCCGCCGCGGGGAACGACATTCTCCCCGCCAAAAACAAGATGACGAGCGCCGCAAAAATCGAACACGCCGCAACGGCGCCGAACAGCGCGCTGTTTTTCAAAGCCGAGATGCAGCGCCGCGATTTCAACACCGCGTTTAAAAATTCATGATTGGTGTCGGACGAGAGCGAAAGTCCCGCCTTTTGGCGAACCATTTCACAGGCGTCGGCCGAAGCGACGCCCAAATCGGCCGCGTCCAAGAGATTGTTTTGCGCGCAGTCGGTGCCGATCACCGCCACGGTCTCCCCCTGCCCGCGGTAGTCCTTGATGATTCGGATACAGTCGCGCACCGTACAGTCCGAAAACGCCCGAACCGCCGGATCGGACGCGCCCGCCTCGCCCGCGGCCGCCACCTTTTCCCCCTCGCATAAAACGCCGAGGACGCGCGCATAGGCCTCGGCAACGACCTTGCTCTTAGCGGTCAAAATAATCGGAGTGATCCCGTTTTGATACAGCTCCTCGCAGTATTGCGGCAGCCCCGCAAAGAGCTCGTTTTGCACCGCGATCAGTCCCGCCGCCATAAACCCGTCCGAATCCGAATCCGGTTCGCTGCGCAGTTTCTTGACGGCCACGGCGATGACCTCGGACGCGCCCCGCTGCATCTCGAGCACGGCGTCACGCGCATTCAGCGTGGGTTCGTCGCAGTGAGGCAGTAAAATCGAAGCGTTTCCGACGGCGACCGCCAGTTTGACTTTTCCGCAGAGGATCGCCGCCGCGGTGACCTCTTTGTCGCCGGTGCCGAGCACCCGGCTGAAATCCGTAAACAACCGAAACAGTCCGCCGTTTTCCTCAACCGCAGTCAAAACAGCCGTGGTCTTCGCGTCCCTGCCCCGATAAATCGGCACGTCGTCCCCGTCAAAATCGCAACCCAAACCGAGCGCCGCGAGCCGCAGCACCGCCGCTTGGTCGTCGTCCCCGGGATCGTAGTCCCTGATGCCCAACTGCGTCCAGATCTTGACGACCCGCATCCGCTTTTTGGCAAACAGCACGTCGATGTCCGAGCAGACCAACGACAGATCCGCGCTCTTTTCGATGTCGGCGGGGTGTTTAAACGTCATCCCGCGCCCGCACAATTCCAGCGCCTCGGCGCTCAGCCCAAAATGCATGTCGGCCTCCGGCTCAAAGCCCAGCGCGATCCCGACGGCTAACAGCACGGTGGAAAATGCCCCGGCATATGACAGCGCGTTCGGAAAAAATCGCGGCAAAAGCAGCGCGGCCGCTCCGAGCGTCACGGCGGTCGCCGCTATCGTGATCCGGCTCTTATGTAGGGTTTTTTCAAGCGGGGAACGCTCGCGTGGCGGCAACACGGTCCGCGAGCGCAGACGGGCGTACTCGGTGTGTCTTCCGGTCGCGGTCACAATCGCCAAGGCGCTGCCGTCGGTCACCCCGCAGCCGCAATAAACCATATTGACGCGCGCGCCGACCGGGTCGTCCTCGCGGACGACGGCCGCATAATCCTTGCGCGTGAGCCGGCCGACGCCGAACAACGCCGACTCGTCGCAAAAGAGACCCTCGCCCGACACCAGCCGCGCGTCGGCCGGTATCACGTCGCCCGCCGTGATGAAGATCAGATCTCCCGGCACGAGAAAATCCGCAAAAATTTCGAGCCGACCGCCGTCGCGAATCACCGTCGCCCTTGTGCGCATCGAGCCGGCCAATTGCGCGCGGACCTGTCGGATTCTGCTTTTCCGCGCCCGGGCGAAAATGAGATCGATCAACGCCACAACGGCGGCAAGAACCGCCCAGAGCGCATTGTTATCGGCGAACGCGCAAAAGGCCGCTCCGGCGACAAAAAACATCGTCGCCGGGCGCAGCAAAATATTCGTAAATCGGCTCTCGTTCAAGGTTGCAACCGGCTCATAGCGATTCTTCCCGTATTTTTTGGCACGCTGCCGCGCCGCCGACGAGGCGAGTCCCACGGCGGTGTCGGTTTTGAGCTGAGAAGCGACCTCAGAGAGCCGGATATCGTGCCAACCCATGGTTTATAACCATCCTTTCGGAGAAAACTCTATGCAAGAAGGCAGAAGTGAGAGGGCAGAGGACAGAAACGAGAGTTAAAATATTCCGCCTAATAAAAAATGAACCGGCTTTATTCTGCCTTCTGGTCTCTGTCTTCTCGGAGGACGCGACGCCCTATTCTCGTAATCTGCCCTCTGCCCTCTCGCATGCCATTTTCCGCATTGCTCCCCGCGATCAAATTCGCACCCGTGCCGAGCAGATTTTCGGCGATCACGTCTCCAATCGCAATCGGCGCTTTGACGACAATGCCGTTGGTCGCGGCGGCACAGGCCCGCATCATGGATTTCGGGATCGTGCGGTCGGTCTTGACCGGCAGGCGTTTTCTCGCCGCGCCCTCCAAAATCACGGTCGTGGTCAAGATTCTGCGCGGATCGCGCACCTCCTGCGCGCCGTATTCCGCGCCCCTCGAACAGGCGTTGCCCCAGACCTCGAATGTCTTTTCATCCACATGCAGCGCACAGCCGCGCGGACAGACGATACAGGTCAGTTCTCTCATGTCTCGCCCGTCCCCCTTTGCCGCGCCGGTCTCGCGCCGACGGTGATTGTCTTGCAACCCTTGAGCGTCTCGGGCGCGAGCACAATCCGCTCCATCTCGCCCGGCGTCATCCGCTCGCGGTAAAAGGTCCTGATTTCGCCGTTTTCGTTTGAGATCACAATCTCGCTGCTGTGAAACCCCCGGTCAACTCGGAAAAATACCGTGACCGGCGTTTTACAATCCGCCGATATCCGCTGCGGCACGGTGTACCCGACGCCGGAGCCGTTTTCGACCGAGATAAAATCCCTCTTTCCGAGAACGCCGTTTTTCAGGTACGCCGCCGCCGCTTTTCCGGCTTTTTCGCCCTCGGCGCTGACAAAATCCACGAGGTCATGCACATGCAGCACATTCCCGCAGGCGAAAATACCCTCGACTTCGGTCTGCATATTCTCATCGACCGCCGCGCCGTTGGTTCTGGGGTCGAGCGCCACCCCGGCGGTTTTGCTGAGTTCGTTTTCGGGGATCAGCCCGACCGAGAGCAGCAGCGTATCGCAGTCAATGTCAAATTCGGTTCCCGCAACCGGCAACCGGTTTTCGTCGACCCTGACAATCGTCACGCCCGTTACCCGCGCATCCCCGTGCACTCTTTTGACCGTATGCGATAAATACAGCGGGATGTCATAGTCCTCCAAACACTGCACCACGTTTCGGGTCAGCCCGTTGGAATGGGGCATCAACTCGACGACCGCCTCGACTTTTGCGCCCTCGAGCGTCATGCGCCGCGCCATGATCAACCCGATGTCGCCCGACCCGAGGACGACGGCCTTTTTGCCGACCATATACCCCTCGATGTTGATGTAGCGCTGCGCGGTTCCGGCGCAAAAAATCCCGCTCGGGCGGCTCCCGGCCAGCGAAATCGCGCCCGCCGTGCGCTCCCGGCAGCCCATCGCCAAAATGACCGCGTCCGCCGTAAACGACAGATAACCGCTCTCTCTTCCGACCGCCTCGATGCGTCTTTCGGACGAGATCGACAGCACCGTCGTGTCGCACAAAATCGCCGCGCCGGCCTGTTGCAATAACGCCAGATCGCGCTGCGCATATTCCGGCCCGGTCAGTTCCTCTTTAAAACGGTGCAGCCCGAATCCGTTGTGGATGCACTGCGGCAAAATCCCGCCCGTCACGCTGCCGCGCTCCAAGATCACAACGTCACGGATGCCGCTCTCCCGGGCGGCTCTCGCGGCGGCCATCCCCGCCGGACCCGCGCCGACCACGGCGAGTTGAACATGCTTCATCGGATCGCCTCTTTGGTCGGTCCGGTCACAATGGAGGAACCCGCCTTTTCTTTTTCGACTTTTTCATACGGTATGCCGAGTTGCGTTGAGATGAGCTCATGCACCAACGGCGAACAAAACCCGCCTTGGCAGCGCCCCATACCCGACCCGCAGCGCCGTTTTACGCCGTCGAGCGTCTTGGGCGGAATCGGGGAACGCAGCGCGTCGAGCACTTCCCCCTCGGTGATCGTGTTGCAACGGCAGACGATGCGCCCGTAAGAGGGGTTTTTCGCGATCAGCGCCCGCCGTTCGGCTTCGCTTGCCGAGGCAAAGCGCACGGCCTCTCGGGTCGATATAAACCTCTTTTTCGGCTTCAGCTCCAATCCGAACCCGCGCACCATTTCGGGTATATCCAGCGCGATTGCCGCGGCTGCTGTCAACCCGGGCGATTTCATGCCCGCGATGTTGATAAAGCGTTTCGCCGTTTTGTCCGGGCCGAGGATAAAATCGCCGCGGTCGCTGTACGCCCGCAGCCCCGCGAAGTTTCGGATGTTTTCGCGGTAGTTGATCACATCGGTGTCGGCGTCGGCCCGCTCCCGAATATAGGCCAGCGCCTCTTTGTCGGTATCCAAATCGGTGCGCGACGTCTGCGCCGCCGCATCGGGCCCCACCAGCAGATTTCCGGTCACGGTCGGCGAGACCAAAACGCCCTTTCCGGCCGCCGTGGGACATTGGAACACCACATGCGAAAACACATTCCCCTGCGAGCGGTCGAGCAGATAATACTGCCCCTTGACCGGCCTGATTTCAAATTTTTCAGCCCCCGCCATCTCGGCGATCCGATCGGCGTACAGGCCGGCGGCGTTGATCACGCACCGCGCCTTGACCGTCTTCTCTCCGGCTTCCAAAATCCAATACCCGCCCTCCCGCCGCATCCGGGTCACCGGACTGTCCAACAGCAGTTCACAGCCGTTTTTCACGGCGGTCTCGGCGAACGCGAGGCACAGATCCCACGGCGAGATAATCCCGGCATCGGGTGCGAACAGCGCCGCGATTGCGCCGTCCGACAAATTCGGCTCCAGTGCGTGCAGCCGTTCTTTTCCGATCAGTTCGACCTTGACGCCGTTTTTTTTGCCGCGCTCATATAACGCCCGCAGCGTCTTGCGCTCCTCCTCGTGAAAAGCGATGACAAGCGAGCCGATCTGCCGATAATCGACCGAGAGATCCTTGGCGAGTTCCGGCATCATTTTCGCGCCCCGGACATTGTATTTTGCCGTCAGCGTCCCCGGCTCGGCGTCGAATCCGGCGTGGATGATCCCGCTGTTGGCCTTGGTCGTACCCATCGAGACATCCGGTTCGCGTTCTATCATCACACAAGATGCGTCATATTTCGACAGCGTAAAAGCGGCGGCGCACCCGCAGATACCCGCACCGACGATTGCGATGTCAAACGATTCCCTCATAAGCGCCTCCGAGCCATCATCATACTATCTTTTTTATTATACAATATTTATCAATATAATGTAAATACTATTCGTGAAATTCCACTCAAAAGGGGTGTTTTTTTGCGCAGAACGGGTAGATTTTCTCTGATTTTCGACCACGCGCCGAGAATTGAATCCACGGGTACCATCGTGGGCAAAAACGAGGCGGAAGGTCCGCTCGGGGAGTGGTTCGACATCAGGAGCGAGGACTCTTTTTTCACACAAAAGACCTGGGAGCAGGCCGAGGCGGTCATGCAGCAGACGGCTTTGCGCCGCGCGCTCGAAAAAGGCGATCTGGAATCCGCCGCGCTGGATATGGTCTTCAGCGGCGATTTGGAAAACCAGTGCATCGCCTCAAGTTTCGGCATCAAGAGTTTCTCGATCCCGTTTGTGGGGCTGTTCGGCGCCTGCTCGACGATGGCCCAGTCGCTGGCGCTGGCGGGTCTGTTTGTGGAGTGCGGCGCGGCGGGGCGGTCGGCTGCCGTGACCTCGTCGCATTTTTGCACGGCCGAGCGTCAGTTTCGTTTTCCGCTCGAATACGGCGGGCAGAGACCGCCCACCTCTCAGTGGACCGTCACCGCCTCGGGCGCCGCGATCGTCGTTTCGGACGAGTTATGCAAAAACCGGAAGGCTCCGGTGCTCAAAGCGGCCCGTTTCGGTGTCATCACCGAACTCGGCGTCAAGGACATCGCCAATATGGGCGCCGCAATGGCGCCTGCGGCGGCCGAAGCGGTCTCGGGCTTTTTGACCGACACCAATCAGACGGCCGATGATTTCGATATGATTTTGACGGGCGATCTCGGTGATCTCGGCCTCACCCTCACCCGGCGACTGTTGGATGACGCGGGCTTTCACACCGGGGAAAAGATCCGGGACTGCGGCTGCATGATCTTCGACAAAAACGATCAAAAATTCGGCTGCGGCGGCTCCGGCTGCGGCTGTTCGGCGGCGGTGCTGAATTCCATGATCTACGCAAAACTCTGCAGCGGTGAATTGAAAAACATCTTGTTCGTCGGGACGGGCGCATTGATGAGCCCGGTCAGCGTATTTCAGGGCGAGGTCATCCCGGCGGTCGCGCACGCCGTGCAGCTGTCCGCAAAGCCCTAACATTTTGAAAGGACAAATCCCATGATCGTCAAATATTTGATCGTCTTCGCCGTCGGCGGCGCAATCTGTTTGATTTGCCAAATCCTCATCGACAAGACCAAGATCACACCGGCGCGGATTTTGGTTTCGCTGGTCGGCATCGGGGTGCTGCTGTCGGCGCTCAATTGGTCCAAGCCGGTCGTCGAGGCGGTCGGCGCGGGCATCAAGACGCCGATCATCGGTTTCGGCATCGCGCTTGCCGACGGCGTCAAACAGGATCTGGCCGAACACGGTGCGCTCGGCATCCTGTCGGGCGGGCTGACGGCGACGGCTTCGGGTGTCTCGGCGGTCGTCGTCTTCGCGTTTTTGGCGGCGGTGCTGTCAAAACCCCGCGAAAAATAGAACTTTTCACCGCCTCGAATATCTTCGGTCCGTCCGGCAAAAATAGGGTTGTCGCTTGCGGCTCATGGCAAATAAAACGGCGGTAATCCATTTGATAAAAATATCCGACCGCAAAAGTTGGGGAGAATATATGGTAAAGGGCGTCAACAAACAAGTCATTGAGGTCATCGATACCGGGAGCCGCTATTTCGAGCGGGCGATTTTGATTGTCAATCCGAAAAATATCGCCGACCAAACCCGCATTTATGACGAGGCGGCGCGTATCTTTTCCAAAAAGGAAGCGCTGCCCGCGCCCAAAAAAACCGTTTTCCCGGCCATCTGCAAGATGGCGGGATTCACGGCGCTCGGCGCGGCCGTCACGGGTATTCTTTTAAAAGTGCTGTAATCAACGAACGGAATCATCCGCCGCAAACTTGACTATAAAAGGGGCGCCTTCCCGTACCGGACGAGAAGGCGTGGGCGTGAAGACAAAGGTCTTCCGGTGCGCAGACATTCGTCTTCGCGCTTCATAGGGGGTATCCGATACCCCCTATGTGGACCCCCGGTTTCGCGTCCGTTGGCGCGGTTAAGGTTTCCCGCACATGTCGCCGGAAAAACAATTGATATTGCCCTGCGGGGATTTTTTCGGTTCGGCGCCTTCCCGTACCGGACGAGAAGGCGTTTCAACGCTTTTTTCCGTGTGAAATCGTGAGGTGTTATTGTGAAGTCGCGGGGCTCGCCGGACTCATCGGGCTCGCCGGACTCATCGGACTCGCGGGGCTCATCGGACTCGCGGGGCTCATCGGGCTTGTCATCGGACTGGTGATCCTGCTGCTGATCATCGAACTCGCCCGGCTTGAAGCCAAACTCGAGCCATTCGCGCAAGCCGATATTGCCGCACATATCGCCGCGACAACCGCAATATACAGAAGTTTTTTCATAGTTTGTTATCCCTGTTCCTTTTCTTTTCGATCGATTGGCGCGAGGGTTCGCGTCCCGAATATTTTTTGTCGAACAAACCCGAAATATTTGTGTTAAAACTTTACATGGAAACTTCGAGCGGGTATAATCACCTTTGAAAGGAGATGGTTTTTTGAAAAATAAAATCGAAAACGGATTTGTGATGCCCGCAAGAGATACGGTTTTCGGCTATCACGGCTGGCCGAGTGTCTGCCGGGGGGCGAAAGGGGATCTGATTGCGGTTTGCTCGGGTCTCCGGCTCGCGCATGTCTGCCCGTTCGGCAAGGTAATTTTGTGCCGCAGTTACGACGAGGGCAAGACCTGGACCCGCCCGCAGATCATCCTCGATACGCCGCTCGACGACCGTGACGCCGGCATAGCGGTCTTTAACGGCGATAAACTGATGGTGACCTCGTTCAACCACTATATCGGCGTTCAAAAGGGCTTCCCGTGTGATACGCCCCACGCCGAGGCGATGAAAAACGCCTATTTTTCCGAGAACCGAATCACTGACGGTCTGGAAAAGCGCTATTACGGCTCGACCTATGTGGTCAGCGACGACGACGGCGTCACCTGGGGCGAGGTCAAACACGCGCCGGTCACCGCGCCGCACGGCCCCTGCGCGCTCAAAAACGGCGGCTTGCTGTATATGGGCAACCCCAAGCGCTACGACGAAAAAAAACAGCTCGCTCCGGACGAAAACACGCTTGAAATCTGGTACAGCCCCGACGCCGAAAATTGGGAAAAATACGCCGTGATTGAAAATGCGCAAAAGGGCTTGTACTTTTGTGAACCCCATGTCACCGAGCTGCCCGACGGCACGCTGCTCGGCACGATCCGCGTGCAGGGCGAACTGAAAAACGGCAATTACAGCGACCGTGTTTTCTGCGTCTATCAAACCGAATCCGCAGACGGCGGCAAAACGTGGACAAAACCTCATAAAATCGTCGACTTCGGCTCTCCGCCCCATGTGCTGGCGCATTCGTCGGGCAAATTGATTTTGACCTACGGATATCGCCGCGAACCGTTCGGCGAGCGCGCGAAAATTTCGGCCGACCACGGCAAGACCTGGGGCGGGGAATTGATTTTGCGCGGCGACGCCCCGGATCACGACCTCGGTTATCCGGCCTCCGTCGAGCTCAAAGACGGCCGCATATTCACGCTCTATTATCAAAAGCGGGATAAAAACACCCCGCCCGAGATCATGTACACCGTATGGAAACCGGAGAATGGAAATTAGCACGGAAAAGTCTTGACCTTACATCCGTGATGATGGGGGCATGGAAAATGGGAATTGGAAATCAGTAGGGAAAGGTCTTGACCTTTCCGTGCGGGCGTCATTCGCCCGCGCAAAACATCCGTTTTTCCCCTTTTCTCTTCTTTTTTTCTGTTTTCACTTTAATCGAAAACCCCCGCCGCCCGAATTCGGGCGACGGGGGTTTGAACGATTCATTATCAATGATCTTTCTTCTCGTCCGGTTTTTCGGTCTCGTCGGGCTTGGAAACCGGCGCTTCCCCGGTCCCGGACTCCGTCTTTTCCCCATTTACGGACGCGCTGTCTGCTGTGGTCGGTGCGGTCGCCGTTTTTTGTGCCGCTTCCTTTTTCATCTTCCGGGTCGGTTTCATCAAAAGCTTATCGATAAACCCATAGATTTGCTTCTCAAAAACCAGCAGCAAAATGCCGAGCGCAAACAAAAAAGCCCCCATAAACTGCGCGGTGGACAGCGCGCCGACATGACCGCGGGCCTCGTCCTGGCGGAAAAATTCCAAGATAAACCGGACGACCGAATACATCAGCAGATACAGCGCAAGCCCGATCGGCCTCTTCTTGTTTTTCAGCACGAGCAGCAAAACCCCGAAAATGATGAAATTGAAACCCGATTCGACCAGCTGCACGGGGATTTTCACGGCGGAAATCTCACAAACGGTGCCGTAGCAGCAGCCCGCAAAATAGCAGCCGATGCGCCCGAAGGCCTGTCCCAACGGGATTGCGGGTATCACGACATTGACAAAATCGGAGAGCTTGTTCCGTTCTTTATGCAGATACCAGGCGACCGCGAGCGCGCCGCCGATCAAGCCGCCGTAAAAAACCATTCCGCTCAAAATATAATTTTTAAAAAACGCCGAAACGGTGGTCGTTGTGCCGATGCCGCCGATCGCCTCTGTCATCTGATCAAATACCGTGATCCAGTACAGCGCCTTTGCCGCAAGGACCCCGCCCGCCAGCGCCCAGACGGACAAATAAAAGATATCTGTCTTGATCCCGGCGTTTTTGGCGCGGATTTTCACCGTGAAAAAAGCGGCGAAAAACCCGACCAACACCATCAGACCGTAGGTCTGGATGTGCAGTCCGAACAGGTTGATTTCCGGATACATAAAAGTCACCCTTTCAATGCCGTTTTCGTTTTGATTGTATCACAAAACCGATCGCGTTTCAACGCACAAGTTCGGGCACAAACTTCAAATAGTCCGCCGAAACAAGACGGAATTCGATGCCCTCCCGCAGTCCCGTCACGGCCTTTTTATGGCTCTGGGCATGCAGGTGTCCGTAATAACACCGCTTGACGCCGTATCGGATCAACACATCCATGATCTCATCGCAGCGGTATTCGCCGTAGAGCGGGGGATAATGCAAAAACACCACGGGTTCAAGTCCCGTTTTCTTTGCCGCTTCGATCGACATCCGCAGCCGCCCGACTTCGCGGTTCAAGACCTTTTTGTCGGCGCTGTCGACGAGGTCATAAAACCACCCGCGCGTTCCGCAGACCGCGATGTTTTCGGCCGCCGCCGCATTGTTGTGGATAATTTTCAAAGTCGAAAAACCGTTTTCGGCAAAAAACTCATTCATCTTTTTGACGGTGTTCCACCAGTAGTCGTGATTGCCCTTCAGGATGAATTTCGTGCCTGGCAGCGCATGGATAAAGGCGAAATCCGCTTTCGCCTGCGCGAGATCCATCGCCCAGCTGATGTCGCCCGGCAGCACGACAAAATCACCGTCTTGAACCAATCTCCGCCACGCGATCTCAAGCCGCCGGGTATAATCGTCCCAACCGCCGAAGATATTCATCGGTTTATCGACAGAAAATGAGAGATGCAAATCCGAGATTGCAAAAACGTCCATGAAACCTCCGAAAAAGTGTCTGTGATCGTAATTTTAACACACATAAACCGGCGCGTCAAATGGCACAATAACCGCGTACTGTTATGCGCCGGCAACGGCGTGAGCAACTAAAAACCGAAAGGATGCTCCTTATGGAAAACACGAAAAAACCCTCGACACCGGGCACGGATAAAATCGAATGCGGCGTACACAACTGCATTTATCACAGCGGCAGGACGGTGTGTAATGCCCATACCATCAAGGTCGGCCCGTTCGGCGGCGCCATGCGCTGCGATCAGACCTCCTGTGACACTTTTAAGGCAAGAGACGGAGAATAATTTCAAAAGCGCCCCGTGTGCAAACGATGCATACGGGGCGCTTTTGGGAACCTGCGGACGGGAGGTCCGAAGTGAGGGGGCGGAGGGGCGTTTTATCCCTTACTTCATGCCGCATTGATGCGCAGACCGCCGCTGATGGTGTCGATTTCGAAATCGGCAGAACCGTCGCCGCTGAGGTATTTATGCCCGCTCATCTTAACGCCGAACTCGCTGTTTATGCTGCCCGAGACGGTGTTGTATTCAAGCGTAAAGCCGCTGTCCGAGGGTAGTGTCAGCGAAACGCCGCCCGAGACGGTATCGATTTTTAAATCGGCGGGGCAGCTTTCCAGCCGCAGTGAAACCGAACCCGACAAGGTGTCCACACGCACCGAGTGCGTCGCAACGGCGCCGTTTGTAAACACTTCACCCGAGACCGTATTGGCGGTAAACGCGCCGACATGGCCCGCAAAAGACATCGCGCCGGACGTGGTGTCCGCCCTTGTCTCCTGCGCCGTTCCCGTGCTGTTGACGCGCACCATGCCCGACACCGTGTTGACGTTCATGCGGACGTAACTGCCGTCAAAGCGCACCTCGCCGGAAGTCGTGTTGGCGTCCACCGTCCGCGCCGTGATCCCGGACGCGTCAATCCGCCCCGAGACGCTGTCGCAGTCCAGCTCGCCCACGGTCAGACCCGAAACGGTCAGATCGGCCGACGTCGCGGAAAAGTTCAGCTTGTTCAGCGCCTGCGCGAGCGCCGCCGGGATTTTGACATCGAGGGTCTTCATCGGCAGATCGTTGGGCGCGCCGATCGGGCAGTATTGGATAAACAGCACGCCGTTTTCAACGCCGTAACGCAGAGCGGTATCCTGCGTCAGCGTCTCGGAGGAGGTCTCGGTAAAGACCACTTCCGCGCCGTCGTAGACCGAGATCGTCGCGCTGCCCGCAATCCATTTGATATCGAAGTCGGTAATCGCAACCCCTGTGTCGACGGAATACGACCCGTCCTGATCATAGGCGTTGTGAAAGGTCTTGTAGCCCGAGAAACTGTGGGTTGCGACGTTGATTTTCCAGGGGAAACTCCACGTTTTTCCGTTTAAAAGATCGCCGACGCGCGCTCCGAACGCCGTGGCAAGACCGAATGTCATCACGCCCACTAAAAGGAGCGCGCCCGCGACAATCAGGGTAATTTTCAATGCTTTGTTCATACTGTGAACCCGCCTTTCAAGTTTACATGTCTTTTATGGTGTTGATGTGTTGAACCGCTATTATTTTCTTTTGATAAACAGCGATTTGATGCCTCCGGCGATCGCCGCCGTGAGTTTTGCCAATCCCTTCGCCGCGTAAACAGCGCCGAGGAACGCGAAAATCGATAATCCCGCCAGCGCCGCTCCCGATCCGAGCAGCAAAATCGCCCCCGCCGGGGTGGCGATCAAGCTCCAGACGCCGCCGATGATCAGCGCCAAACCGCTCACTCCGATGGCGAAGACCACCGTGAACAGCACCGCGACCACCGTCCAGATCACGACATATACCGCCAGCGTCACGGCGATGAGCGCCATCAAAAGCGGAAACCACAGCGGGAAACCCAACACCAGCAAAATGATGTTCAGCGCCGTCCAACCGCCCTTGGGCTTGACTCTGGATTTGACCAGGGTCTGCAGCGGCTGATCCCTCAAGATCTCCTCTGCGATTTTCGGGATATCGCCGAGTTTTGCGGTCGCCGCGGCCTCATCCATGCCGTCCTCGGTCATGTCGTCAATCAGTTCCGCGTAAAAAGCGAGCCGTTTCCCGAGCTCATCCGGCGGCAGCTGTGACAGGCGGTTTTTCAAGTCGTCCAAAAATTCATGTTTTGTCAATCAGACCATTCCCTTCTTGATATGGGGTGAAGATTTCATGATTCCGGTTGGGACTCATTTTCCAAACCCGTTATTCCCTCTTCGATATACTTCACCATCGCTTCGATTTCCGGCCAGTCCTTGATAAAGTCCTCTATCGCGGCGTGTCCCGGTTCGGTGATCCGATAAAATTTACGCAGTCGCCCGTTGTGTTCAACGGAATAAACCGTGAGGTTCCCGGCGGCTTCAAGCCGGCGCAGGATGGGGTAGAGCGTTGATTCGGTGAGTTCGATAAAGCCGGAAAGGTCCTTGATGATCTTATACCCATAGGAGTCGGCGCGGGAGACGGCGGACAGCACACAGGTTTCCAAGATGCCTCGTTTGAGTTGCGGGTCAAGCACATCAATACCCCCTTTCGCGTTATACTATACACCGCATAGTACTATCTGTCAAGAGGTATTTCAAAAAATTTTTCAAAAATATTTTCATTCCATGAATCGCATATAAAAAAACGAAAGAACGCTATACACGTCCGAATCAATTCAAAGGTTCGAAACACTGAAAAGTATTTTATGGCTATAACCCTAAAATATTTTGTTTTCGATATGTTTGACGGTTTTATTACGCATCACTTTATAATGCAACAATCCTCGGATGAACCTCCGACCACTCCAGCCCGGCCAGCCATAAGCCGCCGGTGCGGTCGAATTTGTGCATGATATCCTCTGGCGGCCTCGAACAGGAAGAAACCACCCATTTGTCTTCCGCGTTAAAAATCTCGCTCGCGTGGCACGGGCCTAAATAAAACGCGCCCGACAGCGAAAAATCCGCCGGCGTGCCCGAAATGCAGTAATAAGTCCCGTCCCCGTGGCGGTAAAAAAGATAAAACAGCCCGTCCTTTTCGATCAGGCAGGGGGATTCGGTTTTCATCACCAGCGCCTCGTAAAAAGAGTGTTTCCGCGACAAAACCGGCCCGAGGTGCGTCCAATCCCTCAAATCCTCCGAGGTTGAAAGCGCAATGCACGAAGCATCTTTCGGTGTTTTCAAGTCAGCCACCCAATACATATAATACAACCCGTCAGCCGGATTATAAATGACATGGGGATCGCGGCACGAGCAAGGGACGTCCTCTTTCCAATAACACCAATCAAACTCCGGATAAAATAACGGCTCGCGGTCGCGCTCCCAGCGTTCCAAATCGCCCGAGACGGCGTGGCACATATACTGCGCGCCGTCCATATTGTGCGAAGCGTAGAACATATGCCACAATCCTTGATGCCTGATCACATACGGCGCAAAGATGCCGCGCTCTTCGTGCGAAAGCGTCCCGTCGCTCTCGAGCGCGTTCCCGGCATGCCGCCAGGTCAGCAAATCCTTGCTCTCGGCGTGCCCGATGATCCGTTCGTTGCCGAGGTCATAACAGCCCTTGCCGACCTCGCCGTCGATATAAAAACAATGCCACCGCTCCCCGTCCGAGACAAAGCAGTGGTCGTTGATATAACGCCCCGGCGTCTGATATACGGACCGAAAGCGTTTCGCCGTTTTTTCGATCAGTTCCCGGTCATGCGGAAAATTCATAGGATTAACCTCACCTTTTTATGCCTTTGGCAGCTTTATGCCATGACTATATCACATGATTTAACCTATTTCAAGCGCAGCCGGTTTGTATAGTGAAGCCACAATGATATTCATATCGCTCGGCTGAATCCGCACGCCGCGCACGGTTTCGCTGATGCTGCCGATCACATACCATTCGATTCCGTTTTCTTTGAATTGCTCGGCAAGAAGCCGCAGGTTGAAATCCCCGTCAAACATCGCCGGCCCCGGCCGGGCAAAATTCCGTTGGATATTTTTTTATCTCCGCATGAAATAAAAACACCCCACGAGGTGAGGTGTGCATGATGCGGCCAAAAACCGAGCGATGGCCGCGGGGAACCGGCGTACCGTCTGATGACGCCCGTTCGTTTCATGGCTGCGGGCGCTGCCCGCTGGAGCTGTTAACCGGATTTGAACCGGTGACCTCGTCCTTACCAAGGACGCGCTCTACCGACTGAGCTATAACAGCGTCTGGCGACTCGGAAGGGGGTCGAACCCTCGACCTCTAGCGTGACAGGCTAGCGTTCTAACCAACTGAACTACCGAGCCACATGGGGGCGCGACATTAAAATCGGCATAACCGCCGGCGGGCGGCGAAAGCCGTTGGCAGGGGCAGAAGGAATCGAACCCTCGGCACGCGGTTTTGGAGACCGCTGCTCTACCTGCTGAGCTATGCCCCTATGCCGATTGTGATTTTACAAAAACAAACGCTTTCAAAGCGCCCCGTCATTATACACAATTCGCAAACCGATGTCAACATCCCGATGTGCATTTTTTCGCAATTGCCAAAAAAGCGCTGCCGCTGTATAATGCTGATGAACCGCATTGTCGCGGAGCCGAAGGGTCTTACCGCCGGGTGATTGTCACCCTGAACGGAACCCGAAACGTGTTTGCCGCATTCCGGGACAGCCGAAGGATCTGTTGTAAACAAGTTTCTCAATCACGCACGGGGAGGGCGCGGCATGACCGCTTCGACGAATGAAATTTTAATCAATTCCGGCATCGCCGATTTCGGCTTCTGCGCCGCCGAGCCCGCCGTTTTCCGCAGGCCGCCGAAAAAGGCGTTCGGCTTCATCCCCGCCTCGGTCATCGCGGCGGTGTTCCCCTACCAAACCCCCTCTTGCGGCGATGAAAACCTCTCCCTGTACGCCCGCGTCCCGGATTATCACGCCGTCGTAAAAAACCGCTTGCAATCCGCCTGCGATGCGCTTTCGGCGGCCTTCCCCGAAAATCATTTTTTGCCCTATGTCGATTCGGGAGTCCTCTTCGAAGTCGCCGCCGCCCTGCGCTGCGGGCTCGGCGTCCTCGGCAAAAACCGCTTGCTGATCACCCCGAAATATGGCTCCTATGTCTTTATCGGCGTGATTTTAACCGATATGGCGCTTGAATATTGCGACAAGCCCGTCGATTTTTGCCCTGATTGCGGACGCTGTGTCGCCGCCTGTCCGACCCAAACCCTTGCGGGCAAGGGCGATTGCCTGTCGCTTCTCACCCAAAAGAAAGGCGATCTGACCGAAGCGGAAGCCGAATCCATCCGAAAAAGCGGCTTCGCCTGGGGCTGCGATATCTGCCAAAACGTCTGTCCCCTGAACGCGGAAGCGGCGTTCACCGACCTGCCCGAATTCCTCGGCGGCATAAAAGGGCGGATTTGCGCCAATGATCTGGACGACATGACCGGGCGCGCCTACGGCTGGCGCGGCCGCGAAACGCTCGAGCGCAACTTGAAAATCCTCGGACAATATGATAAAATTTACCCACAAGAATATCGGAACGATATTTTACCATCGGAGTGATTTTTTGACCGACAGAGAAATCGAAAACTTTATACGGACAAGCACGAAAGGTCATTTTTGCCAGAGCGCGCAATGGGCCGCCGTCAAGCATGATTGGACCCGCAAAACCGTCGCCGTCACCGACGGAACCGGAAACATCAAGGGCGCGATCTCCTTTTTACTGCGCAAGACCCCCATGCTGCCCTACCATCTGATGTACGCCCCGCGCGGCCCCGTGTGCGACCCCGGCGACGCCGAAACATTGAACGCGCTGATCGGAAAATCCAAGGAATTGGCCAAAAAGTGCCACGGTTACATCATTAAAATAGACCCCGACGTGCCCGTTCAAAACACCGGCTTTATTAAAATCCTCGAAGACGCGGGGTTTTCACGCGCCGCAAGCAAGAATTTCGAGGCCGTCCAGCCCAATTTCGTCTTCCGGCTCGCCATCGGGGGCAAGACCGAGGACGAAATTTTCGCCGGTTTCGCGGCCAAGACCCGCTACAACATACGCGTCGCCGAAAAAAACGGCGTCACGGTGCGTGTCGGCGGCCTTCCCGACCTTGAGGAATTTATCCGCATTATGAAGATCACCGGCGAACGCGACGGCTTCGCCACCCGACCCAAGAGCTATTTCGAAGGGCTTTTGACCGCGATGGGTGAAAACGCCCGCCTGTATGTCGCCGAACTCGGCGGAAAGATGATCGCCGCCACCGTTCCCATCCAATACGGCGACAAAACCTGGTATCTCTACGGCGCGTCGGACAACGCCTACCGCAACGCCATGCCGAATTATCTGCTCCAATGGGAGATGATCCGCTGGGCGATCCAAAGCGGCTGCGCGATCTTCGATTTTCGCGGCGTCTCGGGTGACCTCTCCCCCGAAAACCCGCTCTACGGCCTCTACCGCTTCAAAAAGGGCTTCGGCGGCGCACTCACGGAGTTTTGCGGCGAATTCAACCTCGTCGTCAATCCCGCCGTCGAAAAACTGGTCAACCGGGGAATTTCGCTGTTTAAAAAGTTACGCAAGTCTGTGTAAAACGTAAAGTTAAAAATGTAAAGTGATATCTTCGTAAAATTTTTTACCCGCAACCGAGCTGTCACTGAGCGGAGTATGAGCGCCGTTCGCGGCGTTCAAACGGAGCCGATGAATCTCGTTTTCAAAAAGTTTCCGTCAGCCGCCGACCGTTGAAACAGAAAGGAAAACTATGGCGATTATCACTGCAAGCGCCGCCGCTCTTGCCCGTAATTATGAAAAACTGACCGCCCTCGCCGCCCCTGCCAAGGTTTTTCCTTTTATCAAGGCGGACGGTTACGGGCTCGGGCTCGAATTTGTCGTGCGCACATTGGCCGAATCCGGCGTAAATACTTTTTGCGCGGCCCGCTTCGAGGACGCCTTTTCCATCCGACGGCTGCTGCCCGACGCCGAAATTTTGCTCTGCTCGGTGTATGATAAACCCGACACGGTCAAGGCAATCCTCGCCGAAAACATCATCCCGACCGTCGGCGGCGCCGAGACCCTCAAACGCTGCGCCGCATTGCGCGAGGGGCATCTCACGATCAACATCGCCGTCGACACCGGCATGGGGCGCTTCGGCCTGCGTAAAAACGAGCTTCCCGGATTTGCCGAGCTGTATAATTCCATCAATAATATACATATCGTATCGACTTTTACCCATTTCGCCAACTGTTTCGGCGGCAAAAAGGGCAATCTGCCGACTTTAAAACAGATTTCTCAATTCAACGAAGCCGTCCAAGCCCTGAAAAACCTCGGCCTTGACCCCGGCATCCTGCACGCGGCCAATTCGGCGGCGGCGCTGACATTGCCCGAGAGCCGCCTCGGCGCGGTGCGCTGCGGCTCGGCGCTGTTGGGGCGCAGCGTGGACTCCGCCAAAGCCGGCCTTGAAAAAGTCGGACGGCTTTTCGGCGAGGTGTTATGCCTGCGCGCGCTCAAAAAGGGCGATGCGGTCGGCTACGGCAGCGTCTTCAGGGCAAAAAGCGATATGATGATCGCCGTCGTCGACTGCGGCCACGCCGACGGCGCGTTTTTGGCACGCGAGCGCGACGGCTTCCGGCTCTCCGACCGGTTTTATAACATCAGACGCGACCTGACCCAAAAACGCCTTTCCGGCACGTTCGACGGAAAAAAACTCCCCGTCGTCGGGCGCGTCGGCCTGACCAATCTGGCCGTCTCGGTCGAAAATTCCGGCCTAAAGGCCGGGGACCTCGTCGAGTTCGATTTCAACCCGGTTTTCTGCGGCGCGAAAGAGATCCGTTATGAATAAAATTTCCCAAGTGCATATCCCCGAGGGCAGCCGCGTTCTGGTCACCTCCGACGTCCACGGCTATCCCGACCTGCTGAAAACCCTGTTGGAAAAGGCCGGATACCGCCCGAACGAGGACTTTTTATTCATCCTCGGCGACACGCTCGAAAAAGGCCCCGACAATCTCGGCGCGATGGAATATGTCTATGCCCTGGCAAAAAACGACCGCGTTTACGTGACCTTCGGCAACGTCGATTGGTGGCTGCTGCGACTGTTCGAGGGCGACCTGCAAAAAGCGCTCGATTACACCGCTTTCCGCCCCGACAACACGCTCACCCAGGCGGCCGAAAAACTCGGCGCGGCGCAGATCGACGAACCGTTCCGCAGACAATTCCTCGAAAAATACAGGGAGGAGATCGCTTTTTATAAAGCCCTGCCCTGCTGCATCGAGACCGAGAAGTATATTTTTTCCCACGCCGGCTTGCCCGAGAGCGGCACGCTCGACGGCTCGCCCGCAGGTGCTGACGCGGATTTTGTCGCGAATTACAATTTTTATCTCTCGCGCAAAAACCGCACCGGAAAGACCGTGATCTGCGGCCACATCCCGACCTATTACCTCAATCCCGGCCCGAATTTCGCCCCCTTTTTCGACCGCGAAAACGACGTGATCCTCATCGACGGCGGCACGATCACCTACGCCCGCCAATTGAATATACTGATCATCACGGATCATATCGACTGGATCAGCGCCGACGCGCTCCCCAAAGCCCGCGTGACCAAAGACGTCTCGGGCGATATGAGCGCCTGCGTCAAGATCACCGCCGACCGCCGCCGCAAAAAATTCGACAACACCGAGCTCGAGGTGCTTGAGGATGCGGGTGATTTTTTGCGGGTGCGGTGCGTCAACACCGGCGAGGAGGGGCTCGCCAAGTGCGAGATGCTCGACGGCGGCGCCTATTGGGGCGAGTTGTCCGCCTTCCTCCCGGCCAAAAAAGGCGAAATCGTCGGCGTCGCGCGGGACGGTATGAGCGGCTACGCCTATGTCAAAAACGCCGCCGGAGACATGGGCTTTTTGCCCAACGAGGTCATCGAAACGATATGAAAAAACCGATTTATGACGCATTGCAAGAGTATATCGACGCGGATTTCGCGCGCTTCTGCATGCCCGGACACAAAGGGCAAAACGTATTTTGCCCTTCCGGGCAGGGCTTCGCTGATATCAAATATGACCTGACCGAAACCGCCCGCACCGGCGATTTATACGAGGAGAGCGGCTTTTTCGCCGACTCGATGAAAGCGGCCGCGGCTGTTTACGGCGTACCCGCGCTGCTCTATTCGGCGGGCGGCAGCACGCTGGGCATACAGGCGCTCTGCGCCGCATACTTTAAAACCGGGGACAAGGTTCTGCTGCTGCGCGACAGCCATCGGGCGCTCGTCAACGCGCTCGTATTGCTCGGGCTCAACCCGATTTGGGCGACCGATGCGGGCGACGCGCTCTCCAAACTCCGCCGTGCCGACGGCGTTTTTTTGACCTCCCCCGACTATTTCGGAAGCTGTTTGAATTATAAAAAGCTCGCCGCCGCCTGTCATAAAAAGCATATTCCGTTATTGGTCGATTCCGCCCACGGCGCGCACTTCCCCGCACTCGGACTGCCGACCGCGATCGCCTCAGGCGCGGACGCCAGCGTGGTCGGGCTGCACAAGACCCTGCCCGCGCTGACCGGGGCCGCCGCCGTCCTGCTCTCCGACGCGGGCATGACCGGCAAAGTGCGCGCGGGGATGCGCCTGTTCGGCAGCACCAGCCCGTCCTATCTCATCGCCCTCTCCGCCGAAAACGCCGTCGCCTCACTCGAGGCCGACCGCGACCGCTGGCAGGCACTTGCGACGCTGTGCAACACGTTTCGCGCCCAGTTTCCGGCCTTATTTTTACCGAACGACGATCCCACCCGTCTGGTGCTGTGCTGTGAAAACGCCGCCGAAGCCCTTGATCGAGGCGAAATTTCCGCCGAATACGCCGACGAAAATTGCGCCGTTTTACTCTGTTCTCCTTATAACCGCGAGATCGATTTCGCGCGTTTAAATGCCGTCTGCCGCACCCTGCGCCCCAAAAAAACCGAAATTCCGCCGTCCGAACTCCCGAAAATAAAATTGCCCCCCCGCGAGGCCTTTTTTTCCTCTTCCCGCCCCGTTTCCGTCGAAGATGCGATCGGAAAAATTTCCGCCGAGAGCGTCTGCATCTGCCCGCCCTGCCGCACGATCTTATGCTGCGGCGAGCTGATCACGGTCAAAACGGTCAAATTTTTAAAAACCTATGGAAAAACAACGGTAGATGTGCTAAAATAATCTCGTAACCTTCGCTGTGCGGTCGTTTTTTATAGCGAAACCGAAACCGCCGCCGCAGTTTTAGATAATCCGCATCGCGTTTCCATATTATGAAAGGAGAAACCCATGAAGCTGTTGCTCTGCATCGTTTCCAACGACGACAGCTCCGCCGTGCAGGCGGCGCTGACCTCCGAGGGCTATTTCACCACCAAGCTGTCCTCGACCGGCGGCTTTTTAAAAGCCGGCAACACCACCTTTTTGATCGGCGCGGAAAATGCCGACGTCGATAAAATCGTCTCCGTCATCGGCAAATACAGCAAACGCCGCAAGACCGTTCTGCCCAGTTCCATGCCGACCACCGTCTATTCCGGTGCCCCGATGAACACCGGTTCGGCGCCGATCGAGGTCTCGATCGGGGGCGCCACGGTCTTTGTGCTCAACATCGAACGCTTCGAAAAAATGTAATGCTATCCGAATATTTTGTCGGCAATAAACCGACCGTCACCCGACTCGAACATCTCGTCGCATCGGGTAAAATGCCGCATGCGATTTTGCTCGCCGGCGAGAGCGGAACCGGAAAATCCGCGCTTGCGCGGCTCCTTGCCCGAGCCGCGGTCTGCAAAAATCAAACCAAGCCCTGCGGGGTCTGCACGGGTTGCCGCAAAGCGCAATCCGGATCCCACCCGGACATCCGCGTCATCAACGACACCGAGCCCTTTAAAAAAAAGGAAGATATCCCGAAATTCCAATCCGATCTCTACCTGATCCCCAACGAATCCGAGACCAAGGTCTATATCTTTGAAAACGCCTGGGATGTCAGCGCCGAGGTCTCCAACGCCCTGTTAAAAGCGCTCGAAGAACCGCCCCTGCGCACCTTGTTCATTTTGACCTCGCCGTCGCGCGCCAAACTGCTGCCAACCATACGCTCCCGCCTGACCGAGTTTTTACTCACTCCGGTCGACCCCGAGACGGCGGCCCCGGTGATCGCGAAAGCCGCGAACTGCGAGATTGCAAAAGCCAAAGAGACCGCCGAGGCCTTCGGCGGCAATATCGGAAAGTCGGTCAAATTTCTCACCGACGCCGATTTCGCCGCCGACATTGCGTTTGTCAAATCGATTCTCGAGGCGGCCGTCTCTCCGCATTCCTATCAGCTGAATATTTTGTTGCAAACGCTGTGCAGCCGCAAACGCCCCGAGATCGCCGCGTTTTTGGATTTGTTGTTCGACCGCGCCTGCGCGGCACTCTCCGTCAAAACCGCCAGTCAAACGGTCAAAAAAACGGCCGCCGGCGTGCCGGAGGGATTTGAACTCAAAGTCCCGACCGACCGCTTTGTCAAAATCTGCGACGCCCTCAGCGACAGCAAGACCTATCTTGCCGCCAACTGCCAGACGTCCGCCGTCATGCTGATGCTGGCAGCCGATATGCGTTCGTAACGACATCGGGCGTTTCACCGAAAACCAAACGAAAAACCCCCGTCACACTGTGAAAGGATGAATTGATATATGCCCAAATACGCAGGCGTGCGTTTTCAAAACGGCGGAAAAGTCTATCATTTTCTCGCCGGCGATTTACCGGTTAAAAACGGCGATAAAGTGATCGTCGAGACCGCGCACGGCACCGAATACGGCGAGACCGCCACCGATGCGCTCGATTTCGAAACGGGCGGCGGCATCGAACCCACCAAGGAGATTGTGCGCATCGCCACCGAAGCCGACGCCAAACAGGACGCGGCCAACCGCAAAAGAGAGGACGACGCCTTCAAAATCTGCGAACAAAAAATCCTGAACCACAAACTCGAGATGAAGCTGATCGAGGTCAACTACAATTTCGACGGCAGCAAGGTCATCTTCTTTTTCACCGCCGACGGCAGGGTCGATTTCCGCGAACTTGTCAAGGACCTCGCCTCGACGTTCCGCACCCGCATCGAATTGCGCCAGATCGGCGTACGCGACGAGGCAAAAATGCTCGGCGGTTTCGGCATCTGCGGCAAACCGTTCTGCTGCGCCACCTTTTTGAACGATTTCCAGCCGGTCTCGATCAAAATGGCGAAAGAACAGGGGCTTCCGATGAATCCCACCAAAATCTCGGGGGCCTGCGGCCGGCTGATGTGCTGCTTGAAATACGAGCAAAACGCGTATGAGGAATTGCAGCGCGTCACCCCGCGCGTCGGCACGACCGTCGATACGGCCGAAGGAAAGGGCACGGTGACGGATTCGTCGATGCTCAAAGGCGTTGTCAAAGTCCGGCTCGACCGCGCGCCCGATGTGCTGCCCAAACAATACCGCGTCGCGGATGTCAAAATCCTGCGCCCCGCCCGCCCCCAGCACGAAGAAGTCCCCAAGGAACTCGAGGAGCTGTCGGATAACTAATAAAGCTAAGGAGATTTACCAATGAAGTATTACTCTGTAGAAGTTGATGGCCAAAAAGAATTCTATAGTCGTGTTGGTATTAACCCTGACTTGTCACATAATACCGATGGTGTAGACAGAGGGAATCTCTATGAAAATAAACTAAATATAGATAATATTTACAAGGTTCTATTTCAAGCCATTAAGTACGCTTCTCGAATTCGTGAACGCGGTGAAAAATTACCCGCTAATATAATTTTAAACGATTTAAACAGAGAAACTGCATATATATTTCAATCGAATGATTTGCTAATTGATATTGAAAAAATCTATTTTGGCGGTGCCAGTAAAGATAATGAAGGTTATGTAACTGGTGCTCAATATAAAAAAATTGATTACTCTCATAGTACTGGTTTACAAAATTTATTAACCTATGTAAACAGTAACAATTTCATTCAATATCATATTGATAGGAACAAT
The DNA here is from genome assembly GCA_964587625.1 of uncultured Eubacteriales bacterium. GTDB lineage: Bacteria > Bacillota > Clostridia > Oscillospirales > JAKOTC01 > DAOPZJ01. The sequence goes on from CAZPLU010000012.1 coordinate 62,221, forward strand.
ATTCTTGGATTATCTAGGCAGTTTTATAAATTTAATCAGAGTAAAGATGCCTTTATTAAAGGTGCTGATGCAGAAATTCGTAAACCGATTGTCTTAGCTGACCGGATATATCCGTACAAAAAAACCGATAATTTAGAGTTTGAAGATATAATGGATTGTTTGAATCCGGGATTATTACAAAGAGAGCAGGGTGCATATTATACGCCCACTGCCTATGTTAACCAAATGCACAAAATGCTCTATAAAGCAATCGAAGAAATCCCTTCGGGAATGGATTATCTAATTATAGATCGTTGTGCGGGAACAGGCAATCTCCAAGAGGGTTTACCTGACGATATACTCGAACATTGCGTTTTATCGACCATTGAATTTAACGAATATGTTATATTGCGTTATAAGTATGCTGATAAATGTCGTGTTGTAATCCCAAACACAGATGCTCTCAAATATGAAATCATTCCAGCTGAACATGATGATAATGGTATTACTAATGATTATATTCGAGAAAAAGTAAAAGATCAGAACTGTGTTATTATTTTGATGGAAAATCCACCATATAGTGAAGCGGGAAGTGGTGCAGCGCAAAATACTGGGCGTAAAGAAAACAGTTGGAAAAAAAGCTTAGTTATGGACAATATGAGGAATGAATATAAAGGAGTTGTTTTGAACGACTTATCAAACTTATTCATTTGGAGTGGTTTTAAATATTATCTTTTA
>CAZPLU010000013.1:0-43104 GCA_964587625.1 uncultured Eubacteriales bacterium
ACTGTCCCTTTTTACGGTCTTTGCCTTGCTGTACTAAAGGGATGGGCAAATAAAAAATTATATTTGCGCCTGTTCAGCGGACTACGGAGATCATTGAAATTTTTGTAAAAGCCCAATTGGAAACGGAAGAACTGTTTATTGACGAAAAAGATCCGGACTTAAAAATATTGAAACTCGAAATGAATCAAGAACATACCGGTTCGGATGAGTGAATCTCAATGCATTCGATCCGAATCCCCACCTTTTTTATTTTCGTCCGTGGCCGTAGCCCATGTCGTTTAACAGGTTCGCCAATGTGTGCAGGCGTTCGGCGGTCAGTTCGTCGTCGCGGGCGAGGGCGTCGGCGAATAATCTGATGTCGGTGTCGAGCATGGGATTGTCCATGCAGATTTCCACGGTCATCGCGTCGCCCTGAAGCCCGATGCGGTCGATGCGCGGGTTGTTTTCGTCGTAGAGCTTGGGATGACGGTAGGCGTCCGTAAAATATTGCTTGGCGCGGCAGACGAGCAGCGCCAAATCGAGCACCCGGTGCATCGGCAGCTCCTCGGACTGGCGCGACCACTTTCCTCCGGTGTAGCGCCAGACCTTGGCCGAAATATCGACCTTGCCCCGGTCGTTCCACTGCGCAAGCCCCAGCGAAAGCCCCTTGGCGCAGGAGTCGTATTGTTCCCTGCCGTCGACGGCCTCGTAATTCTCGCAGACCACGACCGGCTTGTGTTTTAAAGTCGCGGGGATTTTCATGGTGTTTTTGCTCGACATGGTTCTCTCTCCTTTTTAATTCAGTAATTTCACTGAATTACTGCGTGATGAGTATAGCATGGGAGAAAAGAGATGTCAAGGAGGAATAAATTAAAATTGTATCGGTATGCCGGATGAGACGATCCGGTGATTATCTTGTGGGGCGGGACGCGCTGCGTCCCGCCGGTTTTTTGCTTTTTTCGCGGGTTGTTTTTAGATTTGTAAAAATCCGGCAGGAACATCCTCGGACGAAGCGAAATATGATATAGTAAAACCACTTACCATCCAAGGTAAAATAAAAGTGGTTTTACCCAATGTGAAGCCACTTACCGTTTATTACACCTTGCTTTTCAAGTGGCTTCACTATACAACGGGAGCGGTTACCGTTCTCATAAACTTCGGCGTCGGTGCGATTGCATAAATCCTCCCGCCGATGATGAACGCAAACAAGAAATTTGATTTTAAAAATATAAAACAACTTCGGCGAACAACGCCGGAGTAATGAAAAAATTTGTGAAAGAATGAACGCATCATGACAAACTTTGATTTCATCAGTTTTTTAAAAAAAGCGCTCTCCAAACCGGTGATGTATATGTGGGGCGATTACGGCAGAACCATCACCGAGAGCACCGTCTCCGCCAAGGCGAAACAATATCCCACCCGTTACAACACGGCCTATCAGGCGGAATTGCGCAAGCAGATCGGAACCGGAATCGGATGCGACTGCACCGGTTTGATCAAGTGGTTTTTATGGACGGGCGGCGACATTGACCTAGCGCCGAAATATAACGCGGCGACCGATTACAGCGCCAGCGGGTGGTATCGGGTTGCCAAGGTGCGCGGAATCATCGCGCTTATGCCCGAAATCCCGGGATTAATCGTGTCGATGGCGGGCCACTGCGGTGTCTATATCGGAAACGGCGCGGTCATCGAATGCACCAAGGGCAAGTTCGGCAACGGCGTGGTGCTGACCCGCCTCGCCGACCGCAAATGGGAGAATTGGTGCGAATGCGCCTTTTTCGATTATCAATCGGCGCAAGAAGCACCCGACGATTGCAACCGGTACAAGACCGTCGGCGTCGCCCGGAACTGCCCCGCCTGGTCCACGTTGAATCAGACAGAGCGGATCGGGACGGTTTTCAAAGAGGATAAAATTTTATACCTGTGCGACTTCGGCGATCTTTGCGCCGTCATCTATCCGACGGCGACGACCCAAAAAATCGCATTCATTCAAAAAATCAATATCATCTTTTAGGGGGTGTTTTAAAATGAGACAGAGCAGATTCAAATCCCCGGTCTTCTGGTCGAGCTTGGTCACGCAGGCGCTGTCCATTCTCGTGCTCACCGGCGTCATCGGCTCGGAGTGGAGAGTCGCCATCTCGGGCGTGGTCACCGCGGTTTTGGAGGCCTTTACGATTTTCGGACTGCTCAACAACCCGACCGATAAAAACGGGTTCTGAGCGATCGATTTTAAATTTGGCAGCCGGTAAAACCGAACCGTAATTCTCCGCCATGAGCGGGGGCGTGAAAGCGCTGTGCACAAACGCGTTGATCAATGTAAAACGTAAATGCGTTTCGCAAAAATAAAACGCAGACAATCAGACGGTTATCGTCTGACAAAATCCGTGTTGACGGTTGATTTCGGCGGCGGATGCCGCCATCCGCCGTTATAAGGCGGATTTGCGAAAATTGAAAATATTTTATCGGTTTTTTATAAATTAAGAATGGTATAAAAGGGGGACCCGACGTGGATATCTTCATCGCCGTCATCGGAAGCGGCGCGCTTTCGGCCGTCATCAGCGGAGTATTCACCCTGATGCGCGACCGCAGGGCCAAGAAAGACGGCGTGCGCGCGGGTGTGCGCCAACTCTTGTATGACAAAATCAAATGCCTTTGCAAAAAATATATCGAAGACAACGAGATCAGCGCGGAAGACCTTGAGGATCTGATCGACATGCACCGGATTTATCACGATGAACTCAGCGGCAACGGCTATCTCGACCACCTGACGGAAGAAGTCAAAAAGTTAAAAATCGCACCGCGGTAAAATTTGTTTAAAACCAATAATCCTAATAAAAATTATGTACAGCCGGGAAATTTTACCCGGCTGCATTTTTGATTTTTTCGATCATCATAACGAAAATATCCGGCTTGCTTTGCACTTTTTGCGATTTTCGACAAAATAAAAGATTGCCGGCGGGATGCGGGCATCCCGCCCCACTCAACGATAAACGCAGGCGTTCGTTGCTTTTTATAAACCCGATGTGGTATAACCAAAGGGAGGTGATTGAATTGCGGGAAAAAATCCAGGCGGAAGTAAAATCTTACAAGGGCAAACCGGCCATTCATCTGAATGGCGAGCCGGTGCCGCCGATGCTCTACGCCCTGACCGACAAGCCGACCGGCAACCGCTCGTTCGAGGGCATTTCGGGCTACAATACCAAGCTCTTTGCCGAAATGGGCTTCCGGCTGTTCCAGTTCGACGTCAATTTCAACGATATGCTGTTCCCCGGCGACAAGCTTGACATCACGTTCGCCCAAAGACAAATCCGTGGGGCGACGGATTGTAATCCCGACTGCGCGGTGATGCTGCGGCTGCACGTCAACCCGCCGTTTTGGTGGATCAACGCCCATCCGGAGGAATGGACCCGCTTCGCCGACGCCGAGACGGTTCCCCTGCCCGATTACCTGCCGAAATTCCGGGGGTATATCGAGGACGATTTAAAGCCGCGCGCGGCGTGCAGTTATGCCTCGGAGGTATGGTTCGATTATATGAGCAAACAGGTCGGGCGGTTTTTGCGAGAACTCGCCGATACCCCCGAGGGCGACCGGGTGTTTGCGGTCCAGATCGCCAACGGCATCTACGGCGAGAACCACTACTGGGGATTTTTACGCCACGACCCCGACACCTCCGAGCCGATGCGGAAAAGGTTCACAAGGTTTTTGTCCGATAAATACGGCGGCGATTTTTCCTCGGTTCAAATACCGGGATCGGAACGCAACGAGGTCTCTCGCGGCATCTTCCGCGACCCGCAAAAAGAGCGCCTCGTCTCGGATTATTACGAATGCCAGCACAAGGCCGTCGCCGATTCGATCCTCGGTTTTGCCAAGCTGGTCAAGCAGACCTGGCCGCGCAAGATTTTAACCGGCGCTTTTTACGGCTATTACATCTCGGTGTTCGGCAGGGCCGCCGCGGGCGGACACCTGATGGAGCAGGAGCTTTTGACCTCGCCCGACATCGATTTTTTATGCGCGCCCGGGGCTTATAACAAGAGCTGCCGCGAACCGGGCGGCCCGGGGCTTTCGCGCGGGCTGATCGAATCGGTTACGGCACACGGAAAATTGTGGCTCGACGAGATGGACCAGCCGTCCGCCGACGGCACGGTGCTCGGCGGCATGTATGTATTCGATAAACCGGCCAGCATCCAAAACAACCGCAAGTGCGTGATGCAGTCGATTCTGCGCGGAGCGGGTCTCTGGTATTACGATTTCGGCTATCTGTTTTCCGCCGGCTGGTGGGAGGAGCCCGAATACCGCGCCGACATCGCCAAACTCAAGGCGCTGGCCGAACGGCAGTTCCACAGGCAACATTCCGCGCCCGCCGATGTATTGCTGGTGTTTGACACCAAGGTGTTTTTGCACACCGCTACTTCCGCCAAAAACGATCCAATCACCGACGAAATTTCGGTCAACATCTTGCCGGTCGCGGCTTACATGAGCGGCGCGGCGGTCGAGACCTGCTATCTTTCCGACCTGTTCAATATGCCGATCGAAAAGTATAAAGCCATTGTCTTTTGCAACTGTTTTTACATGACCGAAACACAGCGCCGCGAGATCCGCGAAAAGGTCGGTGCGGGCGGCAGGAACCTCGTCTGGCTGACCGCACCCGCCTATACCGACGGCGAGCGGCTGAGCGCCGATTTTGTCGGCGAGGCCACGGGCATCAAAATGGCCGAACACCCCTGCGCACTGCTGCCCGAGATCACGCTCGAAAATATAATCGGCGGCACGTTGGGCGGACAAATTCCGGGCGTTAAATTCAACCCCAACGACCCCGAACGAAAAAACGCCGAGGTCATGCAGACCCTGTTTTCGCCCGACGACCCCGACGCGGAATGCCTTGGAAAATACGATGCCGACGGCAGTTGCGCAGTCGCCAAAAAACCGCAAAGAGATCACACCGACTGGTTTTTCGCGCTGCCGCCGACCGAGCCGGCGCAACTGCGCAACCTGTTCGCGGCTTGCGGCTGCCACATCTACAACGCGCATGACGACGCCCTGCTCGCGGGAGCCGGGTTGATTATGATTCAATGCCGCGACGGCGGAGAGCGGGAAATTATATTAAAAAACAAAAAGCCGGTCAAACTCGCCCTCGAACCGTCCCAAACGGTATTCTTGGACGAGCGGACCGGGGAAATATTATTGTGATTCGGTTATTTTTTAGGTTTCAGTTTATAAATCGACCAAAAATCGCCCGATTTTGCAATGATCTTCGCAAGCCAAACCTCGCCGTCCATCAGCAATAATTGATATCGGTCGTTGATCGGATAACAGACCCGATGGGTATAAACGCTGATGTCGAGCGGATCGATGAATTGAAATTTTTCGTCCCAACTGTCAAGATCGACCGGCTGAACCTTCCAATAAATCATATTGAATTTTTCGCTGGCGCCCGGATGCTCCTGATTGGCGATCAAAAAAACATAGGAGCTGATATTATACTTTTCCCCCGTGCCTTTAAACGGATAATAGGAGCTGATCGGCGCCATATACAGGCACTTTTCAAATTCGTAGACGCCGTATTGAAGCGTCGGCACACCGTTATACTCGTTGACCGCCCGCCGGATGCCCTCGGCGAATTTCAAGGCGGCGGTATCGTCGATTATCGCAGGTGAAAATGGGTCGGATTCGAATTTTACGATGTTGTCTTTGATGAATTTGCCCGCATCCGCACCGGTAAGCTCGGTTGGAATCGACAGCCCGCGCGACTTGACAAATGCGATGCAGTCATCTTGCGAGAGTTCGGAGAGCCGCGTTGTGCCGTCGAATTTAACAACCGGAATGACGTCCTTTTTCGGAAGCGTCGCAACGAGGATGGCCGCGACCGCGCCGACCAGCACGAGCGCGCATGCGATCCAATAAATCCGTTTCTGCCTTGACATGTCTGCTTCCCCCTTGAGCGGTTGAGTCCATCATACAGCAAATTCCCTTAAATATCAAGATGAAAATAAATGCGCCGGTTTTTCACCGGCGCATAAATGATTGCGGGTTTGAACAACGGATTTTCATTCCATGCTTGCGATCACGTCAATCGGATTGACGGATACGCCGTTTTTTGTTAAACTGAAGTGGAGATGTGGCGCGTCTGCGGCTTCCGCTTGTGCGGTCGTACCGATGGAGCCGATCACCTGCCCGACTTCGACGACACTGTTCTCTTTTACCGTCGGCTTTGTCCCTAAATTACAATATTTGCTGACATAGCCGTCGTCGTGGGTGATGACAATCGTCGTTCCCCAAAGCAGTTCGGAGGTGATCGAGGTCACCGTGCCCGATGCCATGGCGCGCACCGGCGTGCCGACTTCGCCGGCGATATCCACGCCGTTATGCACCCGCCAGTCCTTGAAAGTCGGCGAATAGACCGGAAGCCCCCCGGAATGTTCCCGGATGATCTCGCCGTTGACCGGTATGATGAACAGCAACTCTTTGGTTTCGGTCGTCTCGGGCGAGGCATTGGCAGCCGTCGCATCCTCCGAGGATTGTGTGTTCGCGGGTGCCGCCGACGTCTGACTGTTCTCGGTCACGGTCGGCTGAGAGGGCTCGAACAGCTCGCCGGAGAGACCGCTCTCATACGTGATCCCGCCGCTTTGTGACGCCTCTTCGCTTAAGACCGTTGAGGAAGCGCCCATCACATCGCCGCCGACTCTGTTTTTATACACCGAGGTGATGAACCAAGCCGCCAGCACAACCATTGCAATGCACAGGCCGATGATCTTGTAAAACCCCTTGCCCGTGATGTAGGCGATGAATTTGTTCTCCTTCTTTGTATTTTCATTCTTTTCCATGAATAGACCATCCTTTCTGATCAAATCGGCCGCTTTGGTCGGATTGGGGCGGATGCCCCCGTACGATGCGTACGGCCGACCGATTCGGCTCGCAGGACTCTAAGTTATTTTTTTCCCTATATGTTTTTTTATGCACTTATTCGAAAAACTTGTAACGTTTCGACATTTTCTCGTCTCTTATTATCGTGAAGCGGAGGGATTATTAATGGCCGATGACCCCAACACCCACAAACAGACGCTTTTCACACAGTATTATGCGCAGTTTTACTCTGAATTTTACCGTTATGCTTTTTATTTCATGGGCAACGCAGAGGACGCGGAGGACGCCGTTTCCGACGCCATCACCCTGGCATATTCGAAATTCGAAACGCTGCGCGACCGTGAAAAATTCAAGTACTGGTTTCTCAAGATCTTGCAAAATGCCTGCAAAAGCCGTCTGAGGGAGCGCTCGGCAGCCGTCATCCCGTTGTATAACGCCGACGACGAACCGATTGACATTCCGGACAAAAGCGCGGTCAACCCCGAGACCCGTACCGCGCTGTACCAGATGCTCGACCGCCTGAAACCCGATGACAAAACCATCGTTTTGCTTTCGGTTCAGGGCGGATACTCTTCCGACGAGATCGCTTCGATGCTCGGCTTGACCGCCGGAAATGTGCGCGTACGGCTCCACAGAGCGCTCGGCGCGCTTCGAAACGGCCTGGCCGCAATTTAGAGCGGTCTTACGGCTTGCAAAATAATGATGGACTTGGTGCAAACCGCAAACAGCCCGTCTGAGAAAGGCATGGTTTTTAATGAAGAAAAAAGAGCTTCCCAACGAAAATGAAATCAAGCGGCTCAAAGCACAGCTCGATAAAAAGCTGAACAATCCGGCGGCCGATCAAGTCCCCGATTCGCTGCTGCCCCATAATATCGGAGCCCTGCTTGGGCAAGCCGAGCAAAACAAAAACAAAACAAGAGTGATCAAATTCCCCGTGTGGCAGCGCTACGGCGCCATCGCCGCGGCCTTTTTGCTGATTGTCGCGGCGTTCGCCATCCTGCCCAACTTGCAGCGCAACGAAAATGTCACCTTGCTCGGGGATACGGCTCAATCCGACCCCAACAACACGCCGATCACAGCGCTTGAAAAGACCGCCGGAAAAGATTACAGCGCTGTCAAAACGGCGTTCGAGGCGTATTCCCAAAAAGACGGCAGCGTTCGCTACGGCTGGCTCAGCGATAAAACCGCCGGAATGGATATCGGGGCTCCCGAAGCCGCCGGCTCAAAAGCGACCGCCGCGCCGCAAGAATCCGGAGTCGATGATACGGGCCGCAGTGACGGCAAGGACTACTCCACGACCAATGTCCAAGTTGAGGGCGTCGACGAGGCCGACATCGTCAAAACCGACGGCGAATATATCTATTTCGTCGTCAACCGCTACTATAACAACAGCACCGTTGCCATCGCCAAAACCAACGGCGGCGAATTGCAAAAGGTCTGGGAACTCAAAAAAGAGAACTTCACGATCTCCGAGATCTTTTTATCCGACGGAAAACTGGTGCTGCTGATGCAGCCGAATTCCGGCTACTACCGAACCTTTGCCGCAGATACCGCCATCATGGCAAACACCGGCGCCGTCCGCGTCGAGATCTATGATTTGGCCGACAAGGCAAGCCCCTCGCTGACGCGTTCTTTTGAGCAGGAGGGCAATTACACCAACGCCCGCGTCAGCAACGGAAAACTTCTGCTCATTACCTGTAAATACGCCTACCATTACCTCTACGGCGTCAAGGAGTTCGACGCCGAAGCGGTCATTCCGCACACGATGGACTCCGTCGTCTCCGACAAAATGACCATCCTGCCGCCGGAGGCCTGTTATATCCTCCCCCGCACCGAATCCCTGTCGTTCGGCACGGTCAGCACCGTTGACCTCATCGGCGACGCGCCCGCGCAGTCGGTCACGGTCATGGGCGACATCGCAACGATTTACGCCAACGCCGAAAACGTGTATGTCACCACGAACCGGTATGAATATGAGGAAAAAACCGAGACGACGTCTTACGGCAATTATATGTGGTACAACCCGCTGGGCAGCTATACCGACATCACCAAGCTCGCCTATTCCGGTACGCTTCAAGTGATTGCGACCGGGACCGTCAACGGCGGCCTGTGCAGTCAGTTTGCGATGGACGAATTCGAGGGCAACCTGCGCGTCGCCACCAACAGTTGGGACTATCAAAACAACAACAAGCAATTTAACAACTTCTATGTGCTCGACGGCAATATGAAGACCATCGGAAAGCTCGAGGGACTTGCCGAGGGCGAGAACATGTACGGCGTGCGCTTCGAGGGTAAAAAGGCCTACGCGGTCACCTACCGCCAGGTCGACCCGTTCTTCGTCATCAACCTCGAAGATCCTTCAAAACCCTATGTGCAGGGCGAACTGAAAATCCCGGGCTTCTCGCAGTATTTGCACCCCTATGCCGACAACCTCGTGATCGGCTTCGGCATGGACGCCGTCGAGGACGTCACCGGCACCACCGGTTTGATCATGGGTTTCAAAGTCGCGATGTACGACGTCTCCGACCCGAGCAGCCCCAAAGAACTCAGCACCTATTATATCGGCGACCGGGGCACCCACTCCGACCTGTCCTATGACCACAAGGCGCTGCTGTTTGACAAGGAAAAAAATATCGTCGCCTTCCCGATCTCGATCACAAAGGTCAAGGACGGCGCGGACATCCGTGAATACGGCGCGACCGTGTTCACCGGCTATATCGTGCTCGGCTACGACGCGCAGAAGGGCTTTTTCGAAAAGGGCCGCATCACCCACTCGGTCGAAACAAGCGCGGAAACGGAGAAGTACCGCTACGATATGAACATCACGCGCGGCCTGTATATCGGCGACGTGATCTACACGCTGTCCAACAGCGTCCTCGCGGCCAACAAACTCAGCGACTTCACCGAAATTTCGCGTATTCAGTTCGAAACCCCGCAGTACAACGACGTCAAGCCGGTTCCGGTTTCCGAGCCCGAATATATCTCGTCCTCGGTCTCCAAGGTCTATTAAAACCATAAGGTATACACACCTCCGTTTAAATCGCCGCCCCGGATTCCGGGGCGGCGATTTTGTTGTTGCATATTTTTTACAACCGTGATATAATATAGTTGCGTTCGGATGAAAAAAATTAAAGTTGGGGGGATAATCGCATGAAAAAACAGTTGATGGCTTTATTGTCTTTCGTAATGGTATGCTGTTTGTTTTCGCCCGCACTCGGCGCCACTTTATCAGGTGATACCGAAGTCATCAACGGCAACACCTATATCTACCCCAACGGATTTACCGATACCGGCAACAACGGACTTATTATTATAAAACCCTATACCGATGAACAAATCCGAGAGGCGGAAATAGCGCTTGAACCGGCTTTTCAGTCGTTTTATCTCTCGAATGACACGGCACTGTGCAATGCCATTGCCACCGATGAATTTCATCATATTTGCGAATATAACGGCTGGACACCTGATTTTTCCACGTTTTATTCCTATTCCAGCTTCAGCATTGATATGCCGCCGTTTTCCGAGGAGAAAACCGTATCGGAAGCGACCAGCAACCCCACAAGTATCAGTTACCAAATCATGATGAAAGATGACCGGAGCGTGTATGCCGGTTTGCAACATATTGTTATAAAAGAAGGCGCGTACCATGTCATGGGGCATGGAGATTTCGCATCCGCATATATCACCTATGACCTGCGCACCCATGCCGTTGAGTTGTATGCAATGCTCAAAGACAGCGGGCTTGATCTGACAAAAACCACCGTAAAACTTTTCATGTGCGAAGCCGGACAATATTTCTTGTTTTCAGACGGCATTCTGGAATTTGTCACCCCTATCGGAATGCAGGTTGAGTTTTCACCGTATGAGACAGGTGCGGGTTATCCGGATGCCTCCGCATCTTTCCGGCTGATAAGCGGCCGGGATTTTATTAAAACGATGGCCAAGGTTGCACAGGAAGTTGCTGAGGCCAAGGCCGCAAATGCCGCTTCATACGACGGCACACCGCAGATGGGCGGCAATGCAAACCCGGATACCCCTGTTTCAAACGGAAACATCCTCCTGTATATCGCAATCGTCTGTTTCACAGTCGCCGCCGCTTCGGTTGTCGCATACATCGTCATCCGGAAAAAACGCGGGGTAAAAAATATAATTGAATAATCATTTGATAACCCCGCCGCCCCGGATTCCGGGGCGGCGGGGTTGTTGTTGCGTTTTTTTGAAAACCGCGGTATCATATGGATATCAACCGATTCGCCACCCCACCCTACATTTTAAAAAGCCCAAATAAAAATTATGGGGGTAAAAACATCATGAAAACCGGCTGTCACGCGGTATACGCCAGGGATTATTTTGACGGGATCGACGCGGCAAAGGCGAACGGATTCGACTTTGTGCAGTTCGACTTGGGCGTGCCGGAGTTTTTTCTCGATGACCTGACGGCGGACGACCTTGCGCGCATTCGCGCATACGCCGAGGACAAGGAGATTGCGATCACCTTTCACACCCCCGGCGACAACGTGAGTTTATTCTGCGATTATCCGCTGATACGGCAGGGGATTTTGGATCAATTCAAGCGGATTCTTGAAAAGGCCAACCTTTTAAACGCGCGGCATATGACCTTTCACACCGGCGATTATCCGCGTTTTCGCAAGGTCGGCGAAGAGTCCGACGACTCCCATATTGTTTATTACGAGTCGGTGTTATACGAAAATTTCAAAGTGCTGACCGATCACAGCGGCGGCGTTTTGGTGTGCGTGGAAAATTACCAATGGAACTCGGTTTCGCGCGGCGCAATCCGCCGGTTGATCGGCGACACGGGCAAATTGTTTTTGACGCTGGACACGGGGAAAGCATATAAAAACGGCGCGCTGATCCAGGACGATCTTCTGTTTTTCGAGGAAAACAAACCGCTGATACGGGAGATGCACATCCACGACATCAACCAAAGCGGCTCGCATCAAATTGTCGGAAATGGTTTTGTCGATTTTGCGCGATTCAAGCAATTTGTGACCGAGGATGTCTGGGTCAACTTCGAAGTCCGCCCGGTCGGCGCGGCGAAAATTTCAAAGGACAAGTTGTTGGAAATGTGGAATATAAAATCACATCCGTGAACTGTATGAGTTAAAATGATATGAACCAAAAAGAAAGAGAAGCACGAACCCAGATATGGTAAAATGGAATCACCACAGACCATTCACCGAAAGGGGACGAACTTCTCATGAATAAGATAACACAAGAGGCAAAGAAAAGGCAAGCGGTAGTAAAATATGCAAAGCGAAAAGTAAAAAGCGCAGCAAATCGAATATATGGAGTATCGCTTTCGAGTGTAAAGCGGTGGTGCAAGCGGTACGATGGGACATGGCAGTCGCTGGCAGAGGGGTCGCACCGACCGAAAAGCCATCCGCAGCGGCATCGGGCGGAGGAAGAAACCATCATTAAGAACGCATTTCAAAAGAAATACATCCGATATGGCTGGGATGAGGTGTATGACGAAGCAGTCCGAAACGGATACAAGCGCAGCTTCAGCGGAATGCTCCATGCCGCCCGAAGGATGGGATTGGGCGATTCCGCCAAAGAGAAAAAGCCGCCGAGAAGGCATGATAGGAGATACCCGGAACTGCTAATTCCGGGGGAAAAAGTGCAGATCGACGTCAAAGAAGTACCGTATAATTGCCTAAAAGGCGCAATCAAACGAGACGGGAAACATCTTTATCAGTGGACAGCGATAGACGAATGCACGAGAATACGGTTTTTATATGGATTTGAAGAGCATACGCCGGAGAATTCAGTGAAGTTTTTAAGTATGCTGCAAGTGGTGTTTCCCTTCAAGATTCAGACAATCCAGACAGATAACGGAACGGAATTCACTTACAAATACATCAGCGAAGACACGCCTTGCCCGTTTGACACAGCGCTGGAAAAAGCGGGGATTGACCACAAATTGATTCCGCCGAGAACTCCCTGGCATAACGGAAAGATAGAGCGCAGCCATCGCAACGATCAGCGGTATTTCTACGATTGGGAGATGTTTGGCAGCGTAGAGGATCTGAACAAAAAACTCCACGAGCATCTTCGTTGGAGCAACAATAAAACCATGAGAACGCTTGGAAGAAAGAGTGCGAACCAATTACTTCAAGAAAAGCTTGCGGTCGCTTGAGTGACGCGCCGAGGATGGAAGCTTTTCCACCTCCGCCCTGCGGGCTCCGGCTCCAAAGCTTCCATCCTCGATATACTATATCTCGGCTTTTCTGTTTTTTTTCCGTTGGGTCATATCATTTGACAACACAGAGGAATATAAAATCACATCCGTGAACCCCATTGACGAAAATCACCTTATAAGATAAAATAAAACCGTTGCGTTGTTCAAATTGTCTGTGGTTTTTTTATTTTTCAATTCAAAGAAAGTCGGTACCCGCATGAAAACAATCCTCTGCATCGGCAGCGTCACCGCCGACGTCATTTTGAAACCGGTCGACGAACTGCCGCCGCTCGGGACGCTCGTCATCGCCGAGGGCGGCGTCGAGGTCCACACCGGCGGGTGCGCGACCAACTGCGCCATCTCGCTGGCGAAGCTCGGCGCAAAGCCGTTGGTTTCATGCAAGGTCGGCGCGGACGTATTCGGCGATATGGTCAAAAAAGAACTCTGTGAACCGGGCGTCGACATATCCGGCGTGGTCACCGGGCCGGTCGCCACCACGACCTCGGTCGTCATCATCGCGTCGTCGGGCGAGCGCAGCTTTTTATACAGCCCCGGCTCCGCGGCGGATTTCAAGGCCTCCGAAATCCCGGCCGAACTGACCGCCGGGGCTGACATCGTGTTCGTCGCGGGCTGCGGGCTGAATTTTTCGCTCGACGGGCAGCCCTGCGCCGACTACATGAAAGCCGCGCGCGCCGCCGGAAAGTTCACCGTGATGGACACGGCCTGGGACCCGCGCGGGTACTGGGATCGGCTCGTGCAGCCCACCCTGCCCCACCTCGACCTGTTCATGCCCAGCATCGACGAGGCGGCGATGATCGTCGGCGAGCGCGAGCCCGAAAAGGTGGTTGCGGCGCTGCGTAAACTCGGCAGCCGCGACTTGATTTTGAAAATGGGCTCGAAGGGCGCGTATGTCGATTTCGTGGGCGAAAAGCCCTTTGTGATGCCGCCGTTTTTGGTCGATAATCCCGCAGACACGACCGGCGCGGGCGACGCGTTCTGCGCGGGGTACTTATACGGGCTGGCGAGCGGCTGGGATATTAAAAAGCGGGTCGAATTCGCCAACGGGGTCGGCGCGTGCAGCGTGACCGCCGTCGGCGCGACCGCCGGCATTAAAACCGCGGCCGAGACCGAAAAATTCATCGAGGGGAGAAAACGCCATGGATAAAAACACGCGCGAGCAGATCAAAAAAGAGGCCCTGAAGTTTTACGAGGCCGCGCACATCATTTTGACCGACACGGAAAAGGAAAATCTCGAGGTCGCCGATTTCGGGCTGGACGACATCCGAACCATCGGGCTGGAGCTCGTCACCTACGTCAACACCAAAAAGTGCTGCGCAAAGGAGATGGTGCTGCTGCCCGGCCAGATCTGCCCCGAGCACCGCCATGTGCCGATGCAGGAAATTCGATACGACGGCAAGGAGGAGACCTTCCGCTGCCGCTACGGCGAAGTGTATCTGTATGTCGAGGGTGAACCGACTGCTTCCCCGTCGTTTGTGCCGCTCGAAAAATACCGCCCGCATATGACCGTTTGGCACGAAGTCAAGTTGCTGCCGGGTCAGCAGTATACCCTTTATCCGAACACCAAACACTGGTTCGCCTCGGGCAAGACCGGCGCGGTGATCTCGGAGTTTTCGACGACGAGTTACGACGAGTACGACGTCTTTACCGACCCCAACATCGTGCGGGTCGAAAAATAAAATGTCATCCTGAGCGAAGTCGAAGGATCTCGGACTGATAAGGGCCTTTGGGCATGTTGCCGAAAGCCGTATACGAAATCCTTCGGCGCGCGTGTTAACGCGCTTGCTCAGGATGACAATGCGGCGGGGAAATTTCCCCGCCGCACTTTTTCCGTCTTTGCGAGGAGCCACAGCGACGCGGCAATCCAGAAACGAGGCAACCGGGAAGACACTAAGCCCCGTTAGCCACTGGTCTGGATTGCCACGGGCTAAAGCCCTCGCAAAGACGGGGAAAATACAACGGAATGCGGGGTAAAACCCCGTCGCATTTTTACTGGAGCCAAAACGGCGTAGGAGCGATTCGGGATATGACAATACGGCGGGGCAACGCCCCGCCGCGGAACGGTCAAGACCGTTCCCTACTTTGACATTGTCTCGCAGGCGTCGGCGCAGGAGCGGCATTCGCTCGCGCACTTGATGCAGTGTTCCTCCTTGAACATGCCGCACTCGTTGGCGCAGTCCTCGCAGACCGTGGCGCAGAGCTTGCACAGTTCCTTGGAATATTTGGCGTCCATCATCATAAACGACGACGCCTCCCTGCACAGGCACGCGCACTCGGACAAAATGCCGATGCACTTGATCCGGTTCTTGACGTCGGGCTCTTTTAAGCATGCGATCTTGCACTCGGTGCACGCCTGTGCGCATTTGGTGCAGGCGTCGATGCAGGCCTGATATTTATCGATGACAGTGGTTGCGATTCCCATAAATTTTCTCCTAAACCTATTTTGAGCCGCTCACGCCGGCGGTCTGCTTGCGGGCGATGTCGGTGTTGTCGGTCTCGCGGTCGGTGAGCTCGGGCACCGGGTTTTGCTTGCACTCGGCGCGGTAGTCGACCTGATACTGCTGCTGGTGGTCGGCGACGACCTTGTGGCTCGCCACGTTGCAGACGTCGTGGTTCACGCGGTCCTGATACCAGAAATACTCGTAATTGACCGGCAGCGCGTTGATGTCGGCATACTGCTCCTTTTTGGCCGTGAGCAGGATCTGGCTGCCCAAAATCTGCCGGACATAGTCCTTGGTGTCGTGGAAGTCAAGCAGCTTGGGGAATTCCCCGTCGGGGATGACCTGCTGCCAGTCCTTGCCCTCGTATTTTTGTAACAACTCGGCGGTCCGGTGCAGATGGGCGACCTCCTGTTCGAAGAACATATTCCACAGCGCCTTGACCGACACATCGGTCTCGTACTGCGCGAACGAATAATACAGGTAGCACTCGACGTATTCATGCAGCAGCGCGTTCTCGAGCCAGGTGCATTTGGGGTCGAGCAGCGAGCCGTAGTGCGTGACGTGCTGTTCCTCGATCATCGCGATCTCCTGATAGAGCTTGCGACCGAGGTCGTTGAGATAGGTGTTGCCGAGGTTCATATAAAAGTTCATCGTCTGCTGCTCGCCGGCCGTGATGATCAGGGCGTTCAGCATCGTGCGTACGTCGGCTTTTTTGAAATCGACGCTGTATTTGATCGAATCGAACGGGTGGCGGTGCTCCGCGATCGTGGGGCGCCCGGGCGTGATGTCGACATAGCTCTTGACGAGGTTTTCGGCCGGGATTTGGGTGTCCAGATCGAGCAGGTTCGAAAAGCGGTAGAGGTGGTCAAAGTCCTCGAGCAGCGCGAAATCGAGCGCCTGCTTGACGTAGCCGTCGGGCTCGTTTTGCGCGAGCCACGCGGTCAGGTCGACCGCGACGTGCTCGTAGCCGATGGTGGTTTCAAGTTGCGTCTCGTCGATCGGCTTGAGCCAGTTGATGATCTTTTGCTGCTGCTGTTCGACGCGGCGGGTCATGGCGATCTTACGTCGGATGTCCTGGTTTTGGCAGTTGCGGCTGAGCTGGTGCTTAAAAAAGACCGCCTCCACCTCGATGCCGTTCATCAAAATGATGCGGACTTTGGTATACGGGTCGACCGTCATTTTGCAATAGGGCTTGGGATATAAGGTCGCCCAGTCCATGATGCCGTCTTCGACGGCTTTCGGTTTTAATTCAAAAGGATTCATAAAAAAATTACACTCCTAAGGGTTTCTTGACGATAATGCGTCAAGATAGTGTTTTCCGAATCTGCCCGGGTATACAAAAAAGCAAAACCGGGCGAAAAGTCAAATCCTTCCGCCTTTTGGATTTGTCATTCTGAGCGAAGCGATTTTATGTTTTATAAAATCGCGAAGTCGAAGAATCTCGGGCTGATAAAGGATATAAATCGATTATCGTAAACTCGGCGGTGCCGAGATCCTTCGACTGCGCCCGAATTTTTAATTCAAAAACAAAGATAAAATAACCGTCGGGCTCCGCTCAGGATGACAAACCGGGCGGAAGTCAAATCCTTCCGCCCGGTTTAATAAAAATTTCTATTTCAAATGTTCCAAAATAAAGTCAAGCAATTGTTTGTCCGTCATTTTTCCGTCAGCGAGTTCCAAACCGATACGAATTACATCTTCATCCGTAAATATGGCATCCATATGATTTAATTCAAGTAAAATCAACATCACATAAGTGCCGATGCGTTTATTTCCGTCCGAAAACGGATGATTTTTATTAAACCGTATGCCGTCCGCGCGATTTTGGCAACCGTAGACGGAAATAATTCTTCGCCCTCAAATGTTTGAAACGGCGCGGCAAGAGCTGAATCCAATAATGCCGAATCCCGAAGACCGTTCAAACCGCCTGTTTTTTCTATCAGAACTTGATGAAGGCGTTCAATTTGTTCACGGCTTAGCGTAATCATTTCGCCAGCTCCTCGAACGCATTAATATGCTTTTTCAAAATGCGCAAGGCGGCTTTATCCAGGTCGGCGTCATCCGCGGCGATGTTTTGCCGCAGCAGATTATAATCCACAAGGACATAACGTGGCACATTGTTCTTTAAAATGACGGCAGTTCCCTTTTGGTCGACGAGCCGTGCGATTTTTGAAAAATTTTGATTGGCTTCCGTAATTGAGACGAGATTTTCTATATTGACGTTCATCGTCCTCACCTCCGAACATAGTATATCGCAAATATAGGTGAAATACAACCTATTTTCAATCTAAAACGAAAATTAATTTTTTTATATTTTTATGGTTTGCAAACTGCGATGACAACCCGGGTAAAAGTCAAATCCTTCCGCCCGTTTAAAAAAATTTTTGTGTTTTAAAATGTAGGGAACGGGCGCGGAAAAAACCGCCTGTTTGAATCATATGAAAACCGTTTGAAACAATTTTTTTCGGACTTTGTTCGAACCGGAACGGTCAAGACCGTTCCCTACAAAAACGGGCGCGGGAAAACCGCGCCCGTTGTTTCTAATGATTTTTTTCATGAACCGCCGTTGATATTGCGGGCGAACAAAGTTCGCCCTACGACGAAAATCCCAATTTCTATTTTCGCGGGCGGCCACATAGGGCCGCCCCTACCGGATGATTAATTGAAATAAATGCCTTCGCCGTTGCCGTTTTGGTACAGCCAATAGAACAGCAGGATAACGGCCAGAATAATGACGACGGTCAGGAACACACGCAGCGCCGAGATCGGGTATCTGCCGCCGACCTTGCCGGTCTGGCCGTTGACGAAGAAGTGAAAGACCTTGCCCTTGTAGGCGAAATTAGAGACCCACATCGGCAGCATCAAATGCTTGTATGTAATGCCGTCGAAGGTTGTGGTCGTCTTGAGGGAGGCGACCTTGTCCGCGTGCTTTTCGCGCTTGATTTTGGTGGTGATTTCGTTTTTCAACAAACCGTCGATGCCGGCTTTTGCGCTTTCCCAGCCCTGCCGGAGCCCCACCGAATACCGCTCCGAGACGAACCCGGCCAAAAATTCCGGGTCGTATTTTTTGGCGATGTTGGTGTCGAACGGCTCGATCTTTTTCATCAGCGCCGCGTCGTGGTGCGTGGAGGCGCTGACCAAAAAATCGTCGATCTGCCGAAAATGGAACCCGGCGACGGATTTCCAGGTCGTGACCGTCCGCGTGGTCTTGCCGGTGGTGACGGTGCGGGTGTATCCGGCCTGTGCGGTATAGTCGGTGTAGGTCTTGGCGTCAAACGTCCAATAGGGCAGAAACAAACCGGTGATCCTGCCCTCTTTGGCGGTCTTTTTGGCCTTGGACGGGGCGTACCAGCGCTTTTTCAGCCACTTTTGGAACCGCAGGGTCGCGTCCTCTTTGGGGATGCAGAACGGCACCACGCCGTTCGGCGGGATCGAATTGCCCGATTGCGCCTCGGTGACCTGATTGGAACCGCAATAGGGGCAGATGTCCGAGACCATCAGCGCGTCGTATATCGACTCGCCGCCGCAATTCTCGCAGATGATGGTCTTTTTTGCCGCGCCCCATTGAAAATTCGTCTCGGCGTTGCGCGCGTCGGCGAAAATCAATTCTTCGGCGGTGCCGTCGGCTTTTCCCTCGATGACGATTTTTTTGTGAAACCCGCAATACGGGCAGGACAGCATGCCGGTCTTGGGGTCGTAGCTGATCGTCGCGGCGCACTGCGGGCATTTTTCGTCGGTCTCCCCGAGGGTTTTATGAAGATTGATATCGTCGACTTCACTCATTTTTTAACATCCTCGTCGCCGAACGGATCGCCGCACTCGGGGCAGAATTTTGGCGGCTTGGTCGGATCTTCGGGTTTCCAACCGCATTTGTCGCATTGGTACTGCGGCACTCCGGCGGGTTTGGGCTTGCCGCAGTTGGCGCAGAACTTGCCCTTGTTGCTTGCGGCGCCGCAGGCACAAATCCAGCCGTCGCCGCGCGGCTTGCCGCACTCGGCGCAGAAGTTGCCCTCGTTATTTTTTGCGCCGCAGGGGCAATCCCATCCGGCCGCTTTTTTTTGTTGCTGCCCCATGCCGTAGAGCGACTGGGCGTTGACGCCGCCCGCGTTTTGAGCCATGTTCAAGCCCGCGAACGCCATAAACGCGCCGCCGCCGCCCTCGTTTTTGGCCGCGTCCTGCATCGCCTGCGCCTGCGCGCCGACGATTTGCGCCGCCGCCATCGTCGGGTCGCGGAAGACGGCCGCCTTTTGCAGCTCCTTGATCATCTTCTCGTCCTCGTCGGACGCCTTGACGGTGTTGACGCCGAAGGATGCGATCGAAATGCCTCTGGCGGCGCTCCACTTCTCGGTTAAAACATCGTTGAGCGCGTCGGCGAGTTCGACGGTGTGGTGCGGCAGGGAGCTGTAGCGGATGCCCATGTCCGAGATCTTGGCGAACGCGGGCTGCAGCGCCGTCATCAGTTCGGTGCGCAGCTGGCTGTCGATGGTCTCGCGCACATAGATCGAGGCGACATTGCCGCAGACGTTTTTATAAAAAATGATCGGGTCGGTGATCTTATAGGAGAACTCGCCGTTGCAGCGGATGGCGATGTCGACGTCGAGGCCGATGTTTTTATCGACCACGCGGAACGGAACCGGCGCGGGGGTGCCGTATTTGTTGCCGACAATTTCTTTGGTGTTGAAAAAATACACCCTTTGGTCGTTAGCCGCGTCGCCGCCGAAGGTGAACCGGCGTCCGAAGCGCTTGAATGAGTCGCCGATGCCCTTGCCGAAGCCGCCGAAAAAGACCGTGGGCTCGGTCGAGCTGTCCCAGACGAATTCACCCGCCTCGGCGCAGAATTCGACGATCGCGCCCTGCTGCACGATCATCATGCACTGGCCCTCGTTGACGGCGACGATTGAGCCGTTGGTGATGATGTCGTCGGTGCCCTTGGTGTTGGAAGTCCTCTTGCCGCTGCGCTTGACGCCCTTGGCGACCAGCACGTCGACGGTCAGGGAATCGCAATAAAAATATTCGCGCCACTGGTCGGCGAGCACGCCTCCGCCCGCTCCCAAAGCCGCTTTTAAAAGACCCATTTCAATACGCCCTTTCCCGGAGATCCGGAGTTTTGTCAAAACGCGTAAAAAACCGCTCTCCGCGCAAATTTACGTTTACCAGTTTAACATAAATCCGCTTGAATTTCAAGAAGCATTTTAGCGCCCTTTGCATCACCCGGAAACATGGAAATCCGCTGTTGATTTATACGCCAAAATGTGTATAATATTGAAGGGTCGGGGGTCGTTGGCTTTCCCCGGCAAAACCGTTTATCAATCAATTCCCACCCGTTTCGGTTTGATTCATACAACAGGAAAGGACATGTTTATGCAAAACCTCAACAAAAAGACCGTCGAGGACATCGACGTATCCGGCAAGCGCGTGCTCGCCCGTTGCGACTTTAACGTGCCGCTCAAAGACGGCGTCATCACCGACGACAAGCGCATCGTCGAGGCGCTTCCCACGATCAAATACCTGATCGCCAAGGGCGCGAAAATCATTCTCTGCTCGCATCTGGGCAGGCCCAAAGGTGAATTCAACCCCAAATACACGCTCGCGCCGGTCGCCGCGCGCCTGACCGAACTGCTGGGAAAGCCGGTCGCGATGGCGAAAGATGTCATCGGCCCCGACGCCAAAGCCAAGGCCGCCGCGCTTCAAAACGGCGACGTGATGCTGCTCGAAAACGTCCGCTACCACGCCGAGGAGGAAAAAAACGACCCGGGATTTTCAAAGGTACTGGCCTCGATGGCCGATGTGTTCGTCAACGACGCGTTCGGGACCGCGCACCGCGCCCACAGCTCCACCGCGGGCGTCGCGGCCTTTTTGCCCGCCGTCTGCGGCTATCTGATCCAAAAGGAAATCGCCATTATGGGCGGCGCGCTCGAAAACCCCAAGCGCCCGTTCGTTGCGATTTTGGGCGGCGCCAAGGTCAGCGACAAGATCGGCGTGATCAACGCCCTGCTTGAAAAAGTCGACACGCTGATCATCGGCGGCGGCATGGCCTACACCTTCTTCAAGGCGTTCGGCTCCGAAGTCGGCACTTCCATCTGCGAAAACGACAAACTGGATTTAGCGCGCGACATCGTCAAAAAAGCCCGCGAAAAAGGCGTCAACTTCATTTTGCCGGTCGACAACGTCATCGGCAGAGAATACAAAGAGGACACCGTGTTTATGCGCATCTACTCCGACTCGATCCCCGACGGCTGGATGGGTTTGGACATCGGCGAAAAGACGCAGGAACTGTTCTCCAAATCCCTCATCGGCTCCGGCACAATCATTTGGAACGGCCCGATGGGCGTCTCCGAATGGGCGAATTTTGCCGCGGGCACCCGCGCGGTCGCCAAAGCGGTCGCCGAATCCGGCGCGGTCACGATCATCGGCGGCGGCGATTCCGCGGCGGCGGTCGAGCAGATGGGCTTTGCCGACAAGATGACCCACATCTCCACGGGCGGCGGCGCCTCGCTTGAATTCATCGAGGGGCTTGAATTGCCCGGCATCGCCTGCTTGACGGATAAGTGATATTTTTACATCGTAGGGGGCGGGCGACCACATAGGGTCGCCCCTACGACGGAAACCGCGTGTAACACAAATAAAATCGCATGTGAATTGCGATATTGACGGGCGAATACGATTCGCTGCGACGGGGGCGGGCGACCACTAGGGTCGCCCCTACGGTAAAAATTCCAATTTCCAATAACCATTTACGCGGGCGGCCACGGAGTGCGGCACCTACACCGAAATAAATCAAAGGAATAAATGATATGAATCAAAATTTGCGCAGACCGGTCATCGCCGGCAACTGGAAGATGAACAAGACCCCGTCCGAAGCGGCGGCGCTCGCAAAAGAGATCGTCCCGCTGGTAAAAGACGCCGCGTGCGGCGTGGTGCTGTGCGTGCCGTTCGTCGACCTCGCCCCGGTGCTCGACGCGGTCAAAGGTACATCGGTCAAAGTCGGCGCGCAGAACTGCCACTTTGAAAAAAACGGCGCGTACACGGGCGAAATCTCGGCGGACATGCTCAAGGAGATGGGCGTCGAATACGTCATCATCGGCCACTCGGAGCGCAGAACCTATTTCGGCGAGACCGACGTGACCGTCAACAAGCGCACGAGGGCCGCGCTGGACGCGGGGCTCAACGTGATCGTCTGCGTGGGCGAGGTGCTCGAACAGCGCGAACAGGGCGTGACCAACGAATTCGTCGCCATGCAGACCAAAATCGCGCTCGGCGGCGTCTCGGCGGACGAACTGGCCAAGATCATCATCGCGTATGAACCCGTTTGGGCAATCGGCACCGGCAAGACGGCCACCGACGAACAGGCCAACGAGGTCTGCGGCGTGATCCGCGCGACGGTCTCGGCGCTCTACGGCAAGCAATACGGCGATGCGATGACGGTCCAATACGGCGGCTCGATGAATGCCAAAAACGCGGCGGGGCTGCTCGCCCAGCCCGACGTCGACGGCGGCCTGATCGGCGGCGCGGCGTTGAAACCGGCGGATTTTGCGGTCATCGTCGAGGCGGCGAAGTAAAGAGACAAAAACGGGGTAAACGGTTTATTTACCCTGTTTTGCTGTATGCCCTCCCCCCCCGTCTTTGCGAGGAGAACTCGAGCGAAGTACGCGTTTGACGAAGCAATCCAGAAACGAAGCGTCCGGATAACCCCGTGAACTTCATATCTGGATTGCCGCGGGGCTAAAACCCCTCGCAATGACGATAATCCCCGTCTTTGCGAGGAAAGCGTGGGGCATAACCACGCGCATGACGAAGCAATCCGGAAACGAAGCGTCCGGATAACCACTTCAACCCCGTGAACCTCATATCTGGATTGCCGCGGGGCTAAAGCCCCTCGCAATGACGATAATCCCCGTCTTTGCCGCGTTTGACGAAGCAATCCGGAAACGAAGCGCCCGGATAACCCCGTGAACTTCATATCCGGATTGCCGCGGGGCTGAAGCCCCTCGCAATGACGATGATGTTACCTCTGTCTTCTTAAAACCATCCCGGCGGGCGGTTACGAACCGCCCCTACTCTGCTCTCTGCCCTCTAACCTCTGCCTTCTTGAATCGAGCCCCGAAAGGAAAAATGCCCCAATGAAAAGACCAATTGCACTCATCATCATGGACGGCTTCGGCAAATCCGACAGCGCCTACGGCAATGCGATTACCGGCAACACCCCCAATCTCGACAAGCTGACGGCGGATAATCCCCACACCTACATCGGCGCGTCCGGCCTCTCGGTCGGCCTGCCCGACGGGCAGATGGGCAACAGCGAGGTCGGCCACACCAACATCGGCGCGGGACGGATCGTCTATCAGGAATTGACCCGCATTTCCAAGGAGATCGACGGCGGCGGGTTTTTTGAGAATCCGGTGCTACTCGACGCGATTCAAAATTGTAAAAAAAACCATTCGACGCTGCATCTGGCGGGGCTGGTCTCGGACGGCGGCGTCCACAGCCATAACACGCATTTATATGCCCTGCTCGAACTCGCCAAACAAAACGGGCTCGACAAGGTCGCCGTGCATTGCTTTATGGATGGGCGCGACGTCTCCCCGACCTCGGGCGCGGATTTTATCGCCGAACTCGAAGCCAAAATGCGCGAAATCGGCGTCGGCAGAATCGCCACGATCACGGGGCGTTATTACGCGATGGACCGCGAAAAGAAGTGGGACCGCGTCGAAAAGGCGTATGACGCGCTGGTTTATGCCGACGGGCTTGCGGTCAGCGACGCCGTGCAGTCGATGAGGGAGAGTTACGCCAAAGAAATCACCGACGAATTTATCGTGCCGACGGTGGTAGACGGCGGCTGCCCGGTCAAAAGCGAAGACAGTTTTATCTTTTTCAACTTCCGGCCTGACCGCGCGCGCGAGATTACCCGCGCGTTCGTCGACCCCGATTTCGACGGCTGGTGGCGCAAGGCCTTCATCAAGCCGTTTTTTGTCTGTTTCACCCAATACGACGCGACGATGCCGAATGTCGAAGTGGCTTTCAAGCCCCAGTCGATGGAAAACACCTTCGGCGAAATCGTCGCCAACCACGGCATGAAGCAGCTGCGCATCGCCGAATACACCAAATACGCGCATGTCACGTTCTTCTTCAACGCCGGCACCGAGACGGTGTTCGACGGCGAAGACCGCAAACTCATCGACAGCCCGAACGTGGCGACATATGATTTACAGCCCGAAATGAGCGCCTATTTCGTCGCCGACGAGGTGATTGAACGGATTCGAAGCGGGAAATACGACGCGATCATCCTGAATTTCGCCAACTGCGACATGGTCGGCCACACCGGCGTGTTCGAGGCGGCGGCCAAGGCGGTTAAAACCGTCGACGAATGCGTCGGCAAGGTCGTAAACGAAGTGATCAAGGCGGGCGGCGTGGCGCTGGTCACGGCCGACCACGGCAACAGCGAGCAGATGCTCTATCCCGACGGCTCGCCGTTTACCGCACACACGACCAACCCCGTCCCGTTCATCGTCGTCGGATACCCCTGCGAACTGCGCCAAAGCGGCGGCGTACTCGGCGACATCGCACCGACAATGTTAAAAATCATGGGCCTCGACCAGCCCGCCGAGATGACCGGAAAATCGTTGATGGAATAAAAAATCCGTAGGGACGTGCATTACGCGTCCGCTGCACGGATTATTCCCAATTCCCCTTTTCGGAGGGGTGCCCCCGCAGGGGCGGGGTGGTTTCCCCGCCGCGCGGATTTTGTTCCTTTTAACAATATCAAATAAAATTTATATAAAAAAGGAAGCGAATTCATGAAAATCCTATTCCAGGGCGACAGCATCACCGACGCGGATCGGGATCGCGCCAATCCCCATGATCTCGGCACCGGCTATCCCAAATACGCGGCGCAGTACATCAAGCAACAGCACTCCGGTATTGAATTCGAATTCATCAATCTCGGCATCAGCGGCAATCAAACCAAAGACCTTGTCGCCCGCTGGCAAACCGACTGCATCGACATTCAGCCCGATCTCGTCTCGGTTCACATCGGCGTCAACGACACCTGGCACCACGCCCCGCTGCGCGACTGGATTTCAGACGCGCAGTACGAGACCAACTACCGCTCGATTTTAACGGATATCAAAGAAAAGACCGGCGCGAAAATCATGATTTTGGAGCAATTCTTGCTGCCGGTCCCCGACAAGGAGTTTTTCCGCGCCGATCTCGACCCGAAAATTCAAATCACCCGTAAGCTCGCGCGTGAATTCGCCGATATCTTTGTTCCCGTCGACGGTCTGTTTGCCGCCGCCTGCGTGGGAAATGACATGTTCCACTGGTCGCCCGACGGCGTGCATCCCAACGAAAACGGTTCCGCGTTCATGGGGAAGCTCTACGCCGAGGCGTTTACAAAACTTAATATATAAAAAGAACAGGATATATTTCCGCATGACAATCAACAAACAACGCACGCATGCCCCGCGTTACGGCACGGCAAAAACAGCGTGTTACTTGGCCTATGTCACCCAGGCAGCCCTGATCAATCTGTGGCCGCTGTTTTTTATAATCTTCCGCGAGACCTTCGGGCTTTCCTATCTTGAGCTTGCCACACTTGCCGGTCTCAACTTCGCTGTTCAGTTAGGCACCGACCTGGCGTTTGCAAAAGCGGCCGACAAGCATGGCTTCCGCCCCTTCCTGTTGCTCTCGTCCGGGCTCGTCGCCATTGGGTTTTTGGTTTTTGCGGCGGTTCCGCTGCTGACCGACAACCCCTACCCCGGTTTTATCGCCGCGACGGTGATTTTTTCATTGGGCGGCGGGCTGACCGATATCATGGCAAGCCCGCTGATCGACTTGATTCCCCACGAATCCAAAAGCGGCAACATGGCTTTTTTTCACTCGATGTACGCCTGGGGTCAGGCGGGTGTGATTTTGTTGACGTCATTGGCTTTAAAATTGTTCGGCGACGCCGCCTGGCAGCTGATTGTCGTTTTCTGGGCACTGATCCCGATTCTCCAATTTATATTGTTCCTGCGCGCGCCGATGCCCGACATCCAGGCAAAATCCAAACAATCCGCCCGTGAAATCGCCAAGGGGTCCGACTTTATCATCTGTTTTTTCATCATCTTTTTCGGCGCGGGCGTAGAGTGCACCATGGTTCAATGGAGCTCCGCTTTTATGGAACAAGCCGTTGGCCTGCCGAAACTCTTGGGCGATTATGCCGGTGTGCTGATGTTCGCGCTGATGTTAGGGCTCTCCCGGCTGCTGCACGGTCTTTTCTCCAAAAAAATCGACCTGGTCAAATACATGCTCGCGGGCGCGGCGGGAGCCATTTTATTTTATCCCTTGACCGCGTTTTCCAATGTCCCGGCTCTGAATTTGATCGGCTGCGCTCTGACGGGTTTCGGCGCGGGCATGCTCTGGCCCGGCACGCTGGTGCTGGCCTCGGAGCGGTATCCGCGCGGCGGGGCGTGGCTGTTTGCGATTATGGCGGTCGGCGGCGACAGCGGCGCGGCATTTTGCCCCTGGCTTTCGGGACTTTTGGCCGACAACGCCGCGAAAATCCCGCTTTTTGCCAATCTCGGCGCGGGATTGACCCCGGAGCAACTCGGGTTGCGCTCCGCAATCGGTTTTTCGACTCTGTATCCGATCATCGCCGCAGTGCTGTTGATTGTGTTTATGAGAAGGCGTCAGCGCCGAATTGAGGGGGGTATACAAGCATGACAATCCCGACAGAGCACCCGCTGTTTGTGGATATGCGGCAAACCCAGACAGCCGGTTTTAGGGTTCTTTCAAGGCAATCGTACAAGTCCCCGCCGCGCCCGAAATGGTGAGAATCAAGCCGTCCTCGTTTTCGGCGCTGTATGAAAACATCTCGATCCCCATATAGTCCTTGTCGGAGACGGCGGCGTCGAGTGTAAATCCCGCTTTTTTAACCTGTTTGACATAGCCCCGGAGGTCTTCCTGCGACACCTCCGCCAACGCGGCGCAAAATTCATCCGGCGCATCCGTCACGCCCGCAAGCTGCCCGAACTCCGGTTCGGGCAGCTTTTTTGCAAGTCCCGCGTTCGGCCATCTGACGGTCGCGTCCAAAAATGTCGGCTCTGCGGGTTCCGAAGAAACCGAGCATCCGAATGATAACAGCAGCGCCAATAAAAACACGGCGGCATAAGTAAATTTTTTCATGTTCGTCTCTCCGGTCACAGGTTTGGTTGTGATTGAGTTTGCTTCCCGGACCGGCCGTCTCTTTTGTGCTAATATCCCGCGGAGATTTTATGTGGGTTCTCCGGGAAATAATATGCGGATGAACCGCAAAAATTGCAATATCGTTTCTAAAAAACGATTTATTTTACCGCCGGGCCGTGATACGCCGCATCCCGAACCGCCGCCCTCTTTACGGTTATGGGTTTTCAAGCCGCTGCGGATAAATCCGCAGCGGTGCGGCGGGATCGACGGGCGAATTGATTTTGATCGCAAATGAGTCGCCCTCACGCATATCCTTGTCCGTCACCATATGAATATCAAGCAACTGATCCATTTTATAACCGGTTTGCAAATAATTGAACCGCGCCAAAGCGCGGCTCCAGCCATCCAGCCAGTTTTTAAGGCACAGCCGCTGATACTTGCTCAGCTGTCCGACATGAAGCAGCAGATCAATGTCGCTGCCCATGCCCGCCTCTCCTGTATTGACGCTTCCGAACAGGTAGATGCCGTTGACGCCGAAGGCCTCCATATCCAACGAATCCGCGATTTGCTGCGCCATAAAATGACGCCACTGCCAATGGTTGTGCCGGTCCTTTTCCGTCCGAAGAGAGGATGCGCTTCTCTTCTCCCAATCGGCTTTGCCCGCCGGCACGGGGTCTGTGAGAAACGCGACCGCCTGTTCCAAGTCGGAATTCATGTGGATTGAAAGGGTTTGACCGAAACAGGTCGCCGGTACGTCAATCACCTTGACAACATCGGAAAACCGGGCAAATCGCGGCAGCAGTGCGGCGAGGATGTTTTCGCCGCTGGTGAAAAAACCCTCCTTGAAAATGACGTCCCGGTCATCGGGGAACAGCGGTATATAGACAATTCCCGCTTCCACAAGGTCCTGAAAGAAATGGGTTCCGAAAGAGGGCTCGGGCGAATAGGACTGTCTCTTCTCGGCGATTTCTATCAGCGCCGCCGCGCCGGAAATGTCGGAATAGGTCACCCTCACGCCGAGTTTAATATCCCCCCTGCTGCCCCAGCGCCCCGGCCCCATCAGGATATAGTTCCGCCGAGGCAATATCCCTCCCAGCAAACTCACCGCTTCTCCCACGGCATAAAGCTCCTCGAGAGCGGAGAGTTTTGCGTAGCCATCGCCGTCCACATAGACGATATGGGTGATGCCTTTGATCGTGCCGTTGGAGATGAACCGGTTGGCTGTGAATATGATGTCCTGCGGCTTTAAATTTTGGGGGATCGGCGCAGGGGCGCTGTACATGCCCGAACCCTGGGCACGGCACTGCAGCAAATAGATATGCCCGCCGTCATAAGCGAACTCGATTTCCACCGGGCTGTCCATTTTTTCAGACAGAGCTTCCAGCATGCGCTTGAGCTTCGCGGGGATGTCGGTGTCGGTCAGAATATGTTGAAAGGTGATGACCATTTCGTCCCGTTGGGTGTCTAAGGAAAAAGCGTTTTTGGTTTCGATGAAATCGTTGTTGTACACCGAGACATATTTGTGAAGCCCGGGAATCCGCGGTCCCGTCTCTTTCAAAAAGGAGGAGGCTTCGACCGTTTCGAAGCGGCCCTTTTCCAAATTGATCAGGTCTATCTGCTTGGGGGAGTAGTGGCGAATCTCGCAGGGGGTCCGATTGACCGGCAGCTCCGGCTGCCCCAGCGAAAAAAGCAGGGGATAGTCGTCGTTTACCCGGTCCACCGCTCGGGTTCCGAGCCCCATAACCATTCTCACAAGGCCGTCTTCCCGCTTAATACGCGCCGACCAGCGCAGCAGGTTATGTGAAAACGCAACGCCGGAAAAAATCGGCATATAATAGTCCCCCGCCCTGCGCCCAACGAGCTCCTGAATCAGGATTCCCATTTGCTCGGCAAAATTGAGAAGTTCTCTCTCCCGCCGGTATTGAATGGCGTCGGGATTGTACATGGAGGAATATACCTCGAGTATGGCATCGATCAGCGCCTCAAGCCGCTCCGCTCTTGTACCCCGGTTGGGCAGGAATAAACTCTTGTATTTTCCGCTGAACGCACTGCCCGATTTGTCCTCCAACAAGGACGAAGAACGGACTATAAGAGGCACATCGCCCATTTCCTCCAGCGCGACATGGAGCATTTTTACGGTTTGGGGCGGCAGTTTGGCATTTTTGATTTTGGAGACCACGTTGTCGTATGTGATGCGCAGATGGAACAGGGGGTTGTATTTGTAGGAATTCAATTCTTCCAAATGGTTGTAATGCAGGAAGTCGACCATCTGGTCGGTGGCCAGATACCAGGTGCGGGGGGTTTTGATATCGCCGAGCAGGGGGTTCTCCGCGGCCGCATGCCGCAGGATCTGTTTTGCGATGAACAATCCCGCTCCTTTTCCGCCGATATTGCCGCTGCTGGTGTCGGAGCCGATGATTCTCTCCAGCACCGACTCAAAGTCGGAAATTTTTAAATTGTCTAGAACCAGGTTGATCACATTTTCGTCGTTGGTCAGGAAACGGTGGGCGAGCTCAGCTATCAGCCATGTCTCTGTGGTGGAATGATCGGTGTTGTCACCCACAACCTCGGTGTATTTTCGCACGGCGTCCAATATTTCGCTGACGCTTGCATCTTTGTTGTCAACCACTCTTACCAAGGCCAAAACACGCTGTTCCTGTATCCAGCCGCCGATCAAATCGCGAATATCCCCCTGCGGTAAAAAAGCCGTCGCGCAGGCGATGACCTTTTTTGTCTGCGACGCCGCGTCCTCGTCAGCTGTTTTGGAAATCGGCGTATTCACTTCTCCGTAGGTCTGCCGGGATTCGATCTCGTTGGTTTGAAACAGGCCGTCGGCTTTGGCTCCGACGGTTTTTTTAAGGTGGATGCGGAGCTTCTCGCCGATCTGCGGCAGCATATCGGGATCAATGCTCCGCAGCATGTCTAACATCAGGGACAGCTCCCGCTGCATATCCCAAGTGAGCAGAGAGATGCGGCGAGCGATGGTGTCAAGCATCTTGATTTCATTGCTGAGGAGTTCGCAGCCATCCTCCAAAAGCTCCTTCATATAGCCCATTGCCAGCTCTCCCACGCGTTCTTCCCTTACCACAAGAGGGGAGCGGTGCAAAATTTCGGCACGGGAAAAATCATCGGCGGCGTAACTGTCGTCCCACAATGTGATTTTGATACGACAGGCGGCCGGTGCGGTAAAACCGATTGGAATTGTGTCGACAAGCTTTTTGATCGCGGCGGGAAGCGTGAGCTTTTTGTTTTGAAGCACCTCATCGACCATGTACATGCATTCAAGCTCTTTGGCTCTTTCGAATAATTGCTCGTTGTAATCCATTCCCGACGCCTCCGTTGCTTTATGAAATTTATAACATTAAAGTCCTGTTCGGCACTTTTTATGCCCAGCCGCGCAGTTTTACGGCATCCGCCACCCGATTTATGGCGATGGTATAAGCGGCGTCCCGCATGTACAGATCCTTTTCAACAGCAAGTTTATATACGGCGGCGAAGGCCTTGGTCATGCAGTATTCCAGCTTTTCGAAGACCTCGGTTTTATCCCAAAAGTAGTTCATGCTGCACTGAACCTGCTCGAAATAGCTGCAGGTTACGCCGCCGGCATTGCAAAGGAAGTCGGGCAGAAGGGTGATTCCCCGCTCACGGATCAGCGCGTCACAGTCGGGGGTGGTGGGTCCGTTCGCCGCTTCGCAGATGACTTTTACCGTTGGGGATATATGCGGAAATACCGCCGGGGTGATCTGATTTTCCAACGCCGCGGGGATCAGTATGTCCACATCCTGTTTGAGCCACTCTCCCCCGGGGAGAACCTCATATCCCAACCCCAGCGCTTTTTTTTGGTCGATGCTGCCGAAGGAATCCTTGATACCCGCCAGCTGTTTGATGTCGCAGCCGTTTTCCCTCTTAAAAGTATACGCCTTGGAATCCGTCTGATTCCAACAGGATACCGCGACGACCTTGCCGCCCAGTTCTGTGTACATGCGAGCCGCATACTCCGCCACGTTGCCGAAACCCTGTATGCTTGCCGCGGTGGAATCAACCGGTATGTTCATTTCACGCAGCAGGTTTTTCAACACATAGACCACGCCGTAACCGGTCGCTTCCGTGCGTCCCAAAGAACCGCCCATGCCGACGGGCTTGCCGGTGATCATGCCCGGATAACGGCCTCCCGCGATGGTCTCATATTCGTCGAGCATCCAAAGCATATGCTGACCGTTTGTCATCACGTCGGGCGCGGGTACGTCGAGGTTGGGGCCGAGCTGCGTATAGAGCCCGCGTATGTATCCGCGGCACAGCCGTTCCTGCTCGGTTTTCGAAAGATTATGCGGATCGCAGATTACGCCGCCTTTTCCGCCGCCCAGCGGGATGTCCACGACCGCGCATTTCCATGTCATCCACATAGAGAGGGCGCGCACCGTATCTGCGGTTTCATGGGGATGAAAACGTATTCCGCCCTTGGCCGGCCCTCTGGCATCGTTGTGCCTGATGCGAAAGGCCGCGAATACCTTGGTTGAACCGTCGTCCATTTTGACCGGGATGGAAAAATGCGTTTCGTGCATGGGCCGGCGCAGCAACTCACGGATGCCGCTGTCCAGTTCAAGGAGCGCAGCCACTTTATCAAACTGCTCCTGAGCGCTTTCAAATGGATTATAAACCGCTGTAGCCATTTTATACCTCCTGTTCATTTCCGTGAATAACCGCCGCATATTTTTGATATTTAATCCGGTGCTAAAACGGAATGCCCTTTCAGTATAAACCCATTTTAACAATAAAACAACTGTTTTGCTTGCGGCATTTTCGGCCTTCTCGGTTTGTTCAAAACGGTTAAAACATCCTCCTGTATCGATCCGCGGGGGAGGTTGTCTGCCGATTATAAGGGGTCATGGTGAATGAAAATTCCGTGCTCTTTGTGAGAAAAAGCTTGAATTTATCGGGCGTTTCAGGTCCGATGCTGTCGGTGCCGATCCCGCACTGCGCGAAATCGATATTGACCGTGGTGAAATTGTTGCGCTTGAGTTCGTGGGCGTGCGCCGTGTGCTCAATCTGTCCGTCGGTGTAATGGTATGCGCTTGCGTTCATCGTCGGCTTGCCCGCAAACAAAACGCCGACGCCGCGCTGCGTGTAAACGCCGAACCAGCGGCAGTCGAGCTTGTTTCCCTGCGCCTGCGGCTTGATATAGGGAAAAAATTGCTCCTCGACCGTGCCGCTATATTCGCCGATATACGCCGATTCCCGTTTGTCGATATAGCTGTTGTGTTCGCCCCTGCCATACCAGCTCAGATGGTCAAACTGTTCTTCCAGCACCAGTTGGAACCCGATTTTCGGAACATGCGGCAGTTCGCATAACGGGCTGAACGTCGAGTCCGCGTCGACCGTGCCGTCGCCATAGACGGTGTAGTTGACCGCGACCGAAGCCGCCGCGCTGTAACCGCTCGGAATCATCAAAAAATCGGTTATAACGCGGCAGACATCGCCTTCTTTTTGATACGAAAAGCGATTCAACACCGGCTGCAGAATATGATAATGCGCGTTTTTCCATATACCGGCGTTTCGTGCCAAGTCGGTGGCGGTCAGCGGCCTCCATAGGCAGGGCTTGAGCCCCGATCGGATCAATTCGACACCGTTATATCGGTAGGAGCTCATGAGACCGGTGATTTTGTCAAAGGTCAGGGAAAATTCGCCGCCCTTGATCTCCAGCGCCAGAGGACTGTCGCAAATGTTTACCGATTCAATCGTCTTCGCCGTTTTGATCAGTTGCGACGACGATTCGGGCAACCGGAACTGGGCGCTCGCGACCGCATGGCCGCGCGGTGCCCAGATCGTCGAGTTTTTGAGCGTATATTCGATATTCAACCAGTATTCCTCGCCGGCTTTGGGCTTCGGAGCAATATAACCTGCCGTCACGACGGACTCTTTTCCGGGCGCGAGGTCGGGAAGAGCGCACATGCCTTCGCCGATGACGCCGGAGTTGTTTTTAACGGTGTATCGCATTTCCAAGTATCCAAGAGAAAGAAAATGGTGGAGGTTTTTGACCGCGACCTGTCCTTTTATCAGGTCGAACGCGGCGGTTTTCACGGGTTCTAACACTTTTTTATATTCAAACAAATCCGGCTGCACCCGTCTGTCGCCGTTGACAAAGCCGCCGCAATGGAAAAAGCCGTCGTTGCGGGTATCGCCGAAGTCGCCTCCATAGGCCAAAAAACGCTCCCCCGTTTTGTCGTCGATTTTCGCCAGCCCGTGGTCGGCC
The DNA here is from genome assembly GCA_964587625.1 of uncultured Eubacteriales bacterium. Lineage (GTDB taxonomy): Bacteria > Bacillota > Clostridia > Oscillospirales > JAKOTC01 > DAOPZJ01. The sequence continues at coordinate 33,911 of CAZPLU010000013.1, forward strand.
CACTGCCACACGCAGCCGCCGATCAGGCGGGGATATTTGTATATCAAGTCCCAATACTCCGCGAGACAGCCCGAACCGTTGCCGATCGCATGGGTATATTCGCACATCAGATACGGGCGCGGATCGTCGGATTTTCCCTGTGTTTCAAGCTCGTCGAACGACGGGTACATAAAACTCATGATATCGACGTCCATGCCGGGGTTGTATTGCGCGGGCTCGTAATGCACCGGGCGTTTTTGGGGATCGGCGGATTTGATATAACGGATCATGGCTTTTGAGTTTGCGCCGAAGCCGGATTCGTTCCCGAGCGACCAGATGATCACGCTCGGATGGTTTTTGTCGAGGCCGACCATGCGCCGCGCCCTGTCCACGAAAGCCGCCTCCCATTTGGGGTTTGAGATGATGTCCAGTTCTTCGGGAACCATGAAAAACCAGTGGCTTTCCTGATCGGCCTCGCAGATGACATACAACCCGTACAAGTCGCACAGGTCTAAAAATTTCGTGTCGTTTCGGTAATGGGAGGTGCGCACCGTGTTGATATTATGCCGCTTCATCAAAGTGATGTCGCGGATCATATGTTCGACCGGGATTGCGAACCCCATGTCGGGATGAATCTCGTGGCGGTTGACGCCCTTGATTTTGACCGACGCGCCGTTGACGAAAAGCTGCCGGTCCCGAATTTCGACCGATCGGAAGCCGACTTTTACGGCGCCGCATTCGAGGACGCTGTCGTCGGCGCTGCGGAGCGTATAGGCAAGATCGTATAAATACGGGTCTTCGGCGCTCCATTTACGGGGTTTCTCGATGTGTTGTTTGAAGTCGAGCACTTCTTTTTCCCCATCGGTTTCAAGCCGATGTGAAAACCGCGCGGCGGAGCCGCCGTCCGCGTCGGTCAGAGAAAATTCCAGCTCGCCGTTAAAGGCGGCGCCCGTGATGTTTTTGATTTCGGCGCGCACGCATAAGTCGGCATTGGCATAACGGTCTTTTAAAACACAACTGACCGAGAGATCGCGCACCCGCGTCTTTTGGTACGCAACGAGGTATACGTCGCGGATGATGCCGCTCATGCGCCATTTATCCTGATCCTCCATGTAGGTGGACCATGCGGTTTTGAGCACGCATACCGTGATAAAATTTTCTCCGGTGCGGATCAGACCGGTGATATCGAATTCGCTGTGGCAGTGCGCGCCCTGCGAAAACCCGGCCTTTTTTCCGTTGATATACACATAAAACGCGGTGTCGACCCCTTCAAAGGTGAGGTGGATGCGCTTTCCGTCAAACGAGCCGGGAAGCTGAAAAACGCGGCTGTACACCCCGGTGGGATTTTGAGCGGGCACATGCGGCGGATGGACGGGGATCGGGGATTCGAAATTCAGATATTGCGGATTGTCGTAACCGTAGAGTTGCCAGTTTCCGGGCACGTCGATGACATCGCAGTTTCCCCAAGAGTCCGGATCAAGCACGGATTCGGGCACATGCGACGGGCTTTCAAACCAACTGAAGCGCCATTTGCCGTTGAGCAGCCGGAAATAGTCGGATTCGGCCCGATGGTAGGTTAACGCCGCGGCGGCGCTTTGATACGGGAAAAAGGCAGCGTGACCGGCTTCGGCGCCGATGTTGACAACTCCGGGATTTTCATAGACCTCTTTCGATATGCCCAACACCGTAAATTCCCCCAACCTGTGAAATATCATATACAGATGAACCGTTTTTATTATATATCCATCGGTTGAAAACGTCAATGCGGTTTCGCTTTTGTTCAAATAGACATATGGACTTCCGGGCATAAAAATAAAACGGGGCCCATGTGCCGCGAACAGATGTTTTTTTGCGAGATCGTAAATGGATATAGAAATTTTAATCATCTCATGATATACTACTGTTATTCGTCTGTTACGGTGCGATAAAATTCGGCGGGGGAGCGGGATGCGCTGAATCTTTCACAACCAAGAACGATATATTACATTAAGAGGTGATGATTTGAACGAGTTAAGTAAAAAATTCAAGGAAGTATTGATGTCGGTATTGCCGATCACATTGATCGTTGCGGTGCTCCATTTTACCATCAGCCCATTGGAATCAAATCTTATATACGCTTTTTTAATCGGCTCTGTCCTGGTGATCATCGGCTTAACAATATTTCTGTTCGGAATCGATCAGGGGCTTGAACCCATCGGACATGGCGTCGGTACTTCCATCACGCAATCGAACAGTTATGCAATGGTCATCACGGTCAGTTTGATTTTGGGGTTTTTTATTTCCTTTGCGGAGCCGGATCTGCATATCCTTGCCAACCAGGTAGACAGCGTGACTTCCGGCCAGTTTGACAACACCCTAATGGTGGTTGCCGTCTCAGTCGGGATCGGCGTGATGATGACAATCGGCATGCTGCGCATCCTGAAGAATGTACGATTGAAATTTGTATTTACGGGCGCGTATGCCTTGATTTTTATTTTATCGATGTTCTCATCACCCGATTTTTTGGCAATCGCATTTGACGCCTCCGGCGCCACAACGGGGGCGATTACGGTTCCTTTTATGTTGGCGTTGGCAGCCGGCGTCTCCGCGATGAAAAAAGATAGCAAGATGAGTGAGGCGGACAGCTTCGGGCTGGTCGGTATTTCTTCGACGGGCGCGATCCTCGGGGTTTTGATCACCGGTCTTTTCCTCGGCAACGGCAAATTGGACGGCGCTTTGCCGGAGGCGAAAATCGTATCCGACAACCTATTGGAAGTATATATTTCCAAGCTGCTTGACCTCGCGTGGGAGTCCTTGTTGACGCTGCTGCCGATTATCATCGCCTACATCGTCTTTCAGGTGTTTTTTTTCAAACATAAAAAGAAAAAAGTCATTGACATTGCCCGGGGTTTGGTGTTAACCTATGCAGGGCTCGTCTTGTTCCTGTTGGGCGTGAACGGCGGTTTTATGGAAGTGGGCACCCGCTTGGGGGTACAGCTTGCCTCGATGGACTCAAATATTCCGGTTTTATTCGTCGCCCTGCTGCTCGGGCTCACCACTGTCCTGGCTGAGCCGGCCGTTCATGTGTTGACCCATCAGGTGGAAGATGTCACCGGCGGCTCCGTCAAACGCAAAATGGTGCTCATATTTTTATCTGTAGCGGTCGGCCTGTCCATCTTTATGTCCGCCCTGCGAATTTTGATGCCCGGTATCCGGCTCTGGATGTACTTGCTGCCCGGTTTCGGCCTTGCCGTGATATTGGCTTTTTTTGTACCCGACTTATTCGTGGGTATGGCGTTTGACGCGGGCGGCGTCGCCTCGGGGCCTATGACAGCCACGTTCTCCCTTGCCTTTGTTCAGGGCGTCGCCGCGCAGGTTCCGACAGCCGATGTGGTGGCAGACGGGTTTGGCATGATCGCGATTGTCGCAATGATGCCGATTATCGCAATAGAGTTGCTCGGCGCGCTCTATCACGCCAAATCGCAGGCGCATTTAAAAAAGCGGTCACAAGGAGGCAATCATGGATAACAAATTGAATGAAACGGCCGTCGGACATCATTTTTTGATCATGACACTCATATTGAGTGAAAATCAATGCCAAAAATGCGGCCGTATCGCCAAAGACAAAGACCTCCGCGGCGGGATCATCGTGCCCGGAAAAGGCACGGTGGAAAGCGCGACCTTGAACCTGCTGGGGATCAAGAGCCAGACGAAAGAAATTGTAAATATCATCATTCAAAAAGAAAAGGCAAAAGACCTGCTGGACTTTTTTTGCAAAGAGCTCCAGCTTAATGAGCCGGGGCATGGCATCGTCTATACGACGCCTGTGACAATCGGCAGCCAGATCATCAACAATCCACAGGGCGCATGGAACACAGCGCAAGGTATGGAGGGAAACAGTATGTATAAAAAACTGACGGTTGTTGTCAATCGCGGTATGGCCGAAGACGTGATGGATATTGCGCGCAAATCCGGCGTCAGAGGCGGCACCATCATGCACGGTCGGGGTACCGGTTCGGAGTTCACTGCAAAAATTTTCGGCATGGAAATCGAACCGGAAAGGGAATTGGTGATCATTTTGATGCCAAGCGACCTGGTCGAAAAAGTCGTGGATAATTTATACCGGGAGCTTCAATTGGAAGAGCCCGGAAACGGGATTTTATTTGTGGAACCGGTTGCGGAAGTCCGCGGTCTCTTCGATCCGAGCCGCAACGGGAATTAAAAGCGGACGTGACATGACAAAATAAACCGTCGATTCAAAAAGCGCGGGACAGCGGTTCCCGCACAAATCAACAAAAAACGGCATGGTGCGATCGCTTGACCCCCATGCCGCTTTTTTATTTCGTTTTGGCCGGTTATGCCAAAATCGCGATGAAAATACCGGCGATAATCGCGGAACCGATGGTGCTGGAGACAATGGGGCCCATCGCGTGCATCAACAGATGGCTTTGGGGGTTGTAATACTGCCCCATCTTTTGAGAAACGCGCGCCGCCATGGGCATGGCGGACACGCCCGAGTTTCCGATCAAAGGATTGATTTTCCCGCCTGTTATTTTGCATAACAGTTTTGCAATCAATACGCCGCCGACCGTACCGAAGGCGAATGCAAACAATCCCAAAAGAATGATCAATATTGTTTGGAGATTTAAAATCCGTTCCGCGGTCGCCGTTGCGCCGATGGAAATTCCGATCAGCAATGTCAAAATATTCATCAGGTGGTTTATCAATGTGCGAACATACCGTTCGGTTACACCGCTTTCTCTGATCAGATTCCCCAACATCAGCATGGAGATCAGGGAACCAGCCGCGGGCACAAATACCAATGTGACAATCGTGACGGCAAAAGCAAATATGATCTTCTTGCGGACTGAAACCCTCTTGGGGGAAGGCATTTCAATGACCCGTTCTTTTTTTGTGGTCAGCGCCCGCATAATCGGCGGCTGGATTAACGGAACCAGCGCCATGTAGGAATATGCCGCGATCGTAATGACGGGCAGCAAGTTTGGCGCAAGAATGCTTGCGGTGTAAATGGAAGTGGGTCCGTCAGAGCTGCCGATCATGCCGATGGCGGCGGCCTCCTCCAGGGTAAAAGACGCGAGACCCGGTATAAAGCGCGAAATCAGCAGCGCGCCCCCGGCGGCGGCAAAAATACCGAGCTGACCTCCCAGTCCGATGAGCGCGCTCTTTGGGTTGGCGATCAGGGGACCGAAATCGGTCATGGCGCCAATACACAAAAAAATCATGGGCGGATAAATACCCATTTCGATTCCTTGATATAAGTAATAGATCAAACCGCCCTCGTCATAGGTTGAAAGACCTGCCAACGGAATATTGGCGATCAACATCCCGAATGCCAGCGGCAGTAGCAACAACGGCTCATATTTTTTCGCAATCGCAAGATAAGAGAGCAGCAGCGCAATTAAAACCATTACAATCTGCGGGACGCCCATTTGCATAAAAGTAATGCTGTTGAGTGATATCAATGAAGTGTACTCCTTAATCGTTTTATATTCTTATATAGCCGTCATGGGCAATGATCGCGTCCAGTTTTTGGCCCGCCTTGCACAGGGGGCATTCGCCGGGTCTGTAGAGTTGATAACCGGGTATGTCGTCGGCGGTAAATAAAGAATAAATTTCTTGTTCCTGTTTTTCGGGATAGGCGTTAAACAGAGCGGATATCCCGACCGCATTGCCGCCGTAATAACTGAGACAATCCAATGCGCTTGAGAGCGTCGTCCCGCTTGAAATAGAGGAGACCAAAACGATGATATTTCGTTGATAAATTAAATCTTGCTTGTTGCTTTGAAACATCAAATTCCGGTTGGTGTTCGTGATCGGCGTGATAATATTGATGTCACTTCCGCTGTTGAGGACGGACGTCCCCTCCTGAAGCAGCTCTTCCGCCATATATGCGCCGATGACTTCGGTCCCCTCCATGCACACGATCGTGTCCACGAGGGTGGTTGACAAATAGGGCAGCGCCAGCTCGATTGCCACATCTCGGGCAAGCGATGCGTTGGTTTTCAGGTGGTTTAAATCCAGATAGTGCGAGGCGTGAAAATGACTGGTGGTGAAATGGCCTAAATTCATGTTTAAGCTGATCACCGGATTCTTTTTCAGCGAAACAGAAAACATCTCTTCTCTCATTCCGATTCCTCCTTCTCGTGTTAAGTTGTTTTTACGGTGGTATAACAAGATATTTCACCACATATAAAAAATGACTTTTCTAATGGATAATATAGCTTATTTTCGAAAATAAGTCAATATGTGAAAAAGAACAGGCGTCAGCGTCCGACGCCGCTCTTTGTTTGGATCAACCGGCAAATATTGACGACCGTGTCCCGCAGATTTTCAACCGTGGAATGCCTTGCGGTCTCAAACGGCACCGCCCGGTGGTTGATGCTGAACACGGCGGCCACGCCGTGACTTAACACCTCCCCGTAATCCGGCGCGACATCGCCCGCGACCGCGATCACCGGCACGCCCGCTTTTTGCGCATAAAAGCCGATGCCCGAAATGACCTTGCCATATGCGCTCTGCCCGTCCACCCTGCCCTCGCCCGTAAAAACAATATCCGCGTCTTTGATGATCTCGTCGAACCGGACGGTCTCGAGCAGCAGCTTGATGCCCGATTTCAATTCCGCGTCGAAAAAAGCGGAGAAACCCGCGGCAAAACCGCCGGCCGCGCCTCCGCCTTTGAGCGTCAAAATGTCTTTTCCGGTCTTTTTTTGTATGAGAGCCGCATAACGGTATAGGTTTTCATCGAGCCGCCTGACCGCCTCGGGGGTCGCGCCTTTTTGCGGCCCGTAGACAACCGATGCGCCTTTTTCGCCGCACAGGGTGTTCTCGACGTCGCAGGCCACGGTGAAGCGGCAGTTTTTTGTCGCCTCGTTGATTCCGCTCGCGTCGATGTCGGCCAGTTCGTCAAGGCCGCCGCCGGTCGGGTTGATCGGTGCGCCGTCCGCTTTCAAAAACCGAACCCCGAGCGCCGAGAGCGCTCCGACGCCGCCGTCGTTTGTCGCGCTGCCGCCGAGCCCTAATATGATCTCTTTACACCCGCGATTGACCGCGTCTGCAATCAATTCGCCCGTGCCGTAAGTCGTGGTTTTTTCGGGGTCAATGACAGGGCCAAAGACAGGGTCAATGACCCTGTCTTTGGCCCTGTCTTTGACCGTTAAAAGCGGCAAACCCGAGGCGGCGGCCATCTCGACCACCGCCGTCCGGTCGGGCAAAATCACATATTCGGCTTCGATCTTCTTAAACTCCGGGTTGGTGACCGTCTTTACGACCCATTCGCCGCCAAGCACCGAAAAAAACGCATTTGCGGTACCCTCGCCGCCGTCGGCAACCGGAACAATTATCACTTCGCTTTGGGGAAAAACCGTTTTGATGCCCTGCGCCGCCGTCTCGCAGGCGGTCATTGCGGTCATGGTGGATTTGAACGAGTCGAACGCGACGACGAATTTCATTTTAATATCCCAATTCTTCGCCCACAAGAATCACTTTAATCCGATCCTTGTGGCGCTGTTTTGCGCTGATGACATAATTGCAGCAGATGCGCCCCTCGCTTTGACAACCGCTCCCGATTTCGTCATTCGCGGCTTCGCTGCAAATACCCTTTTCGCGGCAGAAGGTCTCGCAGTGCAGGCGCAGGCAGTTGCAGGGCGCGGCGGCGGTCTTGACCCGTTTCGCGGCCGCTTCGATATCCGGCACAATCTTATTGCACCCCGCCACCACGACGACGCTTTTCGGCCCGAACAGCAGCGCGGCGACCCGGTTGGAATTGCCGTCGACGTTATACAGCTTGCCGTCCAGCGTGACCGCGTTGGCGGAGCATAAAAACGCGTCCGCCCCGAATGTTTTTGTATAAATGTCCCGAACCTGCTCTTTCGAAAGCCCCGGCGCCGCCCGGTCGAGGTAGTTGTATTTCCCGCTTCTCAACAAATCGACGATGCCGCATTCCTCGAGCGTCACCGAGCCGCCGCTTGCGACGGTGTCCCCCTCGCAAAGCAGCGAGGCGGCAATCTCGCGCGCCTCGTCACGACCCTTCGCGTAATACCCGCGCATATTGTTTTCGCCGAGCGCTTCAATGACTTTTTTAATCTGGATTTTAATGAGTTCCGCTTTGATCCCGTTCATCATAAAACCCCCAGTTTCAAAATCCCCCGCGCCGAACGCGCGCAGCTGTCGAGTACGGGCATGGTGTAGCCCTCCTGTTCGACGATAAAATGTTTGATCCCGATCTGCTTGCCGGTCGTAATCAACGATTTGAAATCGATCACGCCGTCGCCGAGCTCGACGTTTTTCTTTTCGCCGTCCACGACCGCCAATTCTTTGAGGTGCATCAGCACCTCCCGTCCGGCGTACTTTTTCACATATTCCATCGGATCCGCGCCCGCGAACGTCACCCAGTACACGTCGAATTCAAACGTCACTTTTTTGTCTGTTTCCTCGGCCAGCAGGTCGATGAACCGTTTGTTTCCCGCCCTGCGCGTAAATTCATAATCGTGGTTGTGGTAGCCGATGGTAACGCCGTATTTCGCGCCCTTTTCGGCGGCGTCCGAGAGCAGCTCGGCGATCCTTTTCACGTCGTCCGCCGTCTCCATGCCGCCGCTTGCCAGCACGATGTTCTTGCTGCCGACCGCGAGGTTATATTCAATTTCCGCATCGAGATTCTCGCCGACGCCGTCGGGTCCCACATGCGCGCTCACGGCTGTCAGACCGCTGTCGTCGAGGATTTTTTTCATCTCGGCGGCTTTGAGGTCATAATACCCCGCGAACTCGACCTCTGTGTAGCCCATCTTGGCGACTTTTTTAAGCGTACCCGCAACGTCGTCCCCGATGATTTCCCGCAGTGAATAGAGTTGAATTCCGAATCCCATAATCCATTTCCTCCTAAGTGTATTTACTTTTGATATTTTACCACGTCCGCCCTTTTTTGACAACGCGGTTTTTCCGTTATGGTTTACGGATGAACGAATTAATTTTACCGTAGGGGCGGCCCTATGTGGCCGCACCGAGAAGGCAGAGGTTAGAGAGCAGAGGGCAGAAAAAAACGTCGGTAAACTTAAAAAAGTTATTCGTTCTACCAATTTCTATTTTCCAATTTCCAATTACCATCTTGCGCGGGCGGCCACATAGGGCCGCCACGAGAAGGCAGAGGTTAGAGGGCAGAGGGCAGAAAAAACGTCGGTAAACTTAAAAAAGTTATTCGTTCTACCAATTTCTATTTTCCA
>CAZPLU010000013.1:43204-60537 GCA_964587625.1 uncultured Eubacteriales bacterium
GAGAAGGCAGAGGTTAGAGGGCAGAGGGCAGAAAAAACGTCGGTAAACTTAAAAAGTTATTCGTTCTACCAATTTCCATTTTCCAATTTCCAATTACCATCTTGCGCGGGCGGCCCTGTTTGGCCGCACCGAGAAGGCAGAGGTTAGAGGGCAGAGGGCAGAAAAAGACGTCGGTAAACTTAAAAAAGTTATTCGTTCTACCAATTCCGAATTTCCGATTTCCGATTTCCTATCAATGTATTTCGCCCGAACACAGCCAGATCACCTTGCCCGCGTCGGTGCGCAGCAGCAGTTTAAAGTCGTCGCCGATGGCGACCGCGGTTCCCGTGAGCAGTTCTTCGCCGCGCTGAAACTCGATCCGCTTCCCAAGCGTCACGCAGCGCTCCCGGTATTCCCGTGCGATTTTCGTCTTTCCCGCGCCGGTCAGTTCAAAAAAACAGTCCAAAATGTCATCGCGCAACCGCACCGGGTCGCCCTCGCCCGGCTCGAACACGGCGCCCGCGATTTCAGCGATTTCGTGCGGAAAGCCCCCCGTCGGCGCATAACAGTTGACGCCGATGCCGACCACCGCAAACTCCGGTCTCGCGCTCGCGCCGAAAACCGCCTCGGTCAAGATACCGCAGACCTTTTTTTCTCCGATCACCTTATCGATGGTTAAAACATCGTTGACCCATTTGATGCCCGCGCGTTTGCCGATGGATTTTGCCACGGCAACCGCCGCCGCCGCCGTCACTGCGGTCGTATCAAAACCGGCCTCTTGAGGACGCAATAAAATGCTCATGTAAATCCCGCCCTCATAAGAAAAAAACGGTCTCCCGCCGCGTCCCCGGCCCGCTGTCTGCCTTTTTGCAATCAAAACGGTGCCCTCCGGTTCTCCGGCAGCCGCCATTTTTTTCAATTCATCATTGGTCGAACCCACTTCCCCGACTTCGATGAGTTTCATGTTGTAATTTGCAATGTATTCCATTTCCGCCTCCGTAATGCCGTTGATGCCATGATTCCAATAAGATATCTGTCATCGATTCTTATGCGTTTATTATACCACAAACGCCGGAAGAAGTAAAATTTTAACGCACAAAAAGATCCGTCGCGGGTATTTTGGGTTCAATGAACCCATAAATTAACTTCCATTATTCTTCAATAATACGGTCACAAATCCAGATAATATTGCTCTGTGATCGATCTTTTTAACCAAAATTGTATACTTTGTACATGTTTTATACATATGAGCCCCAATATTTGTGAATATTTTTGTCAAATTACCCCTTGACAAACGGGTTTCGCGGGTATATTATAAAGCCGGACAAGAAAACTTGTCCCCACGAAAAAGGCAAAACCCGCGAAAGCGGGCGACGCAAAACTAAAGGGCCTAAAGGCGAAAGCCGATGGCAGCCAGTTGCCGAACTCAATAGAAATCCTCGGGACATTCCCGGGATAACGACGAGCGACAGCAACTTGGCATCTTTAAAAAAAGGGTGAGTTGCTTTTTTTATATCTTGTCACCCCCTTTCTCCAACACCTCGAACCGGAGGGATCAAACCCGCACAAGCGCTCCCTCTGCATACCAAATCCCGGCGGGATATTCCGCCTCGGAACACGCAACGAAACAAAAGAGGTACTGACATGACCGCAGCCGACTTCCTGCCCGCAGTTGAGGGAACGCTGGTCTCGCGGTGCGTCGAACAGATGAAATCCCTTGAGGGCGTGGCGAAGATCGTACTTTTCGGATCTTATGCGAAAGGGACGGCAAACGCGCAAAGCGACATCGACATCGCGGTGTTCTTCGATATCCAAAAGACATGTCTTTTGGACGAATACCGAAAACTGGTCAAAATCTGCACGGATCCGGAAAAAGAGATACAAGTCCAGGCGTTCACGCTTGACGAACTTGAAAATCCGTGCGGAATCATCGAAGAAATCGCGGATCACGGCATTGAACTGACGGCGTAATTTTTCAGACGCCGTCGCTACGGGGGTCAATTGAATACGGAAAGCGGACCCGACACGCGGCGAAACGGCCGGCGGCGTCGAGCAGGTCAGCCGACCGCACAAACACCCGTATGCCGATGCCGGCAAACAATTCTCCGACCGGGCAACGATCCGTCAGCGCCCCGGCTTATGAGATTTGATCCCGGCGCCGGCATAAGTGTTTTCAACGGAAACCGCCGAAAAAAATTTGTTAAAGGAGCGCAGAGCCGCAATTCACGGGCGTTGTGCGCGAGAGGGATTTCCGGAATGAACAAATCCGATAAATACGGCTATTGGATCATGTTGGCCGACTACGATCTCGAGACGATCGAACCGCTGGTTCAAAGCGAACGTTGGGTTTATGTCGTCAGTTTATGCCAGACCGCCGTCGAACGACAGCTCAAGGGCATGTATGTCTACCATAATGACTGCGAAGCGCCCAAGACCCGCAACATCAACTTCCTGTTCTCAAAACTCGCGGCAAACATATCGTTTATCGATCCGGCCATGAAGAAACGCTTTGAAGACGGAAAAAAACTCTGCGAGGACTATTTGATTGACCTGTCGTTTTACTACATATCCGATTATCCGTTCTCCTATAAAAACATCACGGCGCGGTTTGTACGCAAAGACGAGGCGATGCGCATCTTAGAGCGCACAAGACAACAGATCGGGTGGATGCGGTCTTTCCAACAGGAAAGCCCGAAATTCTGACAAGATCGCAAATAAGGCGGTTCGGCGCTTCCTCCCCGAACCGCGAAAAATGAAACGAGGTGAACCATATGCTCCAAACCGTCATCCCGACCGCCAGCGGCGCGCTGCTCGGCGCCGCCCTGTCCTATCCGGTATTGCTGCTCAACCGGCGGCTGCTTAAAAACCGCGGCATCGAGCCGAAAGAGGGAAAAGCGGAGCATATCGCGCTCCCGATCGCCATGGGGCTGTTCGGCGCCGCCATCGGCTGGTTCGCCGGCGTCACCTGGGAGACCCTCTACCTATACTTAATCCTGTTCGTGTGCGGCTCGATCGGCTGCATCGACGCCAGACACCGGATCATCCCCAACGAATTGATTTTGGCGCTTCTCGTTCTCTCGATCGGCTTCGGCGCCGCCGGGGTCACCGGCATCGACTGGCTCTCCTCTCTCGGCGGATTCGCCGCCTGCATTGTGCTCTTCCTGCTTCCGGCGCTGCTTTCCAAAAAAGTCGGCGCGGGCGATGTCAAACTCGCCGCCGCGATGGGCTTTTGCGTCGGACTGATGGGCAGTTTATATGCGATCACCATGATGGGCGTCCTGGTTTTGGTCTATGTCGCGGTCCAGTTCCGGATCCCGATGATCCAGCGGCTGAAGACGCTGGTTCCGATGGGACCCTTCTTAGCCGCCTCACTCGTCACGGTATCCCTTCTGTCGGCGGGGGGTGGTTAAAGATCCCGGTCTTTACAATCCCGCACCCCGCATCCCTTTGAGCGATCCGGGCGCGCGCCCGGCACTACGGCGGCCGCAAATTTTACATACGGCTGCCGAATCAACAAAACGGAGGTAAGAACATGTTAAAAAGATTCTTTAAAGACGAAAGCGGACAGGGCATGGTCGAATACGGACTCATCATCGCGCTGATCGCGGTAGTGGTTATTACTGCTCTCACGCTGCTGGGACCAAACATTGCCAACATCTTCAACAAAGCAAACAACGAGATTACAAGCGCCTTAGCCTAATTCAAACAAAACAAAACAGTCGAAAACGCGCGGAGCGGAGCGGAAACCGCTCCGCTCCGCGCGCAGTCCCCGCTTTTGCCCCGCCTTTCAAAAAACAAAAGGAGATCGCATATGCTTCAACGGTTCCTCGGCGGCGAGAGCGGCCAGGGCGTGGCCGAGTACGGCCTGATCCTTGCGATCGCCGCGGTCGCGGCGGCCGCCGCGCTCGGCCTGCTGGGCGCCGGCACGCTGAAATTTTACGAAAAATCGGTCAGCGGCGTCGAAAGCGCCGAAGCGGCCGCGTTGGGTTGAACGCCCCTGACAGGCAACGACCCGGTTTTCCTGTTTTCCCCGTCTGCTTATTTTCTCATTTTTTATTTTTCACGGCTGCTTTTCTTTTATATTGATTAAAACGGAGGTCGCGGCATAGCTTATGAAAAAATATCAAAAACCCGAAGCACGCCGCGAAAGCGGCCAGTCGATGGTTGAGATGGCGCTGATCACGCCGCTCCTGCTGCTCCTGCTGTGCGGGATCATCGAGTTCGGCATTATGTTCGGCACCCAGCTGACCATTCAAAACGATTCCCGAGAGGGCGCGCGTTACGCCGCCATTCACGCAAGCGAAAGCGGCGTGGAAGACACCATCGAAATGATGCTCGGAACAAACGCGATCACTTCCGGAAAAAACATCACCGTCACCTTCACCGACGCAACCCGCAAAAGCGGGTTTGTGACCGTGACGGTCACGACCACGATTCCGGCAATCACGCCGGTCGGGTATATGGTTTTTAACGACGGAGAGAAAGAAATGCTCTCCGCCACCACCATGAAAGTGGAATAAGAACGGAGGGAAAGCGATGTTCAAACGGATTAAACGTGGTTTGAGCGGAGAACGGGGCGGGTCTCCGTGGATCGCGGTTTTCGCCATTACCGTCCTGCTGGCTTTTACGGCGATGGCCGTTGACCTCGGCGTGGCATACCTCGAGACCTCCAAGCTGCAATCGGCGCTCGACGCGGGCGCACTCGCCGGCGCAAACCATCTGCCCGACACGGCAGCCGCGACCGCGGCCGCCATCAACTGCGTTCAGCTCAACGGTTACACCGCGTCCGATGTGACCGTCAATTTTTCCGATTCCAACTCAAAAATCAAGTTATCGGCCGCCAAAGAGGTCGATACGATGTTCCTCAAGGTTTTGGGTATCAACGAGTGGAACATCAACCGCGGCGCGGCGGCCACCAAGTTTGAGCCGGGCGGAACCAGCGGGATATTTGGATATCGGATTTTTTCGGGCAGCGAATATCACACGCTGACGCTGGAGAGCAACTGCGATATTTTGGGCAACATTCATTCAAACGGCGGGTTTAACGCCAAAGCCAATGTCGATGTGCAGGGTACGGTGGCGTCGGTTTCGAGCTATGATGCGCACAAAAACGCCGATATTGCCCATGTGAATTATCCCGCGCAGGTGCTGGAGATGCCCGACTTTTCCCAGGCCATTGCGCAGATGTCTCCGATGTATCCGCCGGAGCATTATCAAGAACACGCGAATGCCTCGAAATATAACGGCGTAAGCAACACCACCCTCAACGGCAGCAAATATATCACCGGGAACTTCTCTTTCGGCAGCAATGTGACCTTAAACGGCGACCTTTTTGTCAACGGCAATCTGACATTGTCGTCCAATGTGGAAATCAACGGCAGCATCTATGTGACGGGCAACGCGACGGTTTCAAGCAACGCCGACATCAACGGGCCGCTGTATGCCGCCGGGTGGATCAATATCCAGTCCAACGCAACCGTCAACGGCTATGTCATTGCGAATGGCAATATTACGATCTCGTCAAACGTGGATGTTGACAACGAGCCATTTTGCATCTATTCTGCCAACGGCAATATCAGTTTGTCTTCGAACATCGACGTAACCGGGCTGGTTTATGCGCCAAAGGGGGATGTTACGCTTTCTTCGAATGTCGATATCTACGGCGGCGTGATCGGTTACCGAGTATTTTGTGACAGCAATGTGGAGTTGAAGGGCGATTATGACCCCGATGAGATTGATTATTTGCCCAAAAGCGACGCCGAAATCAAACTGGTCGAATGATCCGCCGCAAGACCGCAAATCTATTAACAACGGAAGGTAACAAATGAAAAAATTCCTCAGACAGTTCTTTTCCGGAGAACACGGCGCTTCTCCCTGGATCGCGGTTTTCGCGATGACCGTTTTGCTGGGCTTCACGGCGATGGCCGTTGACCTCGGCGCGGTTTATCTCCAAACGTCCAAGCTGCAGGCGGCGCTCGACGCGGGTGTGCTTGCCGGCGCGAGCCATCTGCCCGACACGACGGCCGCGACCGCGGCCGCCATCAACTGCGTCCAGCTCAACGGTTACACCGCGTCCGATGTGACCGTCCATTTTTCCGACTCCAACTCAAAAATTAAGTTATCATCCGCCAAAGAGGTCGATACGATGTTTCTCAAGGCGCTGGGGATCAACCAATGGGACATCAACCGCAGCGCGGCGGCGGCTAAAACCAGCAGCGGCAGCGGCGGCGGCGTCTTTGATTATCGGATTTTTCACGGAGACACTTCCGCTTTATCCATGGGCGGTTATTATAACATTAACGGCGATATCCATTCAAATGGATCTTTTGAATCTTGGCCTAACGATAGCAGTATCATCACCGGCACAATTGAAGCGGTGAAAAACATACAAACCGGTTCTTTTTCAATAGGCGGAAAGCTCAGCCCCGCTCAATTTATCGAGATGCCCGATTTCAGCGCTGTTCCGGCGCAAATCATGCCCACCAGTTACGACTCATACGTCAACGCCTCGGATTTTAATTCGATCGACAGCAGACAAACCTGGAACGGCAGTAAATATATCACCGGGAACGTCACCATTAAAAACGGCCTCGACATCAACGGCGACGTGTATATCAACGGAAATCTTACGGTCAACGGCGGTGCGCCTTTTCTCATCAAAGGCAACATTTATGTCACCGGCAAATTAACTTTCACCAACACCGCTCATATTTACGGCAGTGTTATTGCCAATAAAGATATTTTGTTTCAAGGCGGCGGTTTTCAAGTGAAAACGGCTTCCCCGATCTGTATTTATTCGGAAACCGGCAATATAGACCTCACCGCCGCGGGCACGACCGCCAACGGGATCGTATATGCCCCCAAAGGGAAGGTCAACATCGCGGGAAGCATTACCATATACGGCAGTATTGTCGCAAAAACCATCACCGGTTGGCCGGGCAGTTTAATCATGGGCGAGCCGACCATGGTGTTTCCCTTCCTGCCCCAGGGCGACGGCGGCGTAAAACTGGTCGAGTGACGGATATCGGATATAAAAATTGATTAAAACGGGGGAAAACGAGACATTATGAAAAAGGTCTATATCATCGCGGCTGTTTTAGCCGTCCTTGCCGGAGCGCTGCTGTTTGTATACCTCGGCAATCTGGAAGCGTCAAAAGAACCCTCTATCGAGACCGAAGCCGTCGTCACGGCGGTCAGAGACATCCCCGCTTATACCACCATAGACGCGACCATGCTCACCTTCACGAACTATCCCAAGGGCGCCGCGCATCCCAAAGCCGCCCGTAATATTGCGGATATCATCGGCAGGACCACCGAGGGCGCCATTTTGTCCGGCGAGCAGATCCTCACGGAAAAACTCAAGTCCGATAAAAGCGGTATGTCCTATATCGTGCCCGACGGAATGCGCGCCGTTACCATCGCGGTCAACGAGGTCACCGGTATCGCCGGATTCATCCAAACCGCCGACCACGTGGACGTCGTCTGCACCGCAACCACCGAATACAGCGACAAATACAACACCTCCGTGGTGATCGTTCAGAATGTGAAAGTCGCCGCCCTCGATAAAAAAGTCGTCTCCGCCACTTCGTCCGACGGCACCGTCACCGCTTCCACCTATACCTATCTCACGCTGTTCGTCACGCCGCAGCAAGCCGTGGAAATTGTGCATGCTTCGAATACAGGCACACTCTCGGTCACCCTGCGCAACTTCAACGACCACGCGTCGGCCGCCTTGTCGCCCGTCGACAACCGCGATTTCTTAAGGTGAACGGAATGGAACAGATAAAAACAATCCTCGTCGCCGCCGACAGCAACGACGCGCAAGCAATCAAAAACGCCCTCGGCAGCGAAGAATTTAACTTCACCGTCTGGGTGACCCCCGAGGCAACCGGCTTAAACAAGACGGGAAATCATCCCGCCGATTTGGCTCTGATCGCCGTCGGCGACCAATCCGAAGCGGAATTCGGCTTCGCCGAGCGTCTTTATATGACCCGAAGCGATATCGTGATCGTGATGTTGGCAAAGGAACTGACCACCGAGCTCGTCACCCGCGCAATGAACGCGGGCGTCGCCCGCGTCATCGATTTCAATTCAGAGCCGGACATCATCCGCTCCGAGGTGCTCGCGGCCACAAACCGGGAAAAAAGCCGCGCCGCGGCTTCCGGAGGACAGACGACCGCCTACCGCTCACACATCGTGCAGTTCTTCTGCCCCAAGGGCGGTACCGGAAAGACGACGCTCTCGGTGAACCTCGCGGTGGCGCTTGCCCAGCAGGGGAAAAAGGTCGCGCTCATCGACCTCGACTTGCAATTCGGCGATGTCGGAATCTTTTTGGACATCGGCCGCGCCGATACCATCGCCGACCTCGTCCAGGAAAACAAATTCGACTCGGCCACTTTACAGGGGTATATGACGCACCACTCCAGCGGCGTAAATATTTTGCTTGCCAGCAAGGCGCCCGAGTACGCCGATCTGATCAAGTCCGAACACATCGATACGATCCTCTCGTCTTTGCGGTATGAATACGACTTTTTGGTGCTGGACATGGCACCGGCTTTCAATGACTGCACCATCACGGCGATGGAACAGTCCGATGCGATCTTCTTTGTCGTCACAGAGGATATCTCCACCCTGTACCACGCCAAGACCTGTTACAAGGTCTTCGAAGCGCTGAATCTGCTCCCAAAAGTGAAGCTTGTCGTCAATAAAGACGGCATGTCCGGCATCAGCACGCGGGACGTGGAGCGCATCCTTGAACAAAAAGTCATTCTCTCGCTTCCCGACGATCCCAAAACCGTCACGCAGGCCCTCAACCGCGGAATACCGGTGGTGACCGGAGACCGGCGCAGCCGCTTCGCCGTGGAAATGGAAAACTTCGCCCGCCGTCTGGGAAGGAACAAATAACCCGCGTATTTAAAATTCGTAAAAAGGATTGGTCACGATTATGGGATTGCTGGATAAAATCGATAACAAAAAACCGGAACCCAAGCCCGGCTCTCCCGCTCAATCCGTCGACGAGTTTTCATCCCTGCGCACCAAGATTCACTTAGAAGTCGTCGAAGCCATGAACAAACGCGAGGATCGCCAGGGCACGGATATGTGCGAGACCGATACGCGCGCTTTGATCGAATCCATTCTCAATCAAAACAATGAGAGTTTGGCGCGCGCCGACCGAAGCCGGATTGCGGATGAAATCTATGACCAGATCCGCGGGCTCGGACCTCTTGAAAAGTTGATGTATGATCCCGGTATCACCGAGGTCATGGTCAACGGCCCGAAACAGGTCTATATCGAGCGCAAGGGAAAAATCGTCCAGGCCAATGTGGCTTTTGACGACGACAACCAATTGTTGAATGTCATCGACCGCATCGTATCACCGCTCGGACGCCATATCGACGAGGCCAATCCCATGGTCGACGCCCGTCTGCCCGACGGCTCCCGCGTCAATGCCGTCATTGCGCCGCTCTCGCTCAAAGGTCCGCTGCTCACCATCCGGAAGTTTTCGAAAATCCCGCTGACGGTCAATGACCTCATCGGCTTCGGCTCCTTAACCTATAAAATGGCCGTTTTTCTCGAGGCCTGCGTCAAGGGACGATTGAATGTTGTCATCTCGGGCGGCACGGGAAGCGGTAAAACCACGCTTCTGAATATCTTGTCCGGCTATATTCCGCATGACGAGCGCATCATCACCATCGAGGATGCCGCCGAACTTCAACTGCGTCAGGAACACGTTCTGCCCCTTGAGAGCCGCCCGGCAAACCTCGAGGGGAAAGGGCAGATCACCATCCGTGATCTGGTTCGGAACGCGCTGAGAATGCGCCCGGATCGCATTGTCGTGGGCGAGGTGCGCGGCGGAGAAGCGCTGGATATGCTGCAGGCGATGAACACCGGCCACGACGGCTCCATGACGACCGGCCACGCCAACACCGCGCGGGATATGCTGGCGCGGCTCGAGACCATGGTGTTGATGGCCGGCATGAACTTGCCGCTCAACGCCATCCGTCAGCAAATCGCCGGCGCCATCGACTTGATCGTCCAACAATCGCGCCTACGTGACGGCACGAGAAAAATCACCAGTATCAGCGAGGTCTTGGGCATGGAGGGCGATATCATCACCACACAGGAGATCTTCGTCTTTGAACACCCCAAACTCGGTGAAACGGCGGGCCGTTTTGTCGCCACCGGCATCAAACCGCGCTGTTGCGAAAAAATGGCCGACAACGGCGTGGGCGTGCGCGACGAATGGTTTTCATAGACAGCGAGAGTTCAAAAGAGAAAATTCGGCAATGGGAATCGAAATCGTCTGGTTTTTGCCGTCTCTCATCTGCTTTCTCGCGGAAAAGTGAGGTTTTATCTTGCAGGATTTGATTAAATTCGGATTGATTGTGACCGTTGCCAGCGTCATTTTTTGCGTTTCGGTCGTTTTGGTCTACGCGATAACCAAAAACCGCGTCCGGGAACGGGCGCGTATCAAAGCCCTTACAGAGTCGGGGGAAACCATCCGCCAAACAAAAAAGCCCGAAAAAAAAGCCCGGACGCAGAGAAAATATTTGGAAAAGCTGGCGGACGAATTGTATGTCGCGGGGATCGCCCTGCGCGCCGAAGAATTTATTGCGATCTGGGTTATTGCCACCGTCGCAATCCCGCTCCTGTTTATGTTTTTCGGCGCCAATCCGATCATATGCGTGGGTTTGGTTTTTGTGGGCGCTGCGTCTCCGATCGGTTATGTCAAATATAAACGTCACAACCAGCTCGGTAAAATCGATAAACAGCTCATCGATGCGGTCGCCATCATCAGCAGCTCCATCCGAGCCGGTATGTCCTTCCAATCGGCCATGCAAAACATCGCGGAGGAAATGGAACCGCCGATTTCAAAGGAATTCGCAAGGGTTTGCCGCGAGACAAAACTCGGTATGCCGCTTGAAACCAGTTTCGAACATATGGTCACCCGCACCGGCAACAAGGACTTGGAACTCATTTGCAACGCGGTCATCATCCAGCGCCAGATCGGCGGTAATCTCGCGGAAGTTTTGGAAAATATCTCGACGACGATCGCCGAACGCATCCGCCTGCGCGGCGAAATCAAAACCATGACCGCTTCGGGCACCCTCAGCGGCTATATCATCGGCGCGCTTCCGATTTTTATGCTGCTTTTGTTGATGTTTCTCAACCCTACATACATCAATATGTTCTTTTCGACCTCCTCCGGGCGCATCATGCTGATCATTTCAGCCGTGATGGAGACCATCGGTTTCATAATCGTACGCAAGATCGTCAACATCAAAATGTGACCCGAATATCGATTACAGGGAAAGGATTCACGCTATGAGGTATGTCGTTTTATCCGCGGCCTCCGCCATTTTCTCCTTGGTCGTCGCGACGCTCATGAAGCTCGGCAACAAATGGGATTCCACAAATCGGCGTCTCAATGCCATCCGGGACGTGCAGCGCGATTACGGCGATGAAGAATTAAAAAAGAGTTTCATGGATCGGCTTGTCCGGCCGTTCATTCAAAAGGCCTCATCGTCATTCAAACGCAGGGATTCAAACGCCCTCAAAAAACCGAACAAGAGCATGGAAAAGTTGGATAAAATGCTCAAAACAGCCGGAATGAGCATTACCGCCAACGAATTTACCACCGTAAAATCAATCATCACGGTTATTACGCTGATCGCCTGTATGCTGGTGTTTCGGTTCGCCTCGTTTGATGTCATGTTGAAATTACTCATATTGCTGTTGGGATTGTCCGCGTGTGTGTTGGGACCCAAAAGATATCTCAAAACCAAAGTCAAACAACGCAAAGAGACCATCATCCGTGAATTGCCCGACGTGATGGATTTGCTGGTGGTCAGCGCCGAAGCCGGATTGGGGCTCGACGCCTCAATTTCCCGCCTTGCTCAAAAGCATAAAGGCGTGGTTTTAACCGAAATGGCAGCCGTTGTTAAAAACATTCAAATGGGGGTGCCTCGGAGAACCTCTTTCAAAGATATGGCCGACCGCTGTGACGTCAAGGAGCTGTCGACCTTCACGACCGCGATCATCCAAGCAGAGCAGCTCGGCGTCCCGGTAAAAAACGTGCTCACCTCCCAAGCCGACCGCCTGAGAATCGAGCGCCGCCAGCGCATTCAGGCCAAGGCCATGAAAGCCCCTGTCAAAATGATGCTGCCCACGATTGGTTTTATCTTTCCGGTCATCTTTATCATCCTGCTCGGACCGGCCGTCATGAATCTGATTGAGGCGTTTGCGTGAAGACGGTCGAAATCCGCAAAGAGGGCGCCGTCGTCTGCCGCGCGTTTTACGCAAACGGATTCTTCACCCGGCTGCGCGGCCTTGTCGGCCGAACGCTTGACGACACTGTCAGCGGGCTTCTGCTGATCCCCTGCAATCAAGTCCACACGTTTCGCATGGCTTATCCGATCGATATCGTCTATTTGGCAAAAGACGGCACCGTCATACATATTGATGCGCAAATCCCGCCGTCTAAAGTTTTAAAACCCGTAAAAAAAGCCCACGGCATCCTCGAACTGCGCTCCGGAGCGGCCGACCGGTCGGGCATTCACGAAGGCGATCGGTTTTCTGTTCAATAAATAAGTTCATCGACAGCCGCAGAATTGCCTGCAGGACACTGCAAGCGTCAATTTCCTTTGTTTCAAGCGGCTTTCTCTCGTTTTTATCCGTTCCGCCCCCGTGGAACGGATTTTTTTGTCCTTTTTTATTTGGATGTTTCCATCGCCTGAAAGAGAATGGCACCGGTGGCTTGTGCCGGCTGAGGATAACCCAACGCATAACAGAGCGTAGGCGCGATGTCGTGGAGATTTGCGGGCCGCGCGAAACGCGCGTTTTGCGAGAATGCCCTCCCCGATAAAATACACAGCGCGTTGATCGAGCCCGTATCGGATTTTGCGGTCGGCATCTGGCAGGCGTGAACGCCGCCGATGAAGCCGCCCGTTTTTCCACCCGCAAGTCCGAACACGACGTCGCCGGATCGGGATCCGCCCTGCCCCACAAAGCCCGCCTGCCGGTTTTCCACGGCAAAGGCAAGAGCGGCGCCATAATGCGCCTGCAAAGCGGCGATGATCGCGCCGGCGGTCTTTTGATGATCCGCCGGTTCGACGATGCCTTTTTCAAAACGGCTCTTGAGGTTGACGTAGACATTCCCACAACCCACCGGGATCGCGCGCGAGCGTTCGGGATCCGCCAGCGGCAGTCCCCACGGATCGGTCTTTTCCGAGCGTATCGCCAGCCCGGCCTTTTCAAGCGCGTCGAGCGGGTTGAGAACCTTGTCATACCCGACCGCGCCGTGATCCGAGACGATCAGCAGCAGCGTATCCGGCCCGATGACATGTTCGTACATCCAGCGCAAAAACTCATCGGCCTGCCGGTAGGTCCGTTCAAACGCCTCGGACGCGGCGGTTTTTTCGGCTTGGGAAGCCGCAGCAACTCCCTCAAACACGCTCCGGTACATATGATTCACCGAATCCGACTGAACATGATAAGTGATCAAAATATCGAACGGCTCGTCTTCCATCGCGTCGGCGACGACCTCCCGGTGCCAGTCAAAATCAAAACCGGTGCATTCGAGCGCGGTGTCCAGGCCGCCCTCCCGCACGAGAAACCTCCCGTAAAAACCGTCGGTCGGGATGCTTTTCATACGCAGCAGGCGATCGGCGAATGCCGGAGGCGCGGCGACGGCTCTCAAATCCGTGGCGGGCGTGATATAGACGGCAAACGCGCCCGGCGCGCCCCCGGGGATCAGTTTTATCCGAAACACATATTCCTGAATCCCCCGCTCGTTTTTCAGCGGGCGGCGGATGTTTTCCGACCATTTTCCCGGCATAACCGTAAACCCGCCGCCCGCCGAGAGCATTTCCTCGGTAAAAGCGATGCGGACACCGTTTTTCCCTTCCGTTTTCATCGCCCAGTAAAACGGTTCGATGCGGCTTGGATTTTCCCGGTCATTCTTGGCCTCCACTTCCAAAATCACGCAGCCGTATTTCCCGGCGCGGTACGGACTCGGCTTCAACAGGATTTGGGGCTGCCATTGCCCCGAAGGCGTCGGCGTTCGATCGTCCGAAGACAAAAAATCGACGTCGCCGTCAAACACATATAATTGATCGGAGACGTCCACCGGTACGGGTACGGTTCGTTGATTCGGGTCTCCCCGGTTTGCGGGGCAAAAATAACGCACGCCCGGCGCGATGTTCGGCCCCGCGGTCGGCAGGTTCAAAATCAGCGACTTTTTTCCGATTTTCGCCGCGGCTTCCCAAAACCGCTCGGCCAGCAGGTTATGCCCGCTGTATCCCGTCGCGAGCCGATCCGGGTGCATGCCGGGCAAAAGGATATCCTGATCGGTGACGCCGTGAACGTCGGGTGTGGCGCCGGTCGAAAAACTCGCCCAGCATGTGGGCGTGATCGAAGGAAACGGCGGACGGCAATCGTCGAACACGGTCCCGTTTTTCATCGCACGGTAAAATCCGGGCAGTTTACCCGCGGCGGCCCGTTCGAAAATATAACTCTGAACGCCGCCGTCCAGCGCGTATACCACCAATTCCGGGTATTTTTTCATTTTTTGCTCTATCCTTTGCGTTCAAATTTCATGCCTTATTATATCACACGGTTCTCCGGTGGGCAACACCCCCATTTCCCGGTTGTAAAATTCGGATATACATGATACTATTCTAAGGGGTGTTTTTATGTTGCAATGGGACTCAGCGCAGTATTTAAAATTCGAAAACCAGCGTACCCGGCCTGCCGTAGATTTAGCCGAGCGCATACCTCTCTGCGCGCCTGAAACAATACTCGATGTGGGCTGTGGACCCGGTAACAGCGCCGCCGTTTTAAAAAAACGGTTTCCGAACGCACATATCATCGGTATCGATAATTCCCCGCAGATGATTGAATCCGCAAAAATATCCTGCCCCTCACTGCATTTCGAATTAATTGACGCAAACGCCGATCTGTCAAAACTGGGTGCATTCGACCTTGTCTTTTCCAACGCCTGCATCCAGTGGATACCCGATCACAGCGCATTGATTCCGAAACTCTTCGATTTGGTTCACCCGGGCGGCTGTTTGGCAATTCAAATCCCAATGAACCAAGATGCCCCAATCCAGCAGTTGATCCGGCAGACCGTAATGCACCCGGCCTGGAAAAGCAAATTTAACAACCCGAGGATTTTTCACACTTTAACACCGGTTGAATATTACGATATTTTGTCTGCATGCAGCCCTGTTTGCGACATTTGGACGACGACCTACTTCCATATTCTGCCCGACACGCGGGCGATTTTAGAGTGGTATCGCGGAACGGGACTCCGTCCTTATCTCGAGGTTCTCTCCGAAGACGAACGAGACATATTTGAAAAAGAGATTCTCGAGCAAATTACCTTGCATTATCCCAAACGCGGCGACGGTACGGTGGTTTTTCCGTTTCCCCGCTTTTTCATGACGGCGCAAAAACCATATCGGCATACAAAAACATAAAACGAACACACTACATCCGAAAGGACGGTTCCGACCATGAAGAAAATAGCCCTTTTCGACGCGAAACCCTATGATATTAAGGCGTTTGAAGAACAAAACAAAAATTATGAGTTTCGTTATTTTGAATACAAACTGAACCCGGACACCGCCCCGCTCGCCGCCGGCTGCGACGCCGTGATCGGCTTCGTCAACGACGATATCGGTGCGGAGACCCTAACCAAATTATATGATTTGGGCATAAGAGCCCTCGCAATGCGCAGCGCGGGTTACAATAACGTCGATTTCACCACCGCTTACGGTAAAATCAACGTCATGCGCGTCCCCGCCTATTCACCTTATGCGGTCGCCGAGCACGCCATGGCGCTGCTTTTAACCCTCAACCGCAAAATCCACAAGGCGTATATTCGCACCCGCGATTTCAATTACAGCTTAAACGGCCTTTGCGGTGTCGATCTGCACGGCAAAACCGTCGGCGTCATCGGCACAGGCCGAATCGGGCGGGTTTTTATCGACATTTGCAAGGGGTTCGGCATGAATATTTTCGCCTATGACCCCTTTCCCGCCAAAGATGTCGATTTTACTTATACCGACCTTGATACACTGCTGACTTGTTCCGATTTCATCTCTCTGCACTGTCCCCTGACCGACCAGACCTACCACATCATCAACGGGGACTCTATTGCAAAGATGAAGGACGGCGTCTTTCTCGTCAACACCTCGCGCGGCGGTTTGATCGACAGCCACGCGCTGTTGAGCGGCCTGCATGCCAAAAAAATCGGCGGCGCTTGCTTGGATGTCTATGAGGAAGAAGCCGATTTCTTTTATGAGGACCACTCGGAATCGGGCATCAGCGATGACACGCTTGCGCTGATCTCCGCGGCGCCCAATGTCATCATCACCTCGCATCAGGCCTATTTTACCGCCGAGGCATTGCACAACATCGCCGAAGTGACCTTGCAAAACCTCGACGCTTTCTTTTCGGGCGGTGAACTCAAAAACGAAATCTGCTATTACTGCGACCATCAAGCCAACCCAAAAGAGTGCCGCAAAACGCGCAAAGAGCGCTGTTTTTGATAACCCGCCTTCCCCTGACCCAATTACACGCCAAGCAAAGCGTCTTCACCGATCGCCTTGAACGGAAATCCGTCGGCCGTATCGGGTGATATGACGCGAGCACTCGAGTTCAACTCCCGTCAGTTCCGTTCTTGTTCCACTGTCGTCAATAGCTCCCCGGCAATCTCCATGTTTTCAAAACGTATGATGCTTTTTTCAACGAAGCCGTGGCTCATCAGGTTTATGCTTCCGTTCCATACTGTGTTTTGGTCAATGACGGCGAATTTTTGATGTATGTCGGCTTTTGAATAACGATTATTCCTGAACCGGCTAGAGATTGAGTCAACGCCATCATTGCGGGTTGATTTGTGAGTTTGTAGTTTTCTGCCGGTCTTGTGATAACCGATATTCGTACACCATTTATTTTTGCCGCCGTCAACAAACGCAACATTTGCATCATTCGAGTTTTTCGGAGATACGGTCTGCCAATAACAATCTCATGCCTTGATGACCCCATATCGCGGTTAAACATCGGTAAAGAGTTGTGGCTATCGAAAATAATCCCGCTTTTTTCCGAATAATCGCTCTCGCGCAAGGCCTTATAACCCATGGCGGAATAGCCAGATACCCGTTTGTGGTACATACTTTCCAATATTTTAATATGCACATCAACATAATCGTATATGATTACATTTTTTGCCCTCAAAAGTTACCGTGATATGAACAGTCCGCTGGGTTAGCACAATTGGTGTTCTTCTTTTTCCTTGTTTTTCGGGATAAATCCACGCCGTTCAAACCGGCGCTGTATGCGTCGGTCAG
>CAZPLU010000014.1:0-30951 GCA_964587625.1 uncultured Eubacteriales bacterium
GACGCCCTCGCGGTCACTTTGAACCGCTCTTTGTTCGCCAGACACGGGGCGGTTTCAATCACTTTGATCGATTTCAAAAACATATGTTTATTTCCTTGCGGTTTTAATATAATCCCTGATCGCTTGAATCAGGGTATCGATGTCTTGTGTGGTATTGAAATATCCAACGCTTGCCCGGACGGCGCCTGTTTCAACGGTACCCAAAACCCTGTGCGCCTGCGGGGAACAGTGAAGACCCGCGCGCACCATGATGCCCGCGTGCTCATCCAGCCATGCCGAGAGATGATACGGGTCTGTTTTGTTGAGATTGAACGTGACCAGCCCCAAGCGATTTCCGGCGCTCTGCGGGCCGTATATTTCGACTTCGTCCATTTTCGCCAATCCGGCGAGGAGTTGGGAAACAAGGGCGATCTCGTGTTCACGGATTTTTTCGACCCCGGTATGCAATAAAAAGTCCGCGCCCGCTTTGAGACCCGCCAGCCCCATGGTGTTCATGGTTCCCGCCTCGTATCGGTCGGGAACGCTGTCGGGCTGAAAGGGGGATTTTGAGATGGTACCCGTTCCGCCCGCTTTGAACGGTCGGAGTTTTATGCCTTCTTTGATATAAAATCCGCCGGTACCCGTGGGTCCGAGCAGACCCTTATGACCCGTGAATGCCAAAAAATCCGCGCCCACCGCTCGGATATTGATGGGAATCGCTCCCGCGGTCTGAGCCGCGTCTACCAGCACCGGGATATTCTTTTCGTGTGCCAGTTCGATGATTTTATCTAAGGGGAAAATATTGCCCAACACATTGGAGCCGTGTACGAGGGCGACCAATTTGATGTTTTTGTCGAGGTGGTTCTTGAAATTTTGCAAATCCGCGGCGCCGTCCCTGGCGCACGAAAATGTGTGGATTTTTACGTTTTTATCGCGCCGCAGAACGTTCAAGGGCCGCCACATGGCGTTGTGTTCAACGGCGGAGGTGAGAACCCCGTCGCCGCCATTCAAAAAGCCGTTCAAAATCAGATTGAGCGACTCGGTCACATTGCCCGTGAACACGATATTCGACGCCCTTTCGGCGCCCAAGAGCGCTGCGACGGATTTGCGCGCTCTGTAAATGAGTTCCTGGGCGTCCCGCGCAAGGGCATAATTGCCCCGGCTTGCGTTTGCGCCGTTGTTTCTCATAAAGTCGTTCACGGCGGTATATACGCACTCGGGTTTCGGAAAACTCGTCGCGCTGTTGTCCAAGTAGATTCCGATGACAATCGCCCTCCCTGTCGGTTAATGAAGCTTCTTCGACAATTCCGCCTTATCGATTGATTCACCGTGTGGGCATTAGGGGCGACGCCATCCCATTTCATACGGCTCGGTGTAATTTTGGCGGTTCACATAATAAGTAAAAACCCGCAAACGGCTTTAATTCGCCATTTACGGGCTTGTTTGGCGGAGAAGGAGAGATTTGAACTCTCGCGACGGTTACCCGTCCTACGCCCTTAGCAGGGGCGCCTCTTCGGCCAACTTGAGTACTTCTCCATACGGCCAAAGGTCTTCGTTTTCAATTTTTAGATGTGGTCTTGACACCGCTCGGTGGTATATGCGCCGAAAACGGAAATCCAAAGTCCGACTTTTTGGCGGAGAGAGTGAGATTCGAACTCACGGCTCTTGCGAGTCACCGGTTTTCAAGACCGGCTCCTTAAACCACTCGGACATCTCTCCGAACAGCTTCAACATCATAGCATACCGATTTTCCGTTGTCAATATTCAGAGAGAAAAAATGCACAACACAGAGGGGTAAATGCTCGAAAATGCTCGCGTTCATACTCACAGCTTCACGCCATCATGCGCGAAAACGCGTTTCAAAGAGAGCAGGCAACACTTCAGATCAAATCCGAACGACATTTTTTTCACATATTCGCCGTCGTATTCCGCTTTTTGCACGCTTGTCAGCTCGTCGCGCCCGTTGATCTGCGCCCAGCCGGTCAACCCCGGTCGAACGGAGTTTGCCCCGACCCTGTCGCGCTCCTCGATCAGATCATATTGATTGAACAGCGCCGGCCTGGGCCCGACCACCGACATGTCCCCACGCAGGATATTGAACAGTTGCGGCAGCTCGTCCAAGCTGTATTTGCGCAGAAACCGCCCGACGCCGGTGACGTAAAACTGCGGATTCTCGAGCAGATCGGTGGCGAGATCCTTCGGCGTGTCGGTGCGCATGGTCCGGAATTTATAAATATTAAATAATCGTTTGTCCTTTTTGACGCGCTTTTGCACAAAGAACACCGGCCCTTTGGAGTCGAGCTTGACGGCGAGCATGATGCACAGGAAAAACGGTCCGATCAGCAAAACCGCGATCAGCGCCGCTAAAAAATCCAAAATCCGCTTGATTGCCGCCTGATACATCGAAAACCTCTCAAAACAGTCGTCGGGCGCGTCAGGTTATCATACCCGCGTGATCCGGTAAAATTATAATTTTATCCCGCCGAAATGTCAAGAAATTCCGTGCTGCCGGATTGGATGCGCGCCCGCCCGGAGGTCAGCTCGGCCAGCGCGCCGGTCAAAACCGCCGCTTGTTTTTGCGGCAGATAATAATAAAAAACCACTTTATCGGTATACACCGTATTGGTGATGACCGCGCCGCCGGTTTGCAACGCGTTTTTCACCCGGTCGCCGTCGGCGTATTCCACCGTGGTTGTAAACCGTTCGCACAGCGTCATCGTCACGATCCCGGCGGCTTCTACACCCAGTTTCGCAGATGTGCCGTATGCCCGCGCCAGTCCGCCCGCGCCGAGCAGAACCCCGCCGAAATAGCGTGTCACCACAATCGCGCTCTTGAAGATACGCCCCGCTCTCAGCACTTGCAATACAGGCGTTCCCGCGGTTCCCGACGGCTCGCCGTCGTCGCTGGCGCGCAAGTGTCCGTCGTCGATCAAGTATGCCCAGACATTGTGGGTCGCGTCTTTGTATTGCTGTTTGATGCGCGAGATAAACGCCTCCGCATCATCGGCGGTTTCGACCGGGCGTGCCGTGGCGATGAATTTCGACCGCTGTTCGATGAACACGGCCGCCGCTTCGGTTTTCAGGGTCAGGTAACTGTCCATAGGTCTCTCCGTTAAATTGCCGCGCAAGGATGCCAAATAAAGCAAAAAGCGGTACCGCGCCCGTAGCGACAGCACCGCGAAATCTTTGCCGAATTACTTTTGTTCGAGATTGAATCTCTTGATGAACTTATCGACGCGTCCGCCGCTGTCGACCAGCTTCTGCTTGCCCGTAAAGAACGGATGGCATTTTGAGCAGATATCAAGACGCATATCCTTCCGGGTGGAGCCCACTTCGATGGTTTCACCGCAGGCGCATCTGATCGTCGTCTTCTCGTATTTGGGATGAATCTTTTCCTTCATGTCGTCTCACCTCTTTGTTTGCCGTTGTCAACGGACAGTCCTGCCCGCGACAAATGTCATGACCCGAAGGTCTTAACAGCGGTTTATTATAACACGCGCCCGCCGGCCTGTCAAGGATTTTTACCGAATATCTTCAATACGAAAACTGCCCCGATTACGTTTATATACGGCGGTATTGCAAAACTGCCGGTATACGGTACACGCTTTGTTTATGATAGTTCCGTAATGCGCAGTTTTTCCACCGTGACCGTAGAATTTGCAAAAGTACCGATCATGACAGGCGC
This sequence comes from uncultured Eubacteriales bacterium, assembly GCA_964587625.1. Lineage (GTDB taxonomy): Bacteria > Bacillota > Clostridia > Oscillospirales > JAKOTC01 > DAOPZJ01. The sequence continues at coordinate 3,665 of CAZPLU010000014.1, forward strand.
CGACAACCTAAAGTCGGGATTTTTTTGAAACGCAGCGATATACCCATCATCGCCGCCGATCATTCGAATTTCACCGTTTACTTTTACCGCCATGATGTCCCTGCCGAGCATCCATTCAATATCGACAAATTGATCGGTCGGGATATTTCCGCATTTTGCATAAGTGTTGAAATTCCCGTCCGTTATATTATCGATGCCCAAATCGTCGGGCATATAAAGATTTTTAAACGATATCATTCACTTTGAATAACATATCTGGATGTCTGTGCTGCTCGTTTTAGCGCGTAATTCTATTTTCATCGGCACATGGAAATGTTGCGCTGTCGACATTCCGTTTTTAAAAACATTCGTTTTAATCAGCATGAATCCGTTTTCATATTTTAACTCTACTTCCCCGTGTTTTTCCATTGACGTTAAATCAATATCTGCCGATTTATTTTGCGAAGCTGACTTTTCCGCATTTTGCAACAATTTGATAAGCTTTCTATTTTGTTCATCGGTAAATTTGTTCATTTCTTTGATCGGTACATAGATATCCATATATTCGGTATGAAACACGGTATCGAATAAATCGGTGTTTTTCAACCCCAAAAAATTCAGCGGATTAAAATACACTTCATGGCGCGGTCTTTTTCCCGGGTTCCATTGGTATTCGTCGTTGTTCAAAACCCATTCGTCTATTGCCGATAAGCCGCCATTATTTTCCCCGGCGACAGTAACAACCGCCCATAATCCGCCCTCGAACGGGGCTTTTATAAACGGCGCGGAGACATTCATGTCTTCCGGTATCGTCACAAAAAACCAAGAACCCGACCGATCGCCCACTCCGTGGCTGAAAACTTTGAAATCCGGTTTGATTTTGAACAAATCCGCGTCTTTGATAAACTTTTCCATTGTGTTTTTTGCGTTTTCATCGGGAGGGTTGCAATCCTTGCACCACATTTTTGCCACCGTTTCAGTCGGACGGTATACGACCCTCACGAGATTTCGCAAGGTTTTGTTGAGGGTTTCGGCCGCTTCGTTCAATTCATCCATGGTTTTATTTTCCTTCACATTTTTTTGGATCAGGGAGAGGGACTCGGCAAGTTTTACCACGGATTCGTCGGTCAGCAGGTTCAAGTTCAGCCGGACGGCGGCGAGTTCCTCGATTTTGGCCACGAAAATTTCGAGCGCCGATTTAATGGTCGATAAAGCGGCTATTTCGTTTTCGAGCTCCGAAATGTTTTTCTTGAAAATCTCAACGGCCGTCGCCGCTCCGGGATTGTCCAAGATGACGCAAATCTGCCTGATGGGAATCTGGAGCTTGCGCAAAATCACGATCTGTTGAAGGCGCCTTATGTTTTCGCCGTCGTAGACCCGGTAGGAATAACCCTCCTTGCGAAAGCTTTTCAAAAGCCCGCTCTGCTCGTAATAACGCAGCATCCGCGCGGAGACGCCGAAGGTTTTCGAGACCTGACTGACCGTTTGGAGTTCCATGATTTTTTCCCTCCCCTGCCCAATGCAAAGAGTATAAAGTACGACATCGTGTCCGAGTCAAGGGGTGTTTGAAATATTTTTCGAACCTTTTTACCCGCAGCGAAAACAATTCAAATTCTAATAACATTCTGCTATATTGTCTTGCCCCTTGTATTATAAGACGTATTCATGTTAATTTCAATTCATTGATTATGGATTAAAATCAAACTGCTTTATTCCGCCCGATACAAAATCTGTTTTGCCCGCGAACAAGCCAGCAGGTCTTTTTCGCTCTCCCTGAACAAGGGCAGCAGGGCTTCGGGCGCGTTCACGGCCATCTCATCGATCTCGGCGCGCATCGAGAGGCTGCGTTCGGACTTGTATTTGCGCACCTCGGCCACGGATTTTTTCAAATATTCGCCGAACGCCAAAATAGTTTCGTCGGGCATTTCGGCTTGTTCCCATTTGAGCAGATGGATCGACTTTTCGCCCTCGTGCCGCCTGAAAAAATCCTGATAGATCGCCTCGGTCATGTGCGGGACATACGGCGCGTACAGCTTCAAAATCGAGAGCAAGGCGTGATAGAGCGCGTGCTGTCCGCTTGCCCGCGCTTCTTCGCCGTGGACGTCGGGCTGATAGAGCCGATCTTTGGCAATCTCGATGTAGTTGTCGCAAAAATCCTTCCAAAACAAATCGTCGATCTCGTGCCGCGCCGAGCCGATTTCATATTCAAACAAGTATTGCCGCGCCTTTTCCACCGTCTCGCTGACCCGCGCCAGCATCCAACGGTCGACCGGCAACAACTCCGGCGTTTGGGTGAGGTCGATGTCCTGTAAATGCGAAATGGCGAATTTCGACGCGTTCCACAGTTTTATCAAAAACCGCTTTGCCTCCGCCAAATCGTCCGGCGAAAAGAAAGTGTCACTACCGAGTTTCGCGCTCGCCGCCCAATACCGCATCACATCAGCCGAGTGCTGCGCAATCAGGTTGACAGGTGAATATTCGCTGTTGCCCTTGGATTTGCTCAGTTTTTCACCCTTTTTAACCAGTCCGAACCCGCTGATCATCACGTCCTTCCACGGCAGGGCTCCCGTGTGGTACAGCGACCGAACAATCGTGTAAAACGTCCAGGTGCGGATGATCTCGTGCGCCTGCGCCCGCATGGACATCGGCACGAGCGGAATGCCGTTGCGCTCGTTGATCTGCGGCGTCAAGGACGAAGTCGCCCAAGTGTCGAGCACCGCGCCTTCGGGGATGAATTCCCCGCAACCGCACGCGCATTTCCCCGAATAGGGCGTCTCGAGCGGATTCACCGGAAGTTGATCGGCTTCGGCGAACACCGGCTTTCCGCACCGCTTGCAATACCAGACCGGGAACGGAATGCCGAAATAGCGCTGCCGCGAGATGCACCAGTCCCATTTCAAGTTCGACACCCAGTCGACATAGCGCCCCTTCATCGACTCGGGATACCAGTTCAGCTCGTCGGCGGCCTTTAAAAACCGCTCCTTTTCCGACAGCACATCGATATACCATTGCCGCGACGGGAGGATCTCGGTTTCGGTTCCGCAGCGTTCGTGGACGGCGACCGCGTGGATGATCTCCTCGGATCTGAACAATAACCCTTTTTCTCCGAGCAGCCGGATGATCTCCTTTCGGGCGGCTTTGATCTTCAGTCCGCCGATGAACGGCACGCTCGGGTCGATCAGGCCGTCCGGCGTGATCACCCTGCGGTACGGCAGATCGTATTGCCTCGCCCATTCGGCGTCGGCGCCGTCTCCGAAAGTCGCGCACATCACCGCGCCGGTGCCCTTGTCGATGCCGACTTTTTCGTCGGCCATCACCGGGATCTCATAATCATATAACGGCACTCTGACTTTTTTGCCGACAAAGCGGGCGTGGCGTTTGTCCTGCGGATTCACGAACAGGCAGACGCAGCCGTACAGCAGTTCCGGGCGGGTCGTCGCCACCTCGATGACTTCGTCGCCGCAGGCAAACGGAAGATAATTAAAACTCGAATCGACGTCTTTGGTATCCAGTTCCGCTTGCGCGATCGAGGTTTTGCACTCTGTGCACCAAAGCACCGGCGATTCCTTGCAATAGGCCTTTCCCTTTTTGACGAGTTCGAGAAACAGCCCCTGCGAGATTTTTCGAACCTCGGGGCTGATGGTCGTATATTGCAGATTCCAATCCGCCGAAAACCCCAGCGACTGCCACAATTCGCGAAATTCCCGCTCGTATTTTTCGGTTGTGACCAGACATTTTTCAATGAACTCACCGCGCGGCAGGTCCTTTGCGGCGATGCCCCCGTCGCGCTCGACCAGCCGCTCGGTCGGCAGGCCGTTGTCGTCGAACCCGAACGGGTAAAAGACATTATATCCCTGCATACGCCGGAACCGCGCGATCATCTCGGCCTGCGCATACGAAAAGATATGCCCGATGTGCAAACTCCCGCTGACCGTGGGCGGCGGCGTGTCGATGGAATAGAGGTCGCCCTCGGCGTTCGGGTCAAAACGGTAGATCTGTTCTTTCGCCCAAAAGTCCTGCGTCTGTTTTTCCGTTGCGGTAAAATCGTAGTTCTTCTCCATCATGAAACCCTCCGAAACAAAAATAAATAAAAACAAAAAACGCCCCAAAGCAAATAATTTGCTTCAAGGCGAACGTTATTGACAGTCCGCGGTACCACCTGAATTCGGAAAAAACTTTCCGCGCTTAGCCGATACGGGATAAAAACTTTATCCGATATCGCCCCCGTTATAACGTTTGGGGTTTCCGTTGAGGCCTACTGGAAGATGAAATCTCCGTTCGGTTCACGGCTCGGGGGCTACTTTATTACGCTCGTTTTGCGAAGGGCTCGCACCGACCGCCTTCTCTCTGATAACAATCGTTGTAAACGATTGTTTACAAAACATCAAACGTCTACTCTTCCCCGTCAATGCCTTTGTGATATTCAATTTGTCATAGTATATCACCGAACGTTTGAAAAATCAACTCCCATGGATTCAGGGGTTTCATGCCGAGGATGCCGGGTCATGCCGAGGATGCCGGGTTTTACCTGATTTTTGCCGAATTGGGTCTTTTTTGCGCTACAGAAGTTTTTCGTTTTATGTTATAGTTGATTGTGTCGGCAGCCGCGAACACGGCGGCGGATGCGGCAGCCGTATATATCATATTTTTAAAGCAACCGAACCATAAAAAACACACAAGCCGATTGTAATTTTGAAGGAGAACCCGATTTGTTAAAAGAGAGCCATGTCCTTTTGGGGAATTATCTGATCGACCACTTTGCCGATGCGGTTCAAAGACGGCATAAAAAGCTGTTTTTGTGGGGTTGCGTCGAGCCGGATTATAATTATCTGACCTATTTGAAAGGTTCACTGAAAAACCTGCCGCTTCGGGGACACCATTATCCCAACGGGAAAAGCCGAATTTCGCGGCTGGCCGGGCGGCTGAAGAAAAATCGGCGGCGCAATGGTTTGAATTTTTACCGCTTGGGGAAGCTGACGCACTATGTCTCAGACGCCTTCACCCATGCGCATAATCCCGGATTCGGCGGGCGCGTGAAAGGACATCGCAGTTATGAGATCAAGCTGCACAGCCACTTTCAAAAAGGACTGAGCGAGACGGGGTTTTTGCCGTATCCCGGAAATTCCGGCTCGGCGGAGGCGTTCTTTTTTGAACTGCACCGGCAATATGCACAGACCGCCGCAGGGCTCTCCGCCGATTTGGACTATATCATAAAAGTCACCGCTTCGGTGTTTCGCATGCTTGTCCCGGAAGCCGACGGCGCCCCCGTCCGCTCCCCAAAACTGTTGCTGGACTGCCTGTACGGAATTTTGCGCAGAGGTGAACGGGAAGACGGGGCCGCCCCGGCTTATTCGGGGCAGCTCGTATGAGACAACGTTTTTTGTCATATTGAACGGATAAACGGACAGATTTGTCATATTGAACGGATGAACGGACAGAATAGAACAGGTAACTATTTTTGAAAAAACGAAAAAAACGAAAAAAACTCGGTAAAAACCAAAAAAACTTTAAAAGTGCTTGCAATGGGGTTTTGATTGTGTTATACTGTCGGGGCGCTTATCTGAAAAGAGCGCTCTTTGTCCAAAAAACAAAGGTTTTACGGCTGTTTTACAGCGTGCGATGAAGCAGAAGGTGGCCGGTCGAAATGCCAGTTTCGACTTCCGGCGTAAAGACGAAATGTCTTGAAACCGCTCGGGGGAATTTCTGCGGAGTATGTCCGGTCTTTGAACCGGGCGGATCAATGGTACACCATATACGTTTACCGTAAAAGGCGTCGCCGGATAACAACGAAAGCACAATCCGGCGATTTTAACGGGAAATTCGCGAAACACGCGGAAGGGTGTACAAAATCGCACAGAATTTTAGGAGGCGATTTATAATGGCAGTCAGCGAAAAAATCAGAATCAGAATCAAGGGCTACGAACATTCTCTGGTCGACGCGTCCGCGGCAAAGATCGTCGAGGCCGTCACGAGAACCGGCGCAAAGATCAGCGGCCCCGTGCCGCTGCCGACAGATCGCGAGATCATCACGATCCTGCGTGCCGTTCATAAGTATAAGGACTCCCGTGAGCAGTTTGAGCTCAAAACCCACAAACGCATGATCGATGTGATCAAACCCACCGGAAAGACCCTCGAAGCGCTCAAAAACCTCGAGCTTCCCGCCGGCGTCGAAATCGAAATCAAGATTTAATTGTTATTGCGCTTGTTTGACGAGGTCATGTTGACCCAAGGTCAACCAATAACCTGAAAAGGAGTAAAGAGTCAAGATGAAAAAAGGCATTATCGGAAAAAAGATCGGTATGTCTCAGCTGTTTGACGACAACGGCCGTGTCGTTCCGGTGACCGTCGTGGTCGCGGGTCCGTGCACCGTCATCGCTAAGAAAACAACCGCGAACGAGGGATATGAATCCGTCGTTTTCGGCTTCGGCGACATCAAGGATAAGCTGGTCAACAGACCGATGAAAGGGCAGTTCGCCAAAGCGGGCGTTTCGCCAAAGCGCGTGATTAAAGAATTTCGCTTAGAGGACTGCTCGGAATACAAAGTCGGGGATATCGTAAAAGCGGATGTGTTTGCCGAGGGCGACCGCTGCGACGTCACCGGCATCAGCAAGGGCAAGGGCTTTGCGGGCGTCATCAAGAGATGGAACTTTTCACGTCTGATCATGAGCCACGGCTCCGGACCGGTCGCCAGACACGGCGGTTCCAGCGGCGCCAACTCCGACCCGTCCCGCGTCCCCAAGGGCAAGAAAATGGCGGGACGTCTCGGCGGCGAGCAGGTCACCGTTCAAAACCTCTCGGTCGTCAAGATCGATGCCGAGAATAATCTCATCGCGATCAAGGGCGCCATCCCGGGTCCGAGGGGCTCTGTCGTGTTTATCAAAGACACGGTCAAGGCGTAACGCGGGAGGAGAATGAACATGCCTACATTGAACGTATACAATATCAAAGGCGAAGAAGTCGGCAAGATGGAGCTCTCCGATGCGGTGTTCGGCATCAAGCCCAATGCCGCCGCGATGCATGCCGTCGTGGTCAATTATCTCGCCAACCGGCGCCAGGGCACACAGTCGACCAAGACCCGCGCCGAAGTCAGCGGCGGCGGCAGAAAGCCGTGGCGGCAAAAGGGAACCGGCCGTGCCAGACAGGGCTCCACCCGCGCACCGCATTTTACACACGGCGGCGTCGCGTTCGGACCCAAACCGCGTGATTACCGCTATTCGCTCAACAAAAAGCTCAAGCGGCTCGCGATGAAATCCGCGCTTTCCTCCAAGGTGGCCGAGGGCTCCGTCATCGTGCTCGACGACATCGCGCTTGAAGAGATCAAAACCAAGACCATGGCCGACATTCTTGCGGCGGTCGGATTCAAAAACAAAGCGCTGCTTGTCATGCCGGAAATCGACGAAAAAGTGCTGCTGAGCGCCCGCAATATCGACGGCGTGACCCCGACGATCACCGGCGAAATCAACGTCTATGACATTCTCAACAACAACCAAATGATCATCGTCAAAGCGGCGGTCGAAAAACTCGCGGAGGTGTACGCATAATGAAAACGCCACAGGATATCATCATCCGCCCGATCGTGACCGAGTCCTCCATGGCGGGCGTCGCGTTAAAGAAATACACCTTTGAAGTGAGCAAAGAGGCCGATAAGATCGAAATCGCAAAAGCGGTCGAAAATCTGTTCGGCGTCAAAGTCGAAAAGGTGAATACGCTGCATGTGCGCGGACGCAAAAAGAGAGTCCGTGCGGTACCCGGGTACACATCGTCTTGGAAAAAAGCGGTTGTGACATTGACACCCACATCGAAGGGCATTGAGTTCTTCGAGGGCATGAACTGATATAAAAGTTCAGACATCCGAACGCAACCGCGTAAAATCGCGGAAGCAGGAACGTATGGGCGCAGTTGCCGCGCGTCCGCAAAACCGATTGAGGAGTGTGAAATCAAATGGCCATTAAGAGTTATCGTCCCACGACGCCCTCGCGCCGCGGGATGACGGTCGCGGATTATTCCAAGCTCAGCAAAACGCCGCCCGAAAAGAGCTTGCTCAAGACAATCAAAAAAAATTCCGGCAGAAACAATACCGGTCGGATCACAGTCAGACACCGCGGCGGCGGTTATCGTGTCAAGTATCGCGTTATCGACTTCAAACGCAACAGAAACGACATGCCCGCCACGGTCAAGACCATCGAATATGACCCCAACCGCAGCGCGTTTATCGCACTGATCGAATATGAGGACGGCGTTTTGAATTACATCATCGCGCCGCATGATCTCAAGGTCGGCGACACCGTGACCAGCGGAGAATCCGCGGACATCAAACCCGGCAACGCGCTGCCGCTCGCGTCCATCCCGTCCGGCACGTTCGTCCACAACATCGAACTGCACCCCGGAAAAGGCGCGCAATTGGTCAGAGCCGCGGGCAGCATGGCGCAGTTGATGGCAAAAGAGAACGGTTATGCGCTGATCCGTCTCCCGTCCGGCGAAATCCGCAATGTCCCCCTGAACTGCAACGCCACGATCGGTCAGGTCAGCAATCTCGACCATGAGAATGTCAACTACGGCAAAGCGGGCAGAAGACGCCATATGGGTTGGCGCCCGTCAGTGCGCGGTTCGGTCATGAACCCCAACGACCACCCGCACGGCGGCGGTGAAGGCAAATCCCCGATCGGTCGTTCCGGCCCGGTTACACCCTGGGGAAAACCGACCCTCGGGTATAAGACCAGAGATAAACACGCGCGCACCGATAAGTTCATCATCAAGCGCCGTAATGTCAAGTAAGGAGGACTGTTATAAATGGGAAGAAGCGTTAAGAAAGGACCGTTTGTGCAGCCCGTACTGCTTGAGCGGATACAAAAAATGAATCAAAAAGGGGAAAAACGGGTTTTGAAGACCTGGAGCCGCGCATCGACGATTTTCCCCGATTTCGTGGGTCATACCATCGCTGTCCATGACGGAAGAAAACACGTTCCGGTCTATATCACCGAGGACATGGTGGGTCACCGTCTCGGCGAATTCGCGCCGACACGCGTGTTCCGCGGACACAGCGGGTCCAAGACCTCCAACACCCGCAATTAGGCGTAAAGGAGACAAATTGTATGGAAGCGAAAGCATATCTCCGGCACGCCCGGATTTCACCGCGCAAGGTCTGCATCGTGCTGGATTTGATTCGAAACAAACCGGTCGACGAGGCGTCCGCGATTTTGAAGTACACCCCCAAAGCCGCCAGCCCGCTGTGCCTGAAGCTGCTCAACTCCGCCGTCGCCAATGCCGAAAACAACTACGGCATGGATCACGGCAAGCTCGTCGTCAGCCAGTGTTTTGCGGCGCCGGGTCCGATGTTGAAACGGATGCGCGCGCAGTCCAAAGGACGCGGCGTTCGGATTTTAAAACGCACATCGCATATCACAATTGCGGTTGCGGAAAAAGAGTAAGGAGGAAAAGCGAAAATGGGTCAGAAAGTAAATCCCAACGGCCTGAGAGTCGGCGTCATTCGCGACTGGGATTCCAGATGGTATTCCTCCAAGAAGGATTTTGCCCGGAAATTGGTCGGCGACTATAAATTGCGTGAATTCCTGAAAAAGGAACTGTATTCCGCCGGCGTTCCGACGATTGAGATCGAACGCAGGTCCGGCAAGATATTTTTGAAGATCCACTGCGCACGCCCCGGTAAAATCATCGGGAGAGGCGGTATGGAGCTCGAGAATCTGCGCACCAAGTGCAAACAGATGATGGGCGAGCCCGTCCAAATCGACATCGTCGAGGTCAGGGCCCCCAACCAGAACGCCCAGCTCGTCGCAGAGGAGATCGCAAGCTGCCTCGAACGCCGTATGGCTTTCCGCCGTGCGATGAAGCAGGCGATGTTCAACTCCACCAGAGCCGGCGCAAGGGGTATCAAGACCTGTGTCTCGGGGCGTTTGGGCGGCGCGGAGATCGCCAGAAGAGAGAATTATCACGAGGGCACCATTCCGCTGCAGACCCTGCGCGCCGACATCGACTACGGCTTCGCAGAGGCGAAAACCACCTACGGCCGCATCGGCTGCAAGGTCTGGATTTATCGCGGCGAGATCATTGTCGATACGAGACGTCCGCGCAGAGAGGACCGCGACAACAGAGGTCCCCGTGACAACCGTTCTGCGCGTGACAACCGAGACCGCAGAGAAGGAGGAAAAGGCAATGTTAATGCCTAAGCGCGTGAAATATCGCCGTGTTCATCGCGGCCGTATGAAGGGCGTCGCCGTTCGCGGAACCGAAGTCACCTACGGTGATTATGGTTTGATGGCAATTCAACCCGGTTGGGTCAAATCCAATCAGATCGAAGCGGCGCGTATTGCCTTGACCCGCTCCATCAAAAGAGGCGGTCAGGTGTGGATTAAAGTATTTCCCGACAAGCCCGTGACCGAGAAACCCGCCGAGACCCGCATGGGCTCCGGTAAGGGATCCCCCGAATATTGGGTGGCGGTCGTCAAGCCGGGCAGGGTGATGTTCGAGATCAGCGGCGTCGATGAGGAGACGGCCAGAGAAGCCGCCCGTTTGGCCAGTCACAAACTGCCGATCAAAACCAAATTCGTCAGTAAACAAAAGGCGGGTGACGCAGAATGAAGATGAAAGAGATCAAGGACTTAAGTTTGGCCGAACTCGAGACCAAACTCACCGACCTCAAGCAGGAGCTCTTTAACCTGCGTTTCCAGCATTCCATCAATCAACTTGAAAACCCCAATCGCCTGCCGCAGCTGCGCAAGGACATCGCCCGGGTCAAGACCCAGATGACCATCAAGAGCAGCGAGAGCGCGAACGCTTGATAAGGAGGGGAAAACGCTATGGAAATTGCAAGAAATTTGAGAAAACTCAAGACCGGTAAGGTCGTCAGCGACAAGATGGATAAGACCGTCGTCGTTGAAGTCGTCGACAGCGTCAAGCACCCGCTTTACAAGAAAATCATCAGGAGCACCACCAAATTCAAGGCGCATGACGAAAACAACGAATGCAAGATCGGCGATACCGTCGAGATCACCGAGACCCGTCCGCTGTCCAAGGACAAGAGATGGCGCGTCTCCGAGATCCTCGAGAGAGCCAAGTAAGGGAGGACAAGGAACGTGATTCAACAGCAGACCTACCTGAAAGTCGCCGATAATACGGGCGCCAAGGAACTGATGTGCATCAGGGTCCTCGGCGGCACCCGCAGAAAATATGCCAACATCGGCGACGTCATCGTCGCTTCGGTCAAAAAAGCGACGCCCGGCGGCGTGGTCAAAAAAGGCGAAGTCGTCAGAGCGGTCGTCGTGCGCACCGCCTCCGGCCTGCGCAGGAATGACGGCACCTACATCAGATTTGACGAAAACGCCGCCGTCATCATCAAGGAAGACAAAAATCCCAAGGGCACCCGTATCTTCGGGCCGGTCGCAAGAGAGCTGCGCGAAAAGGATTATATGAAAATCCTCTCGCTGGCCCCGGAAGTCCTTTAGAAAGGTGTGTAGAAAATGATGAGTAAAATGCACATCAAATCCGGCGATACCGTGATGGTCATCTCCGGTACCGACAAGGGTAAAAAGGGCAAAGTCATCGCGGTCAGCCCCGACGAGGGCAAGGTCATCGTCGAAAAGGTTCGGATCGTGTCCAAGCACGTCAAACCGCGCAAAGAGGGCGAAGCGGGCGGCATCATCAAAGGCGAGAGCGCGCTGTATGCCTCTAAAGTCATGCTGATCTGTCCCAAATGCGGCGTCGCGACCAGAGTCGGGCGCGCGCTCGACAAGAACGGTAAAAAAGTCCGCGTCTGCCGGCAGCCCAAATGCGGCAATATGTTTTAAGGGGTACGAAAATTATGTCAAGATTAAAAGTGAAGTACACCAATGAGATTGCCGGCGAGTTGATGAAGAAGTTCAATTACAAGAGCGTCATGCAGATTCCAAAGATGGAAAAAGTCGTTATCAACGTCGCCAGCGGCGACTGCAAGGACAACGCCAAGGTGCTTGACGCCATTCTCGGCGATTTGGCCGTCATCACCGGCCAAAAGGGCATCCCCTGCGTGGCCAAGAAATCGGTTGCGAACTTCAAGCTCCGCCAGGGCAACATCATCGGCGCAAAGGTCACGCTGCGCGGCGAGCGTATGTATGACTTCATCGACCGGTTTTTCAACGCGGCGCTTGCGCGTGTGCGTGACTTCAGAGGGATCAGCCCCAATTCGTTCGACGGCCGCGGCAACTATTCCATGGGCGTAAAAGAACAGCTGATCTTCCCCGAAATCGAATATGACAAGATCGACGCGGTGCGCGGCATGGACATCTGCTTCGTGACCACCGCAAAAACAGACGAAGAGGCCCGTGAACTGCTTGCAGCGCTCGGCGCCCCGTTCGCAAGATAAAGTGAGGAGGGAAGACCGTGGCTAAAACATCTCAAAAGATTCGTCAGGCCAGACCTGCCAAGTTCAGCACCCGCGCGTATACCCGCTGCAGGATCTGCGGCAGGCCCCACGCTTACCTCAGTAAATTCGGTATCTGCCGTATCTGCTTCCGCAATCTGGCATATAAAGGTCAGATTCCGGGCGTGAGAAAAGCCAGTTGGTAAGTAGAAGGAGGAAAAACCATGCAGGTTACAGACAGCATCGCCGATATGCTCACCAGAATTCGGAACGCGAGCTCGGCAAAACATGCAAGCGTTGATATTCCCGCTTCCAACATGAAGGCGAGCATCGCTAAAATCCTCGTCAACGAGGGCTATATCAACGCATACGAGACCATCGACGACGGCGTCCAGGGCGTCATCCGCGTGACGTTGAAATACGGTTCGGGCAAGATCAAGACCTCCGCTCTGACCGGCCTTCGCCGCGTTTCCAAACCGGGGCTGCGTATTTACGCGAGCTGCGAGGAGATGCCCAAGGTCATGAAGGGCTTAGGCATCGCAATCGTCTCGACTTCCAAAGGCGTTATGACCGATAAAGAGGCGCGCAAACAAAACGTCGGCGGCGAAGTGCTGGCCTACGTCTGGTAAGGAAAGGAATATAATCATGTCGCGAATTGGTAGAAAACCGATCGTCGTCCCCGCGGGTACAAAAGTCGTTATCGACGGCTGCACCGTCACCGCTGAGGGCGCGAAGGGAACGTTGACAAAGACATTCAACCCGCTGCTGACGATTAAGCTCGAGGACGGTCAAGTCGTCATCGATCGAGCCGACGATGAAAAGGAGACCCGCGCGCTGCACGGCCTGACCCGCGCGCTGCTCTTTAACATGGTCGAAGGCGTCACAAACGGGTATAAAAAAGAACTCGAGGTCATCGGCGTAGGATACCGTGCGGCGATGCAGGGCAATGACTTGCTCCTGAACCTCGGTTATTCGCATCCGATTCTCTACGAGGCGGTCGACGGCGTTTCGTTCGCCATCACCGGCGCGCAGCAAAACCATATTGTCATCACCGGCCCGAGTAAAGAGGTTGTCGGACAATGTGCGGCCGAGATCCGCGAAAAACGCCCGCCCGAACCCTATCTGGGCAAAGGCATCCGTTATGTGGGCGAAAAGGTCCGCCGCAAGGAAGGCAAGGCCGGCAAGAAATAAGATCCCGGGCATTTCACAAGGCAAACGCAACCGGATGAAGGCGTTATATTCGCCGCCGGTTGTCGAGGGTACAGCGTCTTTCGGCGTAAAGCGCCGAAAGACGCGGCAAGTTTGATCCTGACGGCTCAAACTTGCGGCTTCAATCGGTTCAAGCAAAAAGCCACGGCTATGCTTTAAATCAAGCAAGTTTATCCCTGCGGGCTAAACTTACGGGTTTCACATTTAGATTGAAGCCGAACCAATATCTCAAAAACACAGGAGGAGAGAGCATGGTTAACAAGCCCGACAGCAATAAAGCAAGGGTAAAAAGACATGTCCGCGTGCGCGGCAAGATCTCCGGCACGCCGGAGTGTCCGCGTCTGTGCGTGTTTCGTTCCGCCAAGCACATCTACGCGCAGATCATCGACGATGTGAACGGCGTCACGCTGGCGTCCGCCTCGACGCTGTCCAAGGAGTTCGAGGGGTACGGCGGAAACAAAGAGGCCGCCCGCAAGGTCGGCAGACAAGTCGCGGAAGCGGCGGCGAAGAAAGGCATCAAAGACGTTGTCTTTGATCGCGGCGGATATGTCTATCACGGGCGTATTCAGGAACTGGCAGACGGCGCCCGCGAGGGCGGACTGAATTTCTGAGGGAGGGTTGAATTTGGCACTGAACGAAAGAGGCGGCAGAGGCCGCGAACAAAGCGAATTCTTAGAAAAAGTGGTTGCCATCAACCGTGTATCCAAAACCGTCAAGGGCGGTCGTGTGATGAAGTTTTCGGCGCTTGTCGTCGTCGGCGACGGCAAGGGCAAGGTCGGCTTCGGATTGGGTAAAGCGGGCGAGGTTCCCGACGCCATCCGCAAAGGCGTTGCGGACGCCAGAAACAACATGCGCGAAATCTGTATGCGCGGCACGACAATCCCCCATGAAATCATCGGTGAATTCGGAGCCGGTAAAGTGCTCTTGAAACCGGCGGCACCCGGTACCGGCGTCATCGCCGGCGGCGCGGTGCGCGCGGTGGTCGAGGCGGCCGGCATCAACGATATCAGAACCAAAGCGCTGCGCTCCAACAATCCCTTGAATGTGGTCAGAGCCACGATGGAGGGGCTGTTGTCTTTGCGCGACGCCAAGCAGGTCGCAAACGCACGCGGCATGACCATCAAAGAGATTTTTGAATAGGGGGGAAGCATAAAAGATGGCAGACCTCAAAATTACGCTTAAAAAAAGCTTGATCGGACGGTATCAAAAGCATATCGATACCGCCATTTCTCTCGGACTGCGCAGGATCGGCGACACCGCGGTGCAGCCGGACAATGCCCAGACCCGGGGCAAACTCGAAAAGATCAACTATTTGATCGACGTGGAAACGGAGGTGCAAAAATGAAGCTCAACGAACTTTCTCCGGCGCCGGGTTCCAGAGTCCAACCCAAACGCAAGGGCAGAGGGATCGGCTCCGGCAACGGCAAAACGGCCGGTAAAGGCCACAAGGGACAGAAGGCGCGTTCCGGCGGTGGCGTCCGCCCGGGATTCGAAGGCGGTCAGATGCCGTTGCACCGCCGCTTGCCGAAGCGCGGTTTCACCAATATTTTTGCCACGAAATACATCGGCATCAATGTGGACGCACTCGAAAAATTTGACGACGGCGCGGTGATCGACGGCAAGGTGTTGTTGGAAAATCGGATCATCCGCAAGACGGGCGACGGCGTCAAGGTTCTCGGAAACGGAACACTGACCAAAAAGCTCACCGTCAAAGCGGCGGCTTTTTCCGAGAGCGCCAAACAAAAGATCGAGGCGGCCGGCGGAACAGCTGAGGTGGTATGATGTTTAAGACATTTCGTAACGCGTTCGCCATTCCCGAACTGCGCAAGAAGCTCTTTTACACATTCCTGATCGTTGCCATTTTTCGCATCGGCGCCGTCATGGTGACGGTTCCGTTCGTGGATCCGTCGGCGCTCACGGCTGCCGCGGGCAACCAGTATCTCAGCTATATCAACCTGTTCACGGGCGGCGGTTTCGAAAAGGGCACGCTGTTCGCACTTTCGATTTCGCCGTATATCACATCCTCAATCATCGTCCAATTGCTGACGGTTGCGATTCCGGCCTGGGAGCGCATGCAGAAGGAAGGCGAGGAGGGCAGAAAAAAACTCGGCCAGTATACCCGGTTCGGCACGGCCATTATGGCGCTGATCGAGGGTTTTTCATACTTTATGTATCTGCGCAACACCCAGACGCTGTCCGAATCGGTCATCTATCAAGAGGGCTTGGACGGGATCTTCAGCGCGGTCGTCATCGTCTCCTGCTATGTCGCGGGCGCGGCTCTGATGATGTGGTTGGGCGAGCAGATCAACAAAAAGGGCATCGGAAATGGTGTTTCCATCCTGTTGTTCGCCGGTATCGTTGCCAACTTCGATGCGATCATCAGCGAACTCGTCAACGCATGGAACGGCATTACGGATACTGCCCTACAGACGCCGTCAAACGGAAATCCGATGTATTACGTCATTGTGCCGCTGCTGGCAATTTTGCTGCTGGTTGAGATTTACTTCGTCGTCTTTATGGACGCCTCGGAACGCCGCCTGCCGGTACAGTACGCCAAACGCGTCGTCGGCAGAAAGGTCTACGGCGGTCAGAGCACCCATTTGCCGCTGAAGGTCAACATGGCCAGCGTTTTGCCGGTCATCTTCGCAAACTCCCTGTTGTCGCTGCCGACCATGCTGCTCGGCTTCGGCGTAGGCGTAAAAGGGTATGACTCCCTCGGCAACCCCAATGATTTCACCGGATTCGGCAACTTTTTGAAATGGTTCAGTTATCAGGGCGTCGCGTATATGATCTTGTATATCATCCTGATCATCGCGTTTGCGTATTTCTATATCTCCATCACTTACAACCCGATTGAGATGGCAAACAATCTGCGTAAAAACAGCGGAACAATCCCGGGAATCCGCCCCGGCAAGCCCACTTCGGATTATATCTCCCGCGTTCTGTCAAGGATTGTTTTGATTGGCGCGGTTTCACTGGCGGTCGTTGTTTTGGTTCCGATGATCAGCGGATCTATAACCGGTATCAACCTGGCGCTCGGCGGCACCACCATCATCATCATCGTGGGTGTTGCGCTCGAGACCTCCAGAACACTTGAATCCCAGATGCTGATGCGGCATTACAAGGGATTCCTCGAATAAACATGAGATTGATTCTGCTCGGAGCGCCCGGCGCGGGGAAAGGAACGCAGGCGGAACTGCTGTGCAAAATCCTGAAAATTCCCGCGATTTCAACGGGCAATATCCTTAAAACCGCGATCAAGAACGAGACCCCGCTCGGATTGGAGGCCAAGTCCTTTATCGAGAGCGGTCAGCTCGTCCCCGATGACGTCATCATCGGCATTGTCAAATCGCGTATCCAAGAAGAGGACTGTAAAAACGGGTTTTTATTCGACGGATTTCCCCGCACCCTCGCACAGGCGGAGACGTTCGACAGGATGGGCGTTTCAATCGACCGGGTGATCAATATCCGGGCATCGGATGAGTTGATTGTCAAACGCATCGGCGGCAGAAGAAGCTGCGCCGCCTGCGGCGCGGTGTACCACATCGAGAGCAAGCGACCGGAGCGGGAAAATATTTGCGACAACTGCGGAGAAGCCCTCGAGATCCGGAGCGATGACGAGCCGCAGACCGTCCAAAAACGCCTCGAGGTCTATCGAAACCAAACCAAGCCGCTCGAAAGGTACTACGCCGACAAGGGACTGCTTGTCGAAGCGGACGGCGAAAAGGATGCCCGAGAGACGGCAAAAGACATCCTCAAGGTACTGGGTCTATGATAGCCGTTAAGAATGGTTCCCAGCTGGAGCAGATGCGGCGCGCCTGTAGAATCGCCGCAAACGCGCTGGCCGTGGGCGCGGCCGAGATCAGAGAGGGCAATACCACCGCCCGGATTGACGCCGCCATCCAAAAATATATATTCTCCCAATCGGCAAAACCCAGCTTTTTGGGATATAACGGTTTTCCGGCTTCCACCTGCATCTCGGTCAATGACGAGGTCATCCACGGGATCCCCGGCGGACGGAAACTGTGCAAAGGAGATCTCGTCAGTATCGATGTGGGCGCTTTCTACGGCGGCTTCCACGGGGATACGGCGGCGACTTTTCCGGTGGGTGAATGCGACCCCGAAGACCGGCGGCTGCTTGAGGTCACGAAGATCGCATTGTCCGCGGGAGTCACTGCCGCAAAGGCCGGAAACAGAATCGGAGACATTTCCGACGCGGTGCAAAAAGCGGCGGAGGGCGCCGGATTTTCGGTGGTGCGCGAATATGTCGGACACGGGGTCGGCGAGCAACTCCACGAGGATCCCGAGGTTCCCAATTTCGGAAGTCCCGGATACGGCCCGCGGCTTGTCGAGGGCATGACGATCGCAATCGAACCGATGGTCAACGCCGGCGGCCGGGAAATCGATATCCTCGACAACAACTGGACAGTGGTCACAACGGACGGAAAAAATTCCGCACATTTTGAACACACCGTTTTAGTTACGGCCGACGGCGGGGAACCGCTGACGACAACGGATTGAGGGAGGTAGTTGCTTGTCGAAAGATGATGTCATTGAATTGGAAGGCGTGATCACAGAGGCACTTCCAAACGCCCAGTTCACCGTTCAGCTCGCGAACGGACACAAGATTTTGGCGTACATTTCAGGAAAGCTGCGGATGAACTTTATCCGCATTTTGCCCGGAGACAAAGTCACGGTTGAAATTTCACCCTATGAC
Organism: uncultured Eubacteriales bacterium; assembly: GCA_964587625.1. Classification (GTDB taxonomy): domain Bacteria; phylum Bacillota; class Clostridia; order Oscillospirales; family JAKOTC01; genus DAOPZJ01. The sequence continues at coordinate 21,922 of CAZPLU010000014.1, forward strand.
CTGACCAAGGGCAGGATAACATGGCGCTCAAAGTGAGCATTTAGGAGGCAACAAAATGAAAGTGAGACCTTCAGTGAAACCCATGTGCGAAAAGTGCAAGGTGATCAAGCGCAAAGGCCGGATCATGATTATTTGCGAAAACCCCAAGCACAAACAGCGTCAGGGTTAGAGCTGACAAACTAAACGGAGGTGTATTTGTTTGGCACGAATTGCCGGTATTGATCTGCCCCGTGAAAAACGGGTGGAGATCGGGCTGACCTACATTTACGGGATCGGCCGCAAGCTCTCTAACGATATCCTCGCCCGGACGGGCGTGAATCCCGATACCCGCGTCAAGGATCTGACCGAGGAGGACGTCTCCAAGATCAGGGAGTGCATCGATCACAGCTACCGGGTCGAAGGCGATCTGCACCGCGAGGTGCAGCTCAACATCAAACGGCTCGTCGAGATCGGCTCCTATCGCGGGACACGTCATCGCAAGGGTCTGCCGGTGCGCGGTCAGCGCTCCAAGACCAACGCCAGAACCCGCAAGGGTCCCAAGCGTACCATCGCGAACAAGAAGAAGTAGGCGGGGAGGGAATCACGAAAAATGGCTACAGCAAAAAAGACAACCACCGCGACACGCCGCCGCAAAGAGCGTAAAAACATTGACCGCGGCGTCGCACACATCCAGTCGAGTTTTAACAACACCATCGTCACCATTTCCGATACGCAGGGCAACGTCATCTCATGGGCGAGCTCGGGCGAGATGGGATTCCGCGGCTCCAAGAAGTCCACGCCGTTTGCGGCGCAGACGGCTGCCGAAGCGGCGGCCAAACTCGCAATCGACCACGGCATGAAGACCGTTGACGTCTTCGTCAAAGGCCCCGGTTCGGGACGTGAGGCCGCGATCAGAGCGCTCCAGGCCACCGGTTTGGACATCACGCTGATTAAAGACGTCACGCCCATTCCGCACAACGGCTGCCGTCCGCCGAAAAGAAGACGCGTATAGTTTGATGGAGGATTGAGTAAATGGCAAGATATACCGATTCGGTGTGCCGTCTGTGCCGCAGAGAGAGCCAAAAACTCTTTTTGAAGGGCGACCGTTGCTACACCGACAAATGCGCCGTGTCCCGCAGACCGGGTATGCCCGGACAGCACGGGCAGGGCAGAAAAAAGACCAGTGAATACGGCCTCCAGCTGCGCGCAAAGCAGAAGGCAAAACGTTACTACGGCGTTTTGGAGAGCCAGTTCCGCAAATACTTTGATATGGCGATCAAGCAGCCGGGCGTCTCGGGCGAGAACCTGCTCCGTATTTTGGAGAGCCGTCTGGACAACATTGTCTACCGCCTCGGTTTTGCGTCTTCGCGCAAAGAAGGCCGACAGATGGTTCTGCACCGCCATTTCACGGTAAACGGTTCAATCGTCAACATCCCCTCTTATCTGTGCAAAGCCGGCGATGTGGTTGCGATGAAAGAATCCAGCCGCTCCGTCGAGACGTTTAAGGATCAGTTCGAAAGCAACGCGAAGCCCATTCCGTCATGGCTGTCCGCCGACAAGGCGAACATGACCGCGAATGTCGCGGCGCTGCCCACACGAGACGAGATCGACCTGCAGGTCGAAGAGCGTCTGATCGTCGAGTTGTATTCGAAATAATTCGATATTCCCGTATAGTCCGTGTTTTTACGGCAAAAAAGGGAGATATCGTTTGTTCACGCGGTTGTCAAAAATTGCGTGCTTACCCGGATAAAGGAGGGTTTTAATTGTTGGAGATTCAAAAGCCCAAAATAGAGATCAGCGAAATGAAGTCGGACGGTTCCTACGGCAAGTTCATCGTCGAACCGCTTGAGCGCGGTTACGGCACGACGCTCGGGAACAGTTTGAGAAGAGTTTTACTCTCGTCACTGCCCGGTGTGGCGGTGACGTCGGTAAAAATAGATGGCGTACAACACGAATTTTCCACCATTCCCGGCGTTAAAGAAGACGTGACCGAGATCATCTTGAACATCAAGTCACTCGCGGTCAAGCTCTTCTCAGATGAGTCCAAGACGGTCTACATCGAAGCGCAGGACGAATGTGAGGTCACCGCGGGCAGCATCAAGGCCGACGCGGAAGTGGAAGTTTTGAATCCGTCCATGCATATCGCTTCACTCAGCGCGGGCGCCAAGCTGAACATGGAAATCGTTCTGGACAAGGGCAGGGGCTATGTCTCGGCCGAAAAGAACCGGGACAACTCCTCCGTGATCGGCGTGATTCCCGTCGACTCTATTTATACGCCCGTCACCAAAGTAAATTACACGGTTGAAAACACCCGTGTGGGGAATGTGACGGACTATGACAAACTCACGCTCGAGGTGTGGACGGACGGCACGATTTCCGCCCGTGACGCCGTATCCTTGGGCGCAAAAATTTTGAGCGAACTGCTGGTTCTTTTCATCTCTCTCTCCGAGGGCGCGGCCGACAGCGATATTTTGGTCGAGCGCAGCGAGAAGAACAAGGAAAAAGTGCTGGAGATGGCGATCGACGATCTCGAACTCTCGGTTCGGTCGTTCAATTGCCTCAAACGCGCGGGTTTGAATACCGTCGAGGACCTGATCAACAAGAGCGAGGACGAGATGATCAAGGTGCGCAACCTCGGTCGCAAATCATTGGATGAAGTGGTCGGGAAACTGGCTTCTTTGGGTCTTTCGCTCAAAAACGACGACGAATAATGATGCCGTTATCGGCTTTGATTTAAGGAGTGTGGAAACGATGCCCGGAACCAGAAAACTCGGCAGGCCGAGTGAGCACAGAACCGCCATGCTGCGGGCTATGGTCACCTACCTGCTGGAAAAAGGCAAGATTGAGACGACCGTCACCCGCGCCAAAGAAGTCCGCGCGCTGGCGGATCGGATGATTACGCTCGGAAAACAGAATACGCTGCATGCAAAACGGCAGGTCTTTTCTTTTGTCACAAAAGAGAGCGTCGCAGCCAAGCTGTTCAATGAGATCGCGCCGAAATATGGGAGCAAAAACGGCGGATATACCCGCGTGATCAAGACCGGTCCCCGCCGCGGTGACGCCGCCGAAATGGCCGTCATCGAGCTGGTATAATTGATAACCGTAAAAGGACCGCCGGCATGGCGGTCTTTTGCTTTTGGCAAGATAGGAAATCGAAAGGATGCAACGGATATGAAAAAGACATGGGTTTTCGCTGTGGCAATAGGGTTGCTTATATTGCCCGCGTGCATCCCGCCGCCGGAAGCGCCGCTCGGCTCGGCGGGTTCGGCGGTGCTTGCGGCGTTTTCGATCCCCGAAAAATATGATTACGAATACTTACAGTTGAACGACGGCATCCAAATCACCAAATATAACGGCGCGAATTCGACCGTCACGGTGCCGGATGAGATTGACGGCAAAACCGTGGTGGGTATCGGCGACTGGGCGTTTGCCGGTTTGAATGTCACTGAAGTGACGCTGCCCGACACGGTGGTTTCGATCGGCTGGGGCGCGTTTTCGGAGTCCGCTTCTTTGAAAAAGGTCACATTGTCCGAGAAGCTGACCGAGATTCAAAAATTCGCTTTTTCCAACTGTACCGCTTTAACACATATTGAAATTCCCGACGGCGTGACGTCAATCGGTTACGGCGCGTTTTCCGAGTGCGGCGGGTTGAGGTCCGCCACATTGCCGGCGGCGTTGAAAAGGATTGAGTTTTGCGGTTTCTCGGGGTGCAGCGCACTGGAGAGCATCCAAATTCCCGACGGTGTGGCCGAGATCGAATACAGTGCGTTTTTCAGGTGTTCGGCGCTTTCCCGCATCACGATTCCGGCAAGCGTCACGAAAATCGGCGAGGGCGTTTTTGAGGAGTGCGACAAGCTGACCGCCATCTGTTACGGCGACTACGGCGCGCAATATTGCAGAGAAAACGGGATTGTTTTCATCATGGGGTAAACGGTTCCAAAGGTGCTTGCATGTTTACACCAATCCCGCAGTTTGCAAGCAAATGTCGTCAACCATGTCGGCGGTGAGGTCTTTGAGGTGTTTGGGTTGCGCGGTGAAGAACTCCACGACCGGCTCCCCTTTTTTGATGTTCCAAAGCCCGGCGACTTGCCCGTTCACGGCGACGGTCGGCAGGCAGATGCCCGATTTCATGATGACCGCGTTTTTGTATTCGGGCGGCAAAACCGCGCTTCTGTCCGTGTACGAAACGATCAGCGGGTCGAAACCGGATAACAGCGTCAATTCGGGGATGTCGCCCACCTCTGTTTTGCCATCGATATCATAATAGATGTTCCTGTTATGTTCGAACCGCGCATATTCGTCCAGATTCAAAGCGGAAAGCGCCTTTTTCTTTTCTTTCCACAGCCCGAAGAACCACGCCGCGTCCGCGAGCGTCGCGGGGCCGTAAGCCGCGAGGAATCTGCGGAACAATCCGGGCAGGACCTCCCCGAACGTCTGCGTCGGCTCGGCGTCGATCAAATCGAAGTCGCGGCTGGTCATATCGCGGAAGGCGACCTTGCCGTTTCGCGCCAGTTCGCAAAAAATACCGCCCCACGGAGACAGCGCCCTGTCGATGGTCTGCCGGTCATAATGATCCGCAAAAATCACGCGCATTTCGGCGCGGGAATAGACGCCGTCCTCCATCAGGCCGACCACCCTGTCGGCGATTTCTTTATACCGCTCCCCCCAGCGCCATCCGCCCGCGTGGACCGCGAGCAGCGTCGGCAAATCGTCGGGCGCAACGCCGTGCAGCGCGTGGTGGATCCACGTCTTGATAAGAGCGGTCTTCCAGCCCGCCAGATTCGCGCCGCGGATCAGCGCGGAGAAAGCGACGTTGCGGTGAAACCAGCAGTGCAGCCCCAGAAGCTCGCGCGAGAGTTCGGCGATATTTCCGCAACTGCGCGACAGATACAGCCCGTGCATGCGCCTTCGCAAAATCTGCTCCGCTACCTTGTCCATCATCGATTCCCAAAATGGTTCCGCATGACGCAGCCGTCGCCGGATTGCTTATAAACGGCAAACCCGCATTTTTCAAATAGCGCGACTGTCCCGTGATGGGCGGCGTACATGCCGCAGTCACCGAACGGAGGATATCCCTCGATGAATTCATACCCGTCGGCTTTTGCGTCGGTACAGGCGCGTTCAAGCAATTTTGTCGCAATGCCTTTTTTGCGCAGATCGGGCGCGACGAGGAAGCAGACGACGGATTTCACTTTTTCATTCTCATTCGTTTCCCATATTTCAGGTTTTACGCTGCATTTCAACGCCGCGTAATTTTTTTTGTCGTTCGCGTTGCACCAACCCGCGACTTTGCTGTCCGCATAAGCGAGATAACCCCGAACTGTCCCCTCGCGCACAAATTTTATCGCCCGTTCGCGCCAAGGATTTTTTCGCTCTGCGTCCTCGGCGTCCCAGGATGGTTCAAAATGAAAAGCCAAACAATAACACTGCGACCATTCGGGATGGTCGGCAAAGGCGACGCGGTCGAAAAATTCCAAATAGTCGGCGAGCAGTTCGGGGGTCAAAGCGCGGATTTCAAGTTCCATCTCAAGGTCTCCTTTTTATCATTTATCATCAAATCACTTTAATGCTTTTCGCACAACCACTCTGCCGTCTCGTTCGGCGCATTGATAAAACCCGCATTTTTCATACATCGCCAAAGGGCCCCTGAAATCATGGCCTGTCTCATGGAACTCTTTAAATTCTTTATTAACATACGCCTCGACGAAGTCGAACCCGTCGTCGGCGGCGTCACTGCAGACGCGCTCCACCAGCCGCGTAGCAATGCCCTTTCGCTGCATGTCCGGCGCGATCACGAAACAAAATATAGATTTTACTTTTATGTCCGCGCGGTATTCCTCTATCGGGCAATAATCGCGCAGATAATTGGCGCCGCCCTGGCAATCCGCGGTGGCGTTGCACCATCCCACGATCCTCCCGCCGTGGTAAGCGAGATAGCCCTGAATGCTGCCGGATTTGACAAATTGGACGGCGCGCTCCCGTCTCACCTCCTCGGTCGGATACCAATGGTCGTTGCCCACATAGGTATCGTCGTTGCGCCAGGTCACGCAATAGCATGGTAACTCGTCTCTGTTTGCATGATCCCAGTGGGGTGTCGTGTCAAAAAAACGCGCGTACTCCTCCGCGAGGTCGGGGGTCAATTTTCGGATTTCGAGTTCCATCACAAGGGTCTCCTTTTCATGTAGTAGTGTTCACGCCCGGGTTCCCAGAAAAAAGGTTCATAACCGGTGGCTGTCAGGGCCGCGATTCGCTCTGTCGCGGCAGGGACGGCTCTTATCAGCAAATATTCGAAGCCGAAAAGACGGAAAAATTTCTGATCTGCAAGGGTTAATAATTCCGAAAGATATTTTTGCGTTTCATAAGGAACTGCGAAATCGATATGCAGCACAAACGATTGTCTGACAACATCCGACTTCCAATTCTTTTCACTGTGGATATGGTCAAAAATTTCGATTGTTCCGATTGCCTTTTCCGTCTGTTTGTCGATCACAGTCAACCGGATGTAATATCTGTTTTTATATGCCGCAAGCCAGGAGCGAATACATCTCCCCATTTCTTCCGATGTCGCATAACGGCCGGCAAATATGCTTTTGCACATATCATTGCCGTAAAACATCCATCCGGTCAAATCGCCGTAAAAGGCCCGGAGCAATTCTTCCGCGTCTTCCTCGCGAACCTGCCTGAATATAAAACGTGCGGTTTCAAATTCCGGGCATTTTTCATACGGGTCGGGCCTGCCGCTTTTCAGTAGTTTTATCACTTCCTGTTCGGTCGTGTAATGATCGTAATCGCCGGTCAATGCGCCCGGTTTGTGGTAGAAAACACCGCGATCAAGGTTTTTATGTAAATATTCCGCGAGTTTGCCCAGTCCCTCGGTTTTGGCGGCCGAATTGAACGCTCTGGTGCGGATATTCTTGTGCATCTTCTTTTCGCATGGCCATTCGCCGCATTCATAACAATAAGGTAGTCCCTTCGACCGGCAGCAGGTCTTGATTTCGCAGTCGCCGTCTTTCCCCCGGCAGCCCGCGCAGTTTGAACGATAACTGCACAGGGCGCATACCAACCCGCAAACCCCATAACTTTTTTCTATGTCCTTTACCGTCATAATAACCTCCGCTGTTTTATATGGTTATTTTAACGGAGAAATTACGACAACTGAATGTCATAGTTTTCGATATAATTTTACGATATTTTCGGCGGCGGCCAGAATGCGCTTTCGGATGTGTTCGGGTTCGGTCACCTCGACGCCACCGCCGAGGGAGAGCAGCATGCCGAGCCAGAAGGCCTCGTTTTCCATCACATGCAGGGTCATCAGCGCGTCGCCGTTTTCAAATTCCTCGATAATGTTTCCGTTCAGATACTCGACCGCCCGCGCCTTGGCCTCGGCTTCGCAGCGCACCTTGACGGTCGTGACCGGGCGGGGATCCTTTTGATCGGCGGCGCGCAGCAGGGCGTCGGCGCTCGCGTGCTCGCGGGTGAAGGTGCTGTCGGTGATCTCGAGGTCGCGCATGCGCACGAGTTTGTAAGTGCGGTAATCGTCGCGGACGCGGGAATAGGCCAGCAAGTACCAGGCGTACCACCGGTAGACCGCGGCGACGGGCTCGACCGTATGGGTGCGGGTCACGTTCTCGGCGTTGGTGTAGGAAAAGCTGACCGCGCGTTTTTGGCGGATGGCCGATTGAAGCGTCCGAAGTAAAGTTTCATCGCCCTCGCGCAGCACCGAAAAGTCCAAAATCAAACCGCTCTCGTCGGGGCCGGAGAGCGCGGAGAGCTTTTCGAGCGTCGCGCCGACCTCGGGGTCGTTGGTGGCGGTGGCGAGGCCGCGCAGCGCCGTTCGGATATGGGCGTAATCGGTCTTGGTGGCCGCGTGGCGCTGCATCGAAAAAGTGTCGGTCAGCTCATAGCCGCCGTTCGCGCCCGTGACGGCCGAGACAGGAATCCCGGCACGGCATAACGCGTCGATATCGCGCTGGATCGTGCGCACCGAGACCTCGAACCGGCGCGCAAGCACGCTGGCCGGGGTCTTGCCGTGGTTCAGCAGATAGACGGTGAGCGCATACAGACGGTCGATTTTCACGCGGTCATCCTTTCGGGAAGAACGAAGCGGTTATAAGGTTAAAATAATATTTGACTTGCTGATGCCGGAGCGTTGTGGGGAAATTGATTTTTACTCCGAGGCGGGTAACGCGCGCTATCAAGCCTGCGGGTGGCAGATTCGATGACGCGTTTGAAACGGATTGCGATCCGTCACGGGTTCTACCCGATCGGCTCGAATTCTTCCGCGCCGTAGCCGCAGAGGGGGCAGATGATGTCCGGGGGCAGGGGATCGCCCTCATAAATCCAGCCGCAGATTTTACAGACATAACCCTTCTTTTGATTGTTTGATTTTTCGGGCTTGGGCTTGATACGGTCGAAATAATATTGATAGCTGACCGATTCGCCGTCCGAGAGGACGCGCGCCTCGGTGGCGTCGGCGATAAACAGCGTGTGCGTGCCGAGGTCCTTGGAAAAAGTGACTTTGCCCGAAAACAGGGCGTTGGCGTACTTGGTCAGGTAAAACAAACCGTTTTCGGAGCGCTCGACATCGGGGAAACCGTCGAATTTATCGGCGGCGCGGCCGCTTTGATACCCGAACCGCTGATACCATTCAAACGGGGCGTCGACGGTGAGCGCCGAGACATTGAACAAACCGGTCTCGGCGATCAATTCATGGGTCAGCGTCAGTTTACCGACCGTGACGACAAGCTGCTTCGGCAGATCCGTAACTTGCATGACCGTGTTATTGATGCTGCCGTTTTGTTTTTGGGAATTGCCGGCGCTCAAAAGGTACAGGCCGTAGCCGATTTTGAGGAATGCGGCGTTTTGGAGTTCGGGCATATCAAATTCAATCCTCTCGCGAAGTGATTTTATGGCTGCCGTTTGGCATTGCTCAATCCGAGATCCTTCGGCTGCGCGCTGTGCGCTCCGCTCAGGATGACAACGGCGAGGAACGCGTTGTTTTGGAGTTCGGGCATATCAAATTCAATCCTCTCGCGAAGTGATTTTATGGCT